>NZ_CP045997.1:3001778-3601778 GCF_010233585.1 Spirosoma endbachense
CAACGCATCGATGGCGTTGGCTATTTTCTAGCCGTCCAATTAAACGCCCAAATTTATGAGCAGATACATACGTCTTCGTCTCAGGCAGGAGCTTATTCATGAACGTTTTCTCGTCTCACTGGGGAGCCTTTTTTGAGAAAGCCGTTGAGAAGGGTACCCAGTAAAGCAACTGGCTTTACCTCATGGAAGAGAGGTTTATGCGAAATCAAACCTCATCTAATTCTAACGGCAAACAGTTGGCTCACTTACCAGTAAAATGGCATAATAGCCCCCTTAATTTGTCGCATTCCGCTAGGGCTCCTTTACTAAAGCAGTCCTAGCTTTGTGACCCTCAATCAGCAAGATGAGAAAGCTAGTTTTATTCGCCCACATCTCCCTAGATGGCTTTGCCGCTGACATCCACGGCGGCCTGGGTTTCTTATCCTACAATCAGGAGCTCCAACAATTCGCTGATGAACTGGTAAAAACCGTAGGCGTGCCGGTTTACGGCAAGCATACCTATCAGTTAATGGCAGGCTACTGGCCTACCGTTTTAGCCGACCCAACGGCCAGCCAACACGAACTTGACCATGCACGATGGGTGGAGCAGATTCCCAAAATCGTTTTTTCCACTACCCTGCCCAGTGCGGACTGGCTTAACACCAGGTTGATCAAAGACAACGTGGTCGATGAGATCACCCAACTCAAACAGCAACCCGGCAAAGACCTGGTGATTTTCGGCAGCCCTGGCCTAGCCAAAAGTTTCATGCATCTGGGCCTGATTGATGAATATAAATTAATGCTGCATCCGGTCCTACTCGGGGAAGGGATCCGTCTATTTGCCAGCTCATCACCCATGAATAAGTTGAGGTTATTAGAGTCAAAAACGCTCGGTTCGGGGGTAGTGACACTGCATTACGCGGCTCAATAACCAGCTAGAAAAGGCCCCTTAAGCTGTACCCATTGTCTGTTCATCACTCATCGCATTTTACTCCATTCATTGATCCCTTATGAGCGCAGTTGAGAATAAACACCTGATGGAAACGATTTTCTCTGAATTAGCAACGGGCAATGATCAGCCCTTTCTGGAGGCGATGGCCGACGATATGCAATGGAGGTGGATGGGAAGTGGTCAATGGGCAAAGACCTTTCAGGGAAAACAGGCCGTAGTGAATGAGCTATGGGGGTCGGTGAAGACGACTTTACGTCCCCCTTATAAGGCGACTGCTAGGCGTATTATAGCGGAAGGGGAGTACGTGGTGGTCGAAGCAATTGGTGATAACATGACGCCTGATGGCAAGCTGTATAACAATCGCTACTGCTGGGTGTGCCGTATGGGAGAGGGTAAACTACGAGCGATCAATGAGTATATGGATACGGAACTGGTGACCATGACTTTTCAATCGTAGCCGTTGACTGAACCTCACATGAACTGAGTCAAAAATCAAGAAATGGAGCGTTTTTGGATAATTTGCAAAACAGATTTACCAAACCAAAAATATCCATTCCTGTCTCGTATTCCTGTTCAACTATAATAATAGGTCTACTGATTTATTGGATCTTTATTAGAGATGGTGACGGAGAAATCCCAATAGGGCTACAAAGAGGACAGAGCCAATCCAAATCAACCAGAAAACGATTCTTTTTCGTTTGGTTACCTCAAAACAGTATAATGGAGTTAAGCCGGTTTGTCTATCGACTTTTAAGTAATTGAAAAGCAGATAGTATAAAGTCCCAAAGATAGTTCCCGTTAAAAAGTTGACGTGGTACTTCTGTATTCCACCCGTAGTGAGCTTCGACTGAATAAGCCAGAGGATTGCCCAGTAGCCTCCTACTAGCATACAAAAGAATCCCAAACTCAATTGCAGGAGTGTACTAAACCAGGGCAGGTTATTATTTCTGCCAATTTTTTGGTCCCGCTGGTGGAGTTGGAAAAAGGTATAGAAATACTGGTATAGAAATTCCATCGGTTGACATTGCCCAGTTAGATAAATGCACCGAACTTAGATTTATCATATAAAATGATGGAAGGTGAAAGCAAGTCAGTATGCCTCAAATTTTAAGGATGAGGATTCAATACTAGCCAACCTTAAAGCCTAAGGCATGGATAACCTTGAAACATCATTGTTACAGAATCATATAATGAGGAGGGTATTTTGAGATTCAGCAGGTAGTCATTCTGTCGTCTTCTCTATAATCGGAGTTCTCGTTCCAAGGGGCAGCCGTATTGAAGCCGCCAATCAGCTTTTTGTATAATTTAACTTATTGCCGCTTAATGCTGACGACTTATAGCCTCTAAAATGCGCCGAGTTTTGCCTGGTGGAAAAAGCGAATTAGGTGTAAATGGCTAGGGCACTAATGATATTGGAGGAAATTAAGCGATTTATCTTGTCGGTAAACAGCAATTCAGCTGGCGGCAAGATTTCCGCTTTGTTGTAAATTGCAGCACTTACCCGCTTAATTCGCGCTCATGACCACTACCGGGCTCCACGCTCTTTATCAGGAGCTCTCGCTTTGCACCGGCCTCGACCTGCATCAACTGCTACCTCAGGATATTCAGCACGAGGTCGGCCAAGTCAATGCGTTCCACTTGGCGGACCTCTGGCGGTCGACCCAACTACAGCCCGATACGCCCTACCCCATCCCCTCTTTTTACAAAATCAGTTTAGTGAGCACCCCCAGCCGGGCCGAGTGCGCCGACAAAACCATCGAGGTTGCCCCCGATGCGTTGGTGTTTTTAACGCCCAAGGTGTCATTTCAGTGGCGACCCACCCAGGCACAGCAAGGCCAATTCTGCATCTTCACGGCCGAGTTTCTCCTACCCATCCTTGGGGGACTCACGCCTGGCGAAATGCCCTTGTTCAAGGAGGACGGGTATCTAGTATTTCAACTAACACCGACCCAAAAGGCGCGGGCTGCGGCTATTTTCGTCCAGATCCATGAAGAACTGGCCTCCGATTATGCCCACAAATACGACCTGCTACGAGCCTATGTGGTAGAACTACTGCACATGGGTCAGAAGCAGCAGGCCAACACGCTGCGTCAACCCGCCCACTCAGCCAAGGCCCGGCTCACCGCGCGCTTCGTGGAATTGCTAGAGCGGCAGTTTCCGCTCACTACCCCCCAGCAGCGCGTGCCGCTGCGTACGGCGAAAGATTTTGCCGCTCGCTTAGCCGTGCATGTTAATCACTTGAATAAGGTGCTTAAGGAACGCACCGGCCAAACGACTTCTGAGCTGATCGGCGGGCGACTCGTGCAGGAAGCCAAAGTGCTGCTACGCCAGTCCGACTGGACGCTTTGGGAAATTGCGGACAGTCTGGGTTTTGTGGACGTGGCTCATTTTTCGCACTTTTTCCGCCGCTACGTCAGTGTCAGTCCGGGTACATTCCGGACAGGGGAAGCCGTCGTGATTTGATTCCTACAAAAAGTTGATTGGCGGCTACAATACGGCTGCCCCCTACGCAGGGGACCTTTGTGGTGTTGACTACAACCCCAATCGTTTCACCTATGAGTACATCTAAAATCGCGTTAATTACCGGCGGCAGCCGGGGCTTGGGTAGGGATATGGCCTTGAAGTTAGCTCAGCAGGGCATCGATATCATCTTGACTTACCGCCGACAGCAGACCGAAGCCGCGGCCGTAGTGGCCGACATCGAAGCGTTAGGATGTCGCGCTGTGGCCTTGGCCCTAAACGTGGCCGACTTGAGCACGTTTGCGTTGTTTTTTACCCAACTCACGAGGGTACTGACCGATACGTTCGGGACCGATCGGTTCGACTTTCTGCTTAACAACGCGGGTACCAGTCTGAATGCGTCGATTACGGAGACGACCGAGGCCCAATTTGATGAGATGCTCAACGTGCACCTCAAAGGTGTGTTTTTCTTCACGCAGCGAGCTCTACCCCTGCTGCGCAACGGTGGCCGCATCATCAACATTTCTTCGTCGACTACCCGGAGCTCCTTTGCGGGCGTTTCGGCCTACGCGGCGATGAAAGGAGCGGTGGAAGTTTTTACGCGCTATTTAGCCCTTGAATTGGGCAGTCGGGGTATTGCGGCTAATTCGATTGCCCCGGGTGCGATCTTTAATTGCGGGGATATAACGGATACGCCCGAGGTACGGGCCTGGGTGGCTCAGTCCACTGCTTTGGGCCGCGTTGCTGAGCCGGATGACATCGGCGGTATCGCTTCTTTTCTGTGTACCGATGCGGCCCGGTGGCTGAATGGCCAACGCATAGAGGCCACGGGCGGTATAGCCTTATAGAAGTACTAAGCGGACTAATTTCGAACCATCAATGGGGTTTCAAAAGCACGCAGTCGCTGGACCAACTAGTAACTGCGTACTTTTGAAACCCCATTGATGTATCACAAATGAGCGATTTGTGAGAATGTTCACGTTTAAACTAGCTGCTGAAATTTTTGTAGACTGGCTACCCTAGTATCGATTCTTATCCCAAATGAGAAGCAGAAATAGATCAACTGCTATCAATGACCAGCAGAGAGTCAGCGCATTTATCCATTCGAGGAACAATCTAAAAAAACGCTTTCAAAAGTAGATGTGGTTTGATCGGATGAATGTCGTTTTTTTACTTGTCGTATTCCCCTGAGGACCAGTATGTTTGTGGCGGACCTTAACTCGTCTTAAGCATGAAAACAGCTACGCTCTTGCTACTGTCCACACTGATTACGTTTAACACATTTTCGCAAAATACCTCCAAACATGCCACACGCCTGTATTTGTTTGTTCACGGAGCCTGGGGCGGGGGCTGGGAGTATAAACAAGTCGATTCCATCCTCACCGCTCAAGGGGCTAAGGTCTATCATCCTACTCTGACGGGGCTGGGTGAACGGGTACATCTGGCCAGCCCCCAGATCAGCTTACGCACTCATATCACCGACATTGTCAATGTCATCCGTTTTGAGAATCTGCACAATATTATCCTGGTTGGACATAGTTATGGAGGAATGGTTATTTCGGGGGTCGCCGATCAAGTTCCGGACAGGATCAAGCAGCTGATTTATGTAGATGCATTTGTGCCCAACAACGGCGAAAGTTTATTCAGGGCAATCGGGCATACTGGCGAAGCATCAACAAAACCTCACACCAAAGATGGCTTTGTGAAGTACTTCTTTGGCCCAACTAAACCGTTCCCCCCAACCGACGTACCACAACCGTTGAAGACCTTTACGGAGCCACTGACCCTGAGCAATCCTGCCGTCCTGAAAATCCCGACCTGGTATATTTTGATGACCAAAAACGGGGACAGGCAGAAAGCGGGGTTTGCCTCCTCAGCCCAACGAGCCCAACAACGTGGGTGGCCAATTTTGACCTTAGAGGGGGGGCATTATGCCATGCGAGACCAACCCGCCAACCTAGTACGAGTGCTGGAAAAATGTAAGTAACTTTATCCACCACCATCGCACCTCCATAAAGCCATGATTTTCCGTAAAGTACCACCCTGTCCAGCCTTGCAGTCCTTTGTAAGATACTATCTACTGGTTAACCTGTACGGCGATTTTAATCACCTAACGCCCTATCCGGCCCGAGCCGAGCAGGCGCTTGTCTTTTTTGCCCGTGGCTATATCCAAGCCTACGATCCCTTGACGCAAACAGCCTCAAAAATTGCCGCTACTGCCTTATTTGGTCAACAGGTATCCCGGCTTGATTTTCAGGTATTTGCCCAGACTGAGTACCTCATGCTGATGATCGTATTTCAACCTGGGGCCATGTATCGGTTCCTGGGGTTCTCCAGTCAGGAGTTGACACGCGAATTTTGTGACGCCGAATCGGTGATTAGCTCAGAGTTACAATCCGTCAATGATCAGATTGCCAATGCCCGCGATTATGCCCAAATGATTCATCGGGCCGAAACCTATTTGCTGGGCAAGCTGAGCAGGCTAAAAATTGATTTACATCCAATCGACCGAATTGGGCAATTGTTGCTGCACAATCCCAGCCCTTTTTCGTTGGATTGGCTGGCGGGCCAAGCGAATTTGAGCCCCCGCCAATTTGAACGGAAATTCACGGATCGGATCGGCATCGGCCCCAAACTGTACAGCCGCATTAGCCGCTTTTTTCTGACCTTAGACTACAAAGAAAGGCATCCCAATGTTGACTGGCTTACCATCGCTCTCCACTTTGGCTATACGGATTACTATCATTTAGTCAAAGATTTCAAGCAGTTTGCCCATGTTAGGCCAAACCTGATGCTGCACGAATATAGTCAACGGCCCGAAATCATTGTCAACTTATAGCTTGCCCAATTCACTTGGCCTTTAAGTGGAGGCAATCAAGGTTGGGTAAATCTTCTGAATCGCATCAACGAATGACTACATTTCTTTTTGCTTGGCCAACTAGCTCCTGAGTTGAACCAGGGTGACTAAGCCTGGTCCGAGCCACAAAACGACCGACTCAAAATGGGTTTCTGAGCTTCCGTTTGCGGGTTGCCCTCGACACGAGGAACGCCCCGCAGCCGGGCCGCTGGAGCGGTCAGGTTTTGGTCGGTGGGGCAGTTTGTGTCTGATAGGGCAAACGTCCCGATAAGTGTAGTTGAAGCGATTAGCATACCCGTATTCGTGTAACGAGTCAGATGCCCTTTTATCTTGTCAAGAGCTATGTTCTATCGATTAATTAACCTGCTGCTTATGAGTACACCAAGCACGATGCTTTGGTTAACGTCTAGTTTATTCGTCTGCACACAATTTATTCAGATCAAAAGTAACCTAAGCGCCCCTCCCCGAGTGACGATTGATGCAGGCCCGTTAGAGGGCTTCGTTGATTCAACAAATGTGTTCATGTTTCAGGGTATCCCATATGCTGCTCCACCGGTCGGTCAACGAAGATGGCAGCCCCCCCAACCACCAGCTCCCTGGACAGGGATTCGGATGGCCACCGAATACGGCCCTTCCTGTCCCCAGTCTACCAGGGAATGGGGGCCCACTAGTGAAGACTGCCTGTATCTGAATGTGTACACAACAGTCTTGGCTAAAGCGAAAAAACAGGCTTCTCGTCCTGTGATGGTGTGGATTCATGGAGGAGGTTATCTTGGGGGCAGTGCAAGGGGGTATGATGGTCGTACGTTGGCCCGTAAGGGAGTCGTCGTGGTCACATTGAATTACCGATTAGGCCCACTCGGCTACCTGGCTCACCCTGCATTGGCAGCGGAGTCTGCCCAAGGCAGTACCGGAAACTATGGGCTCCTGGATCAGATTGCCGCTCTTCAATGGGTGCAACGAAATATTGTCCAGTTCGGAGGGAATCCCCATAACGTTACCGTCTTTGGCGAATCAGCGGGTGGATTCGCCGTTGGTGCTCTGCTGGCCACTCCTTTAGCCAACGGGCTATTTCAACGGGCTATTCTGCAAAGCGGAACTGGTATTCATAATGGTATCCATAGGCTTGAGACTGCCCGCACTCTCGCGCTGTCAGGGGCTATGACACTGGGTATTGACCGGCAGGATACGTCAGCCGCACGTGCGCTACGGGCTATCGATGCTCAACGGATTATCGATGCTTACCCTTGGCCTAAACGAGGCCCATTACGAAGTTATCAGGTCTGGTTTGGCCCGGTAATCGACGGTTGGGCATTACCGCTGCCTCTGGATCAAGCTATTAGTCGGGGCCGATGGAATCAAGTCCCTATTCTGGTCGGCAGTACGGCTGCCGAAGGTATTCGATTTCAACCTCAGCCAGCCGCTCAATCATTACCGGCCTATTATGACCTATTGGGTAAGGGCGACCTTGGGGATACATCGGGTAAGCTGGCTCAGTTGTATGCCGTTGCTGATACGAGTGAACTCTTAGTTCGGTCGCAGGAAATAGTAGGCGATCTGGGCTTTGGCGCACCGACTCGTGCCTTAGCTCGACTGGTAACAAAGGCCGGAGGGCGTGCTTACGTCTATTATTTCACTCGACAATCCGTTGATGATTTGGGCCATCAACTCCCAGCCGTACACACGTCTGAATTGCCGTTCGTATTTGGGGTAGTACCGAATCAATGGACTGCATTTGCGAACAATGGGCAGACCGCTTACGATATAATCCTGGCTGATGCGATGAGTGACTATTGGATCGCGTTTGCCAGGGATGGTAATCCCAATGGGACGACTACTAAAGTAAAATGGCCCCATTGGCCTGTTTATAACTTAATGACCAACGCGTACCAAGACTTGGGTGCCCGGATACACTCAGGGCAGCAATTGCGGACAAACTACTACGATGCCCTCGACCAGTTGGCTCGCCAGCAAGGAGAAATTCGACCATGATTAAGGCTTAAAAGGAGCGTATTTTGAGATTGAGCCAAAGATCGTTTACCTGTCAATCAACAATCTATTTTTCGTACTTTACTTACCAAAGTACAAAACAGTGTAATTTGTAGCCCCTACCCTACAATGGAGTTAGATCATATTTTTATATTTACTCATCAGGCGGAACAGGTCGCTAGCACATTACAATCCTTTGGCTTGAGTGAAGGCACAGCCAATGTCCACCCCGGCCAAGGAACTGCATGTCGGCGCTTCTTTTTTCAGAATGCGTACTTAGAATTAGCCTGGGTGAATAATAAAGATGAAATTAAAAACCCAGTGATCGAACGAACCAAACTGTGGGAAAGATCACAATATAGCCTCACCCAGTTTTGTCCATTTGGCCTTTGTTTCCGAACCAAACAGAAATCTGAACAGTCTATTGACCTATTTTTTGAGGATGGCTGGCGATATTATTCCATTTATTTACCCGAAGGTCAATTTGCCAACATTGCCTCAAATGAGGATTTCCCAACGGAACCTATGCTCTTTGAGATGCCATTTTTTGGCTTGTCTCCGAAAGACTACCCGTTTGAAAAGCAGCAACCATTGACTCATGCAAAGGGATTCCATCAACTGACGAAAGTAGCCTTAACGCTTCCTTCTCCAATCAAGGACTTTTCCCTGGCTCTCAGAAAGGTTCTTCATGAAAGTATGATTCAAGTATCATTTGGTGAGACCTATTTAGCAGCCTTAGAATTTGACGATGGCAAACAAGGTAAACTGAAAGATTTCGATCCTTTGATTCCATTACGTATTACCTGGTAGCAAAGACTTGAGTTCTCTAATGAACAACGGTTCACTATTTTAAAGTACCCGCTTAATTGGCCGCTGCTCCGCGCCGACGGACCGGTACGAATCGGTAAATGCACCCACGAGTCTGTTCAACAACTTGGCTATTTTTAAATGCACAGGTCAGGACCCCCTGTTTATCAACCGGTAACTAAAGAAGGATAGCTAACGGATATTCCGTTTGGTAGCTTACAAGTTGTTTTTATATAAAGCTAACAATCATGAAAATACGTTCAGCTATCAAGAGTGCCTTGGTTTTTACCCTGATCCTTACCTCTGCAAGCCTTCGTGCCCAAAACGTGAAGGACTCAGTGTCTATTCAAGGTATCCTCCAGCAGGAAGACCAAGCTTGGAATAAGGGGGATGCCCCGGCTTACTCTCAGCCATTTTCTACAGATGGTACCTTTACCAATATTGCAGGTATGTTCTTCAAAGGGCATAAAGCATTTTTAGACCAGCACGAGGTGATTTTCAAAAGCTTTTTTAAGAATACGGTCCTAAAACAAAAAATTGTATCCCTCAAATTTGTCCGCTCCGATGTAGCTCTTTTGGAAACCTTATGCCAAGTATCGGGCTTTGCCAAAGAAGGTCTACCTCCCAGACTTCAGTTAGACGCCAAAGGGCAACTTAATACCCGTTTATTGCAGGTATTGGCTAAAGAGGCAGGCGGTTGGAAAGTTGTTTCCTATCACAACGTAGATATAAAACCGGGTACCCCTATTCCTGAATAAGTGGCATAACCACTCCCTGCCTGCTGGTTGTGCTTGTAGGGATTGGTGGCCGTACCAACCGCAAGTATAACTACGCCGAAAGAGTTTATTTAAAAGGTGTCGGCTTACCATGATATTTACTAATACTACTCTTTTCCGTATCATTACATGATTAAATATCAAACCTTTATAGTATTCTGTACTACCTGGTTCCGCAATGACTCGCCCTTTAAACTGAATTATCAGGCTTAAGTTATTTTCACCTAAAAAATATATAAAATGCAAATAACAATCCTGGGTTCAACTGGTCAGGTTGGCAAAGTAGTAATGGCTCAAGCTCTAAAATCCGGATATCAGATTAAGGTACTTGTCAGAGATCCTGAAAAATTGGGTTATTTGAAGGAGAAAGTACACGTAGTTGCTGGAAATTTATTGGACGAAGCATCGGTAGAAAAATCGTTAACAGGAAGCGTTGCGGTAATTAACGTTTCGGGGGCAGTAAAAGAGCCTGATCAACTTAAAAAGTTTAAAAAAATTGGAGACGTCCTGGTAAGTAAAATGAAGCAACAGGGCATAAAAAGGCTTATTAACATTTCTTTGGCAGTAATACAACTGCCTCAAGAAAAATTAGATTTTAAAAGAAAAGCAATAAGAGTTCTTGTCAATCTCTTCTTTAAAGAGAAAAAATTAGTGAATGAGGCAATAATGGCCGCGGTGCTAGAGGAAAAAGACCTTGAATGGACGTTTGTCCGACCAGCCTTTTTTTCGACAAAACCTGGCTCTGGGGTGGTACTAGCTGATGACACAAAAATGCAAGGAACAACAATTATGCTTGAAGACTTAGCAATGTTTTTGGTTCAGCAAATAACGTCTACTGAGTGGATGAAAAAAGCTCCTTTAGTTTCTTCAGGAACAAAGTAATTATATAGGCCACACGTAAGTGCTGCCGCCCCAATTTGACTGCGGCACGAACCTGCTGACGCTGACGACGGCGGGCGACAACGGCAATCTGGTCGAGTTTCAGGTACTAACCTACACCGTACCCGGCAACTGGGCCTCTACTAAGGTGATTACCATTCCGGCCAACAAACGGGCCCAGATGGTGCTTATCCCGGCGCGTCAGCAGAAGACCGACAGCAAAGCCTATGATCAATTAGAGTCGGATTACCAGGTTCCTACCTGAAATGCGCGGACCTCCATTACCATATGAGGTTATTTCTGCCAAGCTTAGATTGATGAGACTTCTCTTACATCAAATCGTATTAAAGACATTTTCGACCAATCTCAGTTAACGCCCATTTCTTGAAGCAGAGATATGAAGCTTCTATCGTCTCAGTTGGGGGTGTTTTTATAGATACCCTGGTTATTTTAATCACGAGTTAGTCGATTGGCTGTTTCTGCTTTCAATGCCAGTTTATAAGTCACTTGACAGGTTATATTTACCGTCGAGTGATAGAGTATCCGACAAAGTTTGAACCACTTCACTACGTACACTGATGAGACCGCCATCGTTACTAGCTCATCTGCTGGCTATTCTACTGTTACCAGTCACGGTAACCATTGTTATACCCTGGTTGATTTATGTGCCTCATCAGTGGGTTACCCTGAACACGTGGGTAGTCAAGCTAATGGGAGGCCTAGTAGGGCTAGCGGGATTTACGCTGCTGTTGAGAACGATATGGCTGTTTAATGGGATAGGGAAAGGAACCTTGGCCCCTTGGGAGCCGCCACAACGACTCGTTGTGGTTGGGCCTTACCGTTATTGCCGTAACCCGATGATAAGCGGGGTATTGGCTATGCTACTTGGGGAAGCCTTGCTGTTGCAGTCAGGGAACCTATTACTTTGGGCCGGGCTAGTCTTTGGCATCAATACGGTTTACTTCATTGGGCTTGAGGAACCGGATTTGCTGAATCGGTTTGGCACCGACTACCAACACTATAAGCAGCATGTACCCCGTTGGATTCCCTACTTTCGGCCTTACCAGCCTCCTTTACAAAGCTAACTTAAACTGGCAACTAGCAGTAGTTATCAAATTGGGCAACCAAGAACGGGCAAGTAAGGGAGCCTGCCAGACGTTTACTTTTTTGTCTCGATCGGGAGCGTTTTTAGGAGATACGGTGCTATTTGATAGCTTTTGATTCCAGTGGGTAAGCTTGGCTAAATACAACCCAGAACGCAGTTGGCGGGTCCTTAAAATATGAAAACTTCTTTAGTAGTACTTACCCTTACTCTCAGTGCACTGGCTTGTCGCCAACCCTCCGCTCCAGCCGATTGCGACTGCCAGTCAACAAGCTATTCGTTATTGATTGAAAAAACGGGCGTTTACAACAAAGGGGGTGTAAGTACCATTAATGCCAAAACCGGCCAAGTTGATGGTTTCTATACATTGAGTTGCAATCCTGACTTTATCACCGGGAAAGCGGCCGACCGCGACACCATTCTTTTGACTGGTCGAGCCCGCTCGAATTGCTACAAAGGGGAATCACTAATTGCCCTACCAAGTCTACTAGAGTTAATCACTGTACGTAAAAAGTGAGCATTTTTTGAGAATGTAATTTTAACATCTGTCAAACTCAACCAGTAACATACGGCCCGTTAAAAAGAGCGGAAATTTCAATCCTATTCAATAATTCATGCAGAAACGCAGCATCCTCAAATGAAGGAGCAGTCCTGGTGTTATTTCTAATATCTGCTGCCAGTCGTTTGTAAATCTGGGCTACATTGCCGATAACCGGATTTCCAGTTAAACCTTGGTACATTTCAGCAGGCACAGTTAAAGGTTTTAATTCAGTTTCGTCACCCCTCGCCCCATGAATGGTTAACTGAGCCTGCTGGCCATGCCCTAGTGGAGCGGTTACCTGGATATCCCCTTTGCTTCCATTAATCTCCCATAAAAAGTTGGTGGCCCTGGAAATCCCACCTCTATAATGAACGGTGACGGCAGCACCGCTTTGCAAGGTTCCTATCACCATAATCTGGTCTTCGCTAGTTTTGGGTTTTATTGCCCCTGTGTCTTTTATGTTAACATTTTTAAAATTGCTGCTCATGCGTGCAGTAAGCTGATTGAATCCGCCTAAAACTTTGGTTAGACCCGCCAGGGTGTGCCCCAGTGGAATCGTTAGCATAGTAGCGCCATTTTCTTTTTCATACAGATAATAATTAGCAATGACGGTTTCGTCGCCCCAACTGCCGCCGGAGCCGATGAGCGTAGTAGACAAAACTTTTCCTACATAGCCCTCATTTATAAGCTGTGCTAAATAAAGTAGCTCTGGTGCAACGACCATCTGAGTACCTACTACCGCAATTACATTTTTACTTTTGGCCAAAGCGGCTAACGTTTTGGTTTCTTCTAACCCGTTTCCAAGCGGATGTTCGCAGTAAACGTGTTTTCCAGCTTCGAGCGCAGCTTTTACCAATTCAAAATGATAAGCAACTTTCACCGTGATCACCACCAGGTCAATGTCATTGGATTCTACCAGCATCTGCGCATTTTCAAAGGCGTTGGGAATTTGGAATGCTGCGGCAGCTTTCTTTGCGCTTTCATGAGTGGAATTGGCTACGCCAATAATGTCAAATTTATTCGAGAGCAGTTTTAAAGCCGGGATATGTGATACGGATGCCCACTGACTATCTGGATTAAGGCCTATTAAGCCTACTTTTATTTTATCAGATTCCATGTATGTGTTTTTCAAATGCGTTGCAATACTATACAGGCCACAATATTTTTGCGTAGTAGGTATCCCAATGTATGATACATACAATTTTGTAAGTATGACAAAGCTTAAGGCAAGCTCGACCAATAGCATTAACCGTAATTTTCTCTCAGATTGTAATTTGACCTATGCTGTTCAACTGATCGGCGGTAGATGGAAATTACTTATACTAATGCGCTTGGGAAACGAGAAAAGGCGATTTGGAGAGCTGAAAAAAGTTATTCCAAACATTACAGAACGAATGCTGACGCTTCAGCTTCGTGAACTTGAACGGGACGGGGTAATCACAAGGACTGTTTACCCGGAAGTGCCACCGCGAGTTGAATATGAATTGACAGAGATTGGTAAGGAACTAATACCGGCTTGCCTGCTACTTGATGGATGGGGAGAAAAGCACAAGCATATACAGTTTGGAAAGCAGTCCACTTTACTGTAAGTATGCCAATGATAATAGTTGACAACTATTATCATTGGCATACTAGTACACGCCCCATTACTGAAGGCGAAACACGAACGCTCATTCGTCTCAGGTAGGAGGGTATTTTTTGAATTAAATAAATGTCCCTTGATTTGTAACAAGGTAGTGACGTTCATACTTTACTTGCCAAAACACGAACGTCATTACCCTGTTATAACCGTTATTTAACGGCAAGTAATTCAAGCCGTTCGAGCACAGGGGGCATACTCAGTAGCGTGTCAGCATTGGCCAGCAACCCCTTCGCAATTTCACCGTTCAGGTGGGCTTGCCGATCGTCTTCGGTGGCAAAGGTGTCGAAAATACCAAACGTATTCTCATTGATCTTGAAGGCATACCACCGAAGGGTGCCCGCTTCCCGTTGAGCCAGTGCCAACGCTTCTTTCAGAAAGTTCTCGACAGTAGCTTCTTGACCAGGTTTTGCTTGAACACGAGCCAGTAATGACAGTTTTTCCATGATATGTGAGTCTAAAGATTTGTAATGCGTATGATCGTTAACAAGGGTACGACGTTAGTTATACGTTTTGTCATTCATTCAAGACACGGGATAGAGACAATAGATTGTATCCCTTGAAACGCAACAGTAAAGAAGCCAATGCAGGAAGCTTCTAGCGCTCAAGAAGGAGCATTTTATGGAATTAAGGCAAACGGCCTTTGTCTGTTACAGATACCATCCAATCTTCGTACTTTACTTCCCAAACTCCGAAACGCAATGGAAATGGATTGCTTTTATAAGTCACTAGCCGGATGAATGCATTCAGTCCAGTAGGCTATGATCAGCAAACGGAATGTCAACGACGCTTAGCGTCAGTTTCATCGTGTTGTTTGGAAAAAGGAATACGTCATCTGAATTGTGGTAATCAGGGGCTCAAGTCATCACTGACGAACCGTTTTTCCCTTTTCGAGTGCCGCGAGCAGTTGATGGTTTGATTGCTCATTGCTGGCTTGCCAGTCGCTTATCTTATGCTGTAGAGAAGGGCAATTCATTGCGAACTGCTGGTGGACTTTAAAGTTTTACTCGATAGCTACGTGGATCATCAAAGCTGGGATTAAGTAAAAACTTGACCGACAGCTTAGAACGCAAGACAGGGACGGAGAAGACCCTAGGATTAGCTAGGATTAGCTAGGTAGCAGACCGATAACTAACTTATCAGCAGTTACGTTCGTAACATTCTGAAAATAAATTATTTACTACATACAAGCTACAAAAATCAGTGGCCTACTAGTAGCACTCTTGAAGTTGGATCAGAGATAAACCGTTCGTATGTGGAGGACTGCTATTGATTGGCACTTTGGTTATGTATGAGTGGACAATCTTCTCGTACAGAAATGATTATGAATTTAAGACTCTATATATTAACTGTTTATGGCCCTTCTGCCGTATCGTACTTTTCTTCTTAAAGCACGAAAATCGGTACTTGATTGGCCTTTCCCCCCTTGGAACTTACTAGTTGGGCGTTTTGTGATGGATTTATTTTCGTATTTACTAGAATCGTACGAAAGGTAGACTGTGTCACATTAAACGCCCCAATTAAGAAGCAGGCACATAAATATTGTTTCGTCTCACTTTGAGGAGGGTATTCTGAGACGGATCTACACGAGCAGTTAGCCTGAAGCTCGTACTTTAGCTAGTAAAAAAAATAGTTATATAATACATCCAAGAATAGTGCAATAACTTGTTCGTCGGGAATCTTATCTCGTATTAGACTATTTTTATAAACAGCTCACTACGGCATGAAATAATCTACCTCGCCCCTCGAGGGCGGACATCATTAGATCTTGTCAAAATGAGTTGACTTCTACGATCGACTATTTTGTAGTAATAAGTAAAAGTAGGTTTTAAGGTGTCTTCCGCTGATTCCACAAGAAACAAATGCCGTATTCCCTGAACATCATTATGGTTATCCAATTGGTAAGGATACCACCAAGACTCGGTCGATGTATCATGAACAATACCCCCAATCTGATTACGATTCAAGAATTTTATTACTCTTAGCAACCGAGCAACCTTGGCTTTCGGCAGATTAACAAACCCTGGGTTGAGTAGGGATACCGTATCGATTCTACCTATATTGTAGTGAGAGACAAGCAAAGTAGCTTTATTAACCTTAAAATGAAAAACGCTATCCTGGCGGACATAGCAACTTATAAATATGTTTGGATTGATCGCTTCACACCATTGACGTAGTACGCGCATTGAGTCCTGAACGGATTGAATCGGATCTTTCAGCACGATTTGGGATTCATAAACCGCCGGGTTTGGTCTGAAAGCAAAGTAGTAGACAAAGCCAACAATACACATTGGAGCAATAAGAAATTTCATGTAGGGTGCTTTTAAAAAGCTGTTATATAAGTGAGGTGGCTGTTGCAAAAGTCGATACTGTTACAAATTAGCAGGTTTATCTGTCAAATTCTAGGCGACTGTTATGGCCGGAACACCACCCAGTACTCTTCCAATTTAATTCTTAGCATTTTCCGATTCGTTAGCTGGATTGACTTTCTCATACCATCGCTTGAGCTTATCCTCTGCCTTAGCAACTGTAAAACTCCAATGTACCTTGACTGACCTCGCATTACGCTCCGCTACCCATAACGCAACTTGATGAGTCAGCTCCTCCAGACTACCAATGCGCTGATTCAAACACTGCCGGGCTAAAGCTGAAAATTCCAATTCTGCCATGTTGATGTTGAGCCAAGAGCCATGTTTAGGCGTAAAATGAAATACTACTTTTCGGCTCAGAGCTCGTGCCTGAGCCGCTGGCAAGTGTTCGTAAAATGAGCCATACGTATGCGTATTCAGATTGTCCTGAATTAGCTCAATCCGGTCAAGATGCGTATAATGAGTTGTTATTACGTCGTTCATAAACTCAGCGTAATCAGCCTTTGTACGTTGCTTTCGCACTTGAGTGTAGCGTTGACCTGTGTCCAAATCATAAGCTAGTAAGACCACGCACGTCCCCTTACGGATATACTGCTCGGGCAGCCCCGTCATTGTCTTCTTTTGCTACTTTACCAGGCTTGATCAGTAAGGGAGCAATTACATTTTCAAGCAGTTGGCAGGGCCGCTCATCAAAGCAGATGCGTGCCCTATTAGGGTGGGTGGCCTGTTCATAAACCGCCAGTACATCCTCCATTTTGGCCAAATACTCGCCATCTACCTGCCCAATGCACCGCCCGGCGGCCCGGCACTGCTTTTTGAGCCAAGGCTTAAGCTTACTTTTTTTAACACTAAGCGTACCGACTCGTCATCAATGTGAATATCGAGCTTTACCAGTTTCTCATTAATCAGATTGGCCGTCCAACGCGTACGCCCATCAGGGGCTTGACTACAAGCCAGTTGAGTGATCTGAACTTCGACTTGCTGGGTCACTTTACGGGGTTGACCGGGTCGGCTCTTTTCATTAATGGCCCGTTGTAGTCCCTCTTGGTCATAACGTTTACGCAAATTATAGACTGTCGCTATACTTATGATCAGTAATTGACTGATCTGCTCGGGCGAGTGGCCCAGATGAGAAAACTGCAAGGCTCTAACCCGGTTTAATTTTCGAACAGAATCTTTCCCTTTGCTCAATAACTGGTTCAACGCAGTCAAGTCAGCCTCTGACAAGATGAACGATGTTGCAATGCGACCCATGCCACAAAGCTAACCGTTTTTATAATCTTTATTTTGGAAGAGTACTAGTTCATTCGCATTTATATGCTTCCAGACTTTTGTAACAGCCACTGAGAATATATTAACCAAAGGCTCAAAGAAGAGAAGTTCTGAATCTTATCGATGAACAACATAGTTAATGTAGTACGAAAATACCTCGAAGCCGATCAGTATTGCTAAACTGACATAGGTCACTTTTAACGCCGGTTGAGAAACGGGGGCTGGCTGTGGGTCATAAGCAATGAACAGCCAGATTAACCGAAGCAGCCAGAAAATAGCTGCCAGTGCGCCACTAACGGCGGATAGAAACACAATCGGAATCCAATAAGCGTAACAGCCAGGCCAAAAGCGATCAGCGAAGACAGCTAGGGTTAACCCCAAGGGGACAACTGCGGCTGATAGCAGCACATAGCTTAAGAGGAGTAACTTCGCAGCAGTCAGGTTAGTAAGTTCTGTATCAGTTATAAACATTTACCGTCCGATTTATGAGGAGACTATGCCCCCAATCGACCACTTTATAGTTAGTCTGTTAGAGGTCAATTTAGTTCGTTTCAGGGTCTTGCTTTTTCCCCATTTCTTGAAGCAGATGTATGTAAGTTTTATCGTCTCAGATAGGAGCGTTTATTGAGAAGGTGTCTTTTTAAATACCAGGCTTATAGTTTACTAGCTGTCCAACACGATCCGTAGCATACGGTCAGCGGATAAACTCCAAAAATTTGCTACTATTTCCCGCTCTTTGTCTGTTTAGTAGTCCTCATAAATGCTATGAGGTCTGTGACCTGCTTATCAGATAAAGCCTCCAACAACCCCGAAGGCATTAGCGAGATAGGTGTTGTTTCTTTGGTCTGAATATCCGATTTATTGAGGATAACCGCATCCTGTCCAACCACCCGCAATGTCACCTGACGTTCTGTTTCCTTGGCTACATTACCGACATAAGTTCTTCCGTCTCTGGTTGTTACGACTACCATTTTGTAATCATCCTGAATCTCTCCACTTGGATCAAGGATATTACCCAGTAAATAATCCAAATTGGCCCTGTTAGAACCAGTTAGTTCGGGTCCGATGATGCCTCCTTCTCCATACATTTTATGGCAGGGACCACAGGTATTTTTAAAAATCAACCGTCCATTCACTGGATTCGAAGAAGCAACCACCCGATCAGTCAAAAGCGCTCTGTATTTTTTGTAAGCCTTTTCGTCAAATGCAATGTGATCAATCGGCCCCCATACTTCCACAAAACCACTACCAACAACGCGACGCAATTGTCGGGCAACATAAGTCGGTATTTCCTTCTTAGCCAATGTTTTTTTAGCGATTGCCTGCGTAAGCAGCCATCCGTATTTGGGCCGGGATGAAAGAGTTTGAATCGTCTCAGCCTTTTCCTTTTGCGTAAAGGACGGGTATTTTTCCAACAGCAATTTGCCTAGTGGCTCATGGTCGTAAGCGGCTACTGAGCGGATTATATCGAGTCGTAATTGAGCTTCATTCAACAAACCGGGTAACTCCTTTACCAATTCAGGGCGCTGCTGCGATGCTAGTGCCTGCAACGCTTTTTTACGCTGTTCAGCGGGCGCAGTGGAATTCTTTAACGTTGTCATGTAATTTTTCGCGACTTCCGTATCCCCAAAATGCTGAGCAATCTCGGTGGAAAGTTGAGCCACTTTGCCTCTGGTTTGTTTTAGTTTAGCGTAGACAACGTTCCAGTCAGCCGGTGTTTTACTATCCGTACGCCCCTCCAGACCGTCTCGCATCCCTTCCAGCATCGCTATCTGATTGGTCGGCAAATTGCCTATCATTGTAATCAGACTTTCCAAAGCATCAGCGTCAACAACGCGACGGGCGATAAAGTTGGTCACCAGAGGGATTTTGCTTTTTGCAGCTAATCGAAGCGCCCGGGCTGGATCAGCTTTTACCAAAGGCTCGATACCATACCAGATCATCTTAGGCAAATTGTGATCTGCAATGTCCTCCTGATGAGATAGTAACAACTCCCCTATTTTCCACCGTTGCTCAGGATTCAGCCGTTGAAGCGCCGAAGCCAGATACAACCTAACTACGGGGGAAGTATCTTCATTTGCCATTTTTTCAAATTTGGCAATTGCGTTGGCGGACGCCGGGTTTTCCTCACACAAAAACTGAATTGCCCACGAGCGAATGTATTGATCCTTATCTGAAAGCGCTTCATTCAGTGCCTTGTCATCAAATCCGTTTGAAACCTGCAACGACCACATAGCTCTTAGCCGAAAATCAGGATGGCTGTCGGTGAGGTATATGTTGACTAATTTGTCGTAGGCCAATTTGGTTATTGTGCCCTTTGAAGCCCGATCCTGCAGAATTATCCGGGCCCTTCTCGCGTGCCATTCGCTTTTACTGAGTTGAAGTTCAGCCAGCTGGACGTCACTCATTTTGCCAAGATCGGCATACCGGCCATCCCATTTTGATGCCTGGCTTACGTTGGGCATGATTCTAAAAATCCTTCCCGTTTCTGAGTTCAGGACATCAGATCCGCAGATGTCAGCATCATGCCAGTCAAGCACATACAGGCCTCCCTCCGGGCCTACTTCCATACTAAACCCGACCCACTGTGCATTATTGGCCATCATAAAATCGTCACCGTGTTTGCCAACAAATCCAGACCCCTTCGGTACGAGTACATCAGACAATACACCGTGTTCATGAATGTTAGCCATGAAAATTTTCCCTCTCTCCGATTCGGGAAAGGCATCAGAAAGATAGACCCGAGCTCCTCCATGCGCAGATCTATGACTATGATCGGCAATAGTTTTTATATCAGTATAGACGTATGGGTTAAAATGCTGCCCGCCCTGTCTGTGGTAAATGCCGCCCGGAATGACATGCCATAGATGTGGAATGACACAGGCCGTTATCAGCAATTGTCCCTTCGCATCATAATCGATCCCCCAGGGATTGCTAAACCCATGCGCCACTACTTCAAATTTGTCCTTGGTCGGATGATACCGCCAAACACCCCCGTTTATATCCGTCCCTTCGCCCTGAAGAATATCCTCGGGAAACGGATCGTTGTGTTTGTACAACTTGCCTTTGCCTTTGGGTCTACCTACTTTGGAAGGCGTGGCAAAACCCTGTAATCCATATAACCATCCGTCGGGCCCCCAGTGAAAACTATTCAGCGTTTCATGCCTGTCGCGAATACCCCAGCCGGTTAAGCGTACCTCAATATCGTTCATATCGGCCTTATCATCCTTATTTTTATCCGGGACGAAAAGCAGGTTTGGTGGCGCACCTATAAATACGCCGTCGAAGCCCACAGCGAGGGCCGATGGAAAAGCGATCCCTTCCATAAATACTTTTTTACTGTCCGCAACGCCGTCGTGATCAGTGTCCTCCAAAATCAGGATACGGCTGTCGCCCGAATTGGAAAACCCTTTACCTCTCGACTCATAATCTTTGTTTTCAGTAATCCACATCCGCCCCCTATCATCCCAGCAAAAGGCCATGGGCTGGGTCATCATGGGTTCGGATGCCCATGCATTCACTGTAAACCCTTCTTTTATGGTCATGGCTACAACAGCTTCCTGGGCACTCAAAAATTTTGCCTCTTTGCCCTCCTTCTGCGCAATCGCCCATAAAGCCGCTGTGTTATAGGTTCCGTTATTGCCAATAAACTCGCCAAATGTTTTATTGAGCTGCACATCGTTGAGAGAGCCCGTATAGATGACAAGCTCATGCTTAATGACCTCGGTATCTCCTTTTTTAATATGCCAGTCTGCTTTTCGCGCCCTTGCCGGGCCAGCACCCAGCTGACTGTCTACGCGCCACGTCTGAGGATACCCTTTATTGTCAGGATGGTCCAGTATGGCAATATGGGCCAGGTTAGTACGCCCTTCCACCTGCATACCAATGTCAACCCACATCGCAGCCTGTCCTTCTGCTTTTTCATTCCGTTGTCTGGCCGCGTTTACCACCTCACCTTTAATCCCCTCTTTCCAGGGCATTCGTACAAATAAGCCACCATAGTCGTATTTGCCAATCGTGACGTCGGTTTGCGCTTCGCCATTCCATTCGAGATCAAGCAAATAGATACCTCCCTTTTGGCGCATCGACCAGTTCTGAGTTTCTGTTAAGACGGCTTTCCCGGTCGAATCCAGTAGATCGTAGACGGTTTGCCATTTCACGTTGTCGCCTTTTCCTTCGAGCACTTTGGCCGAAATCCTCTTCCAATAATTTCCGTCGGGATGGTGAAAATAATCACGGCCATTCACCCGGGTATACCCCCAGTAAATACCCGTCTGGTGTTTATGGTGCCCGGGACTGTATTCCGTAAGAACACCCTTGCCATCTGGCGCGATGATTGGATGGAGGTAAGGGCGAAAAGTAGCCTTGGCATTCTGGACCAGGATTGGTGTTTTTTCATCCCCCCGAAAGATGGAAATGGTTTCAGTGGTTTGGTTTTGAATAACCCTCAGCTGAAGGCCAGCCACAGGTGCAACGGGTAACGACTGGTTCGATTCCCGAAGGCTGAATCCAAAACTTAACAGCAGAAACAGGGCGAAAGGCGGTAATAATTTCAACATGCTGGACGTAAAAAACGAAAGAGTCTATTTTATAAACAAAAGGAGATCTGTTAGGAAATATAAGGTATAATTATCCGGAATGTCGTACAGGTGGTTTCTCAGAAGACTACAAAAAAACTACCATACAACCTATAGTGGCCGGTGATATGGTAGTTGTTAAAAGTACTCAAATCGTTTCGGTTACTGACCAAGGTTGGGGTTCAGGTTGGCGTCTTTAAGCGGAATAGGAAACGTGTAATCCGGCTTCGAAATGGCCCCAATTGGCTTAAGGTCGTTGGCATCTTTAGTTGCATTGGCGCTTTCAACCATTTCCAGCCGCAGCAGGTCAAACCATCTTGAATATTCACCAGCAAATTCCCAGGCCCTTTCATCTACAACAGCCTGAATAAAGGCGTCATTCGACAAGCCTGATAATGCCTTAAGGCCGGCTCTTGTCCTTACCGCGTTTATTGCCGTGTAGGCATCGGCACTGGCTGAGCCAGCACGTGCCGATGCTTCTGCATAGATGAGTAAAACATGTGCGTAACGAATCATATGCACGGGCAGCGACGACTGCCAGGTGTTATTTACCGCTAGCCTGAATTTCGCGAAATACGGTTTCTTTTCGGCACTGCTCTCCCAGGGTACAATGGCTCCATTACTTCGTACAAACTGAGTGCGAAAAGTGATATCCTTTCGTTTGCCTTCGGGGAATTTTTTGAAAAAATGGATCTCCGTACAAAAATCTTCCCAGCCTCCTTCTTCAGCAGGTGTACCTGGTTGGCCATAGAAGCCATTTACTGATCCGCCAAAACTAGTTGACGCATGAAATGCCATCACTTCTTCGCTCGTACCGATTGCCGCCGTATTTCCGCCCCAAAGCACACTCAAATCCACCAGATCGAAACCATATGTGGCCTTGTTATCGATGACTTCTTTTGCCTTGGCGGCTGCAAGTGCGTACTTACCTTGAATTTTTAGTGGCCATCCGCCTTCGGTCAGATACACATCTGCCAACAACGCCTTGACGGAACCTTTGTTGGGCCTGCCCGGATCCCTTTTTTTGTTGGCAACAAGCTCTTCCGCTTTTTTCAGGTCATTTTCGATCAGTTGGTAGATCGGCCCCGCTTCTGTCCTTTTCACAGTTAATAGTTCATCACTGAAATCGGACGAAGTGATCAAGGGAATGGCACCAAACCCACGAACCAGCCAATAATAGGACAGCGCACGAAGGAAATACGCTTCCCCTACTATCTGAGTAACTTTAGTCTGATCGCCTGATACAAACTTATAATTATTAATGATATTATTGGCGCCTTGTATTGTTTTGTAACAGCCGTCCCAAATAAAGGCGGTATGACTATTGCCCGAGGTTACATCAAACTGGTCGAGTTGACGCGACCACATCTTGGGCGTGTTTCCAGCGACAACAGTAGAAAGGTCATCCCCGCCCATTGCGAAACTCTGAATAGACGAATTTAAGAAACCCCGCGTCCACGTACGGAGCAACCCTTTGTATGTGCCGGTTAGGGCAGCTTCCAGGCCCTGCACGTCGCTGATTGCATTAGTACCTACAATTGCCCCTTTAGGGTTCTCTTCCAGGAAACCACTGCATCCCAGGCAATTGATAAATACGAATAAGATGAATAATTTTTTCATGACTGATAGGACGTTAAGGTTTTAGAAAGAAAAATTAATGCCCGCTGTATAGGTTTTTGAGTTCGGGTAAGCCCCGTAATCTATGCCCTGCTGTACATCGGTTCCAAAATTTTGCCACGTAATACCGCTAACGGCATTGGAATTAGACTCGGGATCGATACCCTTGTATTTTGTAAATGTCAGCAGGTTGGTGGCGCTGACAAACAGCCGGACAGCGGCAATATTTTTCAGCAAAGTCTTTGGTAAGGTATAGGTAAGGCTGACGTTTTTCAGCCGGACGAAATCACCCTTTTCAACAAACCGGGAGGTCTGGATCAGTGAATTAGTTGATGCACTGCTGAAGGCGGGTATATCGGACGTTTCATTTACACCTGGGATATACCGGTCCCGAATGTCCGCAAAAGTTATTTCCTTGGCGTCCGTACTGCCCATGATGCCATTGGCATACGTATAGTTGAGTTTGTCAAAACCCAGCAGCCCCTGAAAAAACAGATTCAGTGAAAGATTTTTGTAGGTGAACGTGTTGTTGAAGCCAATGGATACGTTAGGGGTTCCATTGCCGAGCACCTGCTGGTCCTTTTCGTTCAACACGCCATTTCGATCAAGGTCTTCGTAGCGGGCATCACCTGGTTTAAGCTTGCTTAAGGCAGCCTCATCTGCCTGGTTGGCCTTCCAGGTCCCGAGGTACTTGTATCCCCAAAACGCATTCATGGGCTGCCCGGGTATTAGCACATTTTCATTGAGCGGAATTGTATCGCGCTCTGTTCTCAGGCGTACGATCTTGTTTTTCAGGAGCGCAACATTTAATGTGCTCGTCCACTCAAACCCGTTCGATCGGACAGGCGTCGTATTCAGGGCAAACTCCCAGCCTTTGTTCTGTAGCTCACCAATATTGGACTGAATACTATATCCGCCTATATATCCAGGCAATGGCCTGAGCATCAGCAAGTCCCTTGTATTTTTTACAAAATAATCTGCCGACAGCCGCAACTTACCTTTGAGTATCTCTACATCCAGACCCAGATTGAACTGTTCGGTGGTTTCCCATTTCAGATTAACATTCCCTGGGTTTCCTAAAAGAATACCAGCCACCAGCGGTCCGCCATTACCGTTGAAAACTACGCCTGCATCATCCACATTAGTCACGTAGCTTGACAATGTACCGTACGAACCGATACCCTGGTTGCCGGTCAGTCCCCAGCTTGTACGAATTTTAAGATCGTCGATAATCCCCTGATTCTTCAGAAAAGACTCTTCCGACATGTGCCATCCAAGGGAGACCGAAGGGAACGTACTAAACTTATTGCTACCCTGAAATTTGGACGAGCCGTCGCGTCGCACCGTTGCCGATACTAAATACCGGTCTTTATACGAATAGTTGACCCTACCCAGTGTCGAGAGCAGGCTCCAGCTCGAATAACCGGACCCAACCGTACTGGATGCAGAGAGCGCTAAGTTATCGTATGATTGAGCGGGGTACGTAAGATTGGCTACGTTGGCATTAAATCCCGTACCGGTGAATTTTTGTGTTTCAAAAACGGCCGTAACATTTAGCTTATGGCTGAGATTAAACACCTTTGAATAGTTAAGCGTATTGGTGTTCTGCCAGGTAACATTCTCGCCTGAAGATCGTCCAGCCGTAGCCCAGGTCCTGGTCGATGGATACCCTTGAAAGGCCTTCCCCTGTGAATTGAGGTAATTTAATCCGCCCTGAATATCAAGCGAAAGTCCTGGAATAAATTCGTAACGTAGTGCGCCAACCATATTGATGCTGCTGTTCTCGGAACGGTATTCATTTTCATTGATGATGGCAACCGGATTGGAAAAAAGCGAACTGGTCGGGTCAAAAAGGACATAATTGCCTTTGTCGTCTCTCACGGGCGTAGTGGGTGCCCAGGCAAGTGCCTGTGAGAGTGCACCACTCCGCTGGGATGTGCCGCTGGTGTTATGGTTTTCTCGCCTGGCACCCGTGAAATTAAATCGCAGAGAAAACTTTTTACTCAACTGGGAAGTGATGTTACTCCGTATCGAATAGCGTTTGAAATCGGTGTTTTTGATGATTCCATCCTGGTTGAGAAAATTACCGGAAATCAGATAACTCGTTTTTTCATTTCCGCCCGACAACGTCAACTGGATCTCCTTACCAGGCGCCGTCCTGAAAATCTCATCTTGCCAGTCTGTACCACCGGACTTCCGAAACCCTTCAATCTGGCTATCTGTAAACTTGGGGACGTAAGTGCCACCAACGGGCAGGAGGGCCTTCACACGCTCGTTGGCGACCTGCGCAAAGTCCGCAGCATTCAGCGTATTATATTTCTTGAGTACCGTTGAGCTATAGTACCGAACGCCGAAATCAACCTTCATCTCCCCCTTTTTCCCTGTCTTGGTGGTAATGATAATCACCCCATTTGCCCCACGGCTTCCATAGATCGAAGTTGCCGATGCATCTTTCAGCACCTCAATCGAGGCAATGTCTTCCGGGTTGATGGTGGTAAAATCAGCACCGATGAAACCGTCAACCACATACAGCGGATCATTATCCCCGCTCAGCGAATTGGCGCCACGCACCCTGATCCGCACCTCCCCCCCCGGCGCCCCGCCCGAATTGGTAACCTGCACCCCCGGTACTCTCCCCTGAAGGACCTGGTCGAGTCGGGTAACCGGCTGACCTTTAAAATCCTTTTCCGAAACGGATGATACCGCACTGGTAACATCACGGCGTATTTGGGTTCCATACCCTACCACAATCACTTCTTCCAGGGTTTTGGTATCTACTTTCAGGGTCAGATCCAATACCGACCGATTTCCGATGATCATTTCCTGAGGAACGTATCCAATAAACGAAAAGATAAGCGTTGCTTCTCTATCAGGAATTACCAGTTCGTACCTTCCATCAGTACCCGTAACAGTACCTTTCTGAGTACCTTTCAACACGACACTTACGCCAGGCAAGCCAACGCCTTTTTCGTCCGAAACTTTACCTGTCACTCTTTCTTCGGAAGTAGAAACGGGCAGAATTTCCGCAGCGAGGTCTCGTTGAGTAGAAAGGTTTGTTTCAGGGGCAGGCAATTCATTGGCTGTATTGACAAAACCGGCCTTCGATACTTTACCGGTTTCTTTGCGAACGATTACATAAATTCCTTTACCCGCTTTCCTGTAGGCCAGGCCGTAAGGCTTCAAAAGCAGTTCAAGCTGACGTTCCAGCTTACCCTCAGTAGCGACGGTAACAGAAATGCCTTGTACCGTTGATTCTTCAAAAACAATACTTACCTGATATTTCCGGCCTAAATCGACTAATACATCTCTTAACATTGTAACTATGCTCTGCTGATTGTTGACAGACTTGTTAACAAGGGACTGGCTGACATAAGCGATACGTTGCGACAGGCAAATTTGCTGTAGAAATAAGGACACCAATAATAGTCCTGCAATACGATGTAGTAATTGTTTCATAATTATTGAATTTATTTATTACGTATTTCAACATGATCTTGATTTTGAATGACTTCGATTGGTAGAAGCTCCGATAAGATGTGGAAAAGATCATCCGGGTGCTCAGCACGGTATATGCCGCCAATACGACGTTCAGCCAGTATGGTATCAGCGATACGCACCTCAACGTTAAATCGCTCTTTCATTTGCCTGGCGACTTCTGAAAGCATCGTATTGTCGAAATAAAACAGCTGCTCCTTCCAGGCGGTATACTTCTGTGGCTTGGCAGGAACAGTAATATTAAAGCTGTCGTTTGACCCGGAAGTGAACAGATTACCGGGCTTCATATAAATCTGCTTCCCTTGCGGAAGCTGTAGCTTCACCTTTCCATGGGAGAGAAACACCCGCTTTTCTTGGCTGCGGGAATACGCGACAAATTGCGTCCCCAGCACTTCAATACGGTAATGGTCACCCATATTCACAATAAATCGCTTATTAGACTTGGTATGGGTAACCGTAAAGTCGGCTTCTCCTTCAAGCTCTACTTCCCGTGAATCGCTTCCGAAACCGAACCTGGGTATCAGCAGTGTTGAATTTGCATTCAACAGCACCGTTGTTCCATCCGAAAGCTGGTAAGTGCTACTATGTGCGTTAGCTGACTTCAAGGTTTGATACATCAGTTCTTTTCTGAACAGAAAGCAAGCCACAATCAGAACACAGGCTGCGACAAGGCTACTATACCACCTACCTCGGCTCAGCGATGGCAACCGTTGCAGATTGACAGACGGTTCTGATGCAGCTTTACGGGATACTGTGCCAGTCAACTGCACCTGATACCTTTTCATTGCCTCATCCAGATCCGGGAAAAACTGTGGATTTTCACTTTCCCAAGCATCCAGATATTGGTAGTATAACTCCTCATTAGGAGGCTCTTTCAACCATTCTTCAATTAATTTTCGCTGCATAGCGGTCGTTTTTTCAGAGAAAAAATCGAACAGCAGACGTTTCATCACTGGCTTTTCCATAGGTTCAAATGTCAGATCTGACGACTAAAAGGAATTGATCCATGAATGGACTACTAGAATCATATGTAGAAAAAAAGCAGAGCCCCCAAAAACCAATCACCTTTGAGTTCGTTACGCAGCCGCGCAAGGGCTCTACTGACAAGTGCCTCCACAGCTTTTGAGCTGATCTGCAGTTCATCCGCAATTTCATCATACTTTTTACCCTCGACCCGCTTGAGTAGATAAGCTCGCCTACACTGCGGTGGCAGCTTCTGAATGATCAATTCAACGCGCTGGTGCAACTCGCTAAACTGAAGCACTTCATCCGGACTAAGGGATTGTGAGATCATGGACAGATGTTCCGTTTCCAGGGAGGTTGTCCGGTTAAGCTGCCATTTAAGGTAATTGTAAGAACGGTGTCTTATGCACTTGTACAGATAGGCGCGGTAGGATGTTGTGATTTGTTCATAGATCTTGTTCTGCCAGAAACTGGTAAAGACTTCAGAAACAATATCTTCCGCAATCTCATTAGAGTGGACAAAGCGCACTGCGTGGTTGCACAGATTCACATAATATCTCGTGAACAACAGCGCACAACCCTTTTGTGGATCATCCTTAAAAGTACTACGCAGTAACCGTTCATCATCTGTGACCAGCGTTTCGATGCTTGACATGCCAGACTTGGGTGAGTCGCGAGGTGAAGGCTGGTTCCCTAAACTATCCAGATAAATGTCTGCCATGTTACTATGTTCAGTTGTACGCGAACTTGGGTACTTAACATAGACAAGGTTGCACGATCTTTCCCTATGCTCGAAATAATAAAAATATTTTATGGTATAGTTCAATAATAAATTTGCAGCTGCATTGGACAGATTGACACCTAACTCTAAACGACGTTGAGATGATTAAACCTCCGTTTTAGACCTGCCATGTAGTAAGCTTGTAGTTCTTTATGAAACTTTTCATTCCTAGCCATTGGTAATCTAACAGGCATGTTATCTAGAATGCCACCTTAACAGAAGGTTTTAATCTTGAGGGAAAAACAGTTAATCTTTTAGTTGGGCCTGTATCTGTCTGATCTAGAAACTCATCATGAATAGGATCGTGCTTATTGGGCTAAATGATCAAGATAGTTTTGAACCACTAGCTGCACGAGGTATCGATGTACGTCGTCAAATAAAAGTGGACAAAAGGGGTGGTAGATATCCGCTTTACCCGTGGCTGGAGTGATCTGCAAAGCGGTGAATATTGGTCCTATGCCTTTGTCTGGTGTTTGGATGGATCACCGTTGATCGGCCCCGACAGCATCGCCCGCAACCTGAATCAGTACTATGACGGGCTGGTCGCCAGAAATAGTGAAAAACGAAACATCCCGGTAGAGATGGTATTTAAAACGAACACTGTTCTGAACCCGTTGGCGGCTGAGGGCACGGATATAAAGACCTTTCAAGGGACCATCTCGATGCTGGATTACATGGGCAAACGACCCATGACCTTACATTTAATAGTGCACCTTAAAAGTGCGGGCTTAACACCATCCTTTTTCATCAGCTTTCCCCTCAGCCTTACGGTGATCCAGTTTGGAAAGGACTTCAGGCGCTATGGACAACTTTTCGCTGTATTCAATAGATTGACGGCTATCCGCTTCCGGGCACTTGCTGAATTCGTCTTAATTTAATTCGATTGCAACTCTCTATCCTAACCAATTTATTAGCCATTGTCAACGATCAGCAAGGATAATAATGTTATTCAACTAAAAATAAATATATTATATGTTACTATATTTACAAAATATACACCTCTTACTTTATAGTACTTCCTTCAATGCCATCCCGTACCCTTTTCTTACTGCTCAAAGGGCTTTTGATCCTTCAGGTTGCCAATGCACAACATCAAAATGTTGGGTTTACCCATCTGACCACCACACAGGGCCTCTCCCAAAATAATGTAACCTGTATATTACAGGATAGAAAAGGGTTTATGTGGTTTGGTACCCAGGATGGCCTTAACAAATATGATGGCTATACCTATACACTTTACCGGAATGATCCTCAAAATTCCTCCAGTCTAAGTCATAGTTACATTCATACCCTGTTTGAGGATAAGAAAGGGCGTTTATGGATCGGTACGGATGACGGTGGCTTAAGCTTATTTAACCCAAACACCGAACGGTTTACGAATTATACTCATCTTCCCGGGGTTCAAAATAGTCTCAGCCACAATAAAGTAATGGCCATCGCCCAGGATGCAAAGGGGCTTTTGTGGGTGGGTACGGCCGGAGGTGGATTGGATCGTTTTAATCCGGAGAACCAGTCATTTACCCATTTTAGTCACAAAACGACCGATAGCACCAGTTTAAGCCATAATGACGTTAGTTCGATCTGTATTGATCGAAGCGGTTGGATTTGGGTTGGCACTTCGGGAGGGGGAGTAAATCGACTGGATCAGGCTACGAAGACGTTTCATCATTTTACATATAAACCCAATGATAAAAACTCACTCAGTAATGATAAGATAAACACCTGTTTTGAAGATACCCAGGGGCGGCTTTGGGTCGGCACGGAAGGAGGGGGCCTGAATCGATTCAATGCCTCTTCGCAAACCTTTACCCATTATCAGCCAACGAGGACCAAGCCTCAGCAATTAACCCACAATGATGTCGTCACCCTGGCAGAAGACAAAAATCGGAACCTCTGGATCGGTACGCGAAATGGAGGCATCAATGTACTGCACCCTGATGGGACATTTTCCTATTATTTCTACAATGAGGCTGACAGCCGGGGCCTCAATAATGGATCGATCTATGCCCTATACCGGGATCGTACCGGCACGATGTGGGTCGGCACGTACGCGGGAGGGGTCAATAAGCTGGATGCTGCACCCCAGAACTTTACCCTGTATCAACGTACGCCAACCAATAGCAACAAGCTGACCAATAACAACATTCTCGCCGTTCGGCAGGATCAGCGGGGAGATTTATGGCTGGGTACGGATGGTGGCGGTATCAATGTATTAAAAAAAGGACAGCATGTTTTCACCTCCTATACCCATTCCCCTCAGGTGGCCACCAGCCTTGGTAGTAATTATGTATTGACTATTTATGAAGATACGGACCAGCAAATCTGGGCCGGCAATTTCAAGGGAGGCCTCAGTAAGTTTGATCGGTCTACGGGCACGTTTGCTTCCGTTGGCGATTTCAACAAGCTCAGTATTAGTAGTATCCTGCAAGCCCGAAATGGGATCATGTGGCTGGGCACCTTTGAAGAAGGGCTGATTCGGTATGATCCATCTACGGGCTCGATAACCCGTTATCGCCCCAACCCCACCCAGGCAGGGCAGCTCAATTACCCGACCATTGCAACACTGTGGGAAGACCGGACAGGCAATATCTGGATTGGCACGGAAGGAGGTGGGCTAAATATTTATCACCCAGATAAAAATTGGTTTACTCAGTACCAACACGAGGGTAAAAACCCTAAAAGCCTGAGTAATAACCTGGTCACCGTATTATTTGAGAGCTCAACGGGTCAATTATGGATTGGTACGAACGGGGGGTTAAACCAGTTCGATCCCAACACACAAACGTTTAAGACTTATCGTCAGCAAGATGGCCTGCCTAATGAGGTGATTCAGGGTATTCTGGAAGATAAGCAGGGAACCCTTTGGCTGAGTACGAATAAAGGACTAACCGCCTTCAACCCGAAGACGCACACAATCCGCAATTTTGATGGGCGTCATGGCTTACAAGGCAGTTCATTTAATCGGATGGCCTGTTATAAAAACGCCAGGGGACAATTGTTTTTTGGGGGACTAACGGGATTAAACTGCTTTTACCCGGACAGCCTACGTTACAATACGTTTATTCCACCGGTCTATCTTACCGATTTGCAGCTTTTCAATAAATCGGTGCATGTGCAGGAAGAGAACTCTCCCCTGCAAAAAACCATTAGCGAAACCCGTGACCTTACGCTATCCTATCAACAATCGGTCATCTCATTTGGGTTTGCGGCCCTTAATTACACAATGTCGGCCAGCAACGAGTATGCTTATAAGCTAGAGGGCTTCGATAAAGATTGGATTCATGCCGGTACCCAGCGAATGGCGACCTATACTAATCTGGACCCAGGAAACTATGTTTTCCGGGTAAAAGCGGCCAACAATGATGGCGTCTGGAATCAGACCGGGACTTTTATTAACCTGCATATCATTCCCCCCTATTGGCAAACCTGGTGGTTTAAAGCGCTGGCAGCTGTTGCGCTACTGAGTGGACTGTATCTGATTTATCGGCTGCGGGTCAACCGCATTAAACAGCAACAATTGTTCTTACAAAGCCAGGTTCAGCAGCGAACCCGTGAAGTAACCCAGCAGAAACAGGAACTGCTGGATCAGGCCGTTCATCTGCAACTACTCAATGAGCAACTAGCCCAGCAGTCAGCGCAGGAGCAGCAGGCAAGGCAGGAAGCCGAAATGGCCAATAAAGCCAAAAGTGTCTTTTTGGCCACCATGAGCCATGAGATTCGTACCCCGATGAATGGGGTGATTGGGATGACTTCACTTTTAGAAGATACCACGCTTTCCGACGAACAGCGTGAATATACCGATACCATACGTAGCTGCGGGGAAAGCTTACTCGGTGTCATTAACGACATTCTTGATTTCTCCAAGATTGAATCGGGCCACCTCGAGCTTGAGCAGCAGGAGATTGACCTACGGGATTGCATCGAGGAGGTATTGGATATGTTTGCCGGTAAAGCCGCCCAGGTTGGCCTGGATCTGATCTATCAGATCGACCATCAGGTACCCACCCAAATTAAGAGTGATGGCTTACGGCTGAGGCAGATCCTAATCAATCTGGTGGGAAATGCTATCAAATTCACCCCCCAGGGCGAAATTGTTGTCAGTGTGCGGCTGCTCAGCCGCTTTCCTGATCAGACGATCGAATTAGGGGTTGAGGTGTGCGATACGGGCATTGGCATTCCAGCCAACAAAATCGACCGACTTTTCAAATCCTTCTCTCAAGTCGATTCCTCTCACACCCGTCAATACGGGGGGACGGGGCTAGGCCTGGTTATAAGCCAGCGTTTAATCGAGTTGATGGGTGGCCGTATCCAGGTGGAGAGCGAAGAAGGGAAGGGCAGCAGCTTTCATTTTAGTATACGATGCCAGGTGAGTCAACAAGCTAATCCGCATTATGTCTATGTACATATTGCCGATAACGATGGTAAGTCGGTGCTACTAATTGATGATAACCAGACGAATCGGCGCATACTGCAGGCGCAGCTTGAACTCTGGCATCTGCAACCAACCGTTGCCAGCTCAGGCCAGCAGGCACTGGATATACTGGGTCAGGGAGCCTGGTTTGATTTAGTGATCACCGATCGACAGATGCCGGAAATGGATGGCATCGAGCTGGCCAGTCGCATAAAATCCCTATATCCTGACCTGCCGATTATGCTCCTGAGTTCGATGGGTGATGAAAGCCGGAAAACCAACGCTGACTTATTTGAAGCGATTATGACCAAGCCCATTCACCAGCACCAATTGCTCCGGTTGATTCAGCAGGCTCTTAAATCGAAACGCGCCATTTCGCTGCCTGTGGCTCCCCGTCCTGAGTCGGTCTACAGCCTGGATTTTGCTGAGCAATATCCCTTACGCATCCTGATTGCTGAGGATGCACCGATCAACATAAAATTGATGACGCGGGTACTGACAAAATTAGGCTACTCCCCTGCGGTAGCCCAAAACGGTCATGAAGTACTGGCAATTCTGCCCCAGGGGTTTGATTTAATTTTAATGGATGTGCAGATGCCCGAAATGGACGGGTTACAAGCAACCCGATTAATTCGTCAACAGTCTATCCCCCAGCCGTGGATTATTGCCTTGACCGCTAACGCCATGCAGGAAGACCGAGGCATTTGTCTGGAAGCGGGTATGAATGACTATATCACCAAACCCCCAATTCTGGCCTTGTTAAAGAAATCACTCCAGGAGGTAAGTGTGATGAAACGGCGCGGACAACTGGTGTCAGAATAACTGCAATACCTGTCGAAACAAATGTTATTAAAAAGTAAACGAATTAATTTGACGTATAGCCTATGGGTAGCATGTCGATTTGGGAATAACATCCGTTCAAGTAAACGTCCGTGGCTGTTGCACAACCCCCAGAACGCTTGTACAGCTAACCTAAAACAACAACTATATAGGTAGTTTTAAATCGTAGGCTTCTTCTTATCTCAAAGAAAGCAACTATGAATACCATCTATTATTGCGTATTCTTCCTTCTGATCGGTGCTGGATGCGCTAGGCAGCCTAGACTCTCCGCCAACAGCCCATTCAATGTGACCAGTAAGCTCAACGATTCTACCTGGTACGGTACCGGTCAACTCTTACGTGTCAAGGAATCGACACAACGGCCCGACGATGGCAGACAGTTGAACCTGCTGGTCTATACCGATATTGATTATCCAGGCATGGGGAGTGAGCCAAATCCTAACACGACTACGGGGTGCGTTAACGGTGACTGTACCCGGACCCAGATCTTGATGATTTATAATATTCCCTTCAAAAAAGGTCGCACTACCCTTGCCAAGCTAAACAAACGTAGCCCTATAAAAAATGAACAAGCAAACCTTTCGTATGTGGGCAATTCCGGCGGCTTAGCGAAACGCTATATCGACAAGGGAGCAGAGCCTAATTGGATCAGGGTTACGAAGATCAATCAGGCAACTGGTGTGGTAGAAGGGCGCTTTGCTCTTTCCTTTAAAGAAGATATGACCGTCTATAACCGGCTAGAGAACGGTATGCCAGCGACGGCTCAGTTCACGGGTGGCCTATTCCGGATTAAAGTCAAAGATGTAATCTTGAAATAGCGAAGCTAATCCTGCCTTTCCAGGAATAATCTGAATCTGTTTGCAAACGCAATATATTATCGACAATCCCCGGACCTATGCCATCGCTTATAATCTTTCTAGCTGAGCACCCTATTTAAACAGAATCTGCTTCGTCTCAGGCGGGAGCGTTATTATGAGAATTTTTAACTCACAGTTATAAGAGCAAGTTGAGTCATTAATCTGTCAACAGATTTGGATAGCACAGTCGGTTCGCTTCCAATGGGCGCTCCAACTGCTGGCGCCTTACCCTACGACGGGTAGGTGGCTTTCCACTGGGCTGGCACACAAGGCCTACATCGCTTTTTGAATGGGTGACCAAGATCTTTTTCTTCGATCGTTTGCAAGAGATTAGTAATTTAGAGGCAAAGAGTAGCTCAACTTGAAAAGCCAGACAACTATTGATTCGTTCAATACTGAGACGTTCAAACAGCGTTTTGCCGCGCCAGATGCGCCATGGTTTGGTTACGACGAACCCTTTAAAATTGTTAAAATCGAGGCCGTTTTGCCCTTCCTTAAATTTCCATTCCCGATTCACCGAACGGCTTTGTTTGATATTCTATTTGTGACCCAGGGAGCAGGTGCTGCCAAACATTGTGGACTTACCAAGTATTCCATCGACCCACCCCAGCTTTTCTTTAAAGGGGGCGGCCAAATCACCTCTGGCGACGTATATGGGACCGACACGAAGGGCTATTTTTGTTTGATTCAAGCCGATTTCTTAACGACTACGCTCGGCCTGCCATCACTTTCTACTTTTCCTTTTTTCCACTTGGGTAATTCCCCGCTTATCAACCTATCCACGACGGAGGTCGAGCGGTTTTCATTCCTGTTTACCAGGCTACACCAGTATTATCAATCGCCCGTTAAGGAAAAAGAGAAACTAATGGCCTCCTACCTTCATGTGGTAGTGCAGGAGGCAGCCCTCATGTATCAGGTTCAGCACGCCCGTGAACCCTTAAACGTTTTGTCCAGCGCAGAAGCGCTGACGGCTCGATTCTGCGAATTAGTCAACCAGTTCTACTTGACCAAACAGCGTATTAGCCAGTATGCCGATTTGCTTTCGGTAACACCCAACCATCTCAATAAAGCCGTTAAGCAAACGAGTGGAAAAACGGCCTCTAGCTTCATTGTCGAGATGATTATGATGGAGGCCAAGGTACTGCTCAAACAAAGTCTGATGAGCGTCGCTGATATTGCTTTTTATCTGCACTTTGATGATGTTTCTTATTTCATCCGCTTTTTTAGAAACCATTGCGGCCTGACACCTCTTGACTATCGAAAGATGGCATAATTAGGCCTATTTATGGCAGGATTTGTCCCATTCGTTACCCGTGGATAGCGATACCTTTGCTGGAAATCAACGGCAAAATGATCGCACTTTTTTGGGTTTTGTGGCTGAGTGTATGGGGTGATGGGACTCGTTTATCCGCCACGAAGCATACCTTATCCATTCAGATTTCTGGCTTACAAGTCGCGCAGGGTACCTTACTAGTCAGCGTGTTTGCTTCGCCAGCCGGATTTCCAACGGATCAATCCTACGCCCTTTGCGTTCAGAAGATCCCCCTTATTGACTTACTCGATCAACCACCGAGAGTCCAGTTCAACTTACCGGAAGGCCACTATGCGGTGGCCGTTCTACACGACAAAAATAAGAACGGACGAATGGATACCAACTGGGTAGGCATGCCCAAGGAAGGCTACTGCGTGTCCAATAATGTGAAAGGTCATGTAGGGCCACCACGGTTTGAACAAGCCCAGTTCTGGCTAAGTCGTGACGCTCGACAACAACTCCAGCTGATTTATTGATACTTCGTATCAATACCGGTCAATCGTCTTTGAACTCGTAAATCTCAATTTCCTATGCACATCTTGATTATTGGCGCAGGCATTGGTGGCCTGTGCCTGGGCCAGGCCTTAAAAAAGGCAGGCATCTCCTTTGCCATCTACGAACGAAACGTTGACTCAGCAAGCTGGTTGGAAGGATACCGTATCCACGTGAATCCAGTAGGCAGTCAGTCCTTGCATGGCTGCCTGCCCGAAACCTTATGGCAAGCCTTTCTGGCCGGTACCGCTGACGTCAAAGAGGGTTTTGGCTTTCTGACCGAACAATTGGAGGAATTGGTTCATATTGACGAATCACTGATGGTTGGCGCTCATCCGCTGGCTCAACATGGCCAATATGCTATGAGCCGAATTTTGTTGAGAAAGATTCTTTTAGTCGGCCTGGAGGATCATCTTTATTTTAATAAACGATTTGAACGCTATGCCTTCGTGGAGCAGACAGGTGTTCACGCTTTTTTTGCCGATGGCACCCAAGCCTGGGGCGATGTGCTGGTCGGCGCTGATGGGGCCAATTCAGTCGTTCGCAAGCAGCTTTTGCCCCAGGCTCAACGGGTAGAAACGGATGCGATTGCCTTAGCCGGTCGAACCCGGCTTACCGCGTCGAGTCGGCAATGGATTCCCCCGGTGCTACAAGCGCATATGAATGTCGTGATGGCTAAACGAAAGTTTTTCTTTTTCAGCGCTCCGTTTGATCATCAACAGAAGCTACGTCATGCCAACCCGCAACTGCGCCAGGCAATGGACAAGGCAGGACTCTCTTGGACTGATTATATCAAGGCCAATGAAGACTATGTACTCTGGTCCTTTATCACCCATCGCAACGAATTGGCCACAGTGAGCCAAACCGAAGATTTGAGGCCCATTGTTGTCGACAAGATGGCTGGGTGGCATCCTCAGTTAAAACAGCTGGTCAATCAGGCCGACGAAAGTAGTCTAACTCGACTAGCCATTAAAACGATGCTGCCCATCCAGCCCTGGGTAACCAGCCGAGTAACGATGCTGGGTGACGCGGTTCATAATATGCCCCCCTTATATGGGATGGGCGCGAATATGGCCATGCATGATGCGTTGATTCTGCAACAAAAATTGATTGAGTCCAGTAAAGGTAGCCCCCTTTTAGGGGCTCTTTCCGAGTACGAGCAGATTATGCTTACCACTGGATTTAAGGCCGTAGGCTTGGCTGTGGGCTACACGCATCAGGCCATTTCTAACAATAGCCTGATGCGCTCTATTAATCGGACGTGGTTTAGGCTTTGTACCAAATTTTCCCTCCTAAAACAACTCACGTTCGGTAACACATGGAAAGGCAAACTCGGGGATAGAACCACCTAAACAAGTGCTTACACTCTAACTTATTTCCATTTAGCTTAGGCCCTGTGTTAGATGCACCTACTATATCCATGGTTGCCTCCGGCGTACGGCTATTTTGCAGGGAAGCAGCGGCTGAATGTCTGAGTCGTCGTATTTGGCTGATACTTTTTCTCGCAACTAGCTGACTTCATCGATTTATTTTACCGTCTCCTGAAATGCCCTTTTTTTGAAGTAGTCCTTTCGTCTCACTTAGAAGGATTTTGCGAGACCAAGTCAGGAGAGCAAAACACGCCGTAGTAACGACTAGCTATACTTCAATACCTATTTTTGTTGGACCCAGGCCAGAATTTTATCAATATAGCTGGGGCCAACTGTCTTACTGCTTTCTGGACTAACTAGATAATGATTACAGCCTACGCAGGTATCATATACTAAATTGGTCTTTCCTAAACGCAGAAACTCAAGTCGCACATAATCCAGCCCGTAAATGGGAGAACTCCCATCCTGGCTGGCAGCAATCATGTAGATAGGAATCGATAGCTTGCGTAACTGCTCAAAGGGAACGACCGTACCGAAACTGGCCCAACGCAGGTAAGAATGGCCGCCTATTTCTTTATCCGTCGCAGTCGGATTTTTATAAATTTCAGCAATCCCTCTGAAGGAAGCCTCCACACTATCCTGTGCCTGCTGCGGAGTTAGTTCACCTTTGGCTGCTTTGATGCGCCAATTCATGATTCCATCATACAGTTGATTCAGTCCACTTCCCACAATGGGAGCAATATGAGTAACTCGCTTGTCTTCAACCGCTAAGGAAGGAACCACCTGGCCACCTTCGGAGTAGCCCAAAGCCACGATTTTTGATTGATCCCAAAAGCCATGTTTAAGTAAATAACTGATAACCGTTTGGGTGGCCTGCACGCGCCAATTCAGACTAAGTCGTTTCGTGTATTCGTCGGAGGGCTTAAAGGCAAATAAAACCTGCGACGGATTCTTTTGGTACGCTGATACACTTAGATCGAGATTCAATGTGTCACAAAAAGAGGTGCCCGGTTTGCCCAGGATGATATAGTGGTACCGATCTTTTGTCTTGCTGAATAATTCTTCATTGAATGTGATCGGTGTTGTTACAAATCTGTTTCCCTGAATATAAAGGCATAAGGGAAGCCCGCCGCTTCCGTTGACTTCAATCAATAAAGGTGCTTTTCGGCGGATATTTACAGTATCGACATAAAATCGGATCAGGCCTAATTTCTGGTCATGGATTGAAAATTCCTTTAACCCGTACCCATCAGGAGTAACCGACTGAGCAAGTAGGGTATTGTTTAGCAACAGGAGAGTGACGACCAAGAGCAAATTTCTCATTATAGGTTGGTAAACCGGATAAGGTCAGGGAAAGTCGCAATATAAGAGTCAAGAGTTGCACTTAAACGTAAACTCTCCGTGTTGTCCGTTTTCCAATATGCCCGAATAATAGGACGAAATACCTATAAATGAAGCACAAATCATGCTTCATAATTCCAAAAAGGAGCGTTTTCGTGGGATTGAGACTCTTTGTTCAAGTAGATGCAGACAATCTCCCCGATATAAACTATGGACTATTCAGTGATGACTTGGAAGAAAAAGTCAAATCGAGCCATTATCAGTGATTGGTAAAGCTCAGTAAGATGTACTTAGCCAAGAGTTCGTCAGCAGGCGACTGTTGATTAAAATTGCCCCCCGTGATCACCGTCACCATGTTTTGCTCAGGCCAGATGTAGATCCGTTGGCCACCATTGCCTTGGGCGGCAAACCCATCGAAACGACGCCCGCCCGCATTTAAATACTTTAACCACCACAGATACCCATAATTTACATTTTGTACCACGGAGTGTTTGGTTAACGAGGTGGTAATCCAGTCCTGTGAAATGAGTTGCTTGCCTTGCCACTGGCCCTTATTTAAATATAAAAGGCCAAACTTAGCCATATCCCGGGGACGCAACGAAAGCTGACAGTAGGTTTCAGCACTCGACGAATCAGGCTGAAAGTGCCAATCAAACTGGGTGATGCCCAAGGGAGCGAATAACGTTTGTTGGGCAAACTCAGGCAGGGATAACTTGGCCTGCTTTTCAACGATACGGCCTACCGTAATCGGATTACCTGAGCAATACATCCCTTTGCCTCCAGGCACATCACTCATGGGCAAATCCAGCGTATATTTTACCCAGTCCGCTGAATAATCCATCTGGGTTTCAGTACCTACTGCGTGCGCATTGGTAATGTCACAGTCTAAACCACTTTGGTTAGCCAATAAGTGGGCAATGGTAATGGTTCGTTTGATATCCGAGTTGTTGCTAACCTGGTATTCGGGGAAGAAGGGTAAGACCGGTTCATGCACACTTTTGATGAGCCCTTTATCAATGGCGATACCGGTTAAAGCGGAAATAAAGCTTTTGGTGGCTGAGCGAAGTTGATGGAGACGATGTTGGCTGTATTCATAAAAATACTCTTCAACCACCAACCGACCATCTTTAATAATCAAAACAGAATGAATATTGGGATAAGTGCCCTTAACAATTTGTTGAATCATTGTCGTTAGCAGGGTAGAATCTAAGCCCGATTGTTGAAGACCGCCCACTCTCAACCCGTCTTGGTCAGCAATAGGTGGGTGATAGCTGTAGGATTGGTCTGATTGCCCTATCCGGGGATACCACATTTGGATGGGGAACCGCAGCGTATCACTGAGTTGGCGGAATTGTTGTTGGTTGACCCAATAGGCGATAACTTTCCCTTGTGGGTCTCGCTGAAATCGGATGGTATCTTTACGTTGATTTCGAAATAGGTCATCGCCAATGGGATACAGGGGGTAGCGACTCTCGGCAATAATCGCATAGAGGAGCGAATCTCGGGGCGAAGCCGCAAGCTTGAGCGTGGTTCGATTTTGGGATTGGTAAAGTCCCTGGAACTCCTTAAGTTTTTGGTAGGATCGGAAGGAGGGTCGCTGGGCTTGGCAGGTCAGGGCAAGTACGAGAAGCAGAGTAAGGAGTAAGCACTTATTCATAAGGGAGGTACTGAATGATAACTAGCGTTTACCTTGGTTATGGCAAGGACTGTACCAAGGCAGAAAAATGCCTTTAGCTGCCGCTAAAGCTTTAATTCAAATAGGCCGATGTCCACTGCCGGACAGTACTGTCCGTTTTTAACTGATCAGGCTAGGGTCACCCAACCAAGTTGAAGGAGCTGCCAAGTGTGATGCGATTGGCCTAGTAGCTAGTCAGGCAGTTTGCTTTTTCGCTTCGTAGGCGAAGGATCATATAACTATTAAGAGGGCTTGAGAAGTAGTTAGTCATGAATTCCGTATCCTTGATGCCTCGTCCATCTCTCTATTTGCTGCATTTCACAAAACGCCCATTTCTTGAAGCATATGCATGTAGATTCTATCGTCTCAAGTAGGAGCGTTTTTAGGGGACCTCCCTACTTTCTAGTTGCTAGGCTTCCATACGCGGAAATGACAGCTCAATCTACCAAAGGACTGCCCGATGGCTGGTGGGCAATAGGCTGCAACACTGCGTTTTTTTACCACTAAGTTCTGCTTCATGTACCGCAGTTTTGTGCCGGTAATCACCCGATTGTTTCCCCAAACTGCACAACCATGAAAATAGTAGTACTTCTCCTTAGCCTCTGCACGATGAGTGCTGCAACAACGGCTTTTCTAACAACGTATCCAGGAGGGGTAGCCTCCCCACCGAAAAGCCTGGTTGGCCGCTGGGAGCATACCTTCCCGAAAGGTGTCTGGGTCTGGACAATCCGACCCAACGGTACGTTCACACTAACTTCCAAAGGGAAAACGTTTGCCAATGGACAATACCGGGTACAAAACGGCATCTACCAGATGAATGACGCCAACTGCAACGTCAACTATCAGGGGCGTTATCGATTCGCTTTTTTTGCGAAGGACTCCTTGCGCTTCTCAGTCGTTGAGGATACTTGTCAGGCACGTCGGGCAGGTACTGACGGCACGGGCTGGAAACACTTGGCTGATGCCAAATAGACAGATAATCAGTATCTTTAGTGGCCAAGGTTTTAACGGTCACTGTCTTTTCGAACTCGCTGAAGAAGCCCTTGAAAAGGCCCGGCATAGCTTTGCTTTCTCTGAACTAACCGCTGAGCGATGATTTGCAAACGGATTAAACCCGCTTCTTTTGTCGGCAACTACGTCAAAGAGTATTTGCTGCTCCACATGGCCTTTGACCCAACCGTGGCAGCTCCTGTAAAAGCGTACCCGACCAATCCCGAAGAAGGAATCACGTTTCAGATTCTGGGTAACCTGTTTGCGGAAAGTCCGGAATTGAAGAGCGGTAACAAACCGGCCAAGACCTACGTATTTGGTCAACCCGATTCCCGGCAGAATTTTCATTTGCCGCACGAGTTTAAGATGGTGCATGTGCGATTCCAGCCGGGTGGCTTGTTTCACCTGGCCCGCATCCCCATGAATGAGCTGGTCCATCAGCAAATTGACGCCGAGGTCATTTTTGGTTCGGCCATAAAGGAAGTCAACGACCGGCTGGCCAATGCACCCGACTACGAATCCATTCCACCCATTCTGGACACTTTTTTTGCCCGAAAAATCGCTCAGATAAAACACACTAGTCGCCCCATTGATCAAATTGGACGGTTGATTCTGGCCAATCCACAACGGTTCAACCTGGCCTGGGTAGCCGACCAGGCCTGCTTAAGCGTTCGCCAGTTTGAAAATCTGTTTGTGCGGCAAATTGGTATCACCCCAAAATACTATGCCCGGATCTGCCGGTTTTATCAGGCCTACGAATTGAAAGAATTCTATCCTGACCTCGACTGGCTCAGCGTAGCCATCCAGACGGGCTATACCGATTATCAACACTTGGTGAAAGACTTTAAACAGTTTGCCGGAACAGCTCCGAACGCGCTGATTCGGGAGAGTAACCAAAATCCGGAACGGCGGTTAAAGATTGCCGATACGTTTCATTTCAGGGGGGTATAGAACTGCGTTTTTTTACCACTGTTATCAGCCACGTGATATGACCTTTGTAGGGATAAATATCAGATCCATCAAACCGTCATCATTATGCAGGATTCATTTGTACTTTCATCGTTCGAGAGCCGCACTAGCCAACCTTACAATGTCTTAGGCATGGCCGTTTACCTGAAAGTTGCAGGGGCCGATACGGCTGGTCAGCTAAGCGTGTTCGAGGCTGAATACCAAAAACACGAAGGGCCCCCATTACACGCTCACCAGGTAGATGAAACCTTCTTTATTACCTCAGGCGAATTTTTATTTCAAACCGGCGACAAACGCTGTATCGTGAAGGCAGGAGATACCCTATTTATCCCCCGGAATATGCCTCACGCGTTTCTGACTATTAGCGAGCGGGGGGCCATGCTCTTCATGGTGAATCCAACCGACAAGGTAGAAATACTTTTTGAGCGATTGAGTGCTTATCCCACTCCACCCTCGGTGGATGAAGTAGTAGCCCTACACGAAGAACTGGGGCTGAAAATTCTGGGGGGGCCTTTGAGCGCTGCGCAGTAAAAGCAGGTCTGCTGATCAGCTTTTACTGCGCAGCGCTTCTGCTCATTTAATCCGATCAATCAGAGAGTTTATGGGCCCTTCTTCAGCCCAAAACAACGACTTTAAATTGAATTTACTTCTTGTCTATCAAATAACGCCCTATTTAGGGAACAGACTTATGAAAGCCCCTTCGTCTCTTGAAGGAGCATTAAATGAGATTTTGTAACTCGTAGTTGTATTGCGTGATTAGATTGTTATCTGGCTTAAATTTTGCTCGGTATGGTTTTGATGAAACTTCATACGAATGCCGCCTTGACCCAAAAGCAGCGGCAAGAAATCAAACGACTCTATCAAACCGGAAACTACACCTATCCTGCACTGGCCAAACAGTTTGCTACCACTCGCCGGACAATTGCGAAATGGGTCAAACGAGACACGACCACCGATAGGAGTAGCGTGGTCAAGAAGTTGGAAAAATGTTGTAGGTTTAGCCAAGCAGGGAGCGACAGTCATGGTTTTGTAGTCTAGAGAACCACAAAGGTATGGCTAACTGCTCCTTGCCGTTTTTATAAGAAAGCCCTGTACGTTTAGGTTAGCCGCTCTTTCTGAATGAATACCACAGCGCCTACATAAAACGATAAGCTTTATAGTATATATTTTTAAAAAGGATTTGACTGCTTAACAGCTAAGAAAACGGCTAATTCTTATTATACCTGTTACGGCTGGATGTGAAACCTTTGAATTATTTACGCCCTGGTAAATAGCCGTATGTCGATAAATCGTCCTTTGCTTTAATTAAGGATAATGACCCATCAACCAGTACGTAGTTCCTGGTCGTTACATCCCATACAGTATCATAGTAATGGTCGGTCACAAGTATACCTTTGCTGGCTCTTAGCGAGAGAATAACTTTTTTTATTATCTCGTGATAAAGTGGATCGATCATTGAAAAAGGTTCGTCCAGCATTAAGAAGGGGTGGTCCAGGTAAGCTAACAAAAGAAACTCAAGGTATTTTAGGATGCCAAGAGAAAGTGATCCAATACGTTGATTGTCAAATGAGGCTACGCCGGGGGAATAAAATACCTGATTTTGTCTTTCCCCATCTGAAATGATCAGAGGAATGAGGTCCCTGACTTTGAGGCCACGTGGTAAAAAGCTATGTTGGGGAAGATAGGCAATTAGTTTACCCGCAATATTGGTGCTCGGGTTGAATGGTATAGAATCAATATAGAGTGAGCTGGCATTCGCTCTCATCGTTCCGAATAGGATCTTCATTAAGGTGGATTTTCCAGCACCATTGCGCCCAAAAATGCCGACTGTTTCACCCGTTCTTAACTCGAGACTTCCCTGTTTAAGGATGGCTCGCGTACCGAAATTTTTCTCGATCTTCTTTACCTCCAAGAGCATATCAGCTTAATAAAAAGGCTCCTACTACAGCTGAAAGGCCTAGATTAAAGAACCATGCTGTTAGCATTAGACGCGCTCTGGTAAGCCCTACATTGTAATAGAGGTAGTATTCATTCCTATGAAAATATTCATAGGCAATGAGACTGAGCAGCATACCCCCGGTTAGAAACAACAGAATGCCCTCTGCTGGACTAGTGACGAACGTGACTAATAAGGACAAACCCAAATTAAACTTGGTTAAGTCAATATAATACTTCCAAAACGCTCTGGTCATAGTCGATTGATTGTGCTTTGTTATGGATGACAATCTACAACCAATCATTTTAGTAAAGTCCTGTTTACAAGCTATTTAAGATAATTTATGTTTTTTCGAGGTTTTAGCCATGATTTAAACAACCACCAAAAGCCTTCTATGAGCATTCACAATTTATAGGTATAAATCCATTTTGAACTGATTAAGATGTCTGATGAAATCATATCTATCATACTGCCTCAGATAAGCGCTCCTTTCATGCCATTGAGCGAGCATCTTACAATTGGCTGTATGCAAACAGAATTATAGAACTAAGTCTAGACAATTTGTCCGCCGTTACGTTCCCTTTTCTAGCTACACCCTTATTTACTTTACCACCTCACTTACCAAAATGACAGGCGTTACATTGGTGTAATTTGGAAAATCTGCACGAATGGCGTCTCTGTTTGGTCCTATAGCCGCTTGATAGTCACTTAGGCTTTTTACATAAAATGTGCCAATAGCCATAAAAGGCAGTGGTTGATTAGGAATACCGCTGGCAACCCCTTTTTCAATGGTGTATTTAACCAAATTTGATCCTAAAAACCCGGCTACCATGGGCATGTGCTTGGTTTCATAGTACTCTACATTAAAGGTTTTACCTTCGGCATAAGGGTACATGACAGATACTTTAATTAAGCCTTTTTCAACAACAGCCGTGTTGTGCTTTTCCTGACTAAACACAGCAAAACAAGTGGTTAAAAGTAAAAACGTTAAGATTACTTTAACTTTCATAATCGATTTAGTTAAATGATAAAATATTCATCTTAAAACAGTGTTCCGTAACTTCCTGAACAGTGTCAGAAAGTTATATAAAATATACTTTCTCTATTTCTACTCCACGGTACAATTCTGTAAGCAAATGAATAGATAATCAAGAGCAATGAGTTTAGGGCTTTCGCTCAGTAAACGCTCGTGGCTGTTGCAAAACTCTGAAAGGCGATTGGTAGGCTCGACTATTGCCCATCATGCTCTTAAATTTTACCCAGAAAACAGAGAATTGAACCCAAAAGCTGAAATCAGTCACAACTTTTGCTACAGCCACCAGACTTATATTATGAGATTACTCTCATTTGATTCGGCTACATTTTTAAGTATCCTATTACGCTCAATGAGGAATTTTTCCATATAAGTCCTCAAAATCAGCTTGTCAAAAATTGCCCCCAAAATGCCGAAGGGGGTTTGATAAGTAAATTCATCCCGCATCAATGTCTTGCCCTGCTCGAATTCAAAAAAATGGCTATGGTTCATCTCTTTGAATGCCCCCTTGACCATTTTATCATTAAAGTAGTAGGGGTAATTCATCTCAACGATAGATACCGTAAGTCGTTGCTTTATCCCAAAATGAATAGCTTCCCAAGTTACAAAATTTCCTTTTTCAATTAACCCACTCGTCTTACCAGCAACAGCTCGTTCCTTGGTTTTTTCGGTTGACTGCTGATGCAAATCAATATTTCTAGCTAAATCGAAACATTTCTCGATAGGAGCATTAATTACAGTCTTCAGCTTTATGATTGTGATTAAGCAAATATGGATTGCAGCCTTCTATTATTGTATATGTGAACTTTATGTAAATTCAAGAGCTTTAAATTCTCGTATCGGTATTACTTCCAATTATGCCTGTGTTATGATACATCGGGTAGATACAAGCCGTCGATGAGATTAGTTTTGTATATAGCTTGAAGGGATTAAATGGTTCACCACAGACCATTTGAAAAGCATCAATGTCTAAAACCTGCTTAACTTCAGTAGAGCGATTCACTAGTTTTTTGCTTAAATTAACAATTAGTCTGGCTTGGTCCCGGCCAGTTTTACAAATAAACAGATCGATACCATTCTCCAAAGGATAATATAAACCTATCATTTCACCACTCGAGAGTGAGCAGGCTAGTTGCCGCGTTTGATCTTTAGCCTCAAGCAAGACCAAACTAATCAGAGCAACAAGTCCCCCTAAAAACAGCATATGTGTCATTAGGTCCGCGTCCAAAATGCGTTGTAATTCCATAGTAGTAGAGCCGTTGGGCTGTTTGTGTGAAGCCGGAAATCTGTTGTATAATTAACTGCTGTAATGATAAAGCATTACGTGAATACTAACAAAAAGGTCTAGTAGTCAATGTGCCAATAGCAGCAAGCCCGTCCATTTCTGAACAGGCTTGCAGGAATGAGCGGTACTAATTAAGCCGCTAACAATTTTAAACCGTGTTGTCGGTAGTACGGGAACTTACCATCATGACTGATCATGATTAACCGCTCCTCTATGGCTTGACAGATTAACAGATGGTCGAACGGGTCATTATGCTCCGGATTTAATTCTTCGAGCCGTTGGATATGGGCTAGTGTCAGACCGAGTGACTTAATCCTTAATGTGCTTACCAACAGCGAAGCAATAACAGAAATGGTAAAGCCTTGCGGCAATATAAAGGCTCCCTTGTTCAGCTTCGTTTTAATCACCATTTCCCGCAAACTTTCCAGGCTAACATAAAACTCGTTTTGCTCCTCGTACAAAATGGTTTCAATGGCTGGCTTGAGCTGTTTATCATCCGTAATGAGCCATACCAGGATGTGGGTATCTAACAGGTACCTCATTACTTGGCCGGATATAAGTCCTCTTTCCAGACAGACGGCTTATTAACCATCTTTCCTTTAAAAATCCCCTTGCCCGCTTTCAGATTCGATTTGGCCTCCGGTTTTGGCGTGTTGTCGGGTGGGAGTACGGCTGTCTTTGTTTTATGTGTCATAGTCTAGTAACAAGTCTGGTGGTAAGTCATGAGTAAAGTCTGACGAAAATACAGTCTTTTTCAGTCTCCGAAACCAACGCCAGATTTATCGTCTCAACCGGTTTCCGCCGTATCCGTCAACACCGGTTGAGACGATAAATCTGGCGTTGGTTTCGGCGTTGAAGCGGGTATATTTTCAGCGACTCCTGAACTCAATAATTCGATGCTGCACACCGTACCCAAAGTTAATTTGGGTGTTGCCGTCCCGGTCTTTGTACTCGCTCACTTTGGGCTGACCCTCCCAAAATACTGTAGTGTAACCAAAGCGGTTTTGGCGAACCAACCGACTTTTAGTAACGGCAGACAACAGAAGTTGAAACAGGGGAAATCTCCGAAAGATGTTTATAAATTTAACGAGTGAATGGCTGGCAGGAACTGCTGCTTAATTTTTTTTAGCGTTTTGCTTACTGTTTCACTTGCTAGGGGTCAAAAATGACCTTACCAGCTTATAGAGAAGTGTTTAGTAAAAACTGTATTTTTACTGACTGGCCGTATGCAAGCATACCAAAATTTGTACCCAGACTATTCCTGACATGGCAACAACGTATTTCAGCAAACGCAATCTCCAGTTTCTGCTCCACGACGTATTTAAAGCTGAAGAACTTACTCAATACGATTATTTCAGCGCTCACGACCGCGAAACATTCAATCTGGTGCTCGATTCGGCGACCTACATTGCCGACACGCTGATGCACCCCTATCTGAAGGAAATCGACAGAAACCAGCCCGAGCTCAAAAATGGACGGGTAACCGTTCATCCCAAAATTAAAGAGTTCCTGAAAGCAATGGGCGATGCGGGTCTGATTGGGGCCGGTTTCTCGTTCGACCACGGCGGTCAGCAGCTTCCCGAAATGGTTAACTCACTGGTTGGTTTCATTCTGATGGCGGCCAATAACGGGATGATGTACGCTGGCCTTTCCTCGGGCGCGGCTCACCTGATTACCTCCTTTGGAAACCCCGAACTGAATGCGTTTTACGTACCGAACATGCTGGGCGGCACCTGGCAGGGAACGATGGCCCTGACTGAACCACAGGCAGGTTCATCGCTATCGGATGTAACAACTTCGGCCACTCCCCTACCCGACGGCACCTATAAGATTAAGGGCCAGAAAGTATTCATATCGGCTGGCGACCACGACGCTGCCGACAACATTGTTCACCTTATGCTGGCCCGTATTGACGGCGCACCCAAAGGCACGAAAGGGATTTCGTTATTTGTCGTACCAAAGTATAGGCCTGCCAGCGATTCGCCCAGTGGTTTTGTAGATAATGATGTCGTATCGACGGGTGTTTACCATAAAATGGGCCAGAAGGGCGTTCCGGCAATGCACCTGACGATGGGGTCGAACGATAACACGATAGGCTATCTTGTCGGTGAACCACATCACGGATTGCCCTATATGTTCCAGATGATGAACGAGGCCCGGATTGGGGTTGGCATGACAGCCGCAGCTATTGCGACGGCAGCCTATTACGAGGCTTTGCAATATGCCAAAGAACGCCCGCAAAGTCGTCGACTGAACGAGAAAAACCTATTAGACGCTCCCCAGACGCCAATTATAAATCATCCGGACGTTCGCCGGATGCTACTATTTCAGAAGGCCGTTACCGAGGGGGCACTCGCTTTACTGGTCCAGGTGGCTAAACTATATGACCTGAGTCACGTACTTGAGGGCGAAGAGAAAGAAAATGCCTTTCTGTTACTCGATCTACTGATGCCGGTAGCTAAAAGTTATCCGTCTGAAATGGGCGTTCAGTCAGTAAGCCAGAGTTTACAGACGTTTGGTGGTTACGGCTTCACGGAAGATTTCCCGGTCGAGCAGCTCTACCGCGATATCCGGATTACGCCGATTTACGAAGGAACAACCGGCATTCAGGCGCAGGATCTGCTGGGTCGTAAAATGACAACAAAAGGTGGCAAGGCTCCGCAATTGCTCTTTGCCGAAATGAGCAGGACCATTGCCGAAGCCAGCGCCTACGACGATCTCAAGCCCTACGCCGATCAGCTCAGCGCTGAACTTAAGCGTACGCAGGACGTAGTCATGAGCCTGATGCCTTACGCCATAAAGGGCGATACTGAACGGTATCTGTCCGATGCAACGCTTTTCCTTGAATTATTTGGTATCATTGTTGTGGCCTGGCAATGGCTAAAACAAGCGATCGTAGCCAGGCGGGCCTTATTAACTCAGAATCCACAGGGAGATGATCTGGCCTTTTTTGAAGGGAAGATTCACACCATGAAATTCTTCTTTCATTACGAGGTTCCGAAGACCCTCGGATTAGCGACAAGGCTTAAAGATCCTGAAGTTCTGACGATTGTGACCGAGAAAGAACTAGCTCTATAAATTGTATAGTTAAAAATGGCCACTCAGTGAGTGGCCATTTTTAGTTTCCGTCAATCCTTTTCGTTACCTGCTTATTAATTTGGCACGGAGTTCGCGGCTATTTTACTGATTCATAGACAAGTATACGTTTATTGTCGCGTAAACACCGTTTACGAAATAACTCAGCAGAAAGCTGGGCCAATAGCTCTTTTTATGTTCTTTCATTAATTCGGATCTTCACCCCAGGTTTCTATAAAATGGCAGGGGTTCATTATGAAAAAACCGCTACGAATTTTAATCGGGTTACTTCTTGCCATTCGGATGATCGGTTACGGCCAGGCTCCTCCTCCGGGTTGCTTCAATGACCTCGGTATGCTCGTACAGAAAAGTCATAAGCCATCCGTTACTGGTGCAATTCGATACGCGTTTACACCAGCGGTAGTAAAGCAGAACAGCACCCAAAATGTGCTGTTTGAAGTAGTAGTTACAGGCATAGCTTCAGCGGTAAACCTTTATATGGACGCAACGCAGGCTACTCAACCCCTCAACGACAAAGGTACTAATGGCGACAAACTAGCGAATGACGGTATTTACTCGGCCGTTGTTGCACCCCCTAAAGGCAGTTGGACCGATCCGTTTGTCGGCTATACGCGGGTACTGGAAAGCGGCAAACAGGTTGTTCAGGTCACTACATCAATCAACCTCCTGACAACAGCGATGCCGCTAATACAACCGAAAAAGATTGATAATACGACGCAATACACCGACTACATCTTCAATGTCGTTGTTCCTTCTACCATCCAGGCACCAACCGACAACCAGAAATTAAGCGCCAATCAGACATTTTATAAATACCACCCCGACGAGTTCGACTTTATAAACTATGTTCTGGTTCCGGGTTACGCAGGTAATCGCTTTCACAACAACATAACCAATACTGTTCAGGGCATTGGCCTGACTCTTTTCAATAATACCTCACAGTTTGGCAGTAAAGGTCGCTTGCTGGGCTATAATGTCTTTCCGGTACCCAGTCTGTTTGATGGAGCCAGCAATGGTTACATCCATGAAATGGGCCATCAGTGGATCAACTATCTATCGACTACATTCCTGAAAGAGGGCGTTCCACACTGGCCAGTATCCAATCTGGCATCCGGTGTCATGGGTCTCAGTGTCCCCGGATCGAGTGAAGGTAGCCTGTTTCCGTATACGTTTACCGAAGTACCTACTGGCTATCGGATCGACCGAAATCCTACGGCTGGTGGCCTGGACTTCAATCAGTGGGAGTTGTACCTGATGGGTTTGATACCCGCCACCGACGTGAAAACACCAGCCCTGATTTTCAAAGATCAGACCGTTAACACGACGATTACCAGTGGTACGATCTTCCCCAAATCGGCCTTCAACAGCTACCAGATCTCCGATTTACTGGCCATAACAGGTGTCCGTACACCTACCGCGGCCCAGAGCCAGAAACAGTTTAAATCGGCCACAATTCTGATGTCAGAACAGATCCTGACAGCTGAAGAAATTTCCTATTTCGACTACATGGCAAGGCGGGCAGAAGGCCAAACGGCGGTGAGTGTCCGGGAGGGACAGGCGACCTATATGGGCAAGCCTTTTGCCCTGGCAACCAGCAGCCGGGCTACTGTTCTGGCCCAGCTTAAGACGAATGTTAACTGCACCACACTGCCTCCAAAACCGACGATTACGGCCAGCGGTAGCCTGACCATCTGCCCAGGTTCGTCGCTTACGCTGACGGCCCCGGCTGGCAACAGCCTCTACTTCTGGTATCAGAATGGTATTCCTCTGGCGCAGTCAACGGCCAGTATCAGTACGACTATGGCGGGCCAATACACCGTATCGGTGCGAAATGCCAGCGGCTGCAACAGTGTCTTATCCACTGAAGTTACTGTCGCTACCGGTAGCACTCCCCCCAAGCCGACAATTACACTCGGCCCCAATGGTCTTACATCCAGCAGTGCAACCGGCAACCAATGGCTGTTGAAAGGGGTACCTATTCCGAATGCTACGACCCAAAGCATAAAACCTGGGGCTGGTAGCTATTCAGTACGTGTTACGATCGGTGGTTGTTCGAATGTGTCGGACCCGTTTGTGATTACGGCTACGGAAGATCTGACCCCGGCGATTCCGTTCGACCTCAGTCATGCTCCTAATCCGGTTACTCAGGCCGCACAGATTACGTTCAGTTTGCCCAAATCAGCAGCAGCAACTCTTCGCTTATTTAATCTAAGCGGCCAATCGATCAAAATGCTGGCAGAAGGCACTTTTCAGGCCGGTCAACATACCATTACGGCTTCGATGCAGGATATTCCTCCCGGATTTTACGTATACCGCCTTGAAACCGATTACGGTATGCTCGCCCGAAAAATGATAGTTTCAAAATAAAAGGCATTACGCGTCATCGTTTTCCTTACCTTTGCGGCTTCAATCACCCGCGTGTTGTAATGCCGCTGATTGCGCCGTCGAGTTACCAGCCACCTGCCCGTTTATGGAACGGACACCTGCAAACCATCATTCCCTCGCTCTTTCGCAAGGTTACGGTTTCTTACGACCGCGAACGGATCGAAACGCCGGATGATGATTTTCTGGATATGGACTGGGCCTTTTCAGTCAACAGCCAGCAGTCAGCCGCCAGCAGAGAGTCTACCCAGTCAGCTACTGGAGTCTCCTCACGGCAACCGGCAAACTGTCTGGTTATTCTGTCCCATGGCCTGGAAGGTAACTCAACGAGTCAGTATTTAGCCGGAATGGTGCGCCATCTGACTCAGCATGGCTTCGATTGTCTGGCCTGGCATTACCGCTCGTGCAGTGGCGAATTGAACCGCCAACAGCGTTTTTACCACATCGGAGAAACGGGAGATCTTCACTTCATCATTCAATACGCCCTCTCGAAAGGCTATCAGACAATTTGTTTGATGGGCTTCAGCGCAGGGGGAAATGTTACCTTAAAATATCTCGGTGAGCAAGGCGCAACGATACATCCGGCCATTCGGAAAGCTGTTGTGTTTTCGGTCCCTGTCGATCTGATGGGTTCGGCCCGCAGGCTCGAACAATGGGATAGCCTGGTTTATAATTATCGATTTAACCGAACGCTTAAACGAAAAGTGCTACAAAAAGCTGCGGTCATGCCGGGCGTTTTTTCAACGGACGTTATCAGCAAAGTCCGAACGATTCGGGAGTTCGATAACCTGTTTACGGCTCCACAGAATGGTTTTCGGGACGTAACCGATTATTATACCCGTAGCAGTTCGCTCCAGTTTATACCTACCATTGCGATTCCAACGCTGATTGTCAATGCAAAAAATGACCCCTTTTTATCACCCGAATGTTTTCCGGAAGAGCTGGCGCGGGAACTCCCCGCCGTATGGATGGAGTTTCCTGAACAGGGCGGTCATTGTGGATTTCCGTCGCTCGCGAATGGCATCAACGGCACCTACTGGTCGGAAGAACGGGCGGTAAAATTTTTAACAGAAACACATACGATACAACCATAAGCAGATCAACGAGTCGCTGCGATAGCGACTTTCTCACCCATGCTCACTAAACCAATCGAACAGACGTATTATATTATTGATTTCGACAGCACCTTTACGAAAGTAGAAGCCCTGGACGTGCTGGGCGAGATTTCACTCATTGGTCGTCCCGACCGCGACGATGTGCTTGACCAGATCAAAGCCATTACCGACCGGGGTATGTCGGGTGAAATTTCATTCACCGAATCGCTCGAACTCCGGCTGAACCTGCTGAAAGCACACCGCGATCATCTTCCTGCCCTGATTGAAACGCTGATGGGCAAAATTTCCGATTCGTTTCAGCGCAACAAACAGTTTCTGAGCGAAAACGCCGAGACTATTTATGTTGTGTCAAATGGGTTCAGGGAGTTTATCGTTCCCATTGTTACGTCATTGGGCGTACTGCCAGACAACGTGTTTGCCAATACATTCGTGTTCGATGAAACGGGCAGTATCATTGGCTTTGATCGCACTAATCCGCTATCGGCCAATGGGGGAAAATCGCAGGTAATCCGGAATCTAAACCTCGACGGTGAAGTTTACGTCATTGGCGATGGATATACTGATTATGAAATCCGGGCAGCTGGTCTGGCCAATCGGTTCTACGCCTTCACGGAAAATGTATTGCGGCCGAGCGTGGTCGCGAAAGCCGATCATATTGCGCCTTCTCTCGATGAATTTCTCTACCATAATCACTTGAGTCGTAGCCAGTCATACCCAAAGAGTCGGATTAAGGTTCTGTTGCTTGAAAACGTGCATCCCGTGGCGGTGAAGTTGTTCGAACAGGAAGGCTTTAATGTAGAAATTCGAAAAGGTGCTCTGGATGAAGATGAGCTGATCGAAGCTATCCGCGATGTATCGATTCTGGGTATTCGCTCCAAAACGATGGTGACGCAGCGAGTGCTGGAAAATGCGAATAAACTCATGACGATTGGTGCGTTCTGTATCGGCACCAACCAGATTGACCTGACCGCCTGCACCGACCGGGGTATCGCCGTTTTCAATGCTCCATACAGCAACACCCGCTCCGTCGTTGAACTGGCTATCGGTGAGATCATTATGCTCATCCGAAACATCGTACCCAAGAGCAATTCGATGCATAAGGGGGTATGGGACAAATCGGCCAAGAACAGCTTTGAAGTACGGGGTAAAAAACTAGGACTTGTTGGTTACGGCAACATCGGCACGCAGCTTTCTGTAGTGGCCGAAGCGCTGGGCATGGAAGTGTACTTCTACGATGTTGTCGACAAACTTGCCCTTGGTAATGCCCGCAAGTGCAAATCAATGGATGAATTGCTGGCTATTGCCGATATTATTACGCTCCATACCGACGGCCGGAAAGAGAATAAAAATATCATTAGCTATCGCGAATTCGGGTTAATGAAAAACGGTGTAATCTTCCTGAATCTATCGCGTGGGCATATCGTCGATATTCCGGCGCTGGTCGATGCCATCGAACGGGGAAAAGTTGCCGGTGCTGGTGTCGATGTGTTCCCGCATGAGCCGAAAACCAATAACGAAGAATTCATCAATGCGCTGCGCAACCAGCCAAATGTCATTCTGACTCCGCACATTGGCGGCAGTACTGAAGAAGCGCAGGAGAATATTGGCAACTTTGTTCCGGGTAAATTGCTCGAATACATCAATAATGGCAGCACCTACGGCAGCGTTAACTTCCCAGAGCTTCAACTGCCTTTGCTGAAGGGTTCGCACCGGCTCCTGCACATTCATGCCAACGTACCCGGCATTCTGGCCAAAATGAACAACATTTTTGCCAAATACCACATCAATATTCATGGTCAATACCTCAAAACGAATGAGCTGATTGGCTATGTAATTACCGATGTTGCCAAAGAATACGCTGACGAAGTGGTAGAAGAATTGAAGCAGATCGACCAGACCATTAAATTCCGGCTGCTCTATTAAAGAGCGAATGAGTGAATGAGTGAATGAGCGAGCTAACGTCGGTTGCCCATTTATTCACTCGTTCACTCGTTTGCTCATTCACTCTTTTGAGAATGAAACAAACGTACTTTACCCCCGGTCCGGCCGAGTTATACCCAACGCTTTATCAGCATTTGCAAACCGCAATGGATGAGCAGATTGGATCAATTTCGCACCGAAGCCAAAAATTTCGGGACATCTATAAGTTCACCGACCAACAGTTGCGCACGCTGTTGACCATTCCCGACACGCACGGTATTTTCTTTACCGGATCGGCCTCCGAAGTTTGGGAGCGCGTTTTGTTTAACTGCGTTGAACACGAGAGCTTCCACCTCGTGAATGGTTCGTTTTCCCGGAAATTTTACGATTACGCTAATTCGCTGCATAAGTTCGCCCACCTGCACGAAAAGCCCTTTGGCGAAGGATTTGATTATGCCGATGTTGAGGTGCCTGAATACGCCGAATTGATTTGTCTGACGCATAACGAAACATCGTCGGGTGTACAGATGCGCACCGCTGATATTCATAAACTGAAGCGCAAGTATTCGAAGAAATTGGTGGTTGTCGATATGGTTTCGTCAGCACCGTATCCTGATTTAGACTTCAGTCTGATCGACTCGGCCTTTTTCTCGGTACAAAAAGCGTTCGGTATGCCTGCTGGTCTGGGTGTCTGGATCGCGAATCAGGCCTGTCTGGAAAAAGCGGAACGGCTACAGAAATACGAGAACCTCACGGTTGGTGCGCATAATACGCTGCCAACACTCTGGAGCCATTATAAAACATTTGAAACGCCCGCAACACCGAATGTACTGTTCATTTATCTGTTGGGGAAAATAGCCGAAGATTTCAATAAAATCGGCATCGATACCATCCGTAAACAAACTGAAGAAAAGGCCCGAATGCTCTATAAATTCCTGGATGCTTCGGAGGCCTATTCACCGTTTGTTAAACAGGACCGACATCGATCGCAGACGGTTGTTGTAGCCACCACCCAAAAGCCATCTGCGGATGTTATTTCTGGTGTAAAACAGGCTGGTATGGTTGTCGGAACGGGATATGGGAAATTTAAAGAGTCCCAGATTCGGATTGCCAATTTCCCGGCGGTGTCGATTGAGCAGGTCGATACGCTCATTAATCAGTTGCAGAAATAAGTTTCTGTTTTTGTCTCTTTCCCAGAAAAAGCTCCCTTGTTTACGCATGGGAGCTTTTTTTATTGTATATACCCAAGAAAGACTTTTGCTTCGAGCCGTGCCACGGTTTGTTTGCGCATGATTAGTAACCGTGGCACGGCTCGAAGCAAAAGTCCTACCAGGAAAGTGCCTTAAATCAAACAAACCTTATTTCCTGTTTACAGTTTACTAAGTCAACGTTCTACTAACAACGTGTATTAACTCAACGACGATGAAAAATTTACTAACAACCGCAGCATTGCTAACGTGTCTGTCGTTAGCTGTCTATGCTCAGAATAATTCCGATTCGACAGGCCGGTCGAAGCCGATAATTGATGAAAAGACCCGGCAGGATGCCCGGCAAAAAGCGAATCAGGTAGAAGATAAGCTAGACGAAGAAATTGAAAAATCCCGCAATTACATGCAAAACAACCAGCTCAGCTGGTTCCAGCCGGGAAACGTTTTTGTAGGCGGTGGGGTCGGCTTTGGTGCTACCAGCGGTAAGGTCTACACCGATATCAATGCCCGTTTAGGGTACTTCTTTCAGCCAGGCTTTGTGGGTGGTTTGCGCTATGACTATGACCGGCTCGTAGGCAATAAATACCATGCTCGTCAGGCAGGTCTGTTTGTCCGATACTATCCCTTCCGAACCCGGATAAGCAGTTTCATTGGAGCCAGTCTGAATGGCGGACGCGAGTTTTCAGAAAATATCCCGGCTGGAACGAAAGCTACCTACACCAGCGTCGGCCTTGAGTTAGGCGTTATGTTCTGGATTCTGCACCGTTTAGGGGCCGAGGTTAGTTATGAAGGAAACTATTATAACAAGTTCGACCCTACCGTTGGGCGTGGTAAGGGCGGCCGGCTAAAATTTGGTGTCAATTATTATTTTGGTCAGGTCGGTAATCGTGGGCTCCGGCTGGCCAGATAAAAGGGCATTGAGCAATGAACTAACTGGGTAACTAAAAACCCGGCTCCACGTAGTTGCCCCCTGTATGCTTACCGGCATCCAGGCTTTACAGCTTCGGCAGTAAGCGTAGATGGTGTTGCGTATGGGTGCTGGTGAAGTACAGCATCTCCCGAACAGTCAGATAACCAAGTAAGGGGTGCGGTATTAGCAACAAATCGAGATCATCGTCGGACCAGCCATTGGTAGCTTCGGTCAATGCCTGATAAATGCCAGAAAATCGATCAATGATTACAGGTTTCTCAACCTGCATATCTTCGGGCCGGGGAGACATGGATGGGGGGGCCTGCCGTCGTAGCGTGAGTGCTTTCTGATAGATAGCTGCAATTGTTTCGTACGATCTGGACGGCATTTCGGCCTGCCCCCATTGGCTGAATACTTCCCGTGGCCCGGCCATTAATCGAGCTACTGGCCGGGCTGATAAATACAAATGCTGCATTACCTCTGCCACCGACCATTTGCCATCGACCTGCCGCTTAAACTGATCTTCTGAAAGCTTATCCGTGACCGCAACGAATTCCTGACAATCGGCCAGGAGTTGGCTTTTTATGTCGATTTGTGTGCTTTCCATCATCGTATTTTTTACAAGATTACAAAATTATTTGGCTTCGTGCTACCATTTCCAGTCCGTAGAGAAGAACCAGAATATCGCACAAATTATTGATTATCAGCTACAATTCTACTAGCCTAAATAAAATACACGTGTTTTTCAGGAATACCCAACACGGTTTTCGGATGCACACATACAGTATTGGGCGTATTGCGCTTCAACAATAAGCGGTGAGCCAACGTGCTTATCTGTACGTTGGCTCACGATGCATCGGTTTATCGTCCAGCTCGCTTCTGCAAGGCATCCCGCGAAAGGATAATCAAATGTCCAATTGGTTTTCCTGCCCGATAGGTGATCACCCGAAGCGTAATAGGGCCATCGGGTAGCTCGACGGGCTGGCTATATTTCGTTGAAAACGCATCCGGCATGGTATCGTCGATGCTGTAAAAAATATCGAGTCCAGGCACTTCACTATCCAGTTCCAGCACCAGTTTGCCGTTCTTCAGGCTTGTTTTAGTAATGGGGTCATAAACGGCACGCGAATAATTGATCTGCGCTACATCGGCCCGATCAAAATGCGTTTCCATACGGGGCACAAATGTCTCCCAGTTTTTTGTCTCTTTGGGCGACCAGTATACATCGGCCAGCGCCCAGCTACGCGGGTAGCTCATATACTCGGCATAGCGAAGGTTGGGAACCTGCTCAGTCCATAGGTTTGCCTGACCACCCAGAATGTGTTTGGCATCCACACCATCCGGAACCGGCTCGAAACTATAGCTTTTCTTTGTCCGCAGGCTGGCGTAGATCGGTGGATCGATATCACTCTGCTGGTAGTCGATATACGCAAACGTGGTAGGTGTCATCACAACATCGTGGCCCATGTGCGCGGCTTCGATGCCCCCTTTAACACCCCGCCAGCTCATGACCGTTGCTTCCGGCGAAATACCACCCTCCAGGATTTCGTCCCAACCAAGCAATTTTTTACCCTTTGCCTTTAGAATTTTCTCGACACGGTTCATAAAATAGCCCTGTAAATCCTCAACATGCCGAATGTTCAACTGCTTCATTAAAGCCTGACAGCCTGGGTCCTGCGCCCAGTATCCTTTGTAGCACTCATCGCCACCAACGTGAATGTATGGATTCGGGAAAAGCGCGGCAACTTCGGTAAAAACCTTATCGAGAAATTCATAGACTTTCTCATCCGATGGGTTTAGAGTGTTCTCGACCAGCATCTTGAATGTGCCGTTGCCGTACCACTCCGAAAAGGGCGTTCCGGGGTTTACGCTGACAGCTGCTTTGGTACAACTCAATTCCGGATAAGCGGCCAGAGCTGCCATGCTGTGGCCCGGAACATCAATTTCGGGGACTATCGTAACGTTACGGTCCTGTGCAAATTTGATAATTTCTTTAATATCCTCCTGTGTGTAAAATCCGCCATAAGAAGCCGTTTCACCAGATTTGGGATCGAGTCGATTCCCAAAATGGCCCGCCCGTTGTACCCGCCAGGCACCCACTTCCGTGAGTTTGGGCAACGATTTTATCTCGATTCGCCAGCCATTATCATCGGTCAGGTGCCAGTGAAACGTGTTGTATTTCAGCCTGGCCAATTGATCGATGTATTTTTTGACGTCTTCCTTTGAAAAGAAGTGACGGCTCACATCCAGCATAATTCCCCGCCAGGCAAATCGTGGATAATCGGTGATACGAACAGCTGGTATAGCCCAGGTTGCGGTGGCTGCGATCTTGCTTTCAATCTCTTTGGGCAATAACTGGAAAAGTGACTGCATACCATAAAACAGCCCGGCTGGCTCATTGGCCGTTATGATAACTCCTTTCGGTGATGCATCCAGTATATATCCTTCTTTACCGAGCTTCGAATCTGGGGTGTCATTCAAATCGAACCGAATGGCCCCTTTTTTGCCGGATTGTGCTCTTATCCCAAACCCTGTCGGCATGTTCAGTTTTTGTGCCGTCATGTCAGCAACGGCCTGAGCCTGAGGTTTATTATAACTTATAGTGGCTGATTTTGTAATGGCAAAAGTGCCCCGTTGTACCTGTATATCAACAGGTTGTGGAATAAGATAAATGGGTTGCTGGGCATTCGCGAACGTAATTGATAAGAAAAAAAACAGAAGACCAGCTGTACGTATTTTCATGCTATTGATGGTTAATGAATACAATCCAAAGCAAGTTACTGCACTATTTTAATATAGGGCTCTTGCCTGTTCGTGTAGTGAGTGAGGGCAGGTTCTTAAACCTGCCCTCTGCGAGGTTTCTTAAAACCGAGTGAATAGTCTGGATGAGGTTTGGAGAATCGCACGGCGAACCGTCGCATCGGCGAACCGTCGCATCGGCGAACCGTGCCTGCTGTGTCGGTTTTAAGAAACTGACACCACATTACCATTTCGACTCCTTTTCAAACGAATTCACGGATCTATACTATTCTCCTGAATTCTGTAAGGGCGATCGGTCAAATTAAATCAGAGGGTTTTCCTGCAAAAAATACCTATAAACTCATTCTTCTATTGATCTGAAGCGGGGCCGGTAAAATTCGGAGACTTTATCTCTGAATGGTAGTATTATCAGGAAAATCAACTTAGCATTCTATTTTAAAAGTCAATAAACACTCGCATTTGGAAGAAATCTTATCAGGAAAATTACCTACTTCCTACTTAGCGTAGCATACCCAATACAACAAAAGGAATACTTACTAGGTATAATAGTCATTACAAAAGCATTATTAAAATAAAATTAAAATATAATTTATTTTCTATATTCTTGCATACGTAGAATAATATTTTTAATTCACATTAAAATAAGGAACAATATTTTGACATAAGCGAATAAAATCTACTTTTGCACAGTAAACATTGCGTTTTCTTAACCAAAGAACTTCATGAAAAAACTACTACTGCTGAGCTTGCTCATGGCATGCTCTAGTTGTGCTTATGTATGGGCACAGGGCCGAAAAATAAGCGGCACTGTTGTTGTCGATGAAGGGAGCATTCCGTTTGCGGGCGCCACCATTGTCGTCAAAGGAACAACAATCGGTACAGTCACGGATGCTAAAGGTGAATACAGCATAAATGTTCCAGCTTCGGGCAATGCGTTAATCTTCTCGGCAGTGGGTATGGAAACTGTCGAGGAACCCATCGGCACACGAACGGCTATTGATGTTAAACTCAAAAGCGACACCAAGCAATTAGGCGAGGTAATCGTAACGGCGCTCGGAATTAAAGAAGAACGCGACAAATTTGCCTCATCCGTATCGACCGTCGATGGCAAGAACATTTCTAAATCCGGCGAAACCAGCTTACTGACAGGACTTAGCGGCAAAGCATCCGGCGTTGTGATCACGCGGAATGGCGGTGATCCGGGAGCGGGGGCTTACATTCAGATTCGCGGTCAAAACACGATCAACGGTAATGCCCAGCCACTGTTTATTGTCGATGGCATTCCGGTCAGTAACTCCAGCGATAACAACGGTACTGCCGCCGGAAACGGCATTGTTCAGCAATCCCGGATCAACGATATTAATCCCGAAGATATTGAGAGTATGGAAGTTCTGAAGGGAGCTTCTGCTGCGGCTTTGTGGGGAACACGGGCCGCCAATGGGGTTATCGTGATTACAACTAAAAAAGGAAAGGATACGAAGGGCAAGGTGAATATCACCTTCAAGTCAACCGTTTCTTTCGATGAGGTCAACAAAAATCATAAGCTACAAACAACTTACGGTCAGGGTTCAGATGGCATTTTTCAGCAAGGAAGCCGAAACACATTCGGCGACCTGATTGCCGATCGGAAAGGCGGTGACGATGCGTTTATAACGGATCCAAATGCGGCTGGCTACCAGGGCTTTGTAACGTTTCCGGATGGCACAAAGCGGTACGCCATTGCCGCAGGAACAGCCGCCAATCCGCACGGTGGCAAAAACTCCAGACAAACCTACGATCACACGAAAGACGTTTTTCAGACGGGTCATTTCACCGACAACAGCATCAATTTTAGCGGGGGCAACGCCCGGTCTAATTTCCTGCTGAGCTACTCCAATCTGAATCAGGATGGTGTTGTACAGAAGTTCAGCTCCTACCAGCGAAACACGGCCCGCATCAATGTAGCCAGTCAGTTTACCGAATGGCTACGGGCATCGGCCAATGTTGGCTATACGAAAAGCTATTCAACGCGGGTTCAGCAGGGCGATAACCTCGATGGTATCATCCTGGGTGGTTTCCGGACTCCCGGCGATTTTGACAACAGTTATTTCACCGGCATTTACACCAACAAGGCCGGGCAGACATTCAATAATGCACACGTTTCATACCGCAACCCGTTGGGTGTCGATCAAAACACCATTTATGCCAACCCCGTCTGGAACATCAACAACAACCGGAATACGACCGATGTCGATCGTATTACCGGGACGGCTGAACTTGGCATTACGCCAACATCCTGGCTGAGCATTACCGGGCGCACAGGTATCGATAACTTTATTGATAAACGGCTGGAGCGATTTGCCCGGAACTCAGGCTCATACGGTACGGGCCTGTTATCGAAAAACTGGATTACAGAAAAGCAGTTCAACACCGATGTATTTGCCAATGCGACCAAAACATTCAATGAAAATTTTGGTGGTTCGTTGCTGGTTGGCGTCAACTACAACAGTCGTCTGAAAGAATACGTAAGCGATCAGATCACTAACTTTATTGTTCCAAACGCACCCGATATTTTGACCAATGCGCTCAACTCGAATAGCGCCATCAGCAATTATACGTCCTTGATCCGGACGTATGCCTACTACGCTCAGGCCGAAGTTCAGGCGTATAACATGCTCTTTCTGACCCTGACCGGCCGCAACGAAAGTGCCTCGACGTTTGGCTCCAAAACCAACAGCACGTTCTTCTTCCCATCGGCAGCGCTGGCCTGGCAATTCACGAAGTTAAAAGCGCTGGAAACCAGCTCGCTGCTTAGTTTTGGTAAACTGCGCGTAACCTGGGGTCAGGTGGGTATTCAGCCCCAGCCCTACCAGAATTTCACAACGTTCTCGCCCGCAGCCTATACCGATGCGTTTGCGGGTGGCCTGAAATCGGCGAGTGCGCTGTATGGTGGCGGCTATGTTCGGAGTACCACCGCTGGTAATGATTTTCTGCGTCCAGAGCGCAAAACAGAAACAGAAATTGGGGTTGATCTCCGATTCCTCAACAATCGCATCAACTTCTCGGCCACGGCTTACGACAACTCTACCGACGACGTGATTCTGTCGCTGAACGTACCGAATGAAACGGGGTATACGGTTCGGAATGTCAATGCCGCCAAGCTATCGAACAAAGGGCTTGAGTTTGAAGCAGGTGCCGACCTGATCACGCTGGGCGATTTCAAATGGAATCTGTCAGCAAACTTTTCGCTGAACCGCAACAGAGTCATTTCGCTGGCGGGTGCTGCCGCCCAGACACTGCCCGACAGTTACCAACAAAACGCATCATTGATTGAAGGACAACCTTTCGGTGTGTTTTATTCGACCGATTTCCTGAAAGATGAATCAGGCAAGTACAAGCTGGATGCGAACGGTTTTCCGCAGGGAGGCACAGGCAACGAGATCATAGGCGATCCGAACCCAAAATGGCGGGGTGGATTAGGAAGCACATTTTCCTACAAAGGCTTATCGTTGTCGGTACTCTTCGACCGTGTTGCAGGGAATGACTTCTATAACGGTACGCGGGGAGCGCTCTACAGTTTCGGCGTTCACGCTGATCAGGGTGGCACGGCTGTTGCACCAGCAGGTGGCATTAAAGACGTGAACGGCAAAGTCATTGCAGCCGGTACGTCATTTCAGGGCCAGATAAAAGACTTTGGCGCAGGGCCGGTCGCGCTGAACCAGGCCTGGTATCAGGGACGGGGAACATCGTTCAACTCGGCCTCCTACAAGCAGTTTATTGAAGATGGCAGCTCAACCCGCCTGCGCGAAATAACGATGACCTACAGTCTGCGAAGTGAAGGGTTCCGCCGGTTCACGCACCTATCGAACGTTGATTTTAGTCTGACCGGCCGTAACCTTCTCCTGTGGACGAATTACACAGGTACCGATCCGGAAGTAAACATCACGGGTGCAGGTCTTTCGCGTGGACAGGACTGGTTTACGAATCCCAATACGCGCTCTTTGCTGTTCTCGCTCAAAATCACGTACTAAACCCGTTTTCGATGGATCATTTACGGTTAGCTGAGGCCAGCCGAAACCGACAAATCGAAAAGCGAAAACTCATCTCAAGCCATGAATAAAGCGCTCATCCATAAATTGTTTGCTTCGTTACTGACGGTATCGCTGTTGAGCGGTTGCAGTCAGGTCTTCGACGAGCCCACTATCCAGAGTAACCCGAATGCGGTTACCGACGTCGATATTGCCACCCTGTTGTCAGGCACCCTGGTTGGGGTTACTATTCTCCATGAAGATACCGATGTGCGAATTGCTGCCATCTGGGCAGGCCAGCTCAATGGGTTAAGCCGACAGCACCAGGGGTACGCCGATTATATCGTATCGGCCCAAAACTTTTCCTGGAATCCGCTTTACCCAGCCGCCAGTCAGACACGACTCATTCAGACCAAAGCGGATGCTGTAGGTGACAAATGGACGAAAGGAGTTGGGCAGGTACTGGAAGCTTTACTGATCGCCAAAGCCACAGCCCTGTATGGTGATGTGCCCTATAGCCAGGCGTTCGACGATGTTAAATACCCAACACCGGTGTTCGACAAACAGGCGGATGTTTACACTGCGCTTCAAACAACGCTCGACAATGCCATCCAGAATCTGTCGGCAACGAGTGGCCTGGCCTTTGCCAATCAGGATTTTATCTACAAAGGCGATGTAACAAAATGGAAGGCAGCTGCCTATACACTTAAAGCCCGGCTTTTTCTGCACGTAGGCAATTACGCCAAAGCCGTTGAAAGTGCTGCGTCAGGAATCAGCAGTACGGCGGGCGATGCGCTGGCTCCTCATGGTACAAGCCAGGGCATCGACTACAATCAGAACTACGATTTCTTCCGGGTTAACCGGCCGGGCGATACGGGTTTCGATGGTGCTTATCTGCCCATACTGATGCAGTCGCGGATTAAATCAGCGAACACCAAAACAGACGAAACGGCGCTCTACAATCACTATTTTAAAGTCGGTGTCATTGGTACAGGTACATTAGACCCGAACGTTGTCGATGGTGCTTTTACGTCAAACGCGCCCCATCCTATTCTTACTTATTACGAAAACCAGCTCATTCTGGCAGAAGCGCAGGCTCGTCTGGGCGATACTGCCAAAGCACTGGCGGCCCTCAATTTGGTCAGAAGTGGTTTGGCAGGCGGGGCCATCAATGGTAAGACACTCTCTGCCACGGGTCGTAAGTATGATGCCTATGTGCTGGATGACTTCGGCCCTGCCGGGTTAGCCAATCCAACAAAAGCCACGACAGTACAGACCGCTTTGCTCTATGAGATTGTAGTTCAACGCTATATCTTCTTTCTAATGCAATACGAAGCCTTCAATGATGTACGCCGAATGGCCAAAGCGACACCGGTCGTTCAGCTGACGATTCCGCTGTATGTAGGCTCGCAAAAACCCGCTCGATTCATATATCCTCAGGGAGAAATCAATACGAACCCAAATGTTCCGAAACCCATTGCTGATCAATTCCAAAAAATCCCTATTTTTCAGTAAACTCCTTAGTTGTTAGGTAATGTGTTAAAAGGCTACCATGTTTTTAGGTAGCCTTTTCTTATGTTTATCGTAAATTTGCTGTTAGCCAATAATCTGCTTCCTTCCCGTGTCTGTACGCAAACGTCTGCTTTCTTTCTTCCTTGGTTGTTCCCTCACGTCAACCCTATTCGCTCAGGTTCCTTATGGCTCCATCAAACCCACACCGCCGGGCGAAATTCTCTCAAACCTGAAAAAGTTGAACGTTCTCGGTTCGGTGTTGTACATAGCCGCTCACCCTGACGATGAGAATACATTGATGCTGGCTTACCTGGCCAAAGAACGGCTTGTTCGCACAGGCTATCTATCACTGACGCGGGGCGACGGTGGCCAGAATCTGATTGGTCCTGAACAGGGTGAGAATATTGGTGTAATCCGAACGCAGGAATTGCTCGCAGCCCGACGTGTCGACGGACCCGATCAGTTTTTCAGCCGGGCCTACGATTTTGGCTTTTCTAAATCGACCGATGAGGCCGTCCGTACCTGGGGGCAGGAAAAAGTACTGGCCGATGTGGTCTGGATGATCCGAAAATACCAGCCTGATGCGATTATTACGCGTTTCCCACCCGATTCGCGCGCGGGTCATGGCCACCATAGCGCATCCGGATTTCTGGCAGAAGAAGCTTTCAAAATTTCGAACGATCCCAAAAAATTCCCGGAGCAACTGGCTTATGTGAAGCCCTGGCAGGCAAAACGTATTCTCTGGAACGTATTTATTCCGGGGGCGTTTTTGAGCAACAAAAAGCCTGACGAAGCGGGTAATCTAATCGGTATTGAAACGGGCCTGTATAATGCATTACTGGGCAAATCATACGGTGAGATTGCCGCAGAAAGCCGTAGTCAGCATAAAAGTCAGGGCTTCGGTGTACCGGCCAGCCGGGGTGCGCGTGTCGACTATCTTTTGCTAAAAGGCGGTGATCCTGCCGAGAAAGATCCGCTCGACGGTATCGACATAAGCTGGAAACGTATTTCGGGTAGTGATGCGGTGCAGGCACAGGTTAACCAGCTTATTGCTACGTTCAAACCCGACCGGCCTGATGCATCGGTGCCCGCACTGACTCAGCTATATGGCGCACTGAACAAGCTCGACACAACCAGCATTTATGTGAAAGCCAAGCGTCAGGAAGTCGAGCAGTTGATCCGGCAATGTTTGGGTTTGTGGTTTGAAACGAATCCAACCGATTATGCAGCCACACCCGGCGAAACCATTAAACTCAACACCAACATAGTCAGTCGGGCCGATTCGCCGGTTAAATTAGTAGGCATTCGGTATTCGGCAGGCAAAGACACGACACTGGATCTGGCGTTAAAGCCAAATGATGTTGTCCTCTTGCCAACACTGGTCACAATCCCGAAAACGCAGAAAATTTCACAACCGTACTGGCTCGAAAAACCTATCGTAAAAGGGCTTTTCCAGGTCGATAACCAGCAACTGATCGGCCTACCCGAAAACCCGGCTGCACTGACCGCCAGCTATACCTTCGAAATTGGTGGTCAGCGGTTTACCTTTAGCCGTCCGGTGGTCTACAAATCAACGGACCCGGTCGATGGTGAGATTTACAGGCCGTTTATCATTCAACCTGATGTAACGGCCAACCTGACTGAGCGTGTGTATGCTTTTTCAGACGCAGCTCCTAAAACAGCTGAACTTGTGCTGAAAGCTGGCCGGGCCAATATAGCCGGAACGATAAAACTGGACGCCCCGTCGGGCTGGCAGGTTGAACCGGCTTCCCTCCCATTTTCGCTGGCGGGCAAGGGCAGTGAGCAACGGGTAACGTTCAAAATAACGCCAACCGCTAAGGCTCAAAACGGCAAATTACAGGCCATGATGACCACCAGTGACGGCACCTTCACAACCGGTTTGCGCCTAATTGCCTACAAGCACATTCCCACACAAACGCTGTTTCCACCCGCTGAAGCCAAACTCGTAAAACTGGACGTTAAAGTAACCGCGAAGAACATCGGCTACATTGTCGGCGCTGGCGATGAGGTACCTGCCGCGCTACAACAGATGGGTTGTCGCGTTACGATTCTCGGCCCCGCCGAACTAAGCCGTAGCCTGGCGGCCTATGACGCCATCGTTGTTGGTGTTCGTGCCTATAATATCAGCGATTATTTAGCCAACTATCAGGCCAACCTGATGGATTATGTAAAAAATGGCGGTACAATGATCGTGCAATATGTTACACCGGGCGGTTCAGGATTTATTCAGAATGGCCTCAAAGTCAGCCAGATGGGCCCTTATCCGTTCAAGGTTGTCAACGAACGCGTGACCGAAGAAGATGCGCCCATGACGTTCATCAATCCGCAACACCCATTGCTCAATTACCCGAATAAAATTACAGAAGCCGACTTTTCGGGCTGGATTCAGGAGCGGGGTATCTATTTCGCTCAGGACTGGGACAAAGCTTATGAGCCCATTTTTTCATCCCACGACCAGAACGAAGCGGCCAAGCAGGGCAGTCTGATTTACGCCAAATACGGCAAAGGGAACTTCATGTACACCGGTCTGGTGTTCTTCCGGGAGTTACCGGCTGGCGTTCCGGGTGCTTATCGACTATTTGCCAATATGATTTCAGTAGGCAAATAAGCACACCCAGTCATTACCTGAGCGCGGTGTCGGTTTCGAGAAATTGACAGAGCAAGTAAGCAAACCCTGAACAGTATCGGATGTAGCAATCTGATACTGTTTTTTTATGCACATCCAGGCACATCTTCCAGTCTATAATAAACTGCCAGCCCAAGTTCAGTAGCCAGGCGAACATCCTCATCAGCTCCTTTGGATTCACCCGGCAGGCGTAAAACGGCATCACAACGGGTGATAAGCCGATTTGCAACCGGATAAAGAATCTCTTGCCAAGCCTCATCGCCAGGTCGTTTGCCACCGGCCAGGCGAAGTAATGGTAATGCCACCCACTCACCAATCATTGGTATATGTCCTGCCCGAAACAGAGTCAGTGTTACGGATTCGAGACGACGAAGGTTTTCATTCATCCGAATAGGATCGTCATTCGTGCCGGATCGATAGGGACCAGCCACTAAAATCAGTAGGCTTTTCATGAGTTCGATGCGTTAGTCAGTTGTTGGAGCCGCAGATATTGCAGCAGCATAATCGTTTTTCCGTCCATGATTTCTCCACTTTCCATCATGGCCAGGGCTTGTTGAAAAGGCAATTCCATAATCTCAATTTCTTCCTCATCGATACCGCCACCAGCATTTCGTTCGGTATCGGCAGTATAGTGAGCGACGTAGAAAAATAACTTCTCAGTTACCGAACCCGGACTCATATATGCTTCCATCACCTTTTGTACCGACTGAATCCGGTAACCCGTTTCCTCTTCCGTTTCGCGTCGGATGGCGGTTTCGGGATCATCGTTATCGAGCAGACCCGCACAGGTTTCGATCAGCATTCCCGAATGCGGGCCATCGTTTCGGTTACCATTAACGAAGGTTGGCAACCGAAACTGGCGGGTCAGAATCACCCGGTCAGTTTCCGGATTGTAGAGTAAAATCGTGGCTCCGTTTCCCCGATCATAGGCTTCACGTTGTTGAGTTGTCCATTGCCCGTTCCTGCCGAGGTAATTAAAGGTGAACCGTTTCAGGATGTACCAGTTGTCGGACAATAATTTCTCTTCCGTTATTTGCACGCGTTCAGCAAGCATATTGTTTAAAATTGTTTGAATTTGTTTATTTTTGAACAAAACAACTCAATCGAGCATGAATTTCCAAAACCGGAAGCAGCTAATTGTACGAACGGTCGAAGAACGCGGTTCGGCCGACGTGGGCGAATTGGCGGAATTGTTACAGACATCCGAGATGACAGTCCGACGCGATCTGGTCCAACTGGCCGCTTCGGGCCTGATCTACCGTACGCGTGGTGGGGCCATGAAAGTGAGCCTGGCAACTGATAAGCACACCTTTGCGAACAAAACGGCCGTTCATGCCGAGCGCAAAGATTACATCTGCCAGCTAGCCGCTCAGGATATTCAGGAGGGCGATGTCATTTTCATGGATTGCGGCAGTACGGTATTCAGGCTTTGCCAGTTCATCCGAAACAAACGAATTACGGTTGTCACAAACTCGCTTCCCATCGTCGCTGAACTGATGACGTCAGACGTATCGGTCAATTTGGTGGGTGGCGAAGTTGATAAAGAACGGCAGGCCGTGCATGGGTTGATGGCCGAAGAGCACATGGCTCGCTACCGGGCCAATCGGGCGTTTATTGGCGTCGATGGCCTATCCCTGGAACATGGACTGAGCGCTAACAGCGAGAAAGAAGCCAGTACGGCCATTGCGATGGCCCGCCAAACCGAAAAAGTTTACCTCCTCTGCGATTCATCGAAATTAGAAACCAACAAATACCTCTATTTTGCGCCTTTAAGCCTGTTTGACGTATTGATCACCGACAAGGAAGCGAATCCTGACGTTATCGCGGCTTATCGACAGGCAGGCATTACGCTGATTAATTAACTCATGTGGCAAATCTGGATTGATACGGGCGGCACCTTTACTGATGGCCTCGCCCAGGACCCCAATGGAACAATACATCGCACTAAAGTCCTGAGCAGTAGCCGCCTACGCGGGCAGCTAATCGATGGTAAACTCGTTGCACCCTGGCTGACTGCCCCTATTTTTGATGGGTATCAACTCCGCACCGTCGATACCGGAGACTGCTATGAAGTTGTTTCGCTACGAACCGATGGTACACTCGTTCTGGGCCATCCACTTCTGCCCATTCCTCAACCAACTACAGTCGAACTCCTGACCGGCGAAGAAGCCCCGGTTCTGGCTACTCGCCTATTAACGCAAACGCCCTTAAGTCAGCCGTTTCCTACTCTGGAAATGCGTCTGGGAACGACGAAAGGCACAAATGCACTGCTCGAACGAAAAGGAGGACGTGTGGCTCTGCTGGTCACAACAGGTTTTAACGATCTGCTCACGATCGGAACCCAGCAACGCCCGGATCTCTTTCAACTGGCCATACCGACCGCCGAAGTGCTCTATGATTCGGTACTCGAAGTAGACGAACGAATCGCTGCCGACGGTCAGGTTCTGACTCCTCTATCTGATCAGACTATTGTCGATCTGGTCGATCTGCTCCGGAAAACGAAACCCGACTCCGTAGCCATATCGCTGCTGAATGCCTACCGGAACCCTGTTCATGAACGTCAACTCTGCGATGCTCTGAGCACTGCCGGTTTTGCCTATGTAACTCGTTCGACCGACGTTTCCGTGGCTCCTCAGTATGTGTCCCGTACGCAAACAGCCGTTGTCGACGCCTATCTCACGCCAGTCATGCGCTCTTATCTGGACAATGTGCAACAACAGCTGGGTGGCTCATCGGTACGGATTATGACGAGTTCGGGCGGGTTAGTTCGTGCCGATCTGTTCCAGCCGAAAGACAGTTTGTTAAGTGGCCCGGCGGGCGGGGTAATTGGTGCCTATGCAACCAGCAACGACCAGCCCGTACTTACTCTCGATATGGGTGGCACCAGTACCGACGTAGCCCGCGTGCAACGGGGTCTGGATTATCGATTTTCTACCAAAATTGGCCCATTCGATTTGCAGCTGCCTTCACTGGCCATTGAAACCGTAGCCGCTGGTGGTGGCTCGGTGTGCTGGTTCGAGGGGCACGGTGCCACCTCTGGGCAGCTTCGGGTTGGCCCCCAAAGTGCAGGTGCCAATCCGGGTCCGGCCTGCTATGGTGCCACAGCACCAGGGCAGACGCTTCTGCTCACCATTACCGATGTCAACCTATTGCTGGGCAAACTTCATCCAAAGCAATTTGGCATTCCGGTCTTCCCCGAAAAAGCGCAGGCTGCCTTGCAGGAAATTTGTGATCAAATAGCCGCTAAAACCGGCAATCGGCCCGATCCACTGGAATTATTACGAGGCTTCGAGCACATCGCTAATGAAACGATGGCCGGAGCAATTCGTAAAATATCCGTTGCGCGCGGGTTCGACCCTGCTGCCTATAGCCTGCTGGTTTTTGGCGGTGCAGGCGGCTTACATGGTTGTGCCATTGCCCAATTGCTGAACATGGAGCAGTTGATCCTCCCGTTCGACGGTGGCTTGCTGAGTGCTTATGGCATTGGGAAAGCGCAAATCGAGCGGATAGCCTCCCGATCGATTTTGCAGCCACTGTCAATCATTTCGGACAAATTACCTGCTTTATTTAACGGGCTAGGTCACCAGGCTATCGATGCATTACGGTCAGATGTCGGTTCCGATACGCCAATCAGGCTTTCATCGGCGCTGATTTATGTACGTTTACAGGGGCAGGAATCATCCATCGAGATCCCTTATCCGTTCTTATCAACGGCTGAAAAAAATCAGTCAGGGTCTGAGATTCGTTCCGAATTGGAAGCCGCTTTCCAAAGAAAATACCAACAACTCTACGGGCACTTCCCTTCAGATTCCAGCGGTCAACCGCGGCCTGTCGAAGTGGAAAGCATCCGGGTCATTGCCAGCACGATTCGCGACGAAAATCCCGTGAGCGGCCCGCCTGTAAGCCATCGTCACGCCGTGCCGTCGTTTACAACCGATTCGTTTCCGGCTTATGACTGGACCCAGTTGCAGGAAGGCGACACGTTTCGAGGTCCGGCTTTGCTCCTCAACACAACCTCATCGGCCTTTATCGAATCGGGTTGGCGCGTTGTGGTCCAGTCCGAAAAAAATGTCGTCGTCGATTACATCGCTGATGTTGATGCCGACCTTCCTTCTCTAAACAATACGAGTGAAGTTCACAATGAAGTTGTCCAGCTGGAGCTTTTCACGCAGCGATTCCGTGCAATTGCCGAAGAAATGGGTGCCCAGTTACAGCGAACAGCGTTTTCGGTTAATGTGAAGGAACGGCTCGATTTCTCCTGTGCCCTGCTCGATGCCAATGCGGAACTGGTTGCCAATGCACCTCATATTCCGGTGCATCTGGGTAGTCTGGGTATTTGCGCACGGCTGGTACTTGCCAATATTGAGCTCGAACCGGGCGATGTTGTGATTACGAATCATCCCAAATATGGTGGCTCACACCTGCCCGATGTAACGCTGCTTAGTGGCGTATTCAGGGATGAGGGCCATACTGATAAACCGGAATTGATCGGCTACATCATCAATCGCGCCCATCATGCTGAAATCGGCGGAAAAGTACCGGGTTCGATGCCGCCCGATGCCACTACACTAGTGGAAGAAGGTGTCGTGCTGGAGCCCCAATATGTCGTAAAAAAAGGCATCTTTCAGTGGGATAGCCGTAGTGAAGAGGTTACCGACGGGCTAGAGTCCCGCTTTACGGATGCACCCTATCCAACGCGGGCACTGGCCGAAAACCGGGCCGATATCGAAGCCGCACTCGCTTCATTAAAAGCGGGAGAAAGCGCGCTTCAGAACCTGGTCAGGCAGCACGGTTTATCGACCGTACATCGCTACATGACCCGGTTGAAACAATCGGCAACAGACGCGATCTCGACTATTCTGGAGCCGTTGCAGGGACAAACTTTCCAGGCGGAGGAATCCCTCGACGATGGACATGTTATTCGGGTTAGCATTTTGGTAAACAACGGCCGGGTTACCTTCGATTTTACAGGAACATCCGGTGTGCATCCCCACAATCTCAATGCCAACATATCGATTCTGTACAGCGCCGTTTTGTATGTGCTTCGTCTCTGGTGCAAGTCGGATACGACCCCCGAAAGCATTCCGTTGAACGAAGGCTTAATGACACCCGTTGATTTTATTCTGCCAGAATCGTCGTTTCTGAATCCAGTCTTTCCCGATAATCCGGTTGACTGTCCGGCGGTGGTAGGCGGCAATACGGAGGTCAGCCAGCGATTGGTCGATACCCTGCTTAAAGCGTTAGGATTGGCTGCGTGTAGCCAGGGAACAATGAACAACTTTCTGTTTGGGAATAAAAACTTTGGGTATTATGAAACCATCGGTGGTGGTTCGGGGGCTACTATGGGTGCCAATGGTCGCTCGGCGGTTCATCAGCACATGACGAATACCAAACTGACCGACCCCGAAGAACTGGAACGACGCTATCCCGTCCGTTTGCATGAGTTCAGCATTCGCAAAGGGTCGGGAGGAGCCGGTCAGTGGAATGGTGGTGATGGCATCATCCGCGAAATCGAGTTTCTGGAACCTGTACAGGCAACGCTCTTGAGTCAGCACCGGGTAGTAGCTCCATATGGCCTTCATGGTGGTGAATCAGGAACAACCGGTCGCCAAACGTTAATTCATACGGATGGACAGGAGGAAACTTTACCGGGCATTTTCACACGGGCCATGCAGGCTGGTGAACGCATACGGGTGGAAACGCCAGGCGGTGGTGGGGTTGGTGCGACTACAAAGTGAGTAAAGTCCTGGAAGGGGCTACTTATACTTTTTGGCAATTTTAACTGGCTTCTACCCTACAATTTCAGGAAATCAGATTTAACGTAGCCGCACTCATGATTGAGTATCCAATTAGATGAAAAAAACGGTTTTACAGGCTCCCCTTTTGCCGAAAAACTTGCAAAAAACAACCGTTGTCCTGGTTGTTTTTGTGATTTTGTGCAGCTTAACCGCTCTAATTTCGGATATCAACCTTCCGGTCCCGACGCAAAAACAGCAGCCAGGACAGCCTGCGGTCTGGAAATTAGAAAATGCGTTTCCGAACCTGACATTCCATCGCCCGGTTGAATTTACGTGCCCACGGGACGGCAGCAACCGGATTTTTGTGTTGGAACAGGAAGGCATAATCCGGGTATTTGAGAACAAACCCACCGTTCAGGCCGCTTCGGTTTACCTGGATGTTACGAAGAACGTGTCGGACGAAGGCGAAATGGGGCTCCTCGGACTGGCTTTCCATCCCGACTTTAGCCAGAACGGTTATTTTTACATTTACTATACGAAGCGGAATCCATTGGAATCGGTCATCGCCCGGTATCAGGCAACAACCCCTGACCTGAAAATAGTTAATCCCACCACTGAGACTATTATTCTGCGATTTGATCAGCCTTATGACAACCACAACGGTGGAAAAATTGCGTTCGGCCCCGATGGTTACCTCTATATCGCAACCGGTGATGGCGGAGCCTGGGGCGATCAGCATCAAAACGCTCAGAACCGGGCTTCCTGGCTGGGCAAAATCCTTCGCATTGACGTCGACAAGACGACTAGAGGTACTTATGGCATCCCGGCCGACAATCCATTTGTCAGTAACCGGGAAGGCTATCGGGAAGAAATTTATGCGTATGGGCTTCGTAACCCCTGGCGATTCAGTTTTGATCGGCAAACCGGTCGGATCTGGGCCGGGGATGTGGGACAGAATCAGTTCGAAGAGATTGATATTATAACAAAGGGTGGCAATTACGGCTGGCGTTTAAAAGAAGCGATCCGGTGCTATAACCCCCGCAACGATTGCGACTCTGGCGGCCTGATTGACCCGGTTCATCATTACGGGCGCGATGAAGGAACGTCAATTACGGGAGGTGTGGTCTACAGGGGCTCGCGCCATACGGCTTTACAGGGCAAATACCTGTATGCCGATTACGCCAGCGGTAAAGTCTGGGCATTGGCCTTCGAAAACGACAAAAAGACCGATAATCAACTACTAACGGAGCATTCAGGCACTATCTCGGCTTTCGGGGAGGATGCCGCCGGGGAAGTCTACCTGCTCGACCATCAGGGAACCATCAAGCGGTTCAGCGCTGCAAATTGATTGGTATGGGTCAGGCTGTTCGATGGCCATTTTGACTTCCGGTGTAGTTGCCGGATGTCTTTAGGGGTTCTCCTGGTAACCGGGCAGATTTACACGATTAACAGCGAAGTTGTTAGAAATAATCAACCAAAAACGGCCATAACGAGTTAATTAACGAGACGAAACCTTTTATTCGGATGACCTTAGAATTATATTCCCTCTCCTCCTCTGATTCACCAGCAATAGTTACATCCCCAATATCTAACACGACGGGTGAGCTGCCTGATCAGGAACCAACGCTTGATCTGGGCGATCTGCTGGGTAGTTTCGATTCAAAGGAAGAAGTACTGGCCTTTGTTCAGACGCAGCTTTCTATCCAGAATCAGCAGGTAATCGACAGTCATATTAGTCCCTTTAACGCCTACACACACGTTGAATGGCTTACCGTTACCATTCAAAACGAAGACCTGTCGATCTTTCATAAAAACTACTACCTGCTTTCCGACGAAGGCTACTAGCCAGGCGGATGAGCACTCGTGTGGAAGCCTATTTACGCGCCACCTGCGACCGGATTCGGCTGAGAGACGGCCCTTTTATACCTAAATAGGATGAAATATGGCCCAGCGATACCCGATTTAGAATAGCCGGATAATTTTCCACTAGATCACGGTAGCGATCTTCGGCGGTTTGGGTCAATAAACTCTCTGACCGGGTTTGGTTGAACAAGAAATACTGCTCGGCCAGCAATCGGCCGAATCGCTCCCAGCCGTGTGATTGACGATAGAGTTGCTGTAGCCGGTCATAATCAATGACAAGCAATTCAGCATCTTCAAGGGCTTCAATCAGATAGGGGCATGTCGTTTTTGTTAGTAAACTTTTCAGGGAAGTTAGAAAAGTATTTTCCGTAATAAAGTAGAGATTATGCTCCAACTCCGTTTTAGGGTCTATGTAGTAAACCCGAAAAATGCCTTTCAGGATAAAACCCACTTGCCGACAGACCGAATTCTGAAAATTGAAGGAATCATGTTTGGCAATGGCTCTAAAATACCAGAAGTCATCGGCCAGTTGACAATCGGCTTCAGAAAGCTCGGCAAATTGCAGTAAGTGTTGGTGTAAATTAGCCTGTTTAGGCGAAACTATTTTATTAGGAGTCATTGTCAAAAATTAGCTTATCTGGTATTCACAGCGTTCCTTAGGCTTATCATTTTTTGGGTAATTGCGGACGCTTTTTAACATAGGTGAAAAATATGGAGTACGCCGTCGTTTACCTTTGATCCGTCAAAAAACAAATCACAAACAAATCTAGATCAAACACACATGAAAATTGTCCGTAATGCATCCGCGCACTGGGCCGGAACCGGTAAAGATGGTAAAGGAACACTATCAACTGCCAGCACAGTTCTGAATCAGACACAGTATTCGTATAATACGCGGTTTGCCGATGGTGTAGGCACCAATCCTGAAGAGTTAGTAGCTGCGGCTCATGCAGGCTGTTTTACCATGCAATTGGCGTTTAACATTCAACTGGCAGGTTTTGTCGCCGATTCGATCGACGTTTCGTGTGCCATTACTCTCGAAGACAGTGGTATTACCAGCTCTAAGTTAACCCTTACGGCTAGTGTACCGGGCTTAGACAAAGCTAAGTTTGATGAACTGGTCGATCATGCTGAACACAACTGTCCCATTTCAAAACTATTTAATACCACGATCAGCGTGGATGCTACGTTAGCGTAACGAGTCAGAGAAATAAATAAAATGGGCCAATACTAAGGCTTTGGCTTCGAGGTTTAGAGGTGTGCCACGGTTACTACTGATGCACAAAAAACCGTGGCACACCTCTAAACCTCGAAGCCAAAGCCTTATTTACAAAAGCCAGTCCTGCGGAGGTCGCAGAATGGCTAGTCTTTATCCGGGCTGTGAAGGGTTGCGCTTCAGCCAGTGGTAAGCAGCGGCCGAATTCTTCCAGAAGTACTTTTCAGCTACGGTTCGACCTTTTGCAGAGAAGTATTCGCTCACCAGATTCAACCCAGCCTCAAAAGGCAACCACTGATCGCTATTTGGCCAATCGCTACCATAGAATAGCCGATCTTCACCGAAGATGCCGAATAACTCATCCAGTCGCCCACGGTAGAAACTGAGCGCCTGCGGAATTTTTCCGTCTACCCGGCGTAGAACCTCTGAGATCTTCACATAAACTTGAGGCCGCTTGCCCAACTCCTGTAGGTTGGCATCATAGACCTTCCGTACCGCTGCTTCTACCGGAGTTGTCATTTGGGGAAGATGATCAATGATTACCCTCAACTCAGGTACTTGATCCGTAACCCGCACGATGGCATCCAGCAGGGCCGGATTCGGGTTCGCCGTATCCAACACGAGTCCAGTCTGGGCTAAAAATTTAAGGTCCGATACAACCTTAGGATTCGGCAGTTGGCGAGCGAGATCACTATTCCAGAGGTTTCCGTAACGAATACCGCGAAACAATGGATTACGTTGAAAGCGTTCGAGCTGTTGGCGGAAGTCCGGCTTGCCCGGCTCGAGATTGCCTACGGTTCCGACAATGATTTTGTCCTTGGCAGCGACATCGAGGACCCACTGGTTATCTTCAAGCCAGGGACTGGCTTCCACGACAATCGCGCCCACAATTCCGAGGGGCACCGCGATCCTGCGATAACGTTCGGGAAGTGCTGGCTGGTAAAGAACACCATCTTTGGGAGTCGGCCAGGGCACACCCTGAGAGCGAGTTGTGTCGAACAAGTGAATATGCGTGTCGATAATGGGGATGGTGGTATCATCCTGCCAGCGCAGCGAGGGGAGCCCAGCGGAAGCGCTGGCGGCCAGGGCAAGAAAATCTCTTCGGTTCATTGGCAGGAAACTAGTAATTTCAGAAAAACCTGGGTAGTCTATAAAAGAACAGGGCCAGCGACGGCATTGTCCGATTTCTATGTTAGGACGTTCGCTCAGAGCCGTGCCACGGTTACTACTGATATGCAAACAAACCGTGGCACGGCTCTGAGCGAACGTCCTATACGTATTGAACAAAGATGAAGAAAAATAAAAGTTATATTTCTCTTCTCACCACCGCAAAATACGATGAACAGGCTTATTTCGAACGGCATTGAGGACAATACCATTGACCTGGCGACTGCAAATGAGGAGCTTACTCCGTTCGTCGGTGGCCAGCTATTCCAGAATTTGGACTAGTATTACAACACATACTTAAAGGCGGCTGCGGAATTATGCCATTGCTGGCGACCGGTACGATTGGTCATAGCAACCCATCAAGTAAACTGTATGAACGAAGAATCAGACGCACAAAACGCTCAGAAAGGGAGTTCTGAGTCTGCAAATCCAAACCCCTATACCGATCCGGCAGCGGTAGCCAGTTACGCCCAAAACCCACCACGGGTAGTACCTGGATTTGTCGACCTGCAACGCATGACTGCGTTACTAATAGCCGAACGAGCTCCAGCCAATGCCCGTGTGCTTGTCCTGGGAGCGGGTGGCGGATTGGAACTAAAAGTTTTCGCAGAAGCAAACCCTGGCTGGCAATTTGATGGCGTTGATCCAGCAGCGGAAATGCTGGAGTTGGCCAGAGCTACGCTGGGTCCCCTTATGAAACAGGTTCAACTCCACCAAGGCTACATTGAGACGGCGCCTGAGGGCCCCTTTGATGCCGCAACCTGTCTACTGACGATGCACTTTTTAACCCCCGAAGAACGCCGTCGTACATTGGTTGACGTTCGTCGCCGTCTGAAACCAGGCGCTCCATTTGTGGTGGCCCATCTGAGTTTTCCGCAAAACGAGCCTGAACGGGCGCTCTGGTTGTCACGTTATGCTGGCTTTGCTACTACCAGTGGCATCGACTCAGATAAGGCTCAGAAAGCTAGCGCTGCGATTAGTGCACGACTCCCTCTTTTGTCACCGGAACACGATGAAGCCATGCTATATGATACAGGTTTTTCTGGGGTTAGCTTATTCTACGCGGGCTTCTGCTTCCGGGGATGGGTAGCTTATGGGTAGGTATTCGATTAACTGCATACCACCGAAAAGTCGCTTCAGTAGCGGCTTTTTCCGTTTTAGCAGCTTCGTCACTGGCCCTGCATTGGTACATCTGCAATTTTGGCCAACATAAACAACACCCCAGGCCAAACGATACAATGAACAAGTTATTTTTGCCCATACTAGTTAGTCTTTCCCTGATTGCAACAACCTTTTCCTGCAAGAAAGGCACCGAAGAGGTTGTTCCCAGTAAGCCTGATTCAGGAAATACGACACCTGACACCAAGGCCGGCACGCCTACTGACGTTGGCAAATCGATTGGCGCGATGAGCAGTCAGACCATCGGCCCTACAGGCGGTAGCCTAACCACTTCAGACGGCAAGCTGACGCTCAGCATCCCGGCGGGAGCCCTCACCAAAGAAACCCAGATCTCGATTGAGCCGGTTGAAACGACACTGCCGTTAGGGGTAGGCACCAGCTACCACTTTATGCCCGAAGGTACGCAGTTTGCCAAACCCGCTACATTCACTTACCACTTCACCGATGAGGAGGTATCCGGAATCGACACCGAACATTTGGGTCTGGCCAACCAACAAACTGATCATAGCTGGACGCTCACCCGCTGGGCCACTATCGATAAGACGCAGAAAACAATTACTGCCAAACTACCTCATTTTAGCTGGTGGACCCTGGTTACGCAGTATGAACTAAAGGCCGCCAAAAGCGAACTGGTGCCGGGAGAAACAACGACGCTGCACCTGAATTACTCCGAAGAAGGCTTCCGAAAACCCAAGAATGACGACGACGATTTGATTGTGCCGATTCCCGTACGTTTCAGCAGCCTGCGAGACATTCGTGAGTGGGGTGTCAACGGAAAGTTGTTCAGTGACCCAGACGTGGATGGCTCGCTTATCATCGATCCGGCAACATCACCCCTCAACATTGAGTACACCGCCCCACGAACGCTGCCTGCCGCCAGCAACCGAATCAAAGCCGTGTATTTCCAACTGGAAACAGCCGGTTCAGCCAAGCTTATGCTGATAGCTAGCCTTCGCATTGTGCCCGCAGCCGAACTGACCGTCGATGGCACTACCTACAGCGATGTCGCAGTAGCGTATGAGTACTCGGCTCCCCACGACAACCTAGGGGCTTCCTATTCGGTTCGCCTGAGCACGACCAATAAAAGCGGCAAACCCATCGAAGTTTATCTGTCGATACCCAACTTTCAGGGTGCTGGCCGTTTTACCTTGCAGGGTAACGGATACGATGAATCCGTACACATGACGTATGAGATCTATTACAAGCTGGGCAACGACCCACAGTATTCCAACCTGTACTGGGGCAGTTGCAATTGCGAGGCAGGTCCGTTGCTGGTAGAACCTATTACTGTCAATATTACCAAACTAACGGATAGTGGCCTAACTACTGAAGGCACTTTTGCCGGTACGCTGCACAGTGACCGGAAGGCAGACAAAATTGTTAAACTAAGCGCCCGCTTCAGAGGTGTCTCTCAATAGTGTTTTTCCTACTTATGAATACACTCCGAAGGCTAACTGAGGCCCTATTGCGGCCTAATCAGGCAAATTATTGCTCACATAAAACGCAGGCATACTTTAGCAATAAGCAATGGCCCTTTTATATGGTAGGATTTTCGCTTGGAGCCGTGCCACGGTTTGTTTACTTATCACTGGTAACCGTGGTACGGCTCCAAGCGTACGTCTTATATGGATATGAATCAATCAATGTCAGCTACTTTTAAAACATAACCAGGTAAACAACCAGGCTGATGGCTACTTTTAGCGCCGACAGGCTTACCGTAGAACGTGGCTTAAACTTCTCTTCACACAACTAAAAGCCGTCTGGACTATCGTTATTCATGAAATTGATGCAAGTTATCCTGCTCCTACCGGAACTCTGTACGGTATCCGCTGTTTTGGCACATCCAGGTTCTCGTTTTACTTTTTCGATCAGTTAGCCACGGGTTGTTACATCCCGATGAACGCATAACCTTCCGGCTCATAGACCCCGATACGAAACAGGACTTCTTGAATTTTTCCGTCCATTTGCTTACTTGAAAACTATGAACAGCTTAAAACAGGAATACTCACGGCGGAAATTTATTACCACCATAACCGGGGCGGGGGCAGCGATGATGCTGAATCCTGTGTTGGCATGGGCGCTCGATGAGGTCGACCCACGGGTAGCTGCGATCGTAGCCAAAACGATTGGCATCGACACGCATAATCATATCGATGTCCCTATAAACGCAGTTGAGCTACCCGGCCCCAAACTCGATCTCGTTGGCGAAATGAAAAAGTCGGGCTTATCGGCCATCTGCATGACCTTCGCCGTAGACTATCAACAAATTCGCCAACCCGCAGAGGGCTACGACCGATTCATAAGCGGATTAAATGCCATGGACAAGGTTTTGGAAAGCAACAACATGAAGCGGGCGCTGAACCTGACCGACATTCAAACCGCTCACCAAAGGCGTCAGCCGATCGTCATTCAATCGGTCGAGGGTGGTCATTTCCTTGAAGGGCGTCTGGAGCGGCTTGGGGAGGCCTACAACCGGGGTTTGCGCCAGCTCGGGCTGCTCCACGACAACGATGCGTCGGTACCCCTGGGCGATATTTACACAAAGCCGCCCCAATGGGGTGGTCTGACCGCGTTTGGTACCGACGTCATCAGGGAGTGCAACCGATTGGGCATGCTGGTCGACCTGACTCACGCCAGCAATGAAACAATAAACGCGGCCCTTAACGTAACGACCAAACCTGTTGTCATTTCCCACACTGGCATCGACTCTAAGTTAGGCGCTAACCCGTTCATGGCCAAAATGATGCGACCCCGACTCATCAGCAAAGAGCAGGCAAAAATCGTTGCCGATGCCGGTGGAGTGATTGGCGTATGGACCCACCTGGCCGACACTCCGCTTGAGTTTGCCCAGAATGTCCGGGCTCTGGTTGAGGTCATCGGAATCGACCATGTCTGCATTGGCACCGATACCAAAATGACACCGTCTTACAGATCTGCCGGGGGTACCAAACCGGGGGGCAATCCCGGCAATCAGCCCGGCGGGCCTCCACGCGACCCTAAGGCTCCGAATGGTCCGGATGGTGGTCAAAATCGCGGCCGAATCGGTGAACGCACGAACGAAGCCTGGCAGGATCAGCAGGTCGGTTTTTATTATGCCGTTGTCGATGCCCTGTTGAAAGCGGGCTTCACTGAAGAAGAAATCGGCAAAGTAGGCGGTAGAAACTTCTGCCGCGTGTTCGAAGCGGCCACGGCAGGTCACCATTGAGTTGGCATGTTGGCGGGTCAACCGTTCAGGTTCATTTCCCACACAGAAGTAGCGAACGTAAGGGATAAACGGTAGAAACTAGCGTTCGGCCTGCTTATAGGACCGCTAGTTTGATTTACTTATGTCCTCAACCCGTCGCCATTTCCTGACATCATTGGCTGCATTAAGCGGAGCTGTCATGTTGCCTGATCATGCACTACTTCAGGCCAAACCCGCAGTCAAATCGTTTCCCATTGCCTGCAATTCCTATACCTGGCTGACATTTTACAATCGTCAGGGTAAAACCTGGATGGCCGATCCCGATGCATCGCTGGCCGAACTCGCCCAGTCGGGGCTGACAGCTTATGAACCAGCCGTAAATTCGGCAGAGGACGTCACAAAACTCCTGCCATTGCTCAAAAAATACAAGTTGTCGATGCACTCGCTATACGTCAACAGCACGCTCCATAAAGCGGACGAAGCGCAGAAATCCATTGATTCGGTGCTGGCCATTGCCGATGCTGCGAAACCCGCCGGAACATCTATTTTCGTAACGAATCCAAGTCCGCTCAAATGGGGAAGCGATGCCGACAAATCTGATACCGAACTGACCGAGCAAGCCAAAAACCTCGACCGGCTGGGTGCTGAACTTCGGAAACGTGGCATTACCCTCGCCTATCATACCCACGCCCCCGAACATCGTCAGGCGGCACGCGAATTTCACCATATGCTGCTGGCTTCTGATCCCAAAAATGTATCGTTGTGTCTGGATGCCCATTGGGTCTATCGTGGATCGGGCAATTCGCAACTAGCGTTGTTTGATGTGGTGAAATTATACGGCAGACGGATTAGTGAAGTACACATCCGACAGTCGAAAGACGGTATCTGGCAGGAGACATTCGGCGATGGCGATATTGATTATCGGCGTCTGGCCGCTGAATTAAAAGTAATAGGCGTTCGCCCGAATCTGGTTCTGGAGCAATGTCTGGAAAAAGGCTCACCCAATACACTGGGGCCAATAGAAGCCCATAAACAGGATTTAGCGCATGCAAAAACCGTATTTGCCGGGTTGATAGAATAACAAAACAAACGGTTTGATTGGTTGTTGTTCAGTAGAGTGGCATGCACGAAGCACTCCACAAACGAATTACTAGTATACCAAACTCACGTTATTATGCAACCCAATATTGGCCTTGAAGCAGATGTCCTCAAACAGGACAACACCCTACTGAATGATTTTCTGTCCGATCTGCATGTATTGTATATCAAAACCCGCAAGTATCACTGGAACGTGGCCGGGCCGAATTTCATGGAATACCACAAATTCTTTGAAAAGCAGTATAAAGCCATTGAAGAAGAAATCGATGCTGTAGCCGAGCGTATTCGTCAGTTAGGCGGCAAGCCGCTGGCAACTATGGCCGAATTTCTGCATAACACCAGTCTGAAAGAAGATGCGGGTACGCCCAAAGGAACGCCGGACATGTTCAAGAATCTACTTGCAGATCACGAGCAGATCGTGCGCGAATTACGCGAAGATGTCGATAAATGTGATGAAGAATTGAATGATGCAGGTACAGCCGACTTTTTAACTGGTTTGATGGAAGCTCATGAAGCTATGGCCTGGATGTTGAGAAAATATCTGTCATAATGATGAATGATGAGTGATAAATGACGAATTGTAAAGAGTTTTTTTTACATTCATCATTTATCACTCATCATTCATAACTCCCGCAAGTGCCCAAGTCCCTCTCCCTGCGTGCCGGTCTCGGCAGTGTCTTATTCTGGTCGGTTATTTCGGCTGCTTTTATTGGTCCAGGTTCCGTTACAGCCTGTGCAATTGCGGGATCAACATACGGCTTACAACTCCTCTGGGTTTTAACATTTGCCACATTTGGCACGGTCTGGTTGCAGGAAGCAGCCGCTCGCATCACCATCGCTACGGGCAGCGATCTAGGGCAGGTCATTACTCAGACATATGCAGGAAAGAGTGGTCGCCGAATCGCGTGGGCTTTGTTTCTGGCTATTTTTTTGGGTTGTGCGGCCTATCAGGCTGGCAATATTCTCGGAGCCGTATCGGGTCTGGCTTTGCTTACCAAATTACCCGTCCCGGCGTTGACCGTAGTAGTCGGTTTAGTCTGTGTGGGTCTGCTCTGGATTGGGTCAACGCAAGGATTGGCCAACTTCCTGGGGCTGATTGTCTTTGCCATGGGCGGGGCTTTCGTCTATGTGGCCTTCGGTACGCCCGTTACGCCCGCCGAATTAACCAAAGCCCTGATTGTACCCGCCGTTCCTGATGGGTCGTTGCTACTCATTAACGGCCTGATTGGCACGACCATCGTACCCTATAATCTCTTTTTTGGCTCCAGCATCGTTCCGGGTCAGTCGCTGAGCGAAATGCGGCTTGGCATCTGGGTTGCGGTCATCTTAGGCGGGATAATTTCGGTCGTATTACTACTGGCGGGACTGCTCATTCCCAGCGATTTCTCGTACGTACACATGGCGCAGGTACTGACCGACCGGCTTGGCACCTGGGCAGGATCGTTATTTGCCTTTGGCTTATTTGCAGCCGGATTTGCCTCCTCACTGACGGCTCCGCTGGCGGCTTCCATAACAGCACAAAGTCTGCTTGGCATTCGCAAAAACTCACCTGTCTATCGGGGTATCTGGCTTACCGTGATGGCTACTGGTCTGACATTCGGTTTGCTCAATGTGACGCCCATTCCGGTCATCATAGCCGTGCAGGCCATTAATGGCATCCTGCTTCCGTTTGTGACTATCTTCCTGTTTGCCGCCGTCAACAACCGGGCGCTTCTCGGCGATACCTACCGCAACTCCCTGATGCAGAATCTGGCCATGGGACTCGTAGTGATCGTTACGGCTGTACTCGGGATCTGGAACATCTGGCTGGCAATCCAGGCAGGCTAATGGTTAGCTTACCAACACGTAACTGGCAAGCTAACCATTAGCCCAATATCACTTAAAATCAACATCTTAATCTTAACTAGCGCACCTATGCGCCCAACTGCTTACTAAATCCGGCATGGTCCCAGCTAATGTCGAGATGGGTAATGCGGTCGTCATCATTGAAGCGAAAAATAAAGACATGATCGCTGTTAAAACGGAGTCCTTTGTTTGTAATACCCAGAAAATCCTGCGCCTGTGTGCCAAAAATCGCGACATTAGCAACAACTGTATCGTCCTGCGTAGTCAGGCTATCGACGGTGTTATCTAAATCGGGGAAGCAGTCAATGAGCAGTTGCCAGATACCTTTGCCAAATTCCCAGAATGAACCCTTTCCGTCATCACCCATTGGCACGAAGTGTACGGTTGCATCGGGGGTAGCCAGTTGAATCATACGAGCCGTGTCCATGTCCTGATAGGCCGAGAAAAAAGCCAGACAAGCGCCCTTGCGGGTCTGTTCGGTAAGGGAAGTTTTGCTAACAGTTTCCATAATCTTGTTATTAAATCACATACACTATTTAGTTGATACAGTCTCTTTTGGGTAATTCTGATGCGCTTTGACCTTACGAATCTGGCGCAGATGGCGATCGACATGACCCCATTGATAAATGTATACCTGATGCAGGTTGCGCGGATCTTTTGTTGCCGTCAACTCGAAACAAGCCCGCATATCGGCATCTGTTTTTTCGGTAAAGGCAATGTTCTGATCGCGTAGCCGCGTAAAAAACGTTAAATTATCTTTGCCCCTGATAAATCCCGTGGGCCGTGAAAAGGCAGGCGAAATATGCGACTTTTCTTCCATAATAAAGTCCTGATAATAGCTGTCGGGATGGCTGGTCTTAATCAGTTCAGGCTGGGGTGTATTGCGACTACTAATACCAATTTCCCGCGCCCAGATGATCTCCCAAAGGGCCAGATGCTCTACCACCTCGGCAATTGACCAGCGGTCGGGCGATTCGTGAAAGTGCCATTGGGCATCCGTGAGATTTTCGGTTTCCCGGATCAATGCATCACGCGTACGTTTGAGGTTATCGAGCGTATACGTCCGGTCGGCTTCAGTCCAGAGTTTCTGGGCATTGGCCCCACTGTTTATTCCAAACAAAGCAATTAGTAATATACTGATAATGAGTTGATTCTTCATGAAATTAGTTTGCCTTTGTAAATACTTCCTTTAGTTTTCCATCCCATCCCTGCTGTACATACTGGCCATTATTGAGCGAAATTTTAAACGTCTCAGCATTGCCTTTACGCTTACCGTCGGCCTGCCACGACCAGAATTCATTCGTTTCGGTCAGCGTTTTACCATCGAACTGATACATAGCTCCTCCCGCTCCATCAAACCGCCGGGTTATGGGATTATAATAGGCATAGACAACCATCGGGTAACTGAAAATTTTGACTACCTGCATGTTTTTATACTTGCCTTCGCCCAACCGATCTGTTCCACCCCACTGCCCTTCTTTCATAAACCAGACGCCCTCCAGACCTGCATTTTTTAGCGGCTCAGTGCTTTTGATACGTTCTGCGACTTCATTGATGGGGTAGTTTGGGTACTTCTCAGAGTTCATGACGCCAAACTGTTCATACTGCTTATCGCTGATTTTGTAATCGAATGAAAAGACACTGCCAACAGCGGTAGAATCCCAGGAGTAGAAACCAACCTTTTCGATGTACTTGCCGTTTTTCAGCTCGTACGTACCTCCACAAGCCCCATTAAATGGCTTAATTCCCGTGGTTTTTTCATCGTAGCTGCCCCGTCGTTTGTCGTCATAGAACGCTCCCAGCCAGTAGCCGTCCCGAAACACCTTGATCACTGTAACCGAGTCTCGGGCTTTCCACTCGGTCATGGAACCATACTTGTTTTTTGCCTGGCGAAAGGCTCCATTCAGCTTACTCACCGGCTCTTCGGACTCGAACGCCAGCATGGTCAGCAGCGAGGCCAGACTTAAAATGTACTTCATCATCTTGTTGTTTACGTAGATTTGATGACAAAGCTACCGGCAGTGCAGAGCCTGTGATTGTAAAAATGCGACATTCTCTTTTCCAGAACTTTACTGATACGGAGAATGCAAAATGCTCCGGTTATTTTCAGGAATAACCGGAGCATTGCCCTTTGATCGAAACCAATAATTCAACTTACAACCTCGGATTTACCCGGTTTCGCATACTTCTCCAGCATCGGTGTAATGAGTTTTTCAGAAAAACCAGCCAGAAACGCAAAAAACATCTCGACAAATGATAACGTTTGACAGGCCGGACAATCCCCGACCTGTTTGCAATCGACACATCCATTGCCGACAGAATTGATGAGTTCAGGGTTGAAAAAATTGGTTTGGAGGATCAAATAAATGACTAATCCTGCACCTGGTCCAATCAATAGGCGTTGTAGAGCACCCTGATTACCAAGGTATAAAAGAGGAGTCGACGTACTGGATTCGTACTGACGGCTGGCCAGACTAAACATTGCTCCGAGTAAACCCAGAAACTCAACAAATACCAGATTGGTCCAGGGTCCAATAACCGGAACAAATACTGACTCGGCATAAGTCGTCAGTAGCGCATAGACAATGGTAAACCCAATCACTAAACCGCCGAATCCCCATAGAATTCGTCTTAGATTACGGTGATAGAGTCCCAGTCGGTAATATTGATCGTTGGTTGCTTCATCTAACACTTCAGCCGCTTTCAAGACGATTGTCAGCAGGCTTTGCTTCGCAAGTTTCGGCTCAGCTTTCTTTTTATCAGGTTCTGCTGCTCGTTCACGAAAGGCTTCATACTTAAACCCTATTGTATTGCCTTTCTTTTCGCCTAACAACGACTCAACCAGTTCGAGTCGCCAACCTTTTAGCTTGCTGGTACGCTCCAGGAAAATCTGGTGTGCTTTTTCCAGCAATCCTTCTTCTGTCAGGTCATTTATTTCCAGCCGGTTCGCCGACTTAATATACCGCCAGGCCAGTTCAAGGTTTTTTGCCTCATATGATTTAACAGCCAATGAAAACAACCCGCGAGCCATGATATACCACGTATTGTCAGGCATATCAGGATTTATATTTTGCTTAATTATAAGCCGAAGGCGAAGTTGTGCCAGTTCGTCGAGCAGTCGAATTTTAGGGAAGTATTTAGCCATTAGCCATTTGTTCTGAATTTTAGGTATTTCCGGCAATTCATCTAAACTGTTCATATTATTTGGTGGGGAATAGTTATCAAAAAATATATGATTTGCCCGTTATCAATACTGCACAAAACAGAGTTGTCAGCATTGATAACGGGCAGATAACATCATTAGAGCATCAACTTAAAAGCACAACTCCTGCACAAAAATCGGGGACAGGAATTAGTTACCTATGTCTTATTTCGCGACCAGTACGGTTACGTTCACGATTTTCCATTCTTCATTCATTCGTTCCAGATAGCGTTCTTCTACACTGTGCCGGATCGTTCCATCCGGGCGAGTGTTATACTGATCGAAGATGACAAAAGCGGAGCCACCATTGACCCGAATCAGGTAGTTTTCGCGGGTTACTTTGTCTTTGCTCGGTTCACCCGGTTTAGTGGCGGCTTCAGTTATTAATTTTCGATACTCATCGCCCACCATTTTAGTAACTACGTTTCCCAGATCACTCCCTATCCGCGAGGCATATTTTGTGTCGGCCCAATGGCTTAGATACGTTTTAAAATCGCGGGCATACACGGCCGCCGTTAATCCTTCAAGGACTTTTTTGATAGCAGCTTCGTCGTCGGCAACCGGTGGCACAAAAGGCCGGTGCTGAGCCGATACCAGTTTCCAGGTATTCCCTTTCTCGTTGGTAAAAACGTAGGTAAAAAGCTCTCGAATACTGTATGGATTTCCGCTGCTTTTTACGGCATACATATGGGTTAGCAAGCCCGTTGCAACACCAGTCTGGCCATATTGGCGAACATTAACGGCCGCATAGTCTCGTTTGAGTTGTTGCAAGCGGTCGTAGATAGCCAGTGTACCGTTTACATCCTCAATTGTAGAACCCAGAAACTGGAAATCAGGTGCCGTTTCGGTTTTCAGAAACTTAATCGGGTCCTTATCGTAGCGAGCCATTAAATCATCGAAGGTCACCTTCGTAAAAGTGGCTTGCCCATAACTGGTCGAGCCAAAGGCCAGCAGTAGACTGAAAAGGAATGGCTTGATGGCTTTCATGGATGATTTAGTTTACGGGGTACAAATACGGTCGAACGTCCATGCCCATTTGCCCCATGCCTGCAATCCAGGATTCATCGTCAATACCTGCGGAAGCAATCCAGTCCTCGTCTGTAAGGGATGCCCGCCAGCCCAGCAAAACAGGCCCATCTGCTCCGGTTGGATGCCGGAATATACTGCCCTCCCCAGTCACGATAGCCTCAACAACTTCGGCAACCATTGAAGCCGGTACATGATTGGCGGCCGACGTTTTTAAATAGGCCAGTAAACGCGCCTGATTGGGGTAATTTGTGTTGGCCGGCATCGTTTCTAACTTGTCGATAATGGGCGTATCAATAACCCCCGGCTGAATCAGAGCTACCCGAATACCAAATTGGCCCACTTCTCCTGCAAGGCACTCACTGAGCGCTTCGACAGCCGCTTTTGAGGCACAATAAGCACTATGAAACGGGCTATAAAGCCGACCTGCCACCGACGAGATATTAATAATACATCCTTGCCGACGCTCACGCATTGACGGCAGCACCGCCTGAATGCAGCGCAACGTACCGAAGTAGTTCGTTTGCATGGTATCCTGAAATACGCTCAGTGGGACTTCCTCGACCGGGCCAGTCGGCCCAATGCCTGCATTGTTGACCAATACATCAATCTGGCCTGCCTGCGCCAGTACCTGATCGACCGTCGTCTGAACCGATTCGTCAGAATCTACGTCCATCGGCAAAATGACAATTGGCAGGTTGTTTTGCTCAGCGAGTTGAGCCAGCTCGGGCGAACGGTTCGGGTTTCGCATGGTAGCATATACGGTGTGGCCAGTACGCGCCATATATTCGGCAGTAGCCAGGCCGATACCGGTGCTACAACCCGTAATTAAAATGATTGCCATAAGAAAAAGGAATTTAGGAAAGTACGTTTAAGGGTGGGGTATCATACTCCGCGACTGATCTGGAGTACTGGCTGTACATCCGTAAAATTGGGGATATCGGCCAGGAGCGAGGGGGCATGAACGGCCAAAGCCGCCTGCAACACCTCAACAGTTGGAAAGTTGAGCCGGGCAATTATTGTAAAAGCCGGTAGAGTGTCGGGCGCTCCTCCCGCCAGGCCCTCTTCGAGTTCAACACTTACCAACCCAACTGGAGTGAGCGTGTCGCGCACAAACGGTGTATGCGTGTTCAGGTAGTAGTCCAGATCGAACCGACTATCAGCCGTTTTTGGGTAAAGAATTGTGGCACTAATCATGAGTTTGGAAAGAGTTTATCAAAAAAGGCTATTGGTAATCAATTTTGGGGTGTTGACTGTTGGTAAACATCCATTTCCCGTCGAGACAGCGCAGGGTATTCGTAAAAGCATCTTTATAAATGCCCGTTTTCCCGTCGGCCGCTACCGCTGTCATGGAACTAACTCCCGTTGCCATGCCCAAATCGCCCGATTGCGGAATCGTAAGACTCGTGCTATCAGCCGCGTACTTTCAGGCAATAGGTGGATTTATGATAGCTGGAAGCCTGGAGACTTTCAAGGGTAGGATCAGAGTTGAAAAACGGGGCGCTGATTCGAGAAATCCAGAAAACCAAAATGCCCGTGTCCTCGACCGGTGCCGCTATTACCCACTCCACCAAAGGGCAGAAATGGCGAGAAATAGTGCATGATCACGTGATTGACAACACTTCCGCCCGCCGTTGTGTTACTGATGACATGATCGGTGGCCGTTTTGTCCTGACCAAATACGTACAATGCCAGCGGGCGCTCACCCTGATTTACAAAATCAATTGCTTCGTCGATTGATTTATAGGTCAATACGGGTAGAACAGGGCCAAATATTTCCTCTTTCATGATCGCGTGATCGGCGGTTACGTCAGCCAGCAATGTAGGGGAAATGTAGTTTTCCGAAGCGTCTGTTTTACCGCCCACAATCACATTAGCGCCCTTTTCAACGGCATCGTCGAGTAAGTTTTTTACCCGCCGATAGTGGCTATCGTTAACCATTCGGGCGTAGGCCGGGCTGGCAATACCGGGCCCATCAGCCCCATACATGGTTTCAATAGTCGCTTTCAGAGTGGCTAAAAACTCATCCTTACGAGCCTCCGATACGAATACATAATCGGGTGCAATGCAGGTCTGGCCGCAGTTAAAATATTTACCCCAGGCAATCTTTCCGGCAGCATCGGCCAGATTAGCCGAGTCATCAAGGATGGCTGGCGACTTACCACCTAATTCCAGGGTAACGGAAGCCAGATAGTTGGCGGCTGCTTTCATCACGATTTTACCAACTCGTGATCCTCCCGTATAGAAAATGTGGTGAACCGGCAATTTGAGTAATTCGCTGGCTACCTCAACTCCACCTTCAACGACAACTACCTCGTTGGGCTCGAAAGCGGCCTCAACCACCTGTCGAATCACAGTCGACGTATGTGGTGTTAGCTCTGAGGGCTTCACAATAGCGGTGTTCCCGGCAGCAATGCAGGACACCAATGGTCGAAAAGTGAGCAGAACCGGGTAGTTCCAGGGAGTAATTAAAAGGCATACACCTTTGGGTTCATAAACTATTTTCGAGGTTGCCGCACTGCCGCCCATCACATCGGGCGTCGGTACCAGTTGCGACTCCATCCAGGTGGCCAGGCTCGCAATAGCAAAGTCAATTTCATCAATAATAGGACTTATTTCCAGTTCGGCCTCTGCCTTTGGCTTTTTAAAATCCTCAAACAGCGCCTGCAGAATGGAGTCAGTATAGTCAATTAAGACCTGCTTAAATTTCTCCAGCCGCACCACCCGCTCGGCTGCCGTTGACCTTTTTAATTGCTGTGCTTTGCGTTGTTGCCGCCTGAACAGATCATCCAGATTGGTCGTAGGTTTGGTTAGTAGGGTTTCCATGAGGTTTAGAAAAAGGATGATTGGACTTATGAATTAATTTGATCGGGTAACTATAGTCCGATAGAGTGTCCCAGTACATCAGGCGGAGCCATCAGTGGCCCTCGGGCATTGATCTGCTCAAAGTAATCATACCACCCCACCGACCGAACCATTTTCTCAAACGTCTCGGCAAATTCAAGGTTTGGCATACGATAGGCGCCTATGTAGGTGTAATCACCCCGCATATCGGTTACTGCATCATTGATTGACCAGCCGATGATCTCGAGCCCCTGCTCAACTAATCCACCGATAACCGGGCCAAGCGGTTCAAAGTAAGCAGCCCGTTCGGCTGTTGAGAGATCAAGCCACGCCTGTTTGGGCTTCCAGAGTTCTACAAAGAGATACATGATAGTTTGTTTAGTTAAATCTTAATGAATCAATCCCAACCGTATGGCTTCCTTCATCAACCCAACCACCGACCGAACGCCCACTTTACGCAGCAGGTTTCGGCGGTGTGTTTCAACGGTCGGTACGCTAATTCCTAATTGAGTGGCAATCTGGCCAGTAGTCAGTTCGGCAGCAATCAGGTGCAGTACCTCCGTTTCGCGGATGGTCAGGAGCATAGCTTCTTTTGGAACAGAGAGGTGAAGCAAAGTTGACCCAATAAACCGACTTGATCTGTCAGGGTTTACAAGGATATTAGGTCATGGTTTTCCATGATTTTAAAGCCGCTGATTGTCAGCAAACACGCAATACGATAGCTTGCAGTTATGATCCGAATCTGCCTGCTCCTGTTGTTAGTACCCGGCTGGCTGGCTGGACAGGCTCCGATGGATCCCATTGTATTGGACGACAACACCCGGAGAATATACCCCTGGAGGAAAGGCCAGATTGCGTATTTGGAAGACACGTCACATCAACTCACGCTACAGCAGGTGCGTAGCCCAGACCATGCCCAGCAGTTTGTCAATAGTCGTCAGCATCGACCCAATTTTGGGTTCTCATCGTCCAGCTTCTGGCTCCGGTTTCAGGTTCGCCATCAAACAACCCGACCATTGCAGTGGGTTGTTGATTGTTACTACCCGTTGCTGGATTCTGTAGATTGCTACCAGATAAATGAGCATACCGGAGCCGTTATGACGAAGCCAGGCGGACGAATGCGCTTGTCGCGACTGCGTGATATCGATGCACATGAGCACGCCTTTCCACTTGAGATAGCTCCTGATCAGACTTATACCATTTACCTGCGCATTGCGGGAAACGGAGCCAAGGTCTTTAACCTTGCGATACTCGAAACCCACACCTTTTACACGAATTACCAAAAGGAAACCTGGATATGGGGTATTTCGCTGGGGTTTCTGCTCTGCGTGATTTTGTTACAGTTCACGTTTTTTGCCGTGACCCGTTCGCGCGATTTTCTGTTTTATGCCCTATATCTCGTAGCGTTTTTAGCCGTAGAAATTACCCGTGGTAACGGGCTCATTGGCGACCGCTACCTCTGGCCGAATCAACAATTCCTGAAACAAAATGGTCTGGTATTAGCCGCTCTACTCGCCATTTTCTTTGGATTACTTTTTTATGCCAACGGTCTGCGGCTACGGATTTATGCCCCGAATTGGGCCCGTGCCCTGTTACTGGGCAAACTAGTGGCATTAGGGCTCATTACTGGCTATCTAATTTCTCCGGGTTCACAAAATATCATCCTGCTCACGGTTGGGTTAGGTGTAGCAACCAATCTGCTCATCGTACCGGCCTGCCTGACGAGCCTGCGAAGAGGCTATTCTCCTGCCCGGTTTTACCTGCTGGCAACGGTCTCGTTTCTAATGGGGCTTGCCGCCACCGTATTGTGGTTACTGGAAGTGCTCCCAAAAAACTTTATTACCAACAATGCCATCAATCTGGGAAGTGCTTTTGAGCAGCTTTTCTTTGCCCTGGCCATAGCCGACGACTACCGTCGAACCCGACACCAGCGTGAACAATCGCAGGGAGAACTGATTCTGGCACTGCAGTCGAAAAATGCCGAAATTTCGGCAGCTCTCCTTCAGGGGCAAACGCTTGAACGTAAGCGTGTTGCGGCCGACCTTCACGACACACTGGGAAGTACGCTTTCATCGTTGCGGTGGGCGCTGGAAGCGATCGACAAAACAAAACTGACCCCGGCAGAGCAGGCCGTCTATGTGACACTTGACCAACAACTCAATCAGGCTTACACGGATGTTCGGCTACTTTCGCATAATCTTCTGCCCGACGAATTGGCCAAACAGGGCTTATCTGTCGCGCTGCCAATTCTGATCAATAAACTGAACCGGAATACGTCCGTTCGATTTGTTGTATCAATACCTGATCCCTATCAGCGACTTGCCCGTCAGACTGAATTTGAGCTGTATAGTATTTGCCTGGAGTTGTTCAACAACATACTCAAACATGCTAACGCAACAGAGGCTTGCCTGACGCTGACGCAATCAGGCGATATGATTTACCTAACCCTGGGTGATAATGGAACAGGATTAAATGAAAAACGTGAGGCTGGACAGGGATTGACAAACATTGCGGCTCGTGTGGAAGCACTGGGCGGTAGCTGGTTAATGGAGTCACTCCCCAATAAAGGAGTAACCCATCGAATTTCGGTACCAATTAATGGGCCAATCCATGCTTCATCGCAAATTTGACCATACCCACTACACTTTTAGCCCCCAGTTTCTGCATCAGATGTCTCCGATGCGTTTCAACGGTAGGAACACTAATAAAAAGACGATCGGCGATTTGCTGGGTCGAACGCTCATCGGCAATAAGCGTTAATACTTCTATTTCACGATCGGTCAGTATAGCCAGTTCGTCAATCGGGTTGCTGCCATTGGTATTAAAGGAGGCAAGTTGCCCGACAAGTTCAGGGCTAAAATAATGACCTTCATTCATCAATTGGTCAATTGCCCACTGAAGTTCATTGCGCCCTGTTCGCTTTAGAACATAACCCGACACACCCGCCCGAACGGCCTCCCGAATAGCGGTCGCATCTTCAGCCATTGTCAGTATCAGTATTTTCAGATCAGGATGACGCAACCGAAGCGCCATTGTCAATTCCAGGCCCGATTGCCGGGGCATATGCAGATCGCAAATCAGAATATCAACGTCGTTCGTATCGACAAATGTTATTACTTTCCGACTATCGCTAAGTGTTCCAACAACCTCCACACCAGGCATTTCCCGAAATAGCAATTGTAGGCTATCCAGCACGATCTGGTGATCGTCAACAAGCAACAGACGAGCGGTAGAAATTCTTGTATTTGTTCTCATCATGGTGGGATTATATAGACAAAAATAGTCGGCCAGCTGACCCTTAATTGTAGAAATATGACATTTATAACATCACGATAAATAGTGCGTTAGTTCAAGATTGTCTTTTATATAAAGAGATGGTCGTTTACCCGTAAACTGAGTAAATTCCCGAATAAAGTGTGATTGGTCGTAATAACCACATTGGTAGATCAGGTCGTGCCAGTCGGATACCTTCCAGCGTTGGCTGGCCAATTGAGCACAGAGGTATCCAACCCGCCGGATACGGGCATAATATTTCGGGCTGACGCCTACTTTTTGCAGAAATTGCCGTTCAAATTGTCGACGACACACATACAGATCGTCCATCATTTCACTGATATTGGCGATGCCCTTTCGCTCTACAATCAGGTTAGCGACATAATCGGTTCGATCGAACGTACTGCCTTTTTTAAGAAGCTGTTGATTTAAAAACTGTTCGAGGAGACGAACTCGCTCAACCGGGCCGCTGGCTTCGGCAATCTGCTCATGCAATGACTGCACGCTACGCCCCAGAATATCAACCAGATTGATTCGTTCGTTGGTAAATTCATACATCGGCAAGCCTAACAACGACGACACACCGGCGGGTTTGAATACAATACCGACCATACCAACCCGGCCACTCAATTCTAACTTATAGCTTTGGGTAGCCTGCCCAGTCAGAAAAATGGAAGGAGCCAGCATGGAAGTCTGTTTACCCGTCTCAACCCGGTAGGTGTCCCCATAGTTAAATACCATCGAGGCAAATCCCGTTGGAGGAGATTCGATGCATAAGGGCTGCGTCAGACTATTTCGTTTCTCCCAAACGAAATAGCACTCAATTAATGCTGATAAATGGCTGGCTGGGTAGAACTTACGATAAAGCATGATTGGGCAGATAGAATTTCTACCTCAATTTGTCGCTTTTATTGCATTAAACAGAAACCCTATAGCTACCTTTTATTCTGCGGTAGTATTGTCCTGGTTTTCAACCAGTAAGCGGGTTAAATAGGCTACAGAAATTAGTAGCTTATTTAACCCGCTTACTGGTTGAAAACATAAACTAACGTTTACTTCTTCTTTTTGCTTAATTGACGATTCTGCTGCTCCAACCGCTCAATTCGTTTCTGTTGCTCGATCAGGTGCAGTGTGAGTTCTTCATTTTTCTGTACCAGCGTGGCCAGCAACGTTGTTAGATCTACGCCCTGTTTCACCATCTCGCCTGCGCTTGGAATACCTGGCAAATGTTTGTTTTGCTGGATATATTGTTCGACTTCAGCCAACGGTTGAAGCTTATAGCTCGGCGCAAAGACATAGTCGGCCCAATGATTCTCAGATACTGGCTGAATCTGCATAGCAAGAGCGGATAAACGACTACCCAGCATCACATCACCTTTTTCGTTGACTGTCAGAAATTTACCCGCAGTAGCCGTAGAAGCCGGGGAGTTAGCCGTCATATTTGTCAGGCGAAGGCCACTGCTACCGTCAACACCGGCCGTCAATTCAAGCCGGCTGTTAGGCGTTGACGTTCCAATACCAACATTGACATTATTTCCCAGCACGAGTGCATTGCTGCTTAGCACACGAGCATTCGCACCAATGGCCGTTGCATTCGAAAGCCCCACACCTACTCCAACCGCGTTTGCGCCCAGAAATGTATTGCTTTCACCATCAACAGCATCAAACCCTGCATTAGGCCCAATAATCAGGTTATTACGACCACGCCGATTGTTCATACCAGCGTTATAGCCAATGAACACATTGTCATCACCATCAGTATTTAACTTACCTGCTTCATAGCCGATAAAGGTATTATGACTACCGATAGTATTCGGGGAACCGGCTTTATAACCAAAATACGTGTTATAGGAACCAGTGGTGTTGCCCTGACCGGCAAAACTTCCCATAAAGGTATTATACGTTCCGCCAACGACGGCGCTGGTGCTCTGCCCGATGAAGAGGTTATTTGTACCATTGACCGATTGAAAACTGACAACCTGATTATCAGGAGTAACAATCTGGCTTTGGGCAAACGTCCTCACAGTCAAACCAATAGTGGCGACTATCAAACTAATAGTAAATATTTTCATACGCTAAAACGGTTTTGGATATGGCGACTAAAGATACTATTTTTTAATGCTAAATCTATAAATTTTCTTTTTTCGGGGCGTTCCATTTTTCCGAACAATAAGGTGTATCGGCACTACTTTAACAAGGTTAGTCATAAATGAGTGACGTAATTCGTTCTAACAGAGACAATAATGCGCTGATATTGAGTCCTTTTCTTCAAAAGAAACTGACAATCCAGGTTATTCAGGGCTAATTGACTAACCGTTTTAGTTTACTTTATAATAAAGCGTCTTCTTCCCGGATTTCAGATCTGTAATCAGCATTTTCCCATTTTCAACATAGTATTTCGACGCCGGAACGTCCTGAGTCTGGTTATTTACCTGTAACCGAATATAAACCTGATTGCCTTTTGTGAACCACCTTGCTCCTGCCGCGGCCAGTTGCGCAAATAAGTTTGCATTACCTCCCCCCGACGACTCCACCGATACGTCCGATCCGCTCGCATAACCTGATGAACCGCCATCACTCAGGGTTCCGTCGGCATTCAATAGTAGTGTGGTGGAGGTGCTTCCATAGAAACCACCATCCGTAATTCCTCCTCCGTAATTGCTCGACGTACGCCAGGCACCAACCAAGGCAGGATCACGATTGAGACCATCAGGTTTAGAAGATATACTGGATGTAGCTGGTTTGCGTGCGCCAGAAGTGCCAGCGACATCGCGGGTTAAGGTTCCTGATCGTATGGATGTTCCATTCAAACCTATTGTAAACAGAAGTCGACCACTCTGTAGAGCAGCTTCGAACTGAAACATGGTTCCATCGGCAGGATACGTTGCTGTTCCCTGAGCCTGTTGTCCATTGGTTGTCCCCTGTAGCGTGTATTCGTCCTGTTTATTTCCCGTCTGAACCCGAACCGTTCCGCTTAGTTTTCCGCCGGAAACACGAAGAAAAACCGTACTTCCTAAAGCAGTTGCCGAATTATCGGCTGATACCAGGGAGCCTGTCCATGTACCTCCAAGTCCCTGGCCAATGACCTGATAAGGACCAATTATGGCAAACAGAGCGATTATTCCAAAAAAAATGTATTTCATAAATGCCTGAAATAGACTCAATTAATTAAATTTTACAGAACCCGGCCTTATACAAAAGCAACTTACACTATAAAGGCTCCGGCTTCACATTACGGTTCGTAAGCGGTTTTACCAGAGCTCATAACCAAATAGTAAAAACTAACTTGCTTTTAACGCTACAGAATCAACGTAATGTGTAACTTTACGTTGATCAAACCGAATCGGTTGCTTTACTACATTCGCCTATGAAGCCTTTTTCCTTTCTGACTAATATGATGGCCGCTGGCCTTCTGGCTGGCGCGTTAAGTAGTTGTGCACCAACGGTTACTACTTCCTACCTGCTTGAACCTGTTTCGGGCGATGTGGCGATGATTGAGGGGCGCCCTGTTACCAAAGCGGAGCAAAATGGGGTTGGTGTCGTCGCTTCTTTTGAGCGCGAGGATATGGAATTCGTAACGCTCGATATTGAAGTAAAAAACCGTACTGACCATCCGATTGAGGTCAATCCGGCCGACTTCCACTTTGTTGCCCTTGGTGCTTCGCAAGATACCCTCTCCGACCCTGCCAAAGCTGGCCTTGCGCTTCAGCGTGAAGCTGCCGACCCGAGCTATGAGACTGGGCGCGTGAAACTGAAGCGAAAGCAGGAAGAAAAGCGGCTGAAACGAGCTAAGATTTTCAACACAGTTCTGATGGTAGCGGCCATTGCGTCGGATGTTTCTTCATCGGGCAACAGTCGTTCATACCGGGAATTCGCCAATAACCGAGCTGCCCATTATCTTGCCTATCAAGGAATTGCGGTTAAACGGGCCATTGATCATAGCACATTCGCCGATCGGATGCAACGCTATGATTACGAAGAATATCGCTGGCGTGAGCTGGCACTCAAAGCAAATACACTCGCACCGGGTGAGTCGGTACGAGGTTTCGTTTACGTGCCAAAACTAGCCAGCGCGAAATACCTGGCCATGACTTATAGTGTATCCGAGCTGGCAACAGTGCCCGTACTATTTAGGCAGGAATTTGTCCAGCAGAAAAAGCAACGCCGGTAACTATATCTGCACGAACCAAAACAAAAAGGCCATCATTTCGTCAATGGTGGCCTTTTTGTTTACTTACCATTCATCTTCATCATCCTCAAACGCCTGCTGCGCCCGCTGCAATTCCTGAAGTGCCTTCTGATTGTTCTGCTCACGGGCCAGTTCAATTCCTTTCTCATATAGTTCGGCCGCCTTGTCACGTTCATCGAGATCGGTATACAAGGCCGCTGCGTGATAATAGGTCGGTAAATAGTCCGGGTGTTCGGTGAGGAGCTGATCAAAATAGTCCTTTGCCTGTTTGGGCTGACCGTTCATGTATTCCATCGCCAATGCATAAACATTGAATGGCTCACCGGGTTCTTCCTGTACAAATCGAATTAATTGTTGGATACGGTCGTTATTCATTCATCAAGAAAAAATAGTATGCTTGCATACTTTTATTTAAGACAGTTCGTAATTTAGCCGCCAAATTAAGGATTTGATCCTGGGTAATTAGAGGTATGGGGAAATAAGTTCATGTTCACGACTAATTGACCTTAGGGCTTTGGCTTTGAGCCGTGCCACCGCAGCCGCGGACAGTCGCAACGGCGGACCGTGGTTTGCCTATACGATCTTATTAACCGTGGCACGGCTCAAAGCCAAAGTCCTGGACCTATTACCCAATTCTCAAAAATCAAATGATCCCTGATTATCCAAATTACCTTCAACAAAACCCCAATTAGCATGAAAATTTTAGTGTGCGTGACGAGTGTGCCCGACACCACCACCAAAATTGCCTTTACGGACAATAACACCAAATTAAATAAGGCAGGGGTGACATTCATTACCGGTCCCTACGATGACTATGCACTTGCCAGAGCCGTCGAGCTTAAAGAAAAGACAGGAGCATCTATAACCGTCATCAATGTGGGCGAAGCTGATTCGGAGCCCGTTATCCGCAAATGTCTGGCGATTGGCGCCGATGACGCTATCCGGGTAAATGCCGAACCGACCGATGCTTATTTCGTAGCCGAGCAAATTGCCGCTATCGCCAAAGAAAACAGCTACGATCTGATTCTGATGGGTCGCGAATCCATCGATTATAATGGGGGTCAGGTGCATGGAATCGTTGGCGAAATGCTTGGTTTTCCATCCATATCGCCCGTTATGCAACTGGACATTGATGGCGATACAGCAAAAATTACGCGGGAAATTGAAGGCGGAAAAGAGCAACTGGAGGCTAAATTGCCCTTAGTACTCGGTTGCCAGGAGCCAATTGCCGAATGGAAAATTCCGAATATGCGTGGTATCATGACCGCCCGGACAAAGCCACTCAAAATTGTTGAGCCAACCGGCACCGACAAACTTACGACCGTTGCCAACTACGAACTCCCGGCTCCACGGGGTGCAGTAAAAATGATCAAGGCTGATGAGGCCGAAACCCTCATTCAACTCCTCCGCACCGAAGCAAAAGTTATTTAATTCGTTTACGGTAGGTGCTGCATTCAACCTCATGTCAGCACTAAAAACGGTAAACTCTAAACTGAAAACTGAATTATGTCTGTTCTCATATTTGCCGAATTAGACGAGGGCAAAATTAAGAAATCGTCTCAGGAAGCCCTATTCTACGGCGCCAAAGTTGCCGAACAAACAGGCACATCAGCTACGGCCATTATTATTGGCCAGGCCGATGACAGCGAACTGGCTTCGGCTGGCCGTTTTGGCGTTACTAAAGTGCTTCATGCATCGAATGCACAGCTAAACGAGCCGAATGGCATGGCCTATGCGACTGTTGTAGCAGCAGCCGTTCAGCAGGAAGGTTCTAAAGTGATTGTACTGGCCAAATCATCGCTGGCCGATGCTATGACTGCCCGGCTGGCCGGTAAACTGAAAGCGGGTCTGGCCGCCAATGTGGTTGAACTGCCCGATTTGTCGAACGGTTTCCGGGTGAAAAGTAGTATTTACACGGGCAAAGCATTTGCTTACAACGACCTCAAAGCGGATATAAAAATTCTGGCGATCAAGAAAAATACGATCACACCCGAAGAAACCGATGCAACGGCCTCAGTCGACTCCTTTATCCCTACACTGAACGACGCCGATTTTGTCATTTCAGTCAAAAGTTCGGAAAAAGCCTCCGGAGATGTGCTTTTACCAGAAGCGGACCTGGTCGTATCGGCAGGTCGTGGGCTGAAAGGTCCCGAAAATTGGGGTATTGTGGAGGATTTAGCGCATGCTCTCCATGCAGCTACGGCTTGTTCGAAGCCCGTATCTGATCTGGATTGGCGGCCTCACTCAGAACACGTTGGGCAAACAGGTTTGAAAATTAGCCCAAATCTGTATATTGCCTGTGGAATTTCGGGGGCCATACAACATTTAGCCGGAGTAAACTCCTCGAAGGTAATTGTTGTTATCAATAAGGACCCCGAAGCACCGTTTTTCAAATCGGCAGATTATGGAATCGTCGGCGATGTGTTCGATGTACTGCCGCGCCTGACAAAAGCGGTGAAAGCTTTATAGTCAAGAGTCGTTTGTGAAGAGTTTTAAAGAAACTTACAATTACTGACGGCTTTTGACAGACGACAGACGACTAAAAATTGCTAAATTCGCGCCGTGGATAAGATTAAGCTGGAAATATTAGGACTTTCACCTAGCCAGTCGCAATCGGGCTCGTTTGCGCTGGTCTTAGGTGAAGAATACGGGAACCGCCGGTTGCCGATTATTATTGGCATGTTTGAAGCACAAGCCATTGCCATCGAAATCGAGAAGATTGTGCCAAACCGGCCGATGACGCATGATTTGTTCAAGCAATTTGCCGAACAATTTAAGTTTACGGTACGAGAGATCGTGATTTCTGATTTACGCGAGGGTATTTTCTTCGCCAAAATCGTTTGCTTCGACGGCGTACGTGAATCCGTGATCGATGCTCGTCCATCCGATGCCATTGCCATTGGTATTCGATTCGACGTACCGATTTATACGAATGAGTCGATCTTATCCGAAGCTGGCATCACAGCCAGTTCCAACGATGAGGAAGAAGAACAGGAAGAACTGGTTCGTTCCTCAAATCGTCCATCAGCCCGGTCGTTTGGCGATCAGTTGAAAAATGCCTCTTCTGAAGAGCTTCAGAAAATGCTTGAGGAGGCTCTTGGAAACGAGGAATACGAGCGGGCGGCCAAGATTCGCGATGAAATGAGTAAACGAAACTAGCTACACAACACTCATTATTTAAACATAAACGAAGGGGTGCAGATAAATTCAAGTATCTGCACCCCTTCGTTTATTGATCCAACCGGTTAATCCGGCATGTGCCGCACTAGCGTGTTCGAACAACCTGTAGTCGGTCAATCAGTGGTTTTCGGGCTCCTTCGGGAATCGTAATTTCGTGCGAACCGATGTATAATTGGTTTGATTCGATACGGTCGAGATAATCGAGGTTGATGACCAATGAACGCGATAATTGGTAAAAACCCGGCGACAGATAAGGAACGAGCTTTCCCAGATTCAGCGAAATGTTAATTGCCTGATACGGTTTGGCCGGATAGATTCGATGAAAGCCTGATTTCGTCAGAAAAAGCTCACTGTTACCACGGTCGGCTTTCACAAACTGTATTTCTGATTTAACCACCCGAATGTACCCACTACCCGTTGGCAGGAACGTGTGATCGGGCAATCCGGGAGCTCCTGAAATATTGCCTGCATAAAAATTGTGCATGGCCAGATCAATCTGAGCCGCCAACTCCCGCACCCGAAACGGCTTATGTAAAAAAGCGGCCGGAAAAGTGCTTTTGGCCCGATTAAAGGTTTCTTCTTCCGAATTACCGGTCAAATAAATGATGGGCACCCATTTAATGCGCATCAACTCTTTTACAGTAGCAATGCCATCGGGCAGCCCATCCAGGACAATATCAACCAAAACGAGGTCGGGCTGGCTTTGCTTCATACTTTTTATGGCAGCTTCGTAACTATGGGCCTTTCCACAGATTTCGTAGCCAGATCTGACCAGATTTTCTTCAATATCTGTGGCCATAAACAGGTCATCTTCAACGATAAGAATACGTAGCGGGGCATCCATATGAGTACTTATCTTTAAGAGGCAAGCCTAATAAACCTGGGCTAGTGCACGAACTCCATAGCTTTTGCATCAAATGATAGCGTAAACCGGCATCCATTTTCTGCGCTAAAATGGCCCTTCCCTTTCAGCTTTTGGGTTATCATGTCAATTAGTTTCATTCCAAACGAATTTCCTTTTGTGGAAGGAGTAAAACCGGGGCCATTATCCTCGTACCAAAACAGTATCCGCCCATTTTCTTCCTGGCAACCTACGGTCAAAACAGGATTGGAATGAAGCGGCAGCGCATATTTACACGAGTTAGTGGCCAGCTCATTCAGAAGCAAACCCACATTAATGGCAACATCGGCATTGAGCCAGATTGGGCTAAGGCTGTATATTGGCTGTATATGACCAAAGCTATAGCTACGCAAAACGCCATTGACCAGTTCCGGAATAAACTGCATGAGATCTACCTCAATTAACCGGTCGCCATCATATAAACGCCGGTGTACAAGGGCCATCGCTTCCACTCGTAACAAACTCTCTTCCACGGCTTTACGGGCGGCAGGGTCCGTTAATCGGTTAAACTGTAAGCCCAACAAATTCGTAATGGATTGGAGGTTGTTTTTGACCCGGTGGTTCTGTTCTTTAACCAGTTTGGCATTATGCTCACTGATCCGCCGATATTTTCTGAATAACCAGTAAAAAACCAGGCAGGCAAGACCAGCAAGCACAAACAACACCGTTGTCATGAGCGAAAGCCTTTTCTGCGTATTCAGGTTCTGCTGACGAAGTTCCAGCTCATTCTGCTGCGCTTTTAGTTTCGCTTCTTTTTTTTCGCTTTCATACAGCATTCCTGCCCTGGCAATAGCTCCTTCCCGATCGGCGGTTAACGCATCGACCTGAAAGGAATAGTATTTTCGCTGGTGCAGAAAGGCCTGTTTCCAGTTACCCATGCGTTCGTAAACTCTGGTATAGGATTCTTCCAGCTGGTCATTTTGCCAGTAATCGCCATGCCTGGCTGTATCACAGATAAATTTTGCCTCATCCAGCCATTTTTTGGCAATCAATGGCTGTCCGAGAGCCAGATAACAGTTTGCTAACCCCTGCGAGCTATTAATGATACCATATGGAGACCTTTCCTGTCTATTAATTGCATAGGCTTTCTTTAGATAAGGAAGTGCCAGATTCCCATCTTTCTGCATCAACGCATTGCCCATGCATGCATACACATTGGCGATGTCGAATGGTTTTTTCAGCGAAATGGCTAATTGCTCTGCCTGTTTAAAATAATACAGGGAACTATCCAGCGAAGAAAAAGGCGCTGAACCCGGTTTATCACGATTCATTCGCCAACCCAATTCATGTACACCAGCCATAACAATAGTAGCGCCCATCATGCCATGTTGGGAATGAATATGCCGGAAATTAGCAGTAGCCTGACTCACAAGACGTTTGGCTTGATTATACTGTTTTTGCCGAATCTGGTTCTCTGCCATTCGCAGGTAGGTCTTCCCAATATTTTCCGAAGGGCCCAATGGCTCCCGTATTCGTAATGACCGGATATACCACGCCTGTGCGTTTACATAATCGCCCAAAGCATTATACCGTTTCCCCAGTAGATAACATACTTCAGCCACTTCCAGCGAATCTCCGGTAGCCATCGCTTCCTGGTATTCCTGCTGTGTTTTTGCCAATTTCTCGTACAGAACTTTGCCAACCACTGGTGTTTGAGCGGGAGCCAGAAATGTCAGTAGCATACCTCCAGCAATACATATCAGCCGGACAAGTAATCGGATAAATGAATTACGGAGGTTAACGAATTGCATGTAAAAATAGAATCTATAGGACTAGTCGATCATGAAAAGGAAATAGCGCTGTTACTTGTAATAATACGACAAAAAGCCAACTTCTGTATGCCAGTGACGTGAGCAGTTACATTAGTCTTTAATACCAGTGGATTAAGCTTTCCAAGAAACCATAATTCTTCGTTTGAAAAAAGTAGGCATTCGTCAGTAATATTCCGGCATTGGGAAGTTTACGAAATCGATCTATTGAAAAAAGATCATCTTCGTGGTGATTACAGAATTTTCGATTCAATTATGTCTACCAATGACCCAACTTTCAAACCCACCACAAGACCCCAACACTATACAGGGTACTTATGCGGCTAAGGTCAAGTGTAGCAGTAAACACCAACTGACGATACTCCAGTAAGGCTACTTTTTATTTCTGTCCACACCTCTTTTATAAACAGTACGTGCTCTATTAATCGATTTGCTTTCCGTTTCTATCCTCACTAAACTATGAAAATCTATTTATTCGTCCGACTGATATTTCCCACATCGCCACAGACCGAAAAAATCGTCTATTACGATCAATAGGCCTCCGTCGTAAGTATTGTTAGTTATTGCTAGTGGTTAATGCACAGTCCCCTACGTAAAGTTGTAGGCCAGCATTCCCGTTCTATTTCTTCTTCCTCTTTTTGACCACCAACTCTCGATAACCAAAGGTTGGATCGGGTTCGCGAACGTAATCCAGATCGGGCATGACCCCGATTACTAATTCGGCCGTTGTGTAGATTTTGCAGCCGTCCAGCAGATGCCCGCCGATCGTATGTCCGGTTGAATCTGATACGGATAAATGCAAATGACTACCATTCATGGAGAGCGTACCGACCAGCGAAACAATCTCAAAATGACCTTTCCACGCAGTAGGCCCTTCCTGATTAGCCAGGCGTAGTGTTACATCCGTCAGGCTGCCTACACAGGTCAACATTGCCCCTGCTCCTATCCGTCGCTTTTGTACCAAAGCATCGAGTTCTTTCTTTACATCCTGTCCCGGCCGCAATCGAATCGAGTACGTAAACATCGTTGCATCAACGGCTTGCGGTGTTGAGTGATCAGGCTGTGATTGCGCATCAGAAGTTGTCATAAAGCAATAGAAAGCGATTAGCAATAAAAAAGTCCGCATTTGTGTTATCAACTTGTGAGACAGAATCGAGGAATGCGAAACTACAAAATCCGGCCCTTACTGGCCTTTTTTCTTCTATTTTTTAGCACAGCCCTGACTTTCCCGACCATTCTGGGGCCAGGCATCCCACGTCCATCGAAGTATGTCGCGATCGATTATACGACGATTGACAACTTCGCCCGAAACACGCCTGAATCAGCCGCTAAAAACCTGAATACACTCAGTAACTATTTAACGTCACCAGCCCGGACAGATCTGGCAAAAGCCAGATCTGTATACGCCTGGATCACATCGCACGTTCGTTATGACGAGTCAGCGTTTAGCGGTCAGCGATATTCGTCGGAGATAGATTATGCCAATCGGGTGTTACGCAGCCGAAGAGCGGTTTGTACTGGTTTTTCCCTTCTGTTCAAGCATTTATTAGGGAAAACAGGCATTCCGGTCGTTACGATTAAAGGCTATTCCCGTACCAATGATAGTGAAGCCGGTCAACCGATTCAGCGCGTAGATCATGAGTGGAATGCGGTTAGCCTTGATGGCGACTGGTATTTACTTGATATTGCCTGGGCACAGACAACTGCCAAACCTGATCCTAATGGTGATTTACGCCCGAACGATTTCTTTTTCCTGACCGAACCGCTTGCGTTTGCGGCCAATCATTTTCCAACCGATCCACGCTGGCAGTTATTAAATCCGACGGTCAGCAAAACGGAATTTGATCAGTTTCCGAAGGTTTACGATGCTTATTTCCGGTTGGGATTTGATCCTGAATTCCCTAAAACTGGTTTACTTCGGACTGGAGACGCCTTGACCTTATCGCTCCAAAACGATAAGGATATCGAGTTTATGTGTTCAATTGGCCGACTGGGAGGTTCAACGGCGACTCATCTGCCTGTTACCATCCGACGAACGGGCAATACCTATCAATTAACGGTGCCGATTTCGGAACGGGGTAACTCTACGCTCTACATTTTTGCCAAATCGAAAGGCCCTCGTACAGAACGCGTAAAATCGTACGAAGGGATAGCCTCCTTTACCGTCGTCAAAAGCTGATGAGTTTAGGAGACCGATTGAGCACTATTTTGAATTCCAATTAAACAGGACCGATCTAGAGTTAGTGAGTTTAGGCGATTTTTAGTAATTCAATAACCATATTGACGAATTTTAACTAATTATCTAAAAAAAAACAAATTCGCCGAATTACATCCGTGTGGCAAGAGTAATTATTCTAGCTCTTCTCCAAGCTATAAGCCAAGTAGCGGCAAATGGGTGTAAGTGAGTTTTTTTTATGATTGCACAAGAAATAGTCAGATTAAATAGATCTATCTCTGAACTTGGGTGTTAGTCTGCTATAAAAAGAATAGTGAATGAACGTTTAAGCTAAAAAAGAATGGCTAGCCACTGTTGAATCGTGAATTTTTCTTATTAACTCATCTTTAACAATTGGTTTAGTAGCATAATCATTCATCCCGGCTTCTAAAAATTTATCTATCTCGGCTTTCCTGGCATATGCAGTTAATGCAATTATTTTTGTTTTATTTATTCTTTCATCCTGATGTGCTCTTATTAATCTAGTGGTTTCGAGGCCATTTTTTTTGGGCATTTGGATATCCATTAGAATAATATCATAACTTGATCTCTCAATCTTAGCTAATACTTCATCTCCATCAGAGGCAAAATCTATTAATATAGAGGGAACTGTTGAATGCAGTATTTTCCGAATAATTAACTTATTGGTTTCATTATCTTCCGCAATTAATATCTTTAGTCCGGCAAGATCTTCTTTAATCATAGATTGATTAGCGTCGCCAATAACTTCTTCGCTATCTTCCTGTACTTCAAACTCTACAGGTAAGGAAACGGTAATTATAGTGCCCTTTCCAAGTTTGCTTTTTATTATAATTTTACCTTTAAACAAATCAACCAGCTGGCGAGTGATACTTAATCCCATTCCAGTACCGCCGTATTTTAGGTGAATATCTGAATTTGCCTGGCTAAAAATATCAAAGACTTTATTAACTTCTTGTTCCGACATTCCTATTCCGGTATCAGTAACCTTAAAAATTATCAATTTTTCTACTACATCATATTTTATTATAAATCTCACTTCGCCTTTATCAGTAAATTTTATTGAATTATTTAGTAAATTATTTAATATCTGTGAAATTCTATGTGGATCGCCTGTAATCTTATCAGGCAATTCATTTTCAAAATGAAATCGGAAACCGATATTTTTATGGTCTGCTTGTATCTTATTTGATTCGTAAACACTTTTAAGCAACGGTTTTAAGTCAAATCCCAACGTCTGGAATTGAAATTTTCCTGTTTGAATTTTAGTAATATCAAGAATATCTTCAATTATGTACAATAAATGTTTAGACGAACGATTAAGAATGTCTACTAATTCGTCCTGTTCTTTTTTATCACTTGTTTTAAGCAACTCCCCAACTCCCATTATTGCATTCATCGGAGTTCGCATTTCATGGCTCATCTGTGCTATAAATAAGTCTTTATGCTTCTCCGCAAGCTCTAATTCACTTTTGGCCGCTTCAAGCCTTATTAAAGCTAACCTTAATTCTTCGTTTTTAACATTTACCTCATCAATGGCGTTTTTCTTCTTTACTTCAAAATCATAAACGACAAAGAATATATTAATAATTAGAAACAGACAAACCAGCAATGCCCATACTTTATGGTTCTCATAATAAAAATCGTAATTATTGCTAAATTTGAAATTGAAAATATCTAAAATTAAAAACAATATTGGGATACTAATTGAAACAAGTAGCCAAAATATCGCGTATTTTTTATTAAGTAACCAGAATGCGTATACAGGAATTAAACAGCTCCAGAAAAGCACTGGGCTTTGAAAACCATTTGACAAATATATACTTATAACAACTTGCGCACTTCCAGATAATATATATAGATTAGCTGCTTTATATAAACTTATTTTGTGTTTCCTGAATAAGATAGAAATCACTAAAAAAACCAGCCCTAAGAATAAGGTAGGAAATAAAGCCTGACTAAAACCAAAAATAATATTATTAATTTCGGTAGACAATATAGTTAATACGGTTATTAAGCAACAATTATAAAACAGCTTATGTTTTCCTTTTTCTGTTTCGGAAGAAATATCGACTGGCGGCCTATAATTGATAATATTCATATTCATACCAGTTAAAGCCTGTAGAATAGGCTAAAAAATACGCTTATTATTCTGTTCGCAACTAACATAATAGCTAATAGTATTAAATACAATAATACACAAATTATAATTACTGGTTTTGGAAAGCGAAGAATATAGGTAATAAACAAAAAGCTATAGTGAAAAAATAAATACAATGGTTTGAATGTTTTCCACGGCAATCCGCGTAAATAGTTGACCTTATCGTGCTTTCTGGCTAAGCTAAAAAGGCCCAAAAGAGAAGGTAAAACATAGGTGGCCGTTTTACAGTAATTTTTCCGACCAGATTTAAATAAAATATTATTCACCGCTTTTCTAGCCGCTTCATTGGCAGTGTCCATATCTGCCAGATCACTATTTGCACTAACAAAATCAGAAGCAAGTAACAAATTATTCACTCTGGTATGAGCTTCTGGTCGCAGCGAATGCGTTACAATTGTATTTACTAATAAAGGCTCTTTATTAAAAAGTGTGCCCCTATTATTGCGATTACTTACAATAGACTCATCAAGGTAAGTAAGTGGTAAAAAACAATCACTATCCGTCAGTTTAAAATATTGTTTATTCTTTTGGTTTAATATAGTGCATTGTTTAATTTGATTCCATACCTCATCTATTACTTGCTGATGTGTCATCTCCTTAAAGGGTTTTGGAGTGATTACACCACGTTCATTCCAATTTGAAAGTATAACAGAAAATACCGATTTAATTTGCTTTCCATTATATTCAGGAAGTGGGTTACTTTTCAAATACTCTTGCCAATATTGTGTTTGCGAAAAAATTGTAATGGCAAAATCCGTATCTGCAATTGTAACATGGCCATTCGCAATTTCTACATCAATGTTTAAGTAAAAAATTATACCATTCATCCATTCGGTTTCTTTCTGAAGTTCATCTATCAGTTTTAATGTTGGATCAACTACCGAAACCGCCGGACTCCTGTTTAACAAGCTATATAATCGTTCAACTGGCGCTGCCGCAATAAAAATTTCACCATTAATAATCTCTGTATCAGGTTTGGGGTTGTTTGTATCATTAACTGTAATATATTGAATTGTATCTTTATCTCCAGCATATGATTTTCCTTTTACTTCTAATTCTATAACACGCTTTCCCTGGATTATTTTAAAATTATTTTTATATTCCCTTTTAAGAAAGTCAACCCATGGTATTAGCCACGAGTCATTGGTCGGGGCATTCAATACCCGATCCGCTCCCCCTCCAAATGGGTTAACGATTTGCCATATCATGTGTGATAGAATTTTTCCACCTGTTCTCGTACAGGCTTTGTCTGCACGACAGGCAACCAGATTTTTTGTTAAACCTTCAGCTAGTAGTTTTTTATAATCCTTTCCGAAATCTTCATTATCTGCTTCAATAAATTCTGACCAGGGTATTCGTTCATATTCTGTAATATATCTTTCTTCACAGCTTGTAAATAGTTGAAATAATCGTTCAGTAAAGAAATTGCGCCCTTCGTCTTTGATTGTTATCCTTCCATCTTTAAAGGCTTCTCTTAAGTTTTGAAAGTCTTTTATGGCTTTACTCCATTGCATTCTACGTATGTCCTGGCCAACGCTAACGGGTATATCAATTGGCTTTCGGCCATCAGTAAACAGAAAAGTATAATACTCGACCCGGGTAAGATTATCAAATACTGTTTTATTGTTACTCAATTTGATCTCTTTCATGGTCCTCGTTATATTTCCGTAAAATCCAGGAAAAAAACGAAAGCCATGTTCAGCTGGTAAAAAGAAATTTGTATTGGAGGGTTGAAATTTAACACTACGAGCTTTACCTCCTAAATGGCTTTCGCTTTTTTCTACAATAGTGACCTCATAGCCTCTTTTTAATAATTCATGTGCTGCGCTCAAACCCGCCACTCCACCCCCTATTATTACAACTTTAGTAGATGATGAATCAATCATAGAAATCAAGATAAAGGTGTATCGATTCGATTACGTCGGGCAAAAGTGTCTGGATCTCCTGGATCCGTTTGATTAATTCTTCAGTAGTAAGCCTATTATCTAAAATATCCGCTTCAAGCTGATAAAATTTCATTTGTATGTCATATGAATCAATCATCATTGAACTTATGCGCATCGTATGACATAAATCGGCAACACCTCTTAAATCATTGCAGGATTGGTAAGTACTGAGCTGAAGTGGTAATACATCAAATTGGGATTGTATACCTGTTAATACTCGCTTAATTCCCTCTTCATCGTCCTTGTATAGATCTAACAGGTATTGCATCGGGACCTGATTGTTTAGCTCTCTGCGTACTTTTCCAAATATATATATTCTTGTTTTAGTAATAACAGTCGATTTATTAAAAGCTCTTAGTCATTGATCAATTGGGAAGCAATCAGCAGTTGCGATAGCTATTTCCCAATCGATCAATGACTTATTCTACTAAAAGACTGAATCGGCAGTGACGTTTTTAGCCTAAAAGAAAATATTAAACTATGATTAAATATTCTATAATAAATAGTTATTAATAACTACAAAAATTTACTTTTTATGATCAATTAGCTGATCATATTAATACTTTATTATCAATACTATAGTTATCACTCGCTAATCGCTACAGAAAGTAATACAAAAATACTAATGACTGATATTCAACCCCTTACTGTATTTTATCGATAAAAAATACAAAATTATGGCAAATAATTATACATTTTAGATAATACCGTAAATCTATCCTATTACTAAGTTGATCAACTCATAAGGCTTTTTTTGTCAACTAGTCGAAACGAGAGCCCATTTTTTCATCAACCGAAGAAATACCTGAATAAGGGGCATCTGGTGAAACCACAAAAAGAACAGGTTCGTCATTTAATTGATCTACAAACCGAAAATGACCGTCTCTGAAAAGAAAAAATTATCCGTTTACTCGGGCACATGATTGAATAGGCGGGGTAAATCCCAATTTCTACGGGTTTACTCTCATTGGTTCAGGTTGTTACGCTTGGCGTTATAACCTAGTTGATAGGCCCGCTTGCTGGCATCGTTCAGGCCATTATGATAGACTGCTGCCTGCCGCATCGGATTATTCGCTTAGCTTCCTGATTTCGAGCGGGAGTTCCATGCCCAATATATCAGCCAATTTGCTGAGCGTCTCAACGGTTGGATTACCCTTACCGGATTCGATCTCTTTGATGGTTCGTAGTCCCACCCCGGACAGCTCTGCCAGATACTCCTGAGTGATATGGAGTATATCTCGACGTTCTTTAAGGGCTTGTATTAGCTTAAGTTGGTGCATTATGCCGCCCTTTTTACGCAAATACAGTAAAATTTGGTGGATGTTTAATGAGAAAGTGCATTATAGTACACTAATTTGGCTAGCTAAATACATGATTACTAGCAAATACAGCTTATGAGCAAAGGGTTTTCAAAAAACTAACTTATCTGATCAGTGAAAGGCTACCTCGATGTTCATGAAGTTCATCATTGTTAAGGGATTTATAAAGTAGAACAAACGGATAAACGCCTGGTAAACATTCTTCATCTTTATACTTACCATCCCATTGAGGATTACTACTTTCCCCCGAATAAATAACCGCCCCCCAGCGATCATAAATTGTGAGTCGGATCTGAAGACCATCCATAACGATTAGTTTGAATGTATCATTAACCTGATCAGCATTAGGAGTAAAAACATCAGGTGCAAAAACGGTTGCCATGCAAGAACCCGTTACCAGAATCGTTCGTATGGCCGAGCAGTTATATTTATTTGTGATTGTAACCTTATAGGTACCTGCCTGCTGCGCTTTTATGGTTGATGTAGTTTCATTAGAAGGTTGCCAGAAGTATGTCAGATTGCTCTCTAATCCGCCTGCAGAAAGAAGTTTATCTGTACAGGTCGTCGTATCTGGTAGAATCCTGGGTACTGGACTGACGTCAACTTTGACTGAGTCAGTTGCATGACAAACACCTTGCGAAACGGTCAACTTGTAAAGACCCGGTTTGCCAGCTGTTAGCATTTTGGTGGTAGCGCCGGATGACCATTGATATCTATAGGTAGAACTCTGGCCAGAGCTGCTAATCGTGGGGACTAAGTCAACCGTTGCCCCATCGCATATCATTTGATCGGCGCCCAATTCAATTTGTGGAGTTGCCCGGACCATTATAGTACGAGACGCTTTACAACCTGCTCCAGTAGTTACAGTAACCTGATATTGACCTGCTTGCATAACTACCAATGTCGAATCGGTCGAGTTTGCCGGTTGCCACAAATAGGTCAACCGATTCGCTACTGCCCCCGAACTTAAGCGAATAGGAGCTGAGTTTAAGCAAATCTCTTCATCGGGTTTGATGGTAGGTTGTTGATTGACCGTTACGCTTGTAGAAGCTATAGTCGAACAGATACCATTAGCGATTGTGACACTGTATAAACCGGCTTGTTTAACTGAAATCTTTGGCGTTGTTTCACCCGTTGTCCATTTATAATTGACGGGCGAATTAGTCAATGTAAGAGCTGGATTAAGCTCCGTACTCTGTCCTTCGCAAATTTCGCGGCTTTTATCCAACGTAATTTTAGGAATGTCCAAAACACTCAAATTAAGCGTTCTGGTGCTATCGCAGCCACCAGTTGTCTTAAAAATATCAACGTAAGTGCCACTGGATTTATAGCCTGCATACGAATCTCCCTGACAAATGGTTTTGCTCAGGGCGGATGTAAGGGCTGTTTTGGGAGATAACGTTATAGTTTTTAACGCAATGGATGTACAGCCATTCTGATCAGTAGCGGTCACACTATAAACACCGCTTGTTCTAACTACATTTGACGCCCCATTTGGCGTCTCTCCTCCACTCCATTTATAAGTGCTTCCGCCACTTGCCGTTAGGGTAACTTTATCGCACTCCTGCGAGGTTGCAATATTGACAGGGAAAAGGGGAGGCTGTAATCCCCAGGTAAGATTTGTATAGTTCTCGGGTGTTTCCGAATAGATTGTCAGGCAGGTAAATGTTCCCGGAAATAAAATAATAGCGTTGCCTTCCGTTGCACTTAACGAGTACGAATCGATAAAGGTTGTTCCGCCAGCGTCATGCAGAACAGTATATGGTTCAGAGAAGGTTAATGTAACTTTTATAATATTACCAAAGTCTGTCCGGCCTAATGAGGCTAACAATAGTATGGGATTAGTAACCGGTTCTGAAAAACACATGGTTGTTTTCCCCCCCGATCCGATCGACCATTGTGTTGCTGGTACCGTTGCATTGGGGATAGCATTGTAGCCGCTGAATTTACTGAACACATCAACACGATAGATTCCAGTAGTTGAAAAGAAGCCGTAGTTAGCCGACATCGTCACACTGACTACTTTATTATCGACGAGAATATTGCCAGTTGCCTGATTACCAGTAAAGTTTTGCCAATTAGCCCACGAATAAGTTTGTTTGCATTGAGCTTTTAACTCACAAGCCTGAATAAAAATAAAATAAATTAAACAGATTTGCCATCGAAGGTGGCTGACGTCAAGCATACCGATTCGCGTTAGACTTTAATTGCTTATCCATCTAAAAATACTAGTATCTGCCCATGATGATCGTTTAGGCTTTATGCTTATTTTTCTATTTTTATTAAACGTATACAATACAAATAGACTTAGTTGTCTAATTAATAGGTCAACAAGCTTAAGTATACTTTTCTACTGAAATCGGTTAGCTCATATGAAATCTAGCTCCCTCGCATCTCTTTTCAGTTAGTGGAACGATTGGCTTTAATCCATCGATTGACAACGATTCATAATAGTAGTTTGAACCCGTAGGTCGCCAACCTGCAACAACAATATGGCCCTGCTTAATTCTGGAGAGCCAGGCCGAGCAGAACAAGACCACATTCATATTGGCCAATAGTATACCCCAGGCCCCTCAACCCAACCGGCAAGTCTGGCTATGCCACGAAGACTATCAAGGTGGCAGGCAAGCATAAGAAGTCAAATCAAGCGGTTAGTGTCAATGAGATTGATGTGGCTTACAGTCGAATCAGGAAGCCGTGGGTTTTAAACGGAAAAACTATCTACGGCATTTTCCGTTTAATAGTTGAATCACTACTCAATACGTTATGTTAAGTTTAAACCGCTTCTCAATAATTTATATTGCCTATAATCAGTATTGCCAAATCAGCTGCGATTCTTCCTTTGATGTCAAGGCTCGCTTACAGGAGCTTGTTATTGATGAACATATAGAGTTTTTGGGCGTGTATGATGCCAAAACAGAGCTGTTTCAATGGGAACCCATTCGGCAACACTATTATGATCAACTCAGTATAGAAGAACAAGGGCAGTCAGGAAGTCAGCTAATCGAGATTGCCAAGCGCTTACGCCAACAGCAACAACAACGCACTATTCCTGGTCTGACTCAATCACCTGTTTATTCTGGCTTTATAAATAGCCTGTGAGTCAAATTCAACCCATTGTCTGGAGTGTTGCTGATCTGAAAACGACCCTGCTTCACAAGCAAGCCTGAATGCGCCTGGTTAAACTAAGTTTTTAAAACTATCAGACGGCCTGCCTTGTTGAGAAGCATCAACGTTTAAGCTCAGAAGCATGAATAGACTGCCCTTCTCCGTCAGTATGGCACTGGCGATGACTTTGTCAATGGGGCTTCGGCCAATGGCCCCGACTCTATCGGTTAGCGTTACTCAGGGTGAGGTTGCTCGATGGGCGGGTAATTGTTTACGTTGTAGCCTGGAAAAACGAGCCTGGGCAGCCGTTAATGGCACCTGTTATTATCCCGTTGATATGGACATGAAGCCCGGACACTATTCCATGTCTCGACGTACGACCGGAGGAAAGCTGGAAAGCGCCCAACTTACCGTCACCGAAAAGCGCTGCGTTGACGAGAATCTGGATAACTTTCCTAAAAAAGAATATGTAAATGTCTCCGCTCAAAATCAGGCTCGGGCGGCCCAGGAAGCCAGTCGGGTTAATCCCCTGATTGCTTACCAGGCGAAACCTCGCCCCGCCGTCTTCGATCTGCCAATCGGTAAGCCAGCCAGTCCACTACCCAAAGGAGCTGGCAATTTTGGGGCCTGTCGCACCTTAAATGGACAACCCCGAGACCGTCACACCGGTCAGGACTATCCGGTATCGGCAGGCAAGCCGGTATTAAGTGCTGCTAATGGTCGGGTAGTATTGGCGGCCAATCTGTTCTATAGTGGTAATTCGGTTTTTATTGATCATGGTAACGGTTTGGTCACCGAATATTTTCATCTAAAGAGCTTCATGGTTAAACCCAACCAGACGGTTACCAAAGGGGAACGTATCGGTTTGGTTGGGGAAACGGGTCGGGTGACGGGTCCTCATCTGCATTTTGGCGTGCGCTGGCAGGGGGCCTGTATCAACCCTGGTTTTCTGCTAGTTGATCCTTCGGACTTAGCGGCCGTAAAATAAAACTTGCTGTATGTCAGTATTTTATTTTAGTACGATGAATTTGTAAAGGGGAAAATTATATGGCAGAATCAACCAGTTCAATCATAATTCCTACATAAAGTACAACTCTCAACTCATTTATTCGCCGTTGTCAATAGGTCGTCAATGGCCGATTTAGCTTTATGATAGGGAGCTAAGCTATCCATTCCGTTGCCCACAAACCCAATCCAGGCCTGGTGAATAATACCTCGCTGATCTACAATATAGGTCGTAGGAAAGCTATTTGTATGGAAGGGAATAATGATATTTCTGGCGTCAGCAATGATTTTGAAATCGAAGGGATGATTCTCAAAAAAGGCGGGCTTCAAGGCTGCTGCTTTATCACTTGAAAACCCAAGAAAAAGGACATTTTTGCCCTTGTACTCCTTTACCAGCTTATTCAAAGCGGGTATTTCAGCTACGCAGGGGGCACAGCTCATGAACCAAAAGTTTACCACCAGCACCTTACCCGATAAGGTCGCCATATCATACGATTCACCATCTATCGTCTGGAAAGCTGATAAAGGTGCTTTCTGGCCTTTTACGCATTCTGCCCAGTTGTCGTAATTCTGTTGGTGCTTTTGGTAAGTAGGGTCAAGAACAGGAAAAAGCGTCTGCTGGTTTGGCGATCTACTCTCGCTTATGGCTTTCCTGGCTCTATGCATTGTTTCAAGACAGTGCTCCAGCGTATTGCTTTGCGCGTACGAGATCGAACTTCCCAGGTGAAGCAGGCAAAACAACGTTGCTACGTATACTGGTAAAGAAATAAAGAGTCGAGGACGCATAGAACAGGGAGGGATTTTATGTAACATCTATTCTGCAAACGAAGCCCCAGTGCTATTCTTTTATACGATCTACCCATAGAAACTATCTATTTAGTTAATGGTTAAAAACATCACCGAACTTACTAAATAGCTTTGTCTACAGTGGCTGTTGCAAAATCATCAAGCTCGGTAAATGCACCTCTTACGGCTACATTTTGCTCTATACATAGATGCTACTGAGTAGGAAGATTTAAACCAGTATCAGTTTTTGGAACAGTCATTCAGATTATGCTATATGGTACTGAACGATGCCAAAAGGGCTTCCAGGCTCTCAAGACGGGCGAATACTCCGATCTTACGTACTAGCTCCAATCCGTTTCATCAGCTCTGGAAAATCATGGACACGTATGCAACAGAAAAGTGGATAATTATGGATTCTGTTCGATTTATGCATCTTAGTCAGATACCGGCCTTTAACGTCAAAATAAAATAGTTTATGAAAACTTTAGTTGTTTATTTAGGCATTCTCCTACTCAGTCCTTATTTGTCGAATGGACAAGTTATTGATCGTTCGTTAGGTAACGATCCGGATTTTCGTCAGGCATTTTCGCAACTGATACGCTATCCGGCAGCGGCTCAGCGAGCGGAAAAAGTAGCCAAAGCGTATGTCGAATTTAAAGTAGATAGTCAAGGGAAGGTGACCGATGTTCAGGTATTGAACCAAGCCAACGTGGATGCTTCGTTTAAAGAAGAAGTCAATCGCCTGATGAGCCAGCTTCCAGCTCAGAAACAAGCGTATACGGGTACTTATGTTCTTCCTATTGTCTTTGAGTTAGAAGGCAGTGAGCGGGTAATTAAGCCTCAAGAAGAAGAGCGCTCCTTTATCGAATCGTTACCGAAAGGATTGCTTTTAGAGGGCGCCTATGTGGTCGCCTATCTAAACTAGTTAAGGGATATATTGCTTGGGCTTTCGTTAGGAGGTGTGCCACGGTTCCTGATGCTTCTCCTGATAACCACCGTCTGCGGTTGCGACCGTCCGCGGTTGCGGTGGCACACCTCTGAAGGAAAGTCCTAATTGTACAAAACTAAGTGCATAGCTATATCCATTGCCTATACTACTTCTATTTAAATGTTCTTTAGCAGCGCAATATTATTGAATCAATAAATTCGATTACTTTCCGATACAGAACTTACTAAAAATTGAGTCCAGTAAATCATCTGTTGTTATCTCTCCCGTCAGTTCACCAAGATGACGCAAAGCAACCCGCAAGTCCATAGCCAGCCAATCGGGGGTTACTCCGGCATCCAGTCCTGTAAGGGCACGAGCCAGCGCGTCATCGGTGCCCGTCAGGTGCTCGTAATGTCGGGCATTGGTCACGACAGCGCTACCCGTCTGCACGGCCGAATCGGTCCGAACGCGGGCCGATAACGCAGCTTTCAGGTCGTCGAGGTAGGTTTGCTGCGAGGCAGAAATCCAGACAATGGGTTCGGCAGCAATGCTTTCCAGTAGCTGTTTCTTTTCATCAGTCAGTGCATCCAGTTTGTTGCCAACCAGTAAATACGGCTTGCCCGATAAACGTATGTCGGCAAGTGATTCCTGGAGTTCGTCAGGCGAAATATTCTTTCCATCGAACAGATAAACGACCAGGGCAGAGTCCCGCATTTTTTGTTGGGTGCGCTCAATACCAATCGCTTCAATCTGGTCGGTAGCTTCCCGTAAACCGGCGGTATCAATCAACCGAAACCGGATGCCATCAATGAACAGTTCATCTTCGATGACATCACGCGTTGTACCCGGAATATCCGAAACGATTGCCTTCTCCTCATTTAACAGGGCATTCAGCAGCGTCGATTTTCCTGCATTCGGTTTGCCAATAATCACGGTAGGCACCCCATTTTTAATCGCGTTGCCTGTCGAGAATGAGTCAATCAGTGGATGCAATACGCGCCGGATATCGAGCATTAATTGCCTGAGTTGGTCGCGATGCGCAAATTCAACGTCTTCTTCGCCAAAATCCAGTTCCAGCTCTACCAGTGCAACAAAATCAATTAATTGCTGACGTAATACTTTCAACTGTTTTGAGAAGCCCCCCCGCAACTGCGACAAAGCAGCACGGTGGCTGGCCTCCGAATCAGACGAAATCAGGTCAGCTACGGCCTCGGCCTGAACCAGATCAAACTGCCCATTTAAAAAGGCTCGCTGGGTAAATTCGCCGGGGCGGGCCAGTCGGGCTCCTTCCTGCGTCAACCGACGTAAAATCTGCTGAATAATAAACTCTGATCCATGACAGGAGATTTCGACAACGTCTTCTTTTGTAAATGACTTCGGTGCTCGAAAAACCGTTACCAGGACCTCATCAATAATATGACCGTCAGCCGTGCGCAATGTGCCAAAATGGGCCGTATGCGATTCCTGCTTTGTGAGGTCTTTCCCTCTGAAAATACGGTTGGTTATGTCAATGGCGCCTTCGCCCGATACCCGAAGGACAGCAATGGCACCAATGCCTGGCGCAGTAGCCAGAGCAGCAATAGGTTCTAACTGAAACAAGTGTTGTGTTTGGTTTGTAGTTTGCAGTCGATGCTGTAGCGATAACTACGAACCACGAACGGCAAACGTCGAACTTATAAATTCGGTAACTGACCTGAGAAAATTGGCAGACGGTTAACCAGTCCAGCCATCCGTTTTTCGACGGAAGCTTTAGGAATACCGAGCCAATCGGCATATTGATCGCCCAGAAAGAAACGCATTTCACCCGCTGCGAGGTTCCGGATTGCTTCTGGCCGATCATCAACTGACCGCTTTGTCGTCTTTCTTACCTGCTCCGTAATACCCGTAAGTAGCGAATGAGTAAGCCCTCTGCCTGCTTCCGATGAAACAAACTGTCGCCGGGCGATGGACCGATCCAGTACATAGGCTTCGCGAAGATTTTCCGGCAGAAGTTCTTCAACAACGCCGTTTAGATAACCAATGACATTGATATGATGAAGGTAGTTTTCCTCCTCCTGTTCAGTCGCCGATATCCCCGTTTTTCGTAAGCCGCGCAGCACTATGTAGGAGAAGGCCAGGTTTGTACCGGCCATATCTTCCTGATTGACAGGATACCCCCAATCGTTATTCCAACGACCTGAATGAATGGAAAACCAGCGCGCACCTGCGTGAATCAATCGTATTTTAAGCGTCCTGACTATGGCTTTCCCCGTTACCCATTCCTTCGAATTGTTCACGCCAAACACCCACTCCCCTGTTTCCTGCAACCGGCGAATGGTATCGTTTTTGATTCGTTCTGTAAGCCAGAGTACCTGCGCTCCATTAGCTCCCAGATAACAATACGGGAGCGAAAAACAACCCAGAATCAAGCCAATTTGGCCGGCGTGTTTTTTAAAGAATTCCATGCCGCTTTCCATCCGTCTGGAGTCTGCCCAGGCTGGCAGTTGCGTATAGCTGGCAAAAAAGTCACGAACAGGGGCTGGTTGCCCGTTAACAGTAAAATCCTGGTTATCGGCCAGCCAGTTCATTAGCAAACGAAGCTCGTTTTTCCCACCGGCTTCAACAATCGCCGTAATAACCGCATCGGCGGGCGGATCGCCCTGCTGACGGTATTGTTGTAGCAGAATATCGGAAAACGTTCGGGACGGCTTTATGGGCGTTAACATCGCTTTAGAAACTGGTCTGAACGGATAACGCCGTGTGACGGGAATTGGTTTGTAGAACTATTCGCTGGTGGTTGGCGGCCAATCAGTGTGGCGACTCTACAAGTTGATTTGTAAGCCATCATACCCCAATCGAATATGAGAAGGCAGTTCTTTTTCAACTTCCCGGTGCAGACCGAGTTTGTGGCTGATGTGCGTAAAATAGGTTCTACTGGCCCCTATTCGATTGGCCAGTTCGATGGCCTCATTGAGGGTGAAGTGAGAAAGGTGAGGTAAACGCTGGAGTGCATCAAGCACCAGAACTTTAGTCCCGTACACCTTTTCCAGTTCTTCCTCAGAAATGTAATTGAGATCGGTTAAGTACGTGAACTCACCAATACGAAAACCAAAAACCGGGAGTTTATGGTGCAGAACATCAATTGGCGTGACTCGTACGCCTAATACGTCGAAAGTCTCATTCTGAATTTCGTGGGCTCTGACTCGAGGAATTCCAGGATATTTATGCTCGGCGAAGATATACGAGAACTCCCGCTCTAGTTGAGTCAGTACGGGTAAACGGGCATAGATGGGCATATCCTGGCCCGATCGAAAATTAAACGCGCGAACTTCATCCAGACCAGCCGTATGATCTTTATGTTCGTGCGTAAACAGGACTGCATCGAGCTGTTTTAGATCAAGCCGAAGCATCTGCTGCCGAAAATCGGGGCCTGTATCGACAACAAAACTGCGCCCGTCAATAGCAATATGAATGGACGAGCGTAATCGTTTATCGCGAAAATCAACCGATCGACACACATCGCACTCACACCCAATTAACGGCACTCCCGACGACGTTCCTGTACCAAGCAGCGTGATAATCATAGGAATGAGGAGTGAGGAGCGAGAAGTGAGGAGTTACTGTTGCATCAGCAACTCCTCACTTCTCGCTCCTCACTCCTACATACTTTATTTATCGGTCAATTGATTAACCACTTCAACTAATCGATCGAAGTTGAGCGGTTTAACCAGAACATCGTTAAAGCCGGCCGTTTTAAATTCTTCTTCCGTATAGTTCTTAGCGTTACCTGTGATCGCTACGATAGGAACCGCAGCTTTCTCTTTTTCGGGTAATGCGCGAACACGCCGGACACACTCCATACCGTCCATTACGGGCATATTAATATCTAACAGCAGGATACTGAAATCTTCTTTCTCCAGAATCTGCAGTACTTGTTCACCGTTTTTAACTGCTGTGATGTCGTAGTTCTGAAATTCTAGAATTTTGCGGGCCAGATTCTGGATAACGGAGCTATCTTCGGCAATCAGGACGCGTTTGGAAGCTGACATAGGGCTTTGGGAATCATGTTACATTTAGCGTGGTGAAATTAGCATTTTATCCGCAAACGCAAAAAAGGGCTTTGTTACTCATTAATCAGAATGACTTTGATTCTTAAGGCTCTACGTATGCTTTTTTTATTACTAGGACTATTATTCTAAAAAAATTACACGCAATTAATACAACAATCCAACTTTCTTTCTAATTTTAGTCCTCCAATTCACTACGTCAATAGAGTTACTGCTCTCCGCTCCGTCATACAACTGTCTTACAGTTAGTTAACGGTTTCTGTTTCCTTTCCACACCGCGTCGTTATAGCAGACAATCGTTGTTAGGCCTTCTTTTTTATCTAATCTAACCCATGAAACTGACCGGACCCGAAGGCTCTTTTGAGCTGAACATTCTGGATTATGAGTGTAGTGACTCACCCTATTTTATGGATCGCAACTGGCTGATTGTGAGCGTAAAAACTCAATATCAGGAACACGACTACGTTCGTACCGCATCAATTCTATCGACCTGGGAAATGGAGCTACTCCTGAAATGGATGCGCTCAATTGCCGATGGCGATGAATTAAGCGCTAAGCTGACGTTTATTGACCCGGCACTGGGTTTCAGTAATATTTCGATTGGCCGCGGTGACTACCGGTTTCGCATTAAGCTTAGTTCTGATGCCCTTCCTAACTGGAAGCGGGACAGAACACCTTTTTATTTACCGGTTTCACCCGATAAGCGTGAATTGCAGGGAGCTATTTTTGATCTGGAACGGCAACTGAGCCAATTCCCGGTTAGAGACTAAGGGAATAAATCGTCAGCAGGCAGTAAGTAGCTAACCATTACCAACGGAAAACTGCTTACTGCCTGCTGAAAACTTATTTTTTCCATTCCTTCAAAAACAAGGTGAACTCTTGCTCCAGGGCTTTCAGTGCATCCGCTAAGCCGCTCGTATCATTCACTTTAAGTTTACCTTCGGCCGTACGGGCAATATCGGCGACACGCGCAACCCCAATCGTTCCGGCACTGCCTTTTAACGTATGCAGGTGGCTTTTAACCGTTGGAATGTCGCCGAGCGTGTAGGCTTTAACGGCACCGCTAACCAGTTCGTCGGCCTCTGTGACAAACTCCTCCATAATGCTATCTACTAATTCCTGTCCACCAATGTCGCGCAATTGGCCCACAATCTCGTCGTCAATAACGGGCAATACAGGCTCGGATGCTGCAATAACGGGTTTTGGTTGCTGAACGGGGGCTGATGTCTGTTTAGCCCGGTTGGCATCCGTTATTTCTTTAACCTTGGCAATCAGGCTCTGGGCACGAATCGGCTTGGCGATGTAATCATCAAGACCCTGACTAATAAATCGTTCGCGATCTTCACGCATGGAATAAGCTGTCATGGCCACAACCGTTGGAAGCTGCTTCCCAAATTTCTCGCGCAGGTTCTGAGTGGTTTCTACCCCGTCCATGTCGGGCATCTGGATGTCCATAAAGATGACATCGAAGCCGTTAAACTCGCCTTTTTCTTTGCTGCTTTGCCCTTTCTCGGCTTCCAGAATTGCCGCTGGACCACTGTCGGCAGTAACCACGACACAGCCTGCTTTACGTAAAATCTCGCTGGCAACCTTACGATTCACCGCATTATCATCGACGAGCAACACATTCGGGTGGTAATCGCTGAAAAAGTTGGCCAGTGCAATTTCAGCAACTTCCGTTGTTTGTTGCGTTGGGCTGATGGCGGTTTCTTTAAGTTCGATGGTAAACCAGAACGTACTGCCCATGCCTACTACCGACTCCACGCCTACTTCCCCTTTCATCAAGTGAGCCAGTTCTTTGGAGATAGACAATCCTAAGCCAGTTCCCCCAAACGATTTCCGCGATGATGTGTCAACCTGACTGAATGAGTTGAACAGCAGATTGATATTTTCCGGAGAGATGCCTATTCCTGAATCTTTCACATCCACCCGGATTCGATTAAACTTACCACGCTTACTGATCAGCGACGCTTCGACGCGTACCGTACCGTTTTCGGTGAATTTTATGGCATTTGAGGTCAGGTTCGACAGAATCTGCAAAAGCCGTGTCTGGTCGGCAATCACAAACGTCGGCAAATCCGCGCTGATATGATAAGTCAGCTCGTTGTTTTTAGAGCTGGCCTGCTGCCCAAAGAGCGCGATAAGTTTCTCAAAGATTTCCTTGAAGGCTACTGGCGACTCATGGAGTGCCATTTTTCCAGCCTCAATTTTAGAGAGGTCCAGAATATCATTGAGGATGTTAAGCAGCGTTTCTGACGAACGTTTGATGGTTTTGACGTAGCTACGCTGCTCTTCATCGAGCTGGGTATCGTTGAGCAGGTCGATCATACCGATAACACCGTTCATCGGCGTCCGAATTTCGTGGCTCATATTGGCCAGGAATCGCTCTTTGACCTTCAGCGACCGTTCGGCTTCCTCCTTGGCTTTGACTAACTCGACCGATTGCCTTTTGAGTTCGCTAATATCACGCGCTAGTACGGCTACCACCGAATAGATGCCCTGCTCGTCTTTTAGCAGCAGCATGTTGAACATAAACTGCCTTTCGGTGCCGTCTTTCCGGCGCATACTCACCTCAAAATTGCGTAAACTATGATTTCGGCCCAGCTTGATCATAGCCCGCCGAATGATGGTTTTATCGACAAAAAACTGCGTAGCATCCTGTCCGAGAACCTCTTCGGGTGTGTAGCCCATGCGTTTGAAAACAGAAGGACTAATCATTGTGATCCGGCCTTTCCGATCTACACGAGCATAGATGTCCTGGAGGTTTTCGAAGATTCCACGGAATTTTTCTTCGCTTTGCCGGGTGGCAATCTCGGCGCGTTTCCGGTTCGTAATATCACGGGCAATACCCGACACTTCTTCAATCACTCCGCCAGCCAGCAGAATTGGATTCAGGTGAAATTCAAGGTACGTTTCGCCCCGTATCGTTTCGAAAAACAATTCGAAGTTTTGTGGAAATCCCCGAAACGTTTGCCGATACTTTTCTTCCAGCATCCGGCGGTTTTCTTCCCCAATCATCCGCCAGCCAAGCTTCGGAGCGCTGGCATGAAGCGTAGGCAGTTCATCCAGCTGGTATTCAATAAGCCGGGTATAGTTTTTATTGAACGAAGTCAGTTGCAACGCCTTATTGACTGACCAGATCAGATACGTGCTACTATCAAAAATGGCATTGAGTCGTGCATTTTGCTTGTCCAGCACAGCCTCCGACTGCTTACGGGCAATGGCCAGTGCGACCTGCCCCGAAATAAACTCCAGCAGTTCCAGATCCCGAGGGCCATAGGTTAGCGGATCATCGTACGATTTGACACCGATAATGCCGGTAATTTCGTCGCCAATTCGAAGCGGAGCCGTTAGCATTACCTGCGGCTGAAGCTGCCCGTATAAATCGATCTGGTGTTTTTCGGCCAGTTGCCGAATGTCTTTTTCGTACAGAAACAGCGGTTTATTCGCTCCGATGGTGTATTCCGTAAGGCCATTCCCCAACTTGCGCTTCGTGAATCGCATGTTGCCCCCAAAATACTCATCGACGTAATAGGGAAACGAGAGGTATGTTTTGCTGGAGTCATAAAGCGCAATGAAGAAGTTACGGGCATCAATAATGTTGCCCAGCTCTTCATGGATTTTATGGTATAGCTCATCCAGGTTGGGCGTATTGATCGTCCAGTTGGCAATGCTATAGTACAGTTTCTGTGATTTTTCGGCTCGGATTTTGCCGGTCGTATCGTGCAGAATACAGCGGAACGCTGTTGGACGTCCATTATCGAAACGGCAATTTACACTTCCCGACAGAAAAAGCGTTTTGCCTGATTTGCTTCGAAAAACGGTTTCAAAATAGGGCAACTTATCACCCTCCTGAATCCGCTTGAGCAATGCCAGCGTACTGTCTGCATAATCGGGATGGAGCACATCGCGCAGATTCAGAGCGGCAATTTCGTCGGAACCATAGCCAAGCACTTCGCGCCAGGCCTTGTTAACAAAAATAAATTTACCGTCGAGGGTAAGTAGTTGAATCAGGTCAGACGTATTATCGACCAGATCCTGCAATTGTGCATTGGTATTCGACAATGCCGAGGCTACCCGTCGTTTGTTGGTAATATCTTCGCCAATCAGTGTAAACGACGCGGCCTTTTGATCGTCTGACGGATTAATGACAAACGAATTCAACTGCACATTCCGGACGGCTCCGCTACGCGCCAGCAAACTGATTTCTTTTTGTTCAGGAACGCTCCGCTTCGTCAGCGCTTCCTCAAATTCCATTTCAAGGCGTGCCCGATCAGCCGCTGGAATAAAAATATCGAAGAAACTTTTCCCAACAACATCATCTGGTTGCCAGGCAGTTACGCGATATGTATAGGGATTGGCATAAATCAGGGTTCCCTGGTGATCAACGGTCACTCCAATCAGATTGAGTTGATCCAGAGTCTGACGAACATCGGTATAAGGCGGAGCCGTATCCGCCAGCATTACCCCATCACGTTCGTGGTGAAGTCGTTGAATTTCAGCGACCAATTCATCTTTCGTTTTGGCAGACCAGCGCATAGTTAACAGTCAGTGAGTGGGTAATTATACAAGTAGTGTATCAGTGAGTTACTAAAAATCTGTGAATAACTCACTGATTAAATTTAAAAAAAATATTGGTATTTGACAAGGTGTCTGAATTAGCCTTTGGGTACCAATTTATTAGACGAACGGCAATCTGTTGGTATAATATTGCTTAATTTGCTGTGAATGATTCCACGACTATGCTGAAACGGTCTATTTTCTGGTTACTCGTACTCACATTGATGGGTTGTGAACCTTTTGATTTAGAGCGAAAAAATTTTCCTGTCTGTGCCAAACCATCGGCAACTATTGGCTTTATCATCGATGAATTGGATGTGACCTTTTTCCTGGAAAATGCGCAGGGAGATATTGGCATTGTTGGCTGGGATCCCGGCGATGGCAAAGGCGTCAATCGCATCGGAACGCGGGTAACCTATAATTACCAAAAAGCCGGAACCTATACCGTATCAATCGCCATCGGCAATACCTGCGATGATACATACACGACTACCCGCCAAATCACCGTCAGTAACTGAATATGATGCGTCTGTTGTTTATCACTCTATTTAGTGTGTTAGCCATCTCCCCCAGTCTGGCTCAGGAACGCGTACGCAACATCAGGATGCGCGTTGTCGACTCATCGCAACTGGAAATTCGCTACGATCTGATTACAGCCCGCCCTGGCGACTCCGTTTATTTTGATATCCGGAGCCGACTGCGTGGAACATTACATGTCCTGCCTCAGTTTGTTCGGGGAGATATTGGCATGCGTATCACCGCTGGCACCGACCGGCGAATCGTCTGGAATGCACTGGCCAATGGCTACTCGCTGAATGAAGAAATACAGGCAATTATTCGGGTTAAAACCGGTCTCATTCCAGATGCAGCCCAACTAGCCACCAATCCGGCTTCAACGACACCCAGGCCGGAAGTTATTCCGGAAAAACCAGCCCGGACTAATCCTGTCGTTACTGCCGACCCGCCTAAAACCGAGCGGCCAACCTCGATACCTGATCCCCAATCGACAACAAAACCTTCTGGTACGCTTAACGAGCCTGGATACCAACCCGATACGACCCGCTTCCGAAAAGAACGATATGCTGGCCCTGCCTGGGCGTTGCTGTCGGCAGTGGCCCCTGGCATTGGCAATATTTTTGTTCAATGGCCCAAGCCTAAAATTGGGCTGCGACCGTTACTAACCATCGGGTGTTACGGGCTGGTAGCTTATGGGATCTTGGAGCGTGAGAAGGCCATGGATAATTTCGCCATCTATGAACAACAGAAAAATACAGCAGCCGCCGAACCGTATTATGCGACTGCCAACGACCATCACCATCGCTATTTTCTGGCAACACGGGGAGCCCTTGTTGTGGCAGCCGCCGATGTAGTTCTGACATTTTTGAAAGGATTACGGAACAACCAGTTGAAGAAAGAAGCGCGTCGAATTCAATCCTTTACGGTTTATCCTGGATTACAGGCTGGCCAGCCAACAGCCGTTGTCCGGTATTCATTCTAAGCAGACACGATCATGAGACTGTTTTCATTCCTTACCGCTCTTGTTTTGCTAAGCACAGCCAGCTTTGGGCAAGCGCCCCGACGCTCGAAACCGTTCATTTATTCGGCCACCAGCGATTGGCAGAAGATTACCTTCAAGTCTACTTCCCGGACTCGCCCAGCCCAATCGGTAGCAAACCAGCCTGCTCAGCCCGCCAATACACCGGTGACCATGTCCCAGCCAGCTGCAACACCCGTTGATCGGCCAGCAGCAACTCAACCCGCTACTACCCAACCGAGCCAATCGCAGCCTGATATCGCTCAGCCAAACGTAGTTCGTACCGATGCGCCCCGACCTGAGGTGCCAACACCGACGCGCGTTGACCCGCCGGTTACACAGCCAGCTACAGTTCCGGCCGAGCAGTCGTCAGTTCCGGAGGTACCGGTGTCAAGACCGAGCCGAACGGCCCCATCAACTACCTCGTCTCCCGATTTCCGACCCGCTTTCACCGGCGATTTTGCCACGAACCGAAATGGCTGGAAAGCGGGTATTAAAGGTGATTATCATTACCAGATCGGGATGGGCCGCTACAGTATCCGCAAACGGAATGTTAATACGGAGCAGGTCGCCTTCAGCTATGTACCCCTGCCAACGGACATTAATCTGAACGCTGCCGACCTGTTCACCATCAAGATCGACGTATTAGCCGATTCAGGGCGAGTACCAACCGGTGGGCTGCTGTTCGGCGTAAAAGATTCGTTGAATTTCAGCGCCTTTACCTTAAATAACAAAGGTGAAGTGTCGATTATCCGGGTGACCAATGGCGAAACATTTACCGACTATATGCCGGGTGATTTTTTCAAGCCGGGCGTCCCCGTCGATCGAAACCGAAATCGACTTACTATCCGGCGCAAGGGGTATGCGCTTCATTTCTACGTCAATGAACGGGAAATTCGTGACAGCCCGTATCGCTTCAAAATGCTGGCAGGCAATAACGTTGGTATGATCTCCTCTGCCTATTGGACTGCTTTTCAGAAATTAAGCGTCACGTTAGGGGCATCCGGGCCCGACCTTCCCACGACTTACACAACGATAGTGGAGACGCCAGCACCAACCGTGAGTACACCGATCCCGGAAAAAAAATCGGCTCCCATCGTGGAAACTCCCGTCAGTGAAGCGCCTAAACCAGTGAACACTACGCCAAACACGTTCAGCGAGACATTCACCAAAAACCAGAATCGCTGGCTGGTGGGCCAGAAGAATGGGTATGAGCTTGAAATAAGTCTTGGCAATTACTACATCCACAAAACGTCTGCATCGACCGTAAATCCCGCTCGCAGCTATATCAGCCTACCACCAACGATTGATTTAAATAAAGCGGAATCGTTTACAGTAACGATCGATATGATCGTACCACCGGGTGTCCAACCCGATGGCGGCTTACTGCTTGGGGTAAAAGATGTGAACAATTTTTGCCAATTCCGGCTGATGGGAACCAATCAGGTATCCATTAAGTCGCTCATCAACGGGGGTACATTTGCGAACTACATGCCGGGAAAACCCACGCCACCCCGAGTAAATGTGAGTCGGGAACGGAATACATTAATGGTAAAAAAAGAGTTGAATCAACTTCATTTTTACATTAATGGTGAAGAAGTAGAGGATAGTCCACACGTTTTCAGGAAGTTCAGCGGGAATAAAATTGGGGTTATAACGGCTTCTAAAACGGTTAAATTTCAGAACTTAAATGTAGAAATTACCCCTGGCCAGTAGGCGGTTAGCAGTGGGCAGTCTTCAGTAAGCAGGGAGCTTATCGTGAACTGCAAACTGCACACTGTCACTAATTCTTCACCTGTTCGCCCGCCCGATTTATTTTCATAAGCTGGCCGTTGAAAAAAACAGACGCTACATTTCCCCGAAAAGGGGTTGTTGCCTCAAACTGGGGTTCAATTACCCATTCGTCGAATTCATTGACGTAACCCCAGCGTTTCCCTTTTCGGGCCATCCGCCAGCCCTGCTCATCGGTGCGATTGTCTACTTTGTCGTAAGGTTTATCGCTGGGTTCCGAATACTGTGGTTTGGCGGCCTGCGACGAAGACCGTGTTTCGGATGGTTCGCTTCTGATTGGCTTGGACGTTGTCTGAACCGGCGTTTCCTGCTTTTCAGGCTTGGCTTTCGGTGCAGGCTCAGCCTTTGCAATGGTTTCTGTTGGTTTTTCTGACTCCGGCTTAGTCGTTCTGGCTGATTTTTTTCGCTTTTTTCCAGCCAAATGCACAGGCGTTTTTCCAGACCGTTCGGAGGTCTTTTCCGTTCGTGGCTTTTCGACTGGTTCCGTTTTCTCTGAATTCGTATTTTTAATAAACCAATAGATCAGAGCCAGCAACGCCAGCGCGAACAGCACCCCATAAACTCCGCTCCGGTCGGGGCGTATAACTTCTACCCGAACGGTACTCAACGGATTATTATTGACATCGAACAGCGTATAATCTGTGGTTTTTGTCGGCTTTACCCAACCCCTGTTCTGAGGAGACAACCCGGCTCCGAGATCATCGATCGTAACCGCCAGCAGATTCTCCACCTCCCAGGCCAGCGTTACGGCTTCGCCTTTACGGACACGGGCGGGCTGGGCCGTAAATGAGCGTACAATAGGCTGAGGTTCGGGAATTCGCGATGGCTCCTGACGGTAAGGCTCGGGCGTTACAACGGGAGCAGGTTCCGGATTGACTTTAAAAAGAACGTTTTCCCAATCGGCCGACACTAGTCGTTCGCGCAGGGTATTGCCCTGGGGTTCGCGCGCGGCTTTGAAAAAATTGCTGACGAGATACGAAAATATCTCCTCCGTAACGATCGACTCATCACCATTGATCGCATACAGCAAATCGCGCAATACCCAGGCAGGAATGGTCCGTTGTGATTTATAGTCGTCAAGTTTGGCGGCAACCTTCCGGCGCACCTCGTCCCGGCTCAGACTTGTTGGAACAACGGGAACAACAGAGGGCGGAGTAACGGGCGCTGGTGGCTGAACCGGTACGGCAACCGTTTCTGATTTTGGCGGATCTGGAATAGTTGCCAGAATAGCCGGGAGCCAGCGTTTTGTTACGAAGTTTTTGGATAATGTCAATCGCTCGGCTTCAGCAACTAGTTCGTCGAGATGAAGTGGCAGAAGCTGTTTTTTATCGGCACGGGCATAGGTCTCGGCCGTGGACTTCAGCGCATTGATCCGAGGGAACAGCCCGCCAAGCTGATAACTAACATCATTGACCAGCCGCATGAATTCAGCGGAGGGAATACCATCCTGCTCGGCTTCGGTTAGCAGACCATTTCTGCGCCACTGCCATTCTTTCAAGTCACCCTCATGCAGGACAACTTCTTCCTTAATTCGTTCTTTTAGTTCGGTAAGCGTCATCTTGACTGCCTAAATACGTAGCAAAGGTAATTGGGTAAGTCAGGTAAATGGCAACGAGCGAAACCCAATTCCCCAGTTACCTTACTTACCAAACACTAACACATTAGACATAGAAACTAATTTCCGCTTTTTCAACAATATGCCATTTTTCGCCCTGTAATTGCAGTTTTCCGTCGGAAATCACGTGAATCCGACTATTTATCTCGGGCCGTGACTGGTAATTGCAGGCATCGCTCAGGTACGAATACGGATCGCTCAGAGCCAATCGCTGCGCTTCAGGATCGTCGGTTACGCGGAAGGTGGCCTGAGTTGGCCCGGTTGGCGTAATCACAAATACCATTGGGCGATTGGGCGTTTCGACCAGGCTGCTTACGCTAAACCCACCAGGTACATCGGCAGTGCGGGCATACAGTTTAACCGGGGGGGTATTGACCGGTGCTGGCCGCTGCGACTGTGCTGATACGACTGGCGACTTTTGCGCAGGTTCACTGGGCCGAACCGGTTGTTGCACAGGAGCTTGCCGTGGTTCAACAGCTGGTGTTGGCGGAACAGCCGTGGCCACTTGCCGGTTATCGCTGCGAACAAGTTGCCGTAGTTGTATCACCTGTTCGTCCAGAGCTTTCAGTTTAACAATCAGCGCTTTGTTATCGCGCTCCAGCGACATCACCCGCCCGCTTAACTCCCGAACGCCATCGGAGTTACCGGTAGCGGATCGTCTTTCCGAGTTGATCTTATCCCAGGCCAGCCGATTCTGCCACCAGAGCAGAACAAGACCAATGAGGGCAAGCAGGGCAAGAATCAGCCCCAGGTACGTATAAAAAGATGGTTTTGACGCCGTTTCACCATCCTGCGCCTGCGCTACCAGACTGACCGTCAAGCCAATTGCCAACAGCCAGCCTTTTCTGAATCGTTGCATCATCATTCCGTTACGACTGGTTTTTGGCAATGTATTTCGACAGTTCGTAGAGCGCGTTTTTAAGTGGCAGGAAAAAGAACGTTTCTGCCAGTCGCGCATCAGCATCACGCTCAAGAGGTAGTTTAGCCAGCATGTAACTATCATGCAGCACACTGCTCCGGGTTACGTCTGATCCAACCAGGAAGTCGTAATAATCCTGTGTCCGGCGAATACCAAAATCACCCAGAAACGCTGATACGGAGTTATTTTTCAGTGTTTTCTCCAGAAAATCACGCACGTTGCGTAACACCGAATCATGGAAATCATTCTCATGCCCAACGGTATCAACGGTCGTTTCGTTATAGGTAAACGTTACCGGATGCGTCGGTTCATTTCCCCAATAAGCCGTAGTCTGATTACCCCGGTATTGATCCCGATCCGTAGCCGTCTGATAAAGCACAGCTCCATTAGCCGTCGTTTCCTTCGGATTATCGGTCAACAGAATCTGGAAATTGGTCGGTACGGGTTTCGTGGTGTAAGCCGCAAACAACCGCTTCGTGTAATCGACCAGATCGGCCCGTGTTCCAAGCAGGTTCAGGTATTGGCTACCCCGGCCCGTAAACGTCAGGAAACGCGGCAGTTCAAGCGCAGTACCACCTTCCTGTTTTTCCTGCGATTCAATCAGTTGAACCAGGTGATAAATAATGGCCGCATAGTGCAGATACAGCACAATCAACAAAGCAGGCTGCTGATTCTGAATGGCCTTCGTAAACTGGAAGTGATCATCGTATTTAAACAATAAACTGACCACATCTTCGGGCGACATCCGACGTTTGGGGTCAAGGAAGGCATCCAGCGTTTGATCGGCTCCCGTTTTCTGGCTCGATGGGTTATTGCTGCGGTATGTCAGGAAGTTCGACACAAATCCGTTGTCCATCCGGCCCGAAGGTGCCCCGGTTTCGTCAAGACCACCGCCCCAGATGTCGTTGGCTGCAAACCGGAACGACGTATTGAAGTAGTGACGTTGACCCTGCGCAAAAAACATCAGGTCCGACGTACCCCCTCCGATATCGACGTTCACGGCATTGGCTGTCGGCAGAACACCCTGACGCTGAAGATAAAAATACGGTGCCAGTGATTCCAGAATCGGTTCATCCTGGAAATAAGCCGTAGTACCGAACACCTCCTGCATGGCTTTATTCCACTCGGCAGTCAGGCGATTTCGGGTGCGCCGGGTCATGCTCGACGGTGCCAGCCAGACAATCTTTGTCAGCGCAACGTCGCCTTTGTTCTGAACCACTTTATGGCGGATCAGAAGCAATAGCGTTTCAAAAAACGCTCGAACACGAAGATCATTCAGCGTGTCGTTCGGTTTGTTTTCGAACAGCCATTTCAGGGTCGATACATAGCGGTTATTGTCGCCAACGGTAACCTGCTCAAGGTCAATATTAAAACCAAGATTCAGTTTCGTAAACAGGTAATCGCCACCCTGGGTCAATCCCTCACGCTCGTAGATGGTTGTTCGTAGCGGGAAGGCAAACGGCGTTCCAAGCCGTGGATTTCGGCCAATGAGTGGAGGAACAAACTCCCTCCGAACCAACGGCTCCAACTGTTCGAACGCACCGAAGCTGCTTTTGACACTATACCGATCATAGTCGCGACTAATACCCGGCCCCGAATAGGGTTTGTTAAGCAGCACCATCTGAAGATCTTCTTCTGTAACGGTCAATGGCTCTGGATCGGGCTTGGCTCCACCCTGATCTTTAACTAGGTAGGCCACGTGTGTATTCGACGTTCCGAAATCGATAGCAAATGTAAACTCTTCGTAACCGCGATTGGAAACCGTTGTAAATTCCGGCATCACAATCCCCCGGTATGGGATGTCATTATGCGCCAATTGAATCTCGACCAGATCGAAGGCTTCGTTGACTTTGTAGTAGTACGAAGCTGGCCGTTCGCCCACTTTAGGGCTTCGGGGCTGTGGTTTTCCACTCGTGAGCGCGTGTCGATTGACGACATCCGAAAAGCGGTAAAAACTGGCCTGGGTCGCCTGCGATGTTGTGCCATCGGCCAGCAGAACCGTGTATTTGTTCAGCGCCTGCTGGTCGGGAATCGTGAGTCGGTAAAATGGGAAGAACCCCATACCGACCGGCAAATCAAGCACTTTTTCGGGCTCGTTCAGTTCATAGGTTTTCCGGAACTCCACAAAGCGCACGCCCTGCCCCCGAACAGGGACTTTGAGCGTAGCCGTTACCCGCAGATCGCTGATGTCCAGAACCAGGTAATTCCGGAGATCAGCGAGCGTGAAAAAATTAAAGTATTCTTTTCGGATCGGCAGCAGAAAATCGCAATCGGCGCGGTTGACCGTTCCCGTAAAAAACCGTTCGTTATTGATCTTGAACGGCATCCGAATCAGGAAATCCTCCAGGAAATCGTCGGTCGAGACAAACGGGTACTGCACATTGTCAACACCCGGTAGCCGACGGTCGGCCAGTAGCCCACCCGCTCCCAGATCGTTCAGCAATGATGACGGAATGACCGTCCGCGAATCCCAATCGGTGTTTTTCACGTAGCGACCACGCACATCCATGCGCGAAGCCAGCGCCAGAGGTGGCCGCACATTGGTTTTTACGCCGTTTTTGTTGGTTTCTTCTTTGTAATACCCAACGGTTGGCAACATCACAAAATCACTATTACCCTCCACTTCACGCAGCACATCATCGGCGCGTACGCTGTATAACGGTAATCCCGTTACAACCTGAAGCGTGCTGAACCCTTCGATATTCGTACTGATCGGATTGAAATCGTTCAGCGTTTTGCCACCGTCAACCGGCAATGGGTACGGGTTATCGCGGAAGAGTTTGTCCAGAAACTTGGTCAGACCGCTGTTTTCAGGCAACAGGCTTTTGTATTGCTCAAATAACCGGCTTAAATACGTCACGAACGTCCGGTCGCGGCTTTCGAGCGGTACATATTCCTGCTGGAACAATACCCGGCCAGTACTGCTCTTGGGTGGGTCCAGAAACTTGTTCTGACGTTCCTGTTCCCAGTTGGGCGACGTAAATACCAGCGTTAGAGGTGATGTACCACCCAGCAAAGCCCCTTTGTAATAAATCAGGGTGAACGTTTGCAGATTGGCCAGATCGTGGCGCATATCCAGCTCAAGCGCTTTAGCCAGCACCCGATGCGGATGCCGACGATTCGGCGCATTAGGCAAGGGAGCTTTCTGGTTCAGGGCGCTCAAACGATCGGCCCGGCTCCAGACACGGTAGGTCAGATCGGGGCTGCCACCTGCCTGAAACAACAGTTCGAGCAGATCGAGGCAGTGCGACACCAGTACGTGATACATGGTCGGCTGAGCCGGTCGGAGGTCGTTCATGACCAGCCGGAAAGCCGCGTCGAATAAATAAAGCCGGGCAAACGGCGACGGAATCGACGTACCTGCTTTGGCCGCCAGACCAGCCTGATTCAGCAGTGTGTCGGGAATGTGTTCAATGCGATTACCAACCAGCCCGACGGTTCCGCCCGTCCAGCCGAGGTGATTCTGTTCGACCACGTTCGGGTCGTTGTCAATGCGAAGGATATGGGGCATACTGAAATTTTCCGTTTTCAGTTTTCAGGGTATATGTTTCGGTAGCAACGTGCGAGCGTATAATCGCAGCAGGTAATCCACCCAAAACGATACCCTGCAAACTCATTTTAAACAAGTTGCCGGTTGAGGTCGCCAAGTTTTTGCATACACTTGTCCGCCACGACCATCAGCATTTGCATCAGGCGCGTTTCGGGCTGTGGGTATTGCGCGAGTAGTTTCGGTTCGGCGTCGCCCGCTTCATTGAGCAGGAAGCTTTCGCTGATACCTTTATCGCCAAAGCCCATGAACGTTTTGGGTTCAATCTGTTTGGCACGAACCAGCCCATTGAAATCCGTCTGGAAGTTGAACGGGTCAAATTTCCGGTCATTATCGCCCATTTCAGCGAGCCATTTCCGGAAAGCTTCACCCATAAATTTCGTCAGCGCCACAAAATAGGTACTGCTACCCAGTTGCTGTTGCAGCCCCAGACTCTTGGCAAATGACTCCCGCAGGTTTGCCGGTATGTATTCCGTGTAGAACTTACTGGCATATGCAAACCGAATCAACGGTTGCATCACATTGCGAAAAGTCGAATCGGCAAAATGAACGAAGTCTAACTGTCGGTCATCGCGCCGGAGACCATATTCGTAATAGGTTTTCGCCCCGGCAAACTCACCCGCTCCCCGATTGGCAAAATCCAGTACGGTTTCGGCGGCCAGCAATTCGACGATATGCGCATTGTTGGCCTGTTTGGAGCCTCCCTCTACGTTCGCATAAAGTTTAGCGCCGGGTTTATCGCCAATGTAATACAGCGAATCCAGATGAATCTGGTTCTGATAGTAGGACAGTGCCGCTTTAGTCTTGGAATTAAAGCGATTCTGGTCGATGGCACTTTGCCCGTTTTCTTCCAGCGCAAAATAGGGCATCACCGTAACGGCTCCCTTGCGGGCGTTGCGAATCGGCATTTTCTGGCTCGGTTCCTGCAACAGCTTCACCAACTGCGGGAAACCCGATGATCCGGTTCCGCCAAAGATGGAACTGATGATAAAAATCCGGTCCGTTTCGTTGTTAAACGCTCCGACGAAGTATTTGTAAAGTGCCGAATCTTCCAGCGCGTTGAAAACTACGCTGCCAATATTCGGATTACCCTTAAAACCAACCGACAGGTCGAGTTTAAGCTCGGCACTGGTCGGTTTTGCCGAATTATCGTAGAGCACTTTGAGCAGTTCACGGTCGATGTCGTCCATGGTACTGACATTCAGGAACTCTTCGAACGTACCCTGGTGCTCGGTCAGCTGGGGCAAAAATGAATCGCCGATCCGCTCCTGAGTAGTTTCGCTCTGGAGTGTTCCCAGCGACTGGATCGGGGTAGCAAAGAATGGCCGGGGTGCATCACTCTGACCAGCCGGTGGCGCTCCGTTTGGATAAGCCGCATTGCGAATCGTTCGGTACAGTTCGACGCCGTTCAGGGCACGAGCCGTATCGCCGTTCTGCATATCCATATCCAGCAGAATCGGAATAATGGTCAGGTTGTCGGGCACTTTAGCCCCGGCTGCCAGCAGCATCGTTAGCGAGCGCAACACACGTGCACCCGTACCACCGATGGCAAAAACGAAAAGTTTCATACTTAAACGATTTCAGTCTTTAGTTTCCTGCGTGGAGCAATACGGCTTCGACCCAGTAAACGGAAGACTTTTTTTAAACTGAAATTTAAAAAGGTGTGTACCGGGCGAACTTCGATCCACGCCGAAACAGGAGCGAAAAACCAAAAAACAATAGTCCGGCCAGAATTAAGTTAACGCCCCCAAAACCAAGCATGTAGCTATCGGCTTCGGGCTCGCCGGTTGCGTCTTTGGCGTAGCTGACAGCCAGCGAAAACGCGATAATCAGGGCGACAACCAGCGTAATCACCCAGTGACTGGTTCGGTGAAAAATCGCTTTCCAGCGACCCAGCAACAGGTAAAAAATAGCCGCCAGGCCCAGCATCAGCACCAGCGTTAGCAGGCCGACGGGTGTAAAAACAGTGTTGCGGTACGTAGGATCAGGGTTTTTGCCAATCAGCAATTCATACAAAGCAGTGAACATGGGTGCCGTTTATTGTTCGAGGGTGATGGTAAGTTGTAGAAACGATTTATCGGCGCCGGAGCCCGTTTCATAGGCATCGCGGACACCATTCATGAGGTGTTCAAGTGCAAAGGTTTTGCCCTCCCGGCCAGCCGAAGTACGGTCGTCCATCGTCGACTGATTTAGGTACCAGGTATCGTAGCGAACAGGTAGTTTGATGGAAACAGGCGTTTCATTTTCAAAAAGCTGTGTTACCCGAAAGGTCAGCACGTGGGTAGCCTCGCTCAGCATTCGGGCTTCGTTGGTTTTCAGCTTTTCGGTACCTTTCACATCGTCTTTTGGCTCAATTTTCAGCAATTTAACCCCGGCATTTCCAGCCGCAACGATCAGATTTTTGGTCAGATAGGCTTCTGTTTGTGCGTAGGCAGGCAATCCGCTCAGATTAACCCCTATGGCAAACTCAGCTGGTCTATCGGCCCGAACTCCTTTAAGGTTCGTGATTCGCTGCCCATCGGCATTCCAGTTTTCGCCTTTCCGATTGAGGGTAAAAAACAGGTTGTAACCCGCTGTTGAGCCTCCCCCGCCAAAATCAAGCTGCTTATCGGGTTTAGTCGTTAAGGCAGCCTGTAATTTCTGATTAAACAGATTCAGGATGCGCTGTTTACCGATAACCCAGATATAAAACGGCCGCGATTCGCCATTCAGTTTCTGCTTTTTGTTCTGATAATCGTAGTATGTACCATTGAAAGCCGACGAATAGGCATAAACCGTTGCATTGATGGTGTCTTTGCTCAAGGCAGCAAACTGCCGGTTGATCTCGTTTTTCAGGACACTCGATGCATCGGTCGCGTTGATCTGCGGATTTTTCTTAATGTCTCCATCCGGAAATGAGAGAATACAATCGGATACCAGAAGCGCCACGCTGTTGTTGCGCGCCTTTTCGCCCACCTGCCGAAAAATCGTGTGAAGTTCTGAGCTACGGGCGTTGGCCAGCGGAACCGTGGCCAGACTTGTCACAAACTTATCCACATCGCCGGGATAGGCCTGCGCTTCGGCACTGATGGTATAAATGGCAAGGGGTTTACGCACCGGTTCAATCTGGCTGATCTTGTTGGCAAACTCAGAAACAATATTTTTGAATTCCGTACTTCCATTCAGGTAACCGCCCATGCTGGCCGATGTTTCCAGAAAAAAATTGATCTGATTTATTGTATCAGCTTTAACGGTTGGCTTTTGCTCTTCTTTAGGAGCCAGATTACAGCTCTGTAAAAAGATAGCCACCCCTAAGCCAAGAAATAGGTGGAACCGGCAGACTCGTGTGCGGACCATGAATAAATTTTTCGTCATTACGGGAATGTGTGAGGAGCAAAAGTACCAAACTGCCCCGTTCTCTACCCTCCGTTGTGGCGGAGACCTTTAATTTTTCTTAAAATTCTACTTAAGGTAACGAAGCAGACGTCCATTTTATGTCAGTCGGTACAGTTTAACGATGAACGGACGTTTACCTTTGTAGCCTGATTGCACTGGATACTTAGTTTATGGTTTTAAGTTTGTGGCTGATTGTTGTCAGAAATTATTCCTGACAGTCTCTGCACAGGCAAATACATAAACAACAAGTCGCTCAGTTGACGACTGCCAACTGTATACTGCCAATTAACGTATGACGCTTCGCCATTTTATAGTATTTTTTTTACTGTCACTTCCCATTCTGCTTCAAAATTGCGCTCAGGTTGCTCAGCCACCCGGTGGCAAGAAAGACACCCTGTCGCCCAAACTGGTAAGCAGCATGCCAACGGCCCGACAGTTGAATTATACCGGCAAAACAGTTGAACTGGAATTCGACGAGTACGTCAATGTCGAAAATATCCAGCAAAAAGTCACCGTTACGCCCCAGGATAGCAATACGTTTGTCGTAAAAGCCTTACCAAAAGGCCTGCGGCTGAATTTTAACCGGCCCCTGCAACCGAATACCACCTATACCATTAACTTTTCTGACGGCATAAAGGATATTACCGAGCGAAATATCGCTAAAGATGCGAAGATTGTGTTTAGTACCGGCCCTGTTATTGATTCACTTTATTTGGGCGGTACTGTTCTGGATGACGAAAGCCGCCTGCCCATCCTCAACTTCGTAATCGGGCTGTTTGCGCCGACCGATACGCTGCCTATCAACCGGAAGCGCCCCGCCTATTACGCCCGAACCGATAGCAATGGCGTTTATCGCATTGAAAACGTGAAAGCAGGCCAGTATAAAGTGTATGGATTCGACGATAAAGATTTGAATCTGGTTAACAACACACCGGGTGAACGGGTGGCCTTCCGCGACAGTCTTGTGAACCTCAACCGCAATTATACCGACATCAACATGGTGGCTTTCCGGGGATCGTCCAAGCCCCGAATCAGCCGACGCGAGCGCACCGACGAAACATTGGGTCTGGAACTTAGTAGTGGCATTGCCAGCTATCAACTGCGCTTTGGCAAAATGGTCTCCACAACCGTCGTATCTACATCGGCCGCTTCCACGTCGGCCGCTTCCACGTCGGCTGTATCCACGACAGGCGTATCAACCTCAGCGGTCTCGTCAACAGCAACGTCGGTAACAGCTGTTCCAACCTCAATGTCGTTTGTCCCGTCGACCGATACGCTGGTGTCATTTTTAGAAAGTCCCAAGATGATCCGGCTTTTTCGGCCAGCTAACCGGGCGGCTAACGATACGATCAATTTGATCATTATGGCTCAGGATTCGGTCGGCAATATCACGGAACTCAGGGAGCGAATTTATTTTTCGCCCATCAAATCGCGGGCAAAAGACCGAAAACCCCTGACCGTTCAGGTGGCACCACCGGCCAGTGAACCGATTGATAACAATCTGGATTTCACCATCAAATTCTCTAAACCCATTCTTCGCTTCAGCACCGATCTTATCATCATTGGCCCCGACAGTACAAAGCCCTTTAAATTTACATCAGAAGAGCTGGCCTGGAGTAATAGCTTCAGTCAACTGGTCATAAAACGAAAAACGAATCTTAAAGACACACTGCTCTTCAGGCTACTAAAAGGGGCATTTATCAGTGTGCAGGGCGATACGCTGGCCCGGTACAATGGTCGGTATAAAATTGCGGATGAAGACAGCTACGGCCTGATTGCTGGCCGTATCAACCCTGCAACCGTCGGCGGGGCCAATAAGAGCTTTATCGTTGAGCTACTTGACGATAAATACGCGGTTATCCGATCGTCGTACGGAACAACAAACTACAGTTTCCCCCGGCTCAAACCAGGCCGCTACCGGGTCCGCCTAATCATCGACGCCAATGGTAACCGAAGGCGCGACATTGGCAATGTGCAGAAGGGTATTCAACCCGAAACCATTATTTATCATCCCGGTGCCGAAGAAGGGGGTATAATTCCACTCAAGCAGAATTTTGAGCTGACGGACATCGATTTTTGATTTCACCCGCTAGTTATTAGCTCCCTACTACCAGTTATGAATTACCGATAGACATGCTCATCCATAAGCGCTTAGTTAGCGGCATGAAAACGATCACACTCATTAACTGGGCCATTTTAAGCTTTTATGGGTTTATGCTACTCTGGGCGTTTCTAACGCCGGCTGGCTCCGGGCAAGATGCGGCTGGTCGCGGAATGGCTGCTGGAATTTTATTTTTGGCTGTTATCATGCTGCTAGTACTTGTGGGCTTAAACCTGCTACCCTATTCCTTTACAAAAATACTAACCCTCATTCTTAGCGGATTTCCAATAGTCGGCTACCTGCTGAGTCTGGTATTCGGGCCCATTATTGCAGATCGGCGACAGAAAAGTTACGACAAGGAACTCAGCGACCGAGCCAATGGTGCTTACTACTTTCAGGACCCTGTCAGACAGCAGCTTGCCGCAGCTATAGCCAGCGGGAATGTGGCACAACTAAAACTTGGTCTACAACAGCCGATTGCTGCCATAAACGAGAGCGGCACTGATCATACGACATTACTCGATTTTGCCACTCTTCGCGCGAAAGAGAATCCTTCACCCGAAGCCATTCAGTGCCTCGATTTGCTCATGGCTCACGGAGCCACGGTAGAAACTGCGGATAAGCTTCGATCACCAACCCATTTTCTGGTGACCGACGGCGACCCAACTCTTTTAGAGTGGTTTTTAAAGAACGGCGCCAATCCAAATGCAACCGAATACCCTACAGGGACGCCAATCCTGTTCAATGCCCTCTATTCGGGGAATGATGATGGCTTTAAAACTCAAAAGGTAAATCTATTGCTGGCGCATGGGGCTAACCCAAACGCCATTCCACCCCAATACGATGAGCGCGTTATTATTACCTCAGCGTTGATGTATGCAACCGACAACGATCTGTGGGATATCTGTCAGTTGCTGCTGGATAAAGGAGCCAGCCCGGCCTATAAAACAGCCAGTGGCCTCGATGTATATCGGGTAATTGATTACAAAGAAAAAGGGTATACCGATTTTGGCAAAACACCACCACAAGCGCTTACTGCCGTGAAAGAACGTTTGCGTACCATACAGTAATCGCATGTACACAGACAGTTGCAGACTTGGATTCAGCGCAGATGAACAGTCACCATTTTCACAAGTCAATAAAGTGGCTACCAGATCATTTGCAGGCTTTTACAGCTATTGATGCCGTGTAGTAGCTTCGATTCGAAACAATAGACGACTCAGGTTACACACAATAAACGAAAACCGTCCATATAATTCGCCCAATGCCCCGTACCTTTGTGGTCGAAAACTAATCGCATGGGTTGCCGTTCCGTTTCGGCGACAGCAACCTGCGATCTGACCCTCCAGCATCGTGTACGTTAAGCCTAAAAAAGAACTCGGTCAGCATTTTTTGAAAGACCTCAGCATCGCCCAGCGTATTGCCGAATTATTGACCGGTCATGGTACCCGCAATGATGGTAATGCGCCGGTACGATCTTATAAAAAAGTACTCGAAATTGGGCCAGGCACAGGTGTGCTGACGCAATATTTGTTGACCAATGACAAGTTCGAAACTTATGTCATTGAAATTGACCGCGAGTCGGTTGATTATCTCAAACTACATTTCCCTAAACTGGAGGGGCACATCCTGGCGGCCGACTTTCTGAATATCCGGCCCGATCTGCTACCGACTAAACAGCCCGACAATACCGAGCCTTTTGCGGTGATCGGCAATTTCCCGTATAATATCTCAACCCAGATCCTCTTTAAAGTGCTGGATATGCGTGATCGTGTTCCCGAAGTAGTCGGCATGTTTCAGCGCGAAGTCGCCCAGCGTGTGGCATCAGGACCCGGCAATAAAGATTATGGCATTCTAAGCGTGCTGCTGCAAGCCTGGTATGACATCAAGTATGAATTTACCGTCGATCCGGGGGTCTTTAACCCTCCGCCCAAAGTATACTCAGGTGTACTCTCGCTCCGACGCAACGACAAAACCGATCTTGGCTGCGACGAGCGAAAGTTTGTTCAGGTCGTTAAGCACGGCTTCAGTCAGCGTCGAAAAACCCTCCGTAATGCCCTTAAACCGCTTAATCCGACCGAAGCTGCTTTGGCCAGTCCGTTCATGGACAAGCGGGCTGAACAGCTAAGCGTGGCTGAGTTCGTGCAACTGACGCTGTTAATGAAGAATGAGGAATGAAAGGTGAAGAATCTATAGTAACTCTTCATTTTCACCTTTCATTCCTCATTCTTGACTATGACTTTCGAACTCACCAAAGACTATCTTGAGCATATCCAGTCGGCTATTGAAGCGGGCGACGACGCGCTGCTTCGGACCGAAATGGAGGAGTTGTATCCAGCCGATATTTCGGGAATTCTCTATGAATTAGAACCCGAACCTGCTCATTACCTGCTGAGCTTATTAGATCAACCCGTTGGTGCTGAGATTCTGGCGAACCTCAACCCCACCGATCGCACGAACCTGATCAAAACCTTTACGTCGGAAGAACTGGCCCCGTTTATCAACCAGATGGATTCCGACGACGCCGTTGACTTGCTCAACGAACAGCCCATTCAGGTTCGTGAAGAAGTTATCGGTTTGCTCGAAGACCGCGAACAGGCTCGTTTTATTCTGGATCTGCTCCATTACGACGACAGTGTGGCGGGGGGATTGATGCAGAAAGAGCTCATCAAAATCAACGTGAATCTGACCGTCAATGCCTGTATTGAAGAAATCAGGCAACAGGCCGAAGATGTCGAAAACGTATATGCCGTTTATGTGGTCGATGATGTTGGTAAACTCTTGGGACTGGTTTCGCTCAAAAAAATTGTGCTCGCCCGCAAGAATGCTAAAATCGCTGACATCTACGACGACGACGTTGTTTTCGTAGAAACGTATCGCCCGGTGACGGAGGTGGCCGAAGTGATGCGGAAGTACGATTTAGATGCGATTCCGGTCGTCAATATTCAGCAACGATTACTCGGCCGGATCACCATTGATGACGTGGTCGACGTTATTACCGAACAGGCCGAAGAAGACATTCAGGTTATTTCGGGTTTGTCGGGCGAAGTGGAAGAGGCTGATAGTGTCTGGCAACGCTCGAAAGTACAGTTACCCTGGCTGGTGGCGGGTGCTATCGGGAGTTTGCTGGCGGCCACGGTCATTAATGGCTTTCAGAGCGAACTGGGCAAAGTAGCAGCGTTGGCAGCTTTCATTCCCATCATTGGGTCAACGGGAGGAAATGTCGGGATTCAGACCTCCTCGCTCATTCTGCAAAGCCTGACCGATACCTCAGGGCTAAGCATGACACTTGCCAAACGATTACTCCGAACGCTGCTCGTCGCGATTATCAATGGGTTGGTCGTTGGGTTAATTGCCGGAACCTACACCTTCATTATTGGTGAACCACGTTTGTTTTTTGTCGTTGCCACGTCCTTGCTGGCGGTGGTGCTACTGGCCTCGTTTATGGGCACGGTAACGCCATTGCTCCTCAACCGCATTGGCATAAATCCGGCCGTAGCTTCCGGACCGTTTATTACAACGGCCAACGACTTGATCGGCATTGGTGTTTACTTCCTGATTGCCCAGTGGTTACTTGCCGAAGTTTGATTATTTTGCAGGTACCATGACCATTCGTTTTGCCAAACTCACCGACACGCCAGCTATTCTGGCCATTTATGCACCTTACGTCAATAACTCGGCGATTACATTCGAGTATGTTGTCCCCACCCTGAGTGATTTTTCGGAGCGTATTCAGATCATTCAGGAGCAGTTTCCCTATCTGGTTGCCGAATCAGATGGCCGGGTACTTGGGTACGCCTATGCGTCGCGGCACCGCGATCGAATGGCCTACCAGTGGGCTGTCGAAACGTCGGTCTACGTTCATCCGGATGGGCAACGGCAGGGAATTGCCCGACAGCTTTATACGTCCCTGTTCGACCTTCTACGCCGTCAGGGCTATTACAATGCCTATGCCGGGATAACCGCGCCCAATCAGAAAAGTGAAGCACTTCATCAGGCTATGGGTTTCGAGCCAATCGGCATCTACCCAAACGTGGGCTATAAACTCGGTGCCTGGCACGATGTTGCCTGGTTTAAACTGATTTTGCAGCCTCATCAGGTCAATCCGACAAGGCCGGTACCGATTACCCGGATTATCTAACAACCGACAACTCATTTTGTTGGAGGCTGATTTTGCCAGTTGCGCGGTCAGAAAGTGGTGTCATTGGCTTTCATGTAGTCAATATGGGCTTTGTCTATCTTTATCACGAATTCTCTATTAACACGTCGATTCACGAGTTGAGCAATTTTAGCGACCGTATTAACGATTTGTTAGCGATCAACCATAAACCGTTCACTCAAAAGAAGACATCGAAACGCTATGCTATGTTAATAGCTCGATAGGTTATCGCGACTCAACTGGCAACATCAAACCTCTTTGCCATGAATCGATTAGCCTATTTTGTCGCGTTAACGTTCCTGATTCTATCCCTTTCGTCTTGCCGATCTACCTATTTGCTCAAGGAAAATTTTTCGGGCGATGCCATCGGCAGCTTGCCTTTGCATTATATTCCTGGCGATCCAGCTGGCGACTCCGTCTCGTATACATCGGTGATTCATCCGAGGCTTGGCATTCAGGCTTCCAGTGTAACATCCGGCGGTAAATCGCTGGTTTTTTCGGAAGCTCCAATCACGGGTGAAACCGCTTTTAATCAGTGGCTTGCCTTCAAAGGCACCGTATCTGACTACGCCCAACCGATCTGGTTCTACTGGACAGCCAAACAACGGAACTCGCAGGGGCAGTTGATGATCGATATTCAGGGCGTACAGGGCTTATGGGTTGCCCGCCTTCGTATTCTGCCCGACGGCCAGCTTGTTCGCACGATCAACCTTGGCACGGGTACACGGGAAGTACTTGGCCACTTTAACCCAACGCAAACACACACCATCATTATTTCGCTTAGACCTGCTGCCCGAACCTACAATATTACCGTATTTGGTACGCGGGAAGGAACCGCTTCCAATCGGTTGAATGTGCCGGTACTGACCGAGCCAAGCCCCGGCAGGCCCGTTTTAGATTTTGAAAAACCGGCGATTTATTTACGCTACGAGAATGAAAGCTTTAACGCGAATCCGGCTTATATTTTCGAGAGTGTTTACATAACCCGCAAACAACCCGATTGACATTTCTTTTCGACTTCCAACTGTTCGTCGTTACTTTTAAGCCCCGTTTTGCGCAAAGCAGGATGGGCTTAACTGTTGTATTGGTCTATGCTCGCCGTTATTCAGCGTGTTTCTCACGCTTCCGTTACCATCAACAATCAGGTGAAAGGTCAGATCGGGATCGGCTTTCTTGTTCTGGTTGGTGTAACTCATTCAGATACCCGCGACGATGTAGACTGGCTCAGCAAGAAGATCGTTGGTATGCGGATTTTCAACGATGCCGATGATAAAATGAACCTCGATCTGGCTACTGTTGGCGGAGATATTTTGCTCATAAGCCAATTTACGCTCCATGCCAGCACCAAAAAAGGAAATCGCCCCAGCTTTATCGAAGCGGCCCGGCCTGATATAGCCATTCCGCTCTACGAAGCAATGATTAAGCAATTATCGGCTGACTTAGGCAAGCCCGTTCAGACCGGTGAATTTGGCGCCGACATGAAAGTATCTTTACTTAATGATGGCCCTGTAACAATTGTGATCGACTCAAAAAACCGAAGCTGATGCCAACAAATCCAGAACCCCGGAATGTATTGGGAAGTAGCCTCGGCTGTTGCTGCACCAGCCCCATGACCGGGTTCTATCGCGACGGATTTTGCCGGACGAATGCGCAGGATCCGGGTCATCACGTCATTTGTGCGATCATGACCGAGCCTTTTTTGCGATTCACCCGCAGCCGGGGCAATGACCTCTCGACACCTTATCCGGAATTTCAATTTCCCGGCTTAAAACCCGGCGACCGGTGGTGTCTCTCTGTCCTTCGCTGGCTCGAAGCTTACGAAGCAGGCATGGCCCCGCCTATATTGCTGGCCTGCACGCATGAACGCGCTCTCCAGTACGTTACCATCGATATGTTACGTGAGCTTGCATTCGAAGAATAACTACCTTAAGTTCCCATTTCTATTTTTTTAGTACTACGAAACCATTTTGAACGTTCGTTACCTAAAAAACACTACTTTTACTTAAACCAGCCCATTGGTTATGCCATTCGCCCAAAGCGACGGGATAACTAAGTCAGCCGAATGGATTTTTTGCCCTCCGATCTTACTGCCTATGCCGAAGCGCACACATCGCCCGAGAGCGATCTGCTGCGTCAGCTCAACCGCAATACCCATGCCCACATTATGGCTCCCCGGATGCTGTCCGGACATATGCAGGGTCGTTTCCTATCCATGATTTCCTGGATGATTCGCCCCCGGCGCATTCTCGAAATAGGCACTTACACAGGTTATTCAGCGCTTTGTCTCGCCGAAGGGCTAACAGAAGACGGGCGGCTGATCACGATTGATCACAACGAAGAACTGGAAGGTTTTGCCCGCTCCTACTGGCAGCAATCGCCACTGAATACTAAAATCGATTTTCGCCTTGGTCTGGCCGCTGACATTATTCCAACCCTCGACGAGACGTTCGACCTGGTCTTCATTGACGCCGACAAGCGCAATAATTCATTGTATTTCGACCTGATTTTCGACAAACTCCGACCGGGTGGTTTCATCCTGGCCGATAATGTTTTGTGGAGTGGCAAGGTTATTGAATCCGTAAAATCATCTGATCAGGATACGCCCGCCGTGCTGGCTTTTAATCAGAAGATACAGGCCGACTCACGCATCGAAAATGTGCTTTTGCCCGTCCGGGACGGGATAATGATGATACGCAAACGCTGAATTACGATTGACAAAAACGGGCCGCCGTAGCGGTACGATTTATGAAAAAATTGACGTACTCCCTAACCCTTTTATTCGCACTAATCAGCCTGGTAGTAGCAGCCCAAACGTCGGTGCCCGTTGTACCTGAGCAAGTGACGTTTGCCGATATTTCGGTTCGGTTAGACCCCGACGCCCGACGCATCGTGCAACAGGATGTCAATGCCTTACTGTCGAACCGACAATACTGGACGGCCAAACTCGATCGTGTGGCCCTGTATTTTCCGATGATCGAAGCGATTCTGATTGATGAAGATGTACCTACCGATTTCAAATACCTTGCCGTACAGGAAAGCTCGCTCACTCCCGATGCCGTCTCGGCGTCAACGGCTGTTGGCTACTGGCAGTTCAAGCGCGAAACGGCCACGGATCATGGCTTACGGGTCGATGACGAGATTGATGAGCGTAAAAGTATTACGGCTTCTACCCACGGGGCTGCTAAATACTTAAAAAAGAGCAATGCGCAGTTTAACAACTGGGTTGCATCACTCTATTCATATTACCTTGGTGCGGGCGGTATTTCCAAACTGATTCCGCCCGATTGGTCCTATGCCCGCGAGGTAGCACTGGATGGTCGCACGGATCGGTATATTCTACGTTTCTTCGCCCATAAGGTAGCCATCGAAAATGCTCTGAAATTCCACCAGACAACGAATCAATTCGCGCTGATTGAATATGCAAACGGTGGTGGGAAAAGCCTTAAATCCATTTCGGATGAGCTGGGTGTTGATGAGTACGAACTTCGTAAATACAATCGCTGGATTCTGGGCGACGCGGTTCCGACAGACAAGGCCTATGTGATGGCCATCCCGGTTTTAAATAATCAGATCAATGACGTTCGGCAGAAGATCGTTAGCGTTGGGGCCCGGAAAACTCCCGATTTTGTGCAGAATGATGTGGGTTTCCCGGTTCTGCGTCGCGTAACAACGGGCCTTAGCAAAAACGAGCCGGTCCTGTATGAAATCAATGGTCTGCCGGGCATTCAGGCACAAGCGGGAGACAACAGTGCTTCACTGGCTCGAAAAGCAAAAATCAGCCTGTCGAGCTTTCTGCGTTACAATGACATGAACGAGCGCGATCCGATCATTGTCAATGATGTGTATTACCTGGCCAAGAAAATGAAAAAAGCCCTGGTGCCTTTTCATACAGTACGCCAGGACGAAACATCACGCAGCATCTCGCAACGCTACGGTATCAGGCTCAAAAAACTGATGCGCTACAACCGTCTCGACCGGCTTCAGAAACTGGCCGTTGGCCGGGTCATGTGGCTGCGCGAACGTCGGCCAGCGAACAAGCCCATTGAGATCATCAATGCGCCAACACCACCAGTTTATGATCAGACGCCTACTCCGCCCACCCGTGCAGATGTGGCTGACCGCAGCTCCGGGGGGCCGAATCGACCGGTAACGGGTATTGACAATGTTCCCCGGAATGCGTCAGAGCGAAAAAAATACCAGCCTAAACTGGTTGAAGGAGGGATTACGCCTAACGATGGTACGTCGGAACCAGCAACTGCGCCCCGTCAGGAGCCAGCGCGCCCGTCGATCAGTCCCGTTGGCGATAATAATCCGGTTTCCAACGATCGTCCGGTTCCAACCACAACCAGTCGGTCAACCACCACCGACGGCTCGCAGCGTGTGGTAATCGTTCGCACCCCCGATGCATCAGAAGCACCCCGTACCGTTCCGGTCGCGACTGCTCCTGAGCGCGAGCAACCGGCGACAGAGATGCCAGCCACGCCCGTAAAAACAACGAAGCCATCGGACACGTACGCCAGTAACCGCCCGACCACCAAGGCAGCGCCTATCCAGCAAAGCGGCTACGAAGGCCCACGTGAACAGCAGGCCGATGGTACTTTATCGGCAGTAACTCCCCCATCGTCCCGCCCAACTCCACCAGCGGTCGTCAAAACGGAACCCCGCTCAACTCCTCCTGCCGAAAAACCTTTGCCAGAGCCGGTTAAGCCATCGCCATCCGTTATGAATCGGACAACTCCGCCAACCAGTTCGGTCAATAAATCAGCCGCTACCCACACGGTTGAGCCTGGCCAGACTTATTACAGTATTTCCAGACTATATGGCTTACGTGTTGAGGAGTTACTGGCGTTAAATAATCTGACCATGAACAACGTGCTTGAAGTTGGTCAGCAGTTAACGGTAAAACCAACCGCTGGCCGTGTAGTTCAGCCATCGCGCACCAGTGATGCCCCGGCAACAAAAGCAGACGTGACCTATCATACCGTCGAAAAAGGCGAAACGATGTTCCGCATTTCGAAGCAGTATGGCGTAACGATCGAACAGATTCAGGAATGGAACAATCTCACCGACAATAGTGTCAAAGTGGGTCAACGGATTAAAATACTGAAGCAGTAGATAAGTTTATTGCCTCATTTTTTTTCAAAAAAGCCGCTCAGTGATAACAGAGCGGCTTTTTTCATGCATTCAACTTACAACACCAATTGATACGCATCAATTATACACTTAATTTAGAGTAATCGGTATGGCTGTATAAACTGCTTTACCTTTATTCAACTACTCATAAATGAACCGGTTTCTACGCTTAGGCGGAGTTCTGGCAGTTCTGTTTTCCTGGCTACTACCAACGTATCATCTTTGGGGAATGCATGCGGACGTTACGACAACCCTTGCTGCCCCTGGTGGGTGGGGTGATTGTAAAAGCGGTTATGCCCAATCGGTAGTAGTTCAGGCCTATGGACCTATAAAGCTCGAACGTCCGGCAAAAACATCCCTATGTCCGGGTTCTGACGCAATCGTACTGAAAGCGCCCGAATTACCAGCAACGTACACCTGGTACTGGAACGGTTCAGCGATCAGCGGCTTAAACGCCAATACGCAGGTTGTTTCGCAACCGGGCAGCTATTATGCCCGCGTTCGGGACAAGAGTACTGGCCTGGAAACGAATACCGATACCATCACGTTGAGCAAAGCAATAAATCCAACAGCCACGCTTAGTGCAGCGAATTCTACGGGTACCTTCTGCGAACGTGATTCGTTACAACTCACAGCCGGAGGTGGCCTTTCGTATCAGTGGTTTTTAAACGATCGGGAGATTATTGGACCACATGGCCCAACATTTAAGGCTAAACAGGCCGGACGCTATTCGGCAACGGTAACTGATGCAAACGGTTGCCATGCTAATTCAGACCCACTTACGATTACGGTACAGGCTCGTCCGAAACCTGCAATCGATTCCATTCCGCCGGTTTGCGGAATCGATGCGTCGGCGATCAGCCTTCGTGCCTCTCCGCCGGGAGGTACATTCAGCGGGCCGGGCGTCAGTGGTTCGTCGTTCGACCCAAAGTTGGCCGGATTCGGGGTCCATACGATCAGCTATTTGTCTCCACCTGCCAATGGCTGTTCAGGCGAAAACGACCAGCGGCTAATTCGCGTGAATCCGCTACCGACGGTCCAGCTTCCGGAACAAATCGAGACTAGTCCTCAGGGTATTTTCACGCTTGAACCAATCGTAACAGGTACCGGACCTTTTTCGTACCAGTGGCGCCCGGCCATCTGGCTTAACAATTCAACACAACCGGTGGTCAAGGTAATCTTTCCCAGGCAGGATACGACCTATATCGTTCGTGTGCGGGATGTGTTCGGTTGCGTAGCTGAAGGATCGATACGAATCATTGTCCGCTCAAAAGCCAGCATTCCTGATGCTTTTACTCCCAATGGTGATCAGATCAACGACACCTGGAAATTGCCTGGTATCGAGACATATCCAAAGGCGCAAATGACCGTTTTAAACCGCTGGGGCGAGGTCGTATTCCGTTCTCAGGACGGATATATCACTCCTTTCGATGGACGATACAATGGTGAACCTTTGCCTACAGGAGTGTATCTTTACATACTGAAGCTATCGCCCGATGCCGAGCCGCTGCGCGGATCGGTTGTGTTGGCACGATAGAATTCAGTATAAAGCAGGGAAAACCTGCATCTGATACGATATGGCGGTTTTCTATCCGCTTTACTGCTATGATTCTTATTGACAATACGTGCATCAGTGACGATGTTGCTGAAAAATTTTTCGTCTGTAATCTGGATAAATGCAAAGGAGCCTGCTGCGTTGAGGGCGATATGGGTGCCCCGCTCGAAGGCGACGAACCAGCTATTCTGGACCGGATTTATGACGATATAAAACCTTACCTTTCGCCGGAAGGTATTCGGGTAATTGAGCAAAAGGGTGGCTACGAATCCGATGGTGATGGCGGCTACGTCACTAATACAGTTGGCGGTCGTGAGTGCGTCTATGCTACCTGGGACGATCGCGGCATTCTAAAATGTGGCATTGAAGAAGCCTACAACGATGGCAAAGTAGACTGGAAAAAACCCATCTCGTGCCACCTCTACCCGATCCGCGTTACCAAATATGAATCATTTCATGCCCTTAATTACGACCGTTGGCCCATTTGCAGCCCTGCCTGTAGTTTCGGCGAACAGTTGAATGTACCCATCTATAAGTTTGTTCGCGAAGCCCTGGTTCGGGCCTACGGCGAAGAATGGTACAGCCGATTGACAAAAGCCATCGAAGAGAAGGAATAATGGCTGATGGCAAAAACGAATTGATCAGTTATCCTGCTTTCTGAATTTCCCGATGGCCGAACAGCGCGACTATTTTGAAGAAGTGTATGAGGTTGTGCGTCTTATCCCTAAAGGACGGGTCACAACCTATGGGTCCATTGCCCGCTACCTGAGCCTGCGGGCGGGTGCCCGTATGGTTGGCTGGGCCATGAACGGTTGCCGCAATCGCCCCGATGTACCGGCACATCGGGTGGTTAACAGCGTTGGGCTATTATCTGGCAAGCATTTCTTTGGTGGCCCAACCATCATGCAGCAATTGCTGGAAGACGAGGGGGTTCGGATCGAAAAAGACCGGGTGGTGGATTTCAAAACGCTACTTTGGGACCCATCGCTGGAATTAGCTATCTAGTATTTGATATAATTCTGACTTCTTGATTAGGTGAACCGAGTTGAAGAAAAGCGGCCAGGGCTGATCTTTATTAAAGTCGTAGAAAGTTTAGGGCAACAGCTTCGCAGCCTGCCTGGCCTTGTTCCGAAGTCGCCACAAAGCTGAGTCATCGCCCTCTAAATAAGCAACAAGCTCCGTCCTGCAAATCTCTTCCACGAGCCTGCCCGCTGGTATATAAGGCACTACGTCATCGTCTTCCACAGAGTCGAGCAAACAGTGCATTTCGGTTCGAACCTCTACGAAAGCCCGAGTAATGTCGAGCGTACTGGCCGTATCGGGTAGCCTACAGAGCTGACGAACAGCAGCACGGAAACATTCATGTGGATCGTCTGGCATAGTAGTATTTATCGAAACCGATAAGCGAAGTTAGTTTAATGCTTAACGAAGTCAATACCACTGAGCCAACGGTGTAATTTTCCGGGTAAATGGTCTAGTTGCTTTTTTAGATGCACTCTACTAGGGGCTTTTCAAGGGGCGGCCAATCGACTGATAAAAACGTTCCCGATACGTATCCGATATAGGAATCAGGGTATTCTGAATCCGAATCCGGTCGCGCTCAATGGCTTCTATTTTATTCAGGGCAACCAGGTATGATTTGTGAACGCGACAAAACGTCGATTCGGGCAATTGCTGCGCCAGTTCGCCGAATGTTTCGAGCGTCATAATTTTCTCCGTGTCGAGATGAATCCGTCGGTAATCCCGCATTCCTTCAACAAACAGGATGTTATCAAGGGATACTTTCTGGAGCCGGTATTCCGTCTTGACAAACAGGAAACTGCTTTGTGTCGCTTCGTTTTCTTTGCCCGTATGTATGGATTCGTAGGCCCGCGTTACGGCCTGCAGGAAACGCTCAAATGTATAGGGTTTAAGTAAATAATCTACCACCTGCAAATCAAATCCTTTTAGGGCGTATTGATCGAAAGCAGTCGTCAAGATAACGGCGGGTCGTTTGGGTAATGACTCCAGAAGCTGAATTCCCGAAAAACCATCCATCTCAATGTCCAGAAAAAGCAGATCGATTTTCTCTTTATGCAGGACACCAATCGCATCCAGCGCATTGTCCAGCGCGTGGTTTAGGTGCAGGAACGGTACGCGCTGTACGTACTCTTTGAGCCGAAGCATGGCCAGAGGTTCGTCTTCAACGATGAGGCAATTCATGGGCTTTTACCTGTACAAGTAAATCGACACAGTATTCGTCCTCCTTTGCCTGTACGTCCAGCTTATGCCGATCGGGATACAGGAGAGCTAACCGTTGTCTTAATAATTGATTGCCTAAGCCGCCATGAGTCTGCACGGTTGTTTTGCCTTTGTCGATCACATTGACACAGCAAAATCGTACTGCTTCACCGTCAATTGCAATCTGAATACGAATCGCATCGTTCACTTTTTTATTGGTGGCATGCTTAAAGGCATTCTCAATGTAAGGAATAAAGATCATTGGCGCAATGGTCAGCGATCCGGCTTGACCAATGATCTGCAGATCGACAAAGTGCGGGTTGGTCGTTCTTATTTTCTGTAATTCAACGTATTTCCGGATGTATTCCAGCTCATTAGTCAGCGAGATCTGATCGGCCTGGGTTTCATACAGTACGAATCGCAGCAAATCAGAGAGCTTATTCAGATAAAGTGACGCCGTTTTGGCATCATGTTCGATCAACACATCGATATTATTGAGCGTATTGAACAAAAAGTGAGGATTGATCTGGGCTTTCAGCAACGACAGTTCAATTTGCAGATTCTTGTTGACTAAAGCCTCCTTTATGCGGATTTCGGCGAACCAGGTAATGAATCCGCGAATGATGGTGCCCAGCAATCCATTGACCAACGCCAGCACGGTAAAGGTGCTCACCAGGGTCACCTCCCCTTCTACTTCCGGAAAAATTGACGCAATACTATAAACTGTAAGGGATATAACCAGCGTCGTCAGAAAGCCCGTGACAACGCTGACGGCCAGCCCGTACGCGATGAATTCCGGGACTCGCTGCTTCGTCAGATAAATTGGAACCAGCCAGCTGTAAAATGCGTAGAAACTGATAAATCCGGTGAGTGATGCCAGTCCAATAATGACCGCCCAATCGTCGTCGAAAATGGCCTGCGAGGTAGCTCTGGACAGGAAATAGAGAAAGGTGAACAGAAACCAGTAGAGCAGCCAATAGCCAATATGGAGAAAAATAATGACCGGCTTTTTCATCGGTTTGCGCCGTTGCCAGCCGTCGACCTAATGGGCGCAGCATTATGGAAAAAATTGGCCAATGCCTCCATTTCGGGCAAATTGATGTTAACACCGCTCATATTGGCCGTAATTGCAACAACCAGATCATCGTCCGGATATAGGATCAGGAAAGCCCTTCCGCCATCAATTGTTCCGCCGTGGTGAATAATTTTCCGGCCCTTACTGTCCTTCCCAATACGCCAGCCCAGGCCATATTCTGTATTCTTTCCATTCTGGAGTAACTGTGGGGTAAACAATAACGCAAGGGTTTCTTTTTTGAAAAGCGCTGGCTGCAAGAGCTCACGACCCATACTAACCAAATCGGAAGGAGTTGATAATAAGCCGCCACCGGCCCATTTGTAGCTATTGTCAACCTGGTTCGCATTGACCAGTCGGCCTTTACTGTGTTCGTAAAACCGCACACGATTCACCACAATGCTATCGCTGTAGTCGGGTCCGGTATGCACCATATGCAGCGGATTGAAAACTGTAGTCTGCAAAAACGTCAGAAAATCGGTGTGGCTGGCCCCTTCAATAGCGGCACTCAGCAGGTTGTAGCCATAGGTCGAATAATTGTAGGCCGTGCCCGGTTGAAACAACAGGCTGTCGTCGCGAAAGATAATTAGTGCTTCGTTGACAGATTTGTATCGTTTGAGGCAATTCAGCGGATCGTCGTTTCGGTAATGACGGATACCGGCAGTGTGGGTAGCAAGTTGCCGGCCGGTGATTGGAAATTTTTTCAGGGGAAATCCCGGCACATACTGCTGAATGGGGATATCCAGATTCAGTTTTCCGTCTTCAACCAGTTTGCCGACTGCCAGCGAAGTAACCGATTTGGAGACCGAGCCCAATCGAAACCGGGACTGCACGGTAACGGGCAATTTATTTTCGACATCAGCATAGCCGAAACCTTCCGCCCAGAGTATTTTATCATGAGTTCCGACGGCTATCGAGATGCCGGGAATGTCTTGCCTGATCCGGAGTGAATCGACAAATTGTTCTGCTTTTTGAATGGCCCGACGGTGGGCTTTGTCCTTGAGAGCGTCGGGTGATGAGGAGAACTGGGCAGCAGCACTAAACGAAATCAGGCAAAAAAATAATACTGGTTTTTTCATGGCAGGGCGTTGTTCGTTGAATTATAGACCAAAATTGCAACGCCTTGTTCCCGTTCCTAAAACCAGTCTGCATACAGCCATTTTTTATCTGCGAAAGGCCCATTCTGGCAGTTAACCTGCTGCCGGTATTTGGTTTAGATCGTACGAACACAACCGAATACCGGTACAGGTTTTATTTCAAACCGGCCAGCTTCGACAAGTCAACGTCTTCAAGTACCGATTTTATTTTGTCCATGCTCATGCCCCGCCCTTTAACCGTTACGATAAACCGTTTCGCAACCAATACGGCGATCTCACCTTCTTTATTGGCATTATCGTACTTTTCGTACGATTTATAATCACCCATTTTACCTGTCTTTTCGTAGCCGTTCTCGGTTTCTTTATCAACTTCGATCATCGACCAGGCAGCCAGTCCCATCAGCATGCTGGAACCGCCCCCGTCAACGATTGCCAGTTCAACCGTTTCGCTATTATCGTCATTGGCATATTTTGCATTGGCTGTCGAAATGACCATGCCAGCTGCCCCATTTTTCTCGCCGTTTGCTTCTTTACGGGCCAGCCCATCAGCATCAGCCGGAAGCAACTCTTTTAGCGTTCGAAAATCAATCGCTTCAACAGGGCCGTTTTTTTGTAACTCTTCGGCCTGTTCAGCCATTTCTTTCATGGCACTTACCGCACCCAATGCCGAAACGGATTCTTCATCTTTTTTCTCTTCTTCTTTATTGCCCCCGCAGCTGGTCAGAAGTGCCGCACAAAGCAGGCCGGTATAGAGCAGGTTATTACTCATTTGCATAACAGGAAAAAGGGTTATAAAAGAAAACCAGAACTTTCGCCATTCTGTCAACCATATCGTGTTTACCACATGAATTTAAAACCTGATCTGGCTAACGGAACGACTTAAGCTCTGGTTCTGGATTCAAATAACGGGTTTCTGGCAACGCAACCGTCAATCTTTTGAGTAAACGTATGGCCGAATCGTCGTAAAACCGAAAAAGGGGCGAAATGCCCCCTTTTCATCTACTTTTTAAGCAGACAATCATGACTTGATTTTCTTCGGTATATCGTCCGGCTCTGCCAATACGACCGGTGTTCGGTAGCTACGAACGAGGAAGTAAACGCCCAGCAAAACGGCCGGAATACTAAGAATCTGCCCTACGTTCAATGGCAGACTATCTTCAAAAGGTACCTGATTTTCTTTCAGGTATTCGTAGAAGAAACGCAGGCCGAATACCCAGATCAGGAAGATCCCCAGCATACTGCCGCGAGGAGTACGTTCTTTGTAATAATTCCAGAACCAGAGCAGAAAAAAGAACAGAACCAGGCAAGACAGCGACTCATATAACTGTGCAGGATGGCGCGGAATTTTCGCGTATTCGCTGTTATTCAGGAAAATAAACGCCCAGGGAACGTCTGTTGGGCGGCCAACAATTTCGGAATTCATCAAATTGCCTAGCCGTATGCTGGCTCCACCCAGAGCTACCGTGATCACGATACGGTCGGTTACCCAGAGGAAAGTCTGCTTCGTCAGGCGGCTTTCTTTCCGGCGCGAATACAACCACAAACCAGTCAGAATACCGATCGTAGCACCATGACTGGCCAGTCCCCGATAGGGCGGCAGAATTACTTCGAGCGGATTTTTAAACAGAACTTCGGGTTCATAGAACAGAAAATGCCCAATACGAGCGCCCAGAATGGTGGCAACGACCATGTAAATCAACAAGGTATCGGTGTCGGCAACGGGTTTGTTTTCTTTTTTGAAGATGTAGGTCATGATCTGCATTCCGATCAAAAAACCCATTGCGAATAACAGGCCATACCAACGCACTGAGAATGACCCAATGTGAAAAATTTCGGGATTAACGTCCCAAATCACGTATTGCAGCATAACGAATCAGAGTCAACGTCGATTGATAACGAGCGACGGCGGACAAATATACGGATTGCGGGAAAGTTTTTAGTCGTTTTCGTGTTATAGACGTATGATGAAATCTGTTCTGATTGGGGTGGTCAGGATTTATCAGGCCGCAATCTCCCCTTATTTCCCGAATGCATGCCGATATACGCCAACCTGTTCGCAGTATGCGATTGAGGCTATTCATAAGCATGGACCAATTCGGGGCGGGTGGCTTGGCCTGAAACGGATCAGTCGGTGTCATCCCTGGGGTGGTCAGGGTTACGATCCGGTACCCTAACTGCACCGACAGTCGGTCCTTCTGACGACTACGTATTTTCTGACTGTCAATTTGTCTGTTTACGCAGCTTTTGTCCCAAAGTTGCTTCTACCCTTCCCTGACGATTATTGATTTTTGACTAGCAACTGACATGGTTAATATTACAGCTGATAATAAACTTACACGCCTGATTGTGGTTGGCGATCGGGTTCTTATAAAACCCAAAGATCCCTCCGACCGCACGGCCAGTGGCTTATACCTGCCTCCAACGGTGCAGGAGCGTGAACAAGTCCAGTCTGGTTACGTTATTAAAGTGGGGCCTGGTTATCCGATTCCTTCGCCTGTTGATGATGAACCCTGGAAAGAAACGGAAGAGAAAGTGAAATATATGCCGCTTCAGGCGCAGGAAGGTGACGTTGCGATTTACCTGCAACGAAATGCCATTGATCTGCAATACGAAGGCGAGCAATATGTCATTGTTCCACAGGCTTCTATTCTAATGCTGGAGCGGTCTGAGGATTTATTTAATTGAGCTGAACATAGCTACCGGACGCTAGCCTGATTTAATTCAGCGTCCAGTATCCAAGTCCAACATCTTTTATCGTCGATAAACACTATGCGCTATCATTGGTTGATACCACTAATTGGTTTATTAATTGGACTCACCCCTATTATGGAAAGCGTAGCGAATCAGCAGAAATCACTTAAGGCGATATTGAGTGAAAAGAAAGACCATCGGCGTGTGTTATTGCTTTATGGCCGCGACGACGCTCAGCACTACCTCATTGAGCAGCAGGAATCTCTTAATGAAGCGAAAGATGGCCTCACCGAGCGCGACCTTGATGTTATTGTCATCGTAGCCTCTGAATTACAGGAACCCGACCGCCAGTTTCTGATGCACGATTACAAACTGATCCCTTCCGAAGATTTCATTGGCTGGCTCATCGGTAAAGATGGCGGTGTCAAGCAAACCTACCAAAAGCCTGTTACTTCGCAGGACCTGTTTCGCACCATTGATAGTATGCCGATGCGGAAACAGGAAACAAAGCAATAACCCGGCTTGCGTTGACGGGCTGGCTTGCGATACGATCTACAGCTGCCTATATATAGCGCTATTCTTTTTCAGTCCCGTTTTTGCGGGACTTTTTTTGTGCTTAGCCGGGCTTTTTGTCTGGAGGTGTGTCACGGTTTGTTTGCGCATCATTGTAAAGCGTGGCACACCTCCAGACAAAAAGCCCGGCTAAAGTAGAATAGTGTTTTCAGCCGCTTTTTCCTTCGCCTTGCATCATTCATTTCGACTCACAGAGAATGCCTTAACGTAGTTCTGAAATCATGAACTGGTGGATCATTTTTCAACTTTACCACTGGATAACCGCAGCGAACACCATACCTGCTTATTACCAGTTGACGGATGAAGCTTTTTTCGCCCAACCTGCGAGCTGCCAACTCATAGCGCTGGCCAACCCCGACACGCTGCTGCTGGATGCCGCTCTGTTTCATGCTACCAATGAGGCTCGCCATCATGCAGGCTTACAACCCTTGCAGTATGACCTGGCACTTTATCTGGCGGCCAGTTCTCATGCCGAGTCGATGATTAAAATGAAGTACTACAGTCACGAAAACTTATACAGTTTAGCTGAGCTAACCGCAGATAGGCGTATCCGTCAGCGAACGGATCGGTTCAACTGGACGGCCGAGAACATCGGACAATACCAGACCATTGATACGCCCGAATGGTTTGGTGTTCGTCGTAATGCCCGTATGGGGCGTTATGAGTATTTAGATAGTGAGACAAAGCAGTTGTATCAACCCTACAGCTATGCTGATTTTGCCCGCTATGCTGTTCGGCAATGGCTGGCTTCTCCTCATCACCGGGCTAATCTGCTCAATCCGGCCTACTCGCACGTAGGTTGTGCCGGTCGTTTATCACCTAATCCGTACGTCGAGCTTCATGCTCCTTTTGGTCGGCTGGTGCAAAATTTTGGCGCGAAACATGGTTCTTCCCAGGCTTCCAACTAACCACATCCAAATAAGTCCAGCCATAGTGAGTTGGCAGATCGGTGCCCATTATTAAATCAGGACATCGGTAAAACTCTATGGCTGCACATCGGGTTACTTCATTGTACCTGACCTGTTTAGCCGTTGAAAAACGTGATCCCTGTCTTCTTACTCCTAAAGCAAGCTTTCGACAACTTACGGTCTAACGATCCGATACGCATGGCCGGGGCAACGGCCTTTTTTACCTTCTTTGCTTTACCACCCATTGTTATTATTCTCAGCAATGTACTTAGCCATGTCTTCAACGACCATTATCAGCAAGTCAGTGGCCAGCTATTCGATGAGTTAGCAGGCTTGTTTGGCCCTAAAAGTGCCAATCAACTGGAAGCTATTTCGCATCGACTTCAACAACCCAGGGCCGGGCTCCCATTAACGGTGCTTAGTGTTGTATTACTCTTTGTGGCCTCAACTACCTTGTTTGCAATCGTCAAAAACTCAATAAATCAACTGTGGAATATCAAAACGAAACCAGGGCGTAACTTCCTGTATGTGTTGACGGATAAGCTGATTGCACTGGCTATTATTGTTGGATCTGGCTTTCTATTCAGTTTATCCGTAACGCTGGAGCAGTTTATGGCGCAGACACCGATCAAATCATTCTTTTCTTCCCTCGCCTATTACGGTGGCATGGTAACGCTCTGGAATTCCTTAACCTCTATCCTTATCCGCACGGTCTGGTTTGCGTTACTTTTCAAGTTTTTGCCGGATATCCGAATTGCCTGGCGTGCCATTTGGCTCGGGGCCCTTTTTACAAGCGTTCTGTTTAAAATAGGTGAGGTTGTTTTAAATCGGCTGTTGATTCATGGTCAGATAGCGTCGCTATACGGAACATCAGGGTCTATTATTTTACTGCTTCTCTTTGTCTTTTACTCCTCGTTGATTTTCTACTACGGAGCCGCTTTTACCCGTCAGTATAGCGAGTGGACTCATTTAAACGCAGCACCCAACAGCCGTGCGGTCGCCTACACCATTACCGAGAATCCTGAAAATGCAGTAGGGAGTACTCAGTAGACAGTGGGTTGACTGTCTACTGAGTACTCCCTACTGAAGACTGCTCACCGCCTAACTCCACTCCCGATCGGCCGAATCACGGGTATTCCACGTATCGGTCGGTGCAAACCAGGTGGCTCCTTTTTTCAGGAACTTCTTGGCCGCATCCTCATTCAATTCAACACCAAGGCCCGGCTTTTCGGGCACCCGAACAAAGCCCTTATCAACAATTGGCTTCATACCCGTTACCAGATCTTCCCAACCCGCCACATCCACACCGTGGTGTTCCAGCGCCACAAAATTCTCGGTGGCAGCCGCACAATGCACGTTGGCCATCATCGAAATCGGTGAACCCGCAAAGTGCATTGCCATCGGTATGCCCTTCTCCTCCGCATAATCCCCGATTTTCTTGGTTTCCAGCAAACCACCCGAGGTCGCCAGATCCGGATGGATCATATCAATGGCTTTGGCGTCGATCAATTTGATGAAGCCTTCTTTCAGGTAGATGTCTTCGCCCGTCAGCGTGGGCGTATCGATCGCATCCGAAATTTGCTTCCACTGGTCGGTGTACATCCAGGGAACAAGGTCTTCGAGCCAGGCCAGCCGGAAAGGCTCCATCGCCTTACCAATCTGGATGGCCGTGTTCACATCGAAGTGGCCAAAGTGGTCAGCAGCCAGTGGCGTATCATAACCGACAATCTCGCGTACTTTGCCAACGTGATCGACCAGTCGATCAAGCCCTTTCTTCGTCACCTGAATACGGGTGAACGGGTGCTTCGTATTGGCATAATTCCCCAGTTTCCCGACTTCCCGATCGTTCCACTGCTGCTTCACGCTCCAGTTATTGGCATTGACCAGCATGCCCGGCTGATCGGCCAGCATGCCGATACCAAAGTCCATTTTCAGGAAGGTATAACCCTGATCCCGGCGTTTCTTCATGTTCTCGGCAAAGCCTTCGTAAGTATCGGCTTCGGGTGTATCGGCATACAACCGAATGAAATCGCGGTATTTACCGCCCAGCAACTGATAAGCTGGTACGTTATAGGCTTTACCGGCCAGATCCCAAAGGGCCATTTCAACTCCGCAGACGCCACCGGCTGCCCGGCTGTGCCCGCCAAACTGCTTAATCTGTTTGAAGATCTGTTCAACGTTGCAGGGATTTTTACCCAGCAGGCGGCTTTTAAGCATCAGGGCATAGTTGGCGCTGGCTCCGTCGCGAACCTCCCCCCAGCCTACGAGTCCCTGGTTGGTATCGATGCGAATGATGGGGCTGCTGAAGGGCACACCATTTAGCACTGCAATGCGCATATCGGTAATTTTCAGTTCCGATGGTTTGGAATCACGACTTACCTTCTGCGTAATAAACTCCATCTCGGCATGGGCATCGTGGTCAAATAACATACCCAGTGATAGGCCTCCCAACGCAGTTTTCTTCAGGAAACCGCGACGGTCAGCAGCCGGATTTATAGACTGATTGACAGCCTGTTCAACCTGTTTTTGGGTGGGCGCTTCAGGCCCTTTGTAGCGGAAGCGATCAAGAATAGTTGTCATGCTGATTCTGAGATTTTAAATTGGATCAATCGATTACTAGCGTTTGTCTTGTTTGTGCACTCTGGGGCATGGATTACAGAGCGGTAATCCGTTTTTCCAGCTCCTGAGCCGACATTTTTACTTTTTCGGGATGTTGCTTGAGCCAGGCCCGGAACGTTGTAATAATGGCAGGACTCCATTTCATATCGATTTCGCCGGGCGTGTATTTTCCCTCCCGCAGCATCTGATGGCCAAAATCGTCCTGTAAAGCAACCCACTCGGCACTGGTAATCACTTTCTCGGCCAGGTGGGCCGGAATAAAGATTACGCCTTCTTTTTTGCCCAGAATAAGATCGCCGGGCAGCACCGTTGACCGCCCAATGCGAATGGGGTAGTTAATGCCGGTCATCAGCATGTCTTTAATGAAGGACGGGTCGACACCACGCACGAACCCGACGAATCCGTCGATTTCTTCCAGGCCCTCCAGATCACGTACCCCGGCATCGAATACGATACCCGTTTTTGATTTGGCGAAAATAGAATTGCCCAGATTGTCGCCAATCAACGTACCATCAATGATTTTACCGTACCCATCGGCCACATAAACGTCATTTTCCTGAAGCACATCAATTGGCCAGGCATTGGGGCCTCCCGAGCGTTTTTCGGTTTTCCCTTTCTCTTTGATCGGCTTTTCCATGTCTGGGCGCGATGGCATGTATTGAGCCGTTACAACACGCCCGGCAAGCACCTTATCGGGGTGAATAATCTGCCAACCGGCTTCAAACTGGTTGGTGTAGCCTTCGTTTCTCAACACACCCCAGGCTTCTTCGATGGATATATCTTTCAGGCGTTTTACTAAATCGTCGGATACTTTAGGACGGCCATCGGGGTAGCGCTCCCCCTTCCATTCCTGAGAATAGGCCGAAATCGTCTCTTTGGTTGCGGCAATTTGTTGAGCCTGCCACTGCATGAACAATGCAGACAGGGCAGCGGTGAATAGTAAAGTCGTTTTCATGATCGTAGCAGGATTAGGTATAATCAATTTTCAGGATTCCAATGCCTTCGGGGTTTGGCTTAACGGCTGGGCAAGATTTTCTTCGCGATCGTCGCCTGAGCGATTCCGCCACCAGTTGGCCAGCATCGAACCCGATGTATTCATGAGCGGTCCAAAAATGGCAGGGGCTAATCCGGTTGTGGCTAGCTGGCCCATCTGCAACGCCAGGCCAGAAGCCATGCCCGCATTTTGCATACCCACCTCAAAGGCCACCGATCGACTTGATTGCTCATTGAGGCCAACTGCCCGGCAAGTCCAGTAACCCAGCAGATACCCCAGCGTGTTGTGAAGAAAGCAGGCAAGGAGCAACAGTAACCCTACGTCGAGCAGGCTTTTCTGGCCCGCTGCCGTAATGACGGTTACAATAACCGTGATGCCCACCATCGATAGCATCGACAAAACCCGGTCGAGAATATCGCGTCGACCGCCCGAGATCCGATGAAACAACCACCCGCCAACAATCGGTACTACCAAAAACCAGCCAATATTCCAGAGTGTACCCTCCAGCATAGACCCTTCGCCTGTTTGGATGGCGAGGTAGTTCTTAAGCACAATGATTGCCAGGTAGATAACCAGTTGAATACCCACGCTGCGACGCGTTTGATTGGCATAGGCAAAGGCGTTGAACAGAAGTCCGGCCACGATGGGTAGAATGGTAATGTTGAGAATTTCCATGACCATCTTCCAGAAATCGACCGGAACCAGTTGACCAGCTAATAGCTTCAGGAGGGCTGGCGTCAGAAAAGGCGATAGTAGCGTTGAAAAAGCTGTGACGGTGATCGAAAGCGGCACATTGGCTCGGGCAATAAATGCCATTACATTCGAGGCTAAACCACTTGGCGAACAACCCACCAGTACAATTCCCATGGCAATGGCTGGCGGAAGCGGCAGTAACGTGGCCAGCAGATAACCAATTAAAGGCATAATGATGTAATGGCTCCCAATGCCTACCAGTACCCCTTTCGGGTTTTTGAGAATCCCTGCAAAATCGTCGAGGCTCGATTGTGACCCCATGCCGAACATGATGATCTGAAGCAAGGGGATGATCAGCTTTTTCAATTCAAAACCACCCCAATTCTGCAGCCAGTCCGGGTGGTACATAGCCAGGGCAACGGCTACCGATATCAGTACCGTAAACGATAGACCCGCATAGGCCGGAAAGCGCCGGACGCCAAATGCCAGCAACAACAAACCACCAATAACGAACCAACCAGCAGAAGCACCATAACCCACGATGGCCATACTGGCCGCAATTACCAGCAGCAATCCCGCTCCGGCCAGTGCAACGGCGTGTAAATTCTTCATGACATCAGAAACAAGGCAAATCAACGATACAGAAATGCAGTCAGGTGGGCACAGCAATCCTCTGCCTGCCCGCTACACGTACTCATGCACGTGTAGCGGGAGGTTTTATGCCAGCCAGAACCAGGTTGCTTATTTATCCCAGAATAGTCGGGTATCGAGATCGTCGGCACCCTGCCGGGCAACAGCCAGATTGTAATTAGTCACGTTCACCGAACGCTCGTTGGATGGGTAGGTCAATCGATGAATGAAATCCCCTTTAATGGTTTTACCCGGATATGGGTTAGGGGCCAGGGCTGGGTAACCGCTTCGGCGCCAGTTGGCCCATGCCTCGGGGCCGTTGAGCAGTGATGCCACCCAATACTGCGAATTAATCTGGTTCAGCGCATTCGTTGCATCGAATGGATTGGCTGTCAGGTATGCGTCCATATCAGCCGCCGTAATGGGGTAGGCCGGATCGGTTATCTGGCTCATGTGCGCCCGAACGCCAGCCTGATAAAAGTCACTGGCTTTTCCCTGAATCCAGCCCCGCTGTGCAGCTTCGGCCAGCAAGAGCTGAGTTTGTGCATGCGTGATGTAATATTGAACCGCATCGACCTTACCCAGCGTGCGCCGGTTCAATTGCGAGTACTTCCAGCCACCCGATCCTACGGTTCCGGGGAAACCAGGAGCCGTTTTGATACTACCATCATCGTAGCCAACCGGAATACCCACCTGATTAGCCGGGGTGTTATCCTCGGTGGTTGCATCCGGATTTTTAGACGGTTCGGCATATTTGGTCGCAATTACCTTCAGGCGTGGGTCTTTCGTCGTTTTCAGGTAATCGATAAAAGGCTGGGCCAGGTAAAAATTGGCCTTCTCGGTACCATTCCATAGATTGCTGAGCGGACTGTTGAAAATGCTCGTAAACTGTATTTTGACATTGTCGTCATTCGATTGCATCACCCCGTTCTGAAACGCCTTCTGAACCAGCGTCTGGGCTTTCTGCGCATCGACTTTCGTCAGTCGCATCGCCATCCGGAGCAGTAACGAATTTCCAAATCGCTTCCACTGAGCAATATTACCCTTGAAGAATATATCGCCGGTTTCGATGGTTTTCGTCGCATCGAGGGCGGTGGTAGCCTGATCGACTTCGTTCAGCAGGTCGGTATAAATCTCCTGCTGGTTGTCATAAACCGGCAAATTAACCCCCGACAGATACGCCTGCCCGGCCTGTTTGTAGGGTATGTCGCCATACGTATCGACCAGAATCAGGAAAACGTAGGCCTTCCAGATACGAGCCATGTTGTAGAGATTACTGCGGGCCGTGTTGGCTTTGGTCTGATTCATGACATCGGCCAATAATTTAATTGGCCCATTGTTGCCATTGCCGGTCCCACTGTAGAGGTAGTTCCAGTTGATCATGGTATTCGCCCGAACGTCGACATTGTGATTGCCCCCTTCGTTGACACCATTGTAGGGCGTCAAAACCTGCTGAACAATGGCCTCTTCGTAAATAATAGTCTGAGAGGATATTGTAGTTGAAAACTCGGCATTGGAAAACAGGTAGATCGGATCGACGACCGTTGGCTGTACCGGATTTATGTTTACTTCCTGAAAGCCTTTATCGCAACTGCTCAGCCCTATGCCTACTACCGTAAGGGCCAGAAAACAGAGTTTATTTTTCATAGTGTTATAAGCAAAAAAGGATCAAAGTTTCAGACTCAGGTTCAGGCCGTAGCTACGTGTTGTCGGTAAGGTATGGGTTTCAATTCCCTGAATATTATCCGATGCTCCGTTAACGGCTTCCGGGTCCAGGTTCGGCAGAAATTTCTTAATCATCAGTACGTTGTTACAGATTGCCGACAGTGTCAGGCCTTTGATAAAGGTTTTATTGACAAAACGCGACAGATCATAACCAACTGACAGGGCTCTCCACCGAACAAATCCACCGTTATAGATAAACGGTTCGGCCAGGTTCGTGCTGCGGTAACTGGCGTAGAAATCTTCGGCATCGACCGCCTGCGTATTCTTCGACCCATCCGCATTGACACCATTGAAAACCACACCACCCTCACGCCCAACCAGCGACTCTTTCGACAAGCCATGACGCAGGAAGTTCAGGTTCGAGTTCGAAATAATTTTGTTACCCGCTTTAAAATCGATCTGCGTAAAGATACGGATACCCTTATACGTAACCGTGTTCAACCAGCCACCCGTCCACTTCGGAATGGCGCTGCCGAAGGTCACGAAATCACCGGCTACAGGCTTCCCGCCCGCCGTAATGATTTGCCCCTGTGCATCACGCTTGTAGGCAAAGCCCCGTAAAGAGGCCATTGGTTTGCCTACTTCCTGCCATACTTCGCCGAAAAAGTCCCCCTGACCGACTTTAAACCCAGGCTGGTTGTCGGCCAGCGCCAGTACCAGGCTTTCGTTATAGGTAACGTTGAAGCTCGTTTCCCAGTTAATGTCTTTGGCTTTAACAGGCACCAGGGTTAACAGCATTTCAACCCCCTGATTGCGCAGACGGCCTACGTTTACTTTCGTGTTGTCATAACCCGACGCATTGGAAATACCAACGTTCAGAATTTCATCGACCGTGTTTTTACGGTACACCGCCATGTCTAAACTCACCCGGTTGTTCAGCGCACGCAGTTCGATACCGACTTCAGCTTCCCTAACTTTCAGCGGTCGGAGGTTGGCGTTTGGGCTGACATTGGTGCCAATTGTTCCCAGCGCCTGTCCCTGAAACGAATTGGCATTCAGGCTATAATACAGGTTGCTTTGATACGGGTCCGTATCACCGCCAACCTCAGCATAGGCTGCCCGGATTTTCGCATAATTCAACCAGGTCGGGCGCTGTTTGAGCGCATCGCTCAACACCAGGCTACCACTGATCGATGGATACAGATAACTGTTCGATTGTGGGTTCAGCGTTGAAAACCAGTCGTTCCGCGCGGTTGCATTGATGAACACAACGTTTTTATAGGAGAACTCAGCGGCTCCATACAACGAGTTGACCTTCTTCTTGCTATAGGCATATTGGGGGTCTTTAATCTGACCATTCATGATCGTATACAGACCCCGAATATAGAAGTTGGTAGCAGCCGCGCTATTGTTGGTATATTCCTGTTGCAGTTGGTTGCCGCCCAGGGTCAGGTCCATACTGAAGTTGCCAAATGTGCGGTTCGCCCCCAGCAGAAAATCGAAATTCTTCTCCCGGAAGGTGATTACTTCCTGATAATAATAGCCATTAAAACCGCTGGCCGCTGCCGCTAACGAACGTGTACCGGTCGGTTTGTCGTAATCATAAGGACGGGTATAGTAATCTTGCCCCGCCCGACCCTGCAAATAAAGCCAGTCGGTAAACTGATACCGCAAGGTAGCATTGCCAAAGAGCCGGTCCCGGTGGATATTCTCGAAACGGTCGTAGGCAACCCAGTACGGATTGTTCCGGTTGGTAAGCCGGGACGTAGCCCGCTCGTACCCATTTTCGTCATATCGACCATCTTTGAGCACCTGCATATCAACCGTATTGGCCGTGGTATAGACCGTTGTATTGGCGTTCATATCCTGCAAGCCGATCTGCGGAGGATTGTGGTTGAACTCGTTCGAGTAGTTCCCGTTCAGCTGAACCGTAAACTTGGGCGTGAACTGGTAATTCAGCGACAGGTTGATGATTCGTTTGTGATAGTCCGAGTTGGGCATGATGGAGTTGGCATCATTGTTGGCAAACGATAGCCGGAACGCTCCTTTATCATTGCCACCCGACAGGGCTATCGTATTCGTCCAGTTTGTACCGGTGCGATAGAACTGACGAATCCGGTTTTTATTCGCTGTATAGGGCCGTTGTACGCCATCAAACTGATAGGTAGGCTTACCATCGATTTTTTCGCCAAAGCTATAGACGCCCGTACTTTGCGCTTCACCAACCGTTTGCGGGCGGATATTGTGTTCACCCTGGCCGTACTCATACTGAAAATCAGTGTAATCGAGGGCCTGATCGGCAGTGAAGTTGGAGTTATAATCAACACCGATTCCGCCACCAGATCGACCCGTTTTTGTTGTAATTACAATGGCACCATCTTTCGCTCTGAATCCGTAAAGTGCCGCAGCCGTTGACCCTTTCAGAACGGTAAGTGTCTGAATATCATCCTGATTAATGCTTTGTAGACCATCTCCGCCATCGGCAGCCGAACCACCCCGGTTCGATGTTCCGTCAACATCGCCCTGACGGCTCGAAAAGTTGGTATTGTTGATCGGCACCCCGTTGACGATGATCAATGGGGAGTTATCGCCTTTAAATGACGATTGGCCCCGAATCCGGATTTTAGATGTGCCGCCGGGTCCACCCGCCGGAGCCGTGACGTTTACGCCCGCAACCTTCCCCTGCAAACTATTTCCCAGGTTCGTGGTCCGGTTAACGGTGATCTGGTCCGTATTTACTGTGGCTGTAGCGTATCCTAATTTTTTGGATTCCTTCTTAATACCCAGCGCTGTAACGACAACCTCATTGAGGTTTTGTGATGACTCTTTCAGGACGACATTGATCTGGGTTTGATTACCCACGGTCACTTCCTTTCCTTCAAAACCAATGGCGCTGAATACGAGAATCGAATTATCGGGCGCATTGATCGAAAATTTACCGGCCGCATCGGATGTGGTTCCTAGCTGGCTGTTTTTCACTAAGACTGTTGCGCCTGGGATGGGAGCCCCCTTCTCATCGGAAACCTGACCGGTTACGACGGCCATCGGATTGGGGGCTTCGACGTTTGGGCGGTTGGCCCCGCTTTCTACTTCCACCTTCCGAAGAACAATCCGCGAGCTAACTTCCTCATAGGCAACGCCCATTGGCGTTAATATCTCGCTCAAAACAGCAGATAATTTTCGATTATCGGCATATACGGATACTTTTTTACCTGTCTGAATCGTCTGGGTACTATAGACAAATTTAACACTGGCGATTTTCTCGATCTGAGTCAGTACACTTTTTACGTCGACAGATTCCAGCGTCAGCGAAATCGGTTTATTCAAAATTTCCTGTCCGTGGGTTGCGTGGGCCGTTGACACACCGCCACAGAGAGCGATGAGCAGTAAAAGGGTGTGCGACGTCCGTAAAGACCCCAGCAGAAGTGTTCTTACGGAGAATTTTTTTTTCATAGTCAAGCAAAAGAGTTAAGTAATCGGTATAGAGTAAAACAAAGCTTCCCTGTAGCTGATAAACACCAGCCCAATGGATGTGAAAAAATGGATGAAAGCTGATAAGGGTTTAGGAACGTACTATCAGCGATTTAGGTATGAACTAGTAGTGGTTGAGAGGACTAATCATACTGGCAACCTTTGCCTTTTATAAAAATGCTTGTTCCTCGTATTTCATAAGTAGCATTAATAGATTTGCAGATCAATTCGAGTTGACTGTACATCGGAAGCTCAGTCAAATCAGCATTCAGCACGCAACTATTCATGGCATCACTTTCCGTAAAAATATCAATTCCATAAACCGACTGTAACCGGGCAAGCACATCGGGTAAAGGCGTTCCGTTGAAGACAAAACTTTCGGGCTGGCTCGGTGGCATTACCTTCAGGGGCGCTTCAACCAGCGTTGGAATCAATTCTTTACTCTGGGTATTGTAAGTAATTCGTTCATTCGGCTTCAGTATCACCTCTTTACGGGTTACAGACGAATTTTCGGTGGCCTGATAAACCGACACCCGGCCAGTGGTTACTGCAACCTCAATGTCTTTGGCTCCTTCGTACGATTTTATGGTAAAGCTCGTTCCCAGAACCTCTGTCACTAACTCGCCCGTGTGGACAATAAATGGCTTTGCCGGATTTTTCTTCACCTGAAAAAAAGCTTCCCCTTTCAGGTAAACGGTTCGATTCTTATCCCCGAAATGCTCCGGATAGCTCAGGATACCGGTTGGTTTGAGACGAATGACGGTACCATCTTCAAGCTTGATTATCTGCGACTTATGGCTTGTATTTTTTATTTCTATACTGCCATTCAGATGAGCGATCGCGCCAGTCTGCGTTCTGAACGAATAGGTCAGCCAAATACCGGCCACCATCAGGAGCGCTACACAGGCTGCCATGGCCATCCAATGCTGCGAAAGCCAATGCCGGGGTATGGTCTTTAATCTGTCAATGGTATTGGCGGAAAGTTTTTTCCAGATGCGCTGACGAATGACCTCTTTCGTCTGTGGATCGACGGGTTCGGGGCCCGGAACAATCATGTCTTGATACCAGTCAAGAATTAGCTTCTCCTCGGCCGGATCACAGTTTCCGGCAAGGTATTTCTGAAGCAATTCATCAAAGTCATATTGTGACATGATACAGACAATTTGGAGTGCTTGAAAGAGACCTACTTAATTATAATTGTGGTAGGCTTTAAGGTCTTCCTTGAGTAGTTTGATCGATTTCGTAATGTGGTATTCAACCGCTTTTTCGGATATATTCAGGCGACTGGCAATATCTTTCACCGATTGATTTTCAAACCGACTTAATTTAAAAATTTCACTGCTTTGCTCGGGAAGTTTCTTCATTACCTGTTTCAGAGCCTCCGATAGTTCCGAAAAATTAACCAGCTCTTCGGTCGAGAAGGATTGCTGAATCTGATGAAAAATGAGATGCTCCTGAAGCTTCCGATAATTGATCTGCGATTTAATGTAATTCGTTGACAGATGCTTGATCGCGACTACCAGATAAGCGCCCAGATGACTAATCACAAGTTGTTGGCGCTTATTCCAGATACTCTCAAACACATCGTGAACCAGCTCTTCCGCTTCTTCCTTCATACCAATCTTGTGATAAGCCACACTGAAAAGCTTATACCAATAGCGATTATAAAGCTCTTTAAAAGCTTCAGCATCGTCTTCTTTCAGGAAGGTCAACAACTGCTCGTCCAGGACTGATTGGTAATTCATCCGAGATGCTGTCTATTGTGATTTTATGTATAGTCAATCCAGCGAAGAAAATCCCTAAATGATTTTAAAGATTCCCCTTATAATTCAATTAAACAAACTAATTTATAACTTTTTCAAGTTATCGTACGATGTATTTATGAAAAATAATTTGGCAAATACGAATCGATTGGCCACTTTTATAATCGTATACTACCACAGGCAATTCTGATTCAGGATCGATTTTCGACCTGACAAGCTACCACGATCCGGGCGTAACCATTGTCGAAAGTTAAGCCTAATTCTATTGATTTTCTGGCAACTTTCGTATCCTCAATACCAGACGTATAGTTTATATAAGTAGCCGAATTAAGGCAAACAAATTAGTAAGTATGATATTCATCACTGGCATTCAATCTGTTATAGATTAATCAGTTGATCAACTACCCTATTTCACCCCAGCACGTCAACACAGTTTAAATCCCTTTATTTTATGAAAAACTATCATGCCTGCAATTGCCACATTATACCGCCATTTGTGGTCGATGAACTGAAAAAATCAGGGGTTGATATCTCAACCCAAACGAAAACGATTAGCCGCGAATTCAGAGCGCGTCGTGCTGAGCAGATCTCGTTACGCAACAGCCAGCCCTTTCTGCTGGCTCCTCCAACAAAAAATTCCGACCGGTTTGTCTATGACTCCAAAACGACGCAGCATCAGCGCCTTCTGCTCGTTCGTAAAGAAGGAGGTGTCGCTTCTACCGATCAGGTAGTCAATAAAGTCTACGAAAATGCGGGAGCCGTACGCGATTATTACAAGAAAGCGTTCAATTACCTGTCAGTAGACAATCACGGGGCCGATCTGATTCTGAATGTGCATTTCGGGCAGGAATACGCCAATGCGTTCTGGGACGGCGATGAGATGACCTTTGGCGATGGCGACGGTCAGGTTTTCATCAATTTAGCGAATGCGCTGGACGTAACGGCGCATGAACTTACGCATGGAGTTGTGCAATATACGGCCGGACTGAATTATCAGGGGCAGTCGGGAGCGCTCAATGAGCACTATGCCGATGTGTTTGGCTCGGTGATCAAACAGGTTGCCAAAAATCAGACCGCAGCAACGGCCGACTGGCTGATTGGTGATGAAATTATGGGGCCAGCGCTTCAGGGTCAGGCGCTACGGTCGATGAAAGCGCCCGGCACTGCGTATAACAATACACTGATGGGGAAAGACCCGCAGCCCGATCACATGACTACGATCTACAAAGGATCGGCAGACAATGGCGGAGTACACATCAATAGCGGTATTCCCAACAAAGTGTTCTTTCTGGTCGCTACGGCCATTCAAACCGACAAAGCGGCTTTGTTATGGTTCGAAACGCTGAAAACGCTCAAGCCAACAACAAGCTTTAAGAGTTTCAAAACGGCGATGCTTAAACTGGCAAAAAAACTGGCGAAGGCCGGAAGCGTACCGGCAACGACCGAAGCAACCGTGAAACAATCGTTTGAGGCAGTCGGTTTGTAAAGAAAGGTGCCAATCATGAAATTAGTTTATTCGCGCGAAGGGGGATTATTTCCTCAGGTAGCCCAAACGGAAGTTAAAACCACGGAGTTACCAGCCGATTTACAAAAGCTGGTAGATCATGTGTTAGCGCATCCCGATGCCTATGCATCTGATTCAGGGAATCCTGCTTTGCGGGATGGTTACCAATACCGGCTCGATCTGCATGACGGCTCAAAGAAGGTCAGTTTGACTTTCGATGACACGAGTCTGCCCGACGACGTTCAGCCGTTAATTCATTTCCTGCAAAAACGCACCGGCAAGCCGTAAGGCAGGCATCCGGCCTGCGGATAGAACGCTTATAGTATGGCAAAAAAGCCGGGTGGAAACATCCGGCTTTTTTTCATTTTATTGACTCAATACGTTTTTTTTTGTGTTATAGAAACAGAGTAGACCGGCATTCTGGACAGTCGGCATAACAACAAATACGAACTGCATTTACTACAAACTCATTTATGCAACTTCTTTACACCTATTTACGGCGCTATTGGGGCCTGTTGGCGCTTGCGCTATTTTTGGCAGCTATCAATCAGATTTTCTCGCTGCTCGACCCTTATATCTTCCGAAAAATCATTGACCAGTATGTTGTGAAGCCCGGTGGTACACTACGCACCATCGACTTCTGGGGCTTTCTTAAAAACGGCGCTGGTGTCCTGATTTTGCAGGCACTCGGTGTAGCTATGGTGAGCCGTATCGCCAAGAACTTTCAGGATTATTACGTCAATGTAATTACCCAGCGGCTCGGCGCACAACTCTATACCGATGGTCTCCGGCATTCGCTCGAACTGCCCTACCAGGTTTTTGAGGACCAACGATCGGGCGAAACATTAGGTAAACTACAAAAAGTACGATCCGACGTCGAAAAGCTCATTCAATCGTTTGTCAATGTTCTCTTTACATCGGTGGTGGGCATTGTGTTTGTGATGTGGTATGCTGCCACGGTGTATTGGCCCATTGCTCCGGCCTATTTTCTGACCATTCCGCTGCTCGGTTTTGTGAGTTCGCTGCTGAGCAAAAAGATCAAGACCGTACAGAAAACGATTGTGGCTGAAACCACGGCGCTGGCCGGTTCTACGACGGAAAGCCTTCGCAACATCGAGCTGGTAAAAAGCCTTGGTCTGGCCCAGCAGGAAACCGAACGGCTGAACGCCACAACCGGAAAAATCCTGAAGCTGGAACTCAAAAAAGTACGCTACATCCGGTCGCTCTCGTTTGTGCAGGGAACGTTTGTAAACCTGCTCCGCAATGCCATTATGCTGCTCATGTTGTTTCTGGTGGTGCAGGAGCGCATTACGGTGGGCGAATTTTTCTCATTGTTCATTTATTCGTTTGCCATTTTCGGACCGTTGCAGGAATTGGGTAATATCATCAACGTTTATCGTGAAACGGAAGCCTCGCTCGCTAATTTTCAGCAAATCCTGAATACACCCCGCGATGTTCAACCGGCTCACCCGCAGTCGGTCAAATCGCTTAAAACACTGGCTTTCGAGGATGTGCATTTCAAACACCTGACCGCCGAAAAACCGGCGCTCGATGGCATCTCATTCGATGCAGGAGTCGGCGAAACCATTGCGTTTGTTGGTCCGAGCGGCTCTGGCAAAACCACACTCGTGAAGTTGCTGGTCGGCCTGTACAAACCCCTGAGTGGCCAGATTTTGTACAACAACATTCCTGGTTCTGATGTAAATCTGGATGAGCTTCGGGAGCAAATCGGATTTGTGACGCAGGACACGCAGCTTTTTGCCGGAACCATCCGCGAAAACCTCCGGTTCGTAGCACCCAACGCTACCGATGCCGAATGTTTGACAGCACTGCGTCAGGCGGCTGCCGATTCGCTGCTTTCCCGCGCACCGCAGGGTCTCGATACGGTGATTGGCGAAGGTGGTGTCAAAGTATCCGGGGGCGAAAAACAACGGCTGAGCATTGCCCGCGCCCTGCTCCGCAAACCGGCACTCCTGGTTTTCGATGAAGCTACCTCGGCCCTCGACTCCCTTACCGAAGAAGAAATTGGCCGAACCGTACGCGAATTATCAGGCTCACGACAACATATTACAATCCTGATCGCTCACCGGCTGAGCACCATCCTCCACGCCGACCGGATTTTCGTTCTGGAACAGGGTCAGGTGGTCGAGCAGGGTCGCCATGCTGATTTATTAGCCCAAAAAGGGCTATATTATGCCATGTGGCGGCAACAGATTGGTGAACGCAAAGAGCTTGCAGTACTGTAACTACCCAAAAAATTAGTTAGTAAAAATACCGCATCCCACGCTTCACCCCTAAAACAACCTGTCTGTATGCTACGCTATACCATTGGTGCTGCCTTTGCGGTCGTGTTCTGTCTGAGCAGTTTTCTTATCGACCAAAAACCAGTCGTTAAAACCGCCCGAGAGAATTATCAGACTTATTGCTCTTCGTGTCATGGCGAAAAAGTGGAAGCTTTTGTGGATCGGAAGTGGAAACATGGTACGGGAAAAGCCGAACTCATGACGAGTATTTCGGGAGGATACCCTGACCTGGGAATGCCGACCTGGAAAGCTACGTTGAATGAAAAAGAAATCGGCGACCTCGCTGACCTGATTCTGGAAAGCCTGAAAAACGTTGACCAGTATAAATTTGCCAGCAAACCGACGTCAAACGTTTTTTCATCGGAAGGCCAGACCGTTAAGCTCGATACGATTGCGAAGGATTTAGGCTCTCCGTGGGGGCTGGCATTCTTACCCGAAGGCGACATGCTGGTGAGCACTCGCTCCGGCGATATTTACCGGGTTAGTCAGAACCAGCAAAAGACCAAAATTTCAGGTGGCCCAACGGTTTTGGCCGAAGGGCAGGGTGGCCTTCTCGACGTTGTATTGCATCCTGATTTTGCCAAAAATCAGCTTGTGTATTTTTCGTATTCTGCGGTCAAGAATGAAGGCGATCAGAAGCTTTCTACGACGGCCGTCATGCGCGCCAAATTAGCAGGCAACACGCTGACCGATCAAAAGGTCATCTTTGAAGCGATGCCCTACTCGAAAACCCGTCACCACTACGGCTCGCGGATGGCTTTCGATAACAAAGGTTATCTGTTTGTATCGGTGGGAGAGCGAGGCAATGAAAAGGAAAACCCACAATCAATCGCCAACGATCTGGGTAAAGTTCACCGCTTATACGACGATGGCCGAATTCCGGAAGATAACCCGTTTGTAAAGGACAAAAACGCTCGCGGCTCCATTTATTCCTACGGGCACCGCAACCCACAGGGCATGCTCAAACATCCGGTTACGGGCGAAATCTGGACGAATGAGCACGGCCCGCGCGGGGGCGATGAATTGAACATCGTTAAAAAGGGAGCTAACTATGGCTGGCCGATTATTTGCTACGGCATCAACTACGATGGCAAACCCATCACTAACCTTACGGCGAAAGAAGGTATGGAACAGCCACTTACTTATTGGCTACCGTCTATTGCACCATCCGGTTTGGCCTTCGTCGACAGCCCTAAATACCCCGGCTGGAAAGGCAATCTATTGATTGGATCCCTTCGGTTCCAGTACCTGAATCGTTGTGTGATGGAGGGTAACAAAGTTGTTAAGCAGGAAAACCTGCTGAAGAACGTCGGTCGCCTTCGCAACATCAAACAGGGTCCAGATGGTTATCTGTATGTATCAGTCGAAGATCCGGGCTATATATTCAGGTTGCAACCCGTAAATCAGTAAACCTGAAAGCACAAAAACGCCGGGCAGAAATGTCCGGCGTTTTTGCTTTTTATGATAGTGAAACAGTTGTAACTCCATTTGTAAACACGGAGGCCACGGCAAAGGATTTCGGCTCCGTTTTCTAATTTTACAGGACTTTCGCAAAAAGCCGTGCCACGGTAATCTATCGGGCTAAATCAAACCGTGGCACGGCTTTTTGCGAAAGTCCTGTTTTATTTCACGCAGCCGTTCGTTCACTCTTCCTTAACCGCTACTGCCATCAGATACCAGGCAGCATGAGGCAACCATTGTTCAGCCCATCGCCAGTCGGCATCTTTACCGGTCATCTTATACGCGAGGTTAAAATCGATGTCATCTTCGTCTGTAAAACCGGACGTAATGCCGTTTACAATGCCGCCGGGTGCATTGGTATATTCGAATGTACCAAAGAACCCATAGGCTGGATTGTTGTGGCCAACCCCCTGCACCATGCAGGCATTGTATGGATTAAGTCCTAATATCCAGTTCAGTTGATCGAGCGAAAAACTTTCCAGTTGATTACGAAATAGCTTATCGTCGGTGAATAGGGTAGCTGCCAGGCGGGCCGCGGTTGCCATCGAACCGAGCCGGGCATTTTCGCCCTGCCACCAGGGAGAGGCTTCACTGCCATGCGGAAAGAAAAACGTTGTGCGTCGGTTTCCGAGCGTATCCTGCACCAACTGCCTGCTATAGCCAAATGGATTATTTACTTCCTGAGTCACGGCCATTTCATAAGCCATTGACCGTTTTATGACTCGTTTGATCGCTTTTTGGACATCGGTCGAAGCCAGCGGATAGTAATAGACCAGACTAACCACTGGTAAACCCGCATCGGATGGATGAAAGAAAGGCCGGTCCTGATCGTCGGCCCGCCAGTAATCCCTGTAGTTTTTCCAGGACGCAAGTCGGTTTAGTAATTGGCCTGCCCGTTTATCAGCCGCTTTCCTGTAAACGTCTTTTTTTGTGGCCTTATACAATTCCGTTGCTGCGGTCAGCGCACAGTAATCATCGACAATATTTTCCTTACCGTCGTTGGTCATCGCCACATTTTCTTTCTCCAGAAAAGCAAATGCGGTTTCGGCTGCTTTTAAATAATCCGTTGGGCTATAGTCGCCCGTCATGTCGATGTCGTAAGTCGATGCCATCGCCAACGCAGCAATGGCAACTCCCCCACCCGACCGATAACTAACCTGATAGCTACGCCAGTTGGTTTCGTCGGCGGTGGTCGTCAGTGTCTGGTCTTTGGTTTGCTTGATGCGGTAAGCTTTGTCTTCGGCCTGAATAACCCGGTCTTTAGCCAGTTTACCGGGACCGGGCGCTTTCACCGATCGATAAAAGGAACCATTTTTTGCCTGCACCCGAACCAGATAATCGGCTCCATACATGGCTTCGTCCAACAACCGACGGACATACTGACGAAAGTCGGTTCCCGATCGATTCGTTAATTGCCCGTGTGTTTTCAATAGACTCCAGACAGTCAGTGAAATTTGCTGGGGATTAAAATAGGACGAGAACGTAAGATGGGAAAGATGTTTTCCGTAATCGCCCGACGCATCATACCAACCGCCGTGAACATCGAGGGTATCGGCAGGTCTCCCAGCCAGTATCAAGTGGTGATCAGCTTTGTCCAGTAGTCCTGAACTGCGCTGTCCTTTAAAATAATAAATCACATCGGACAGCGTAAACTGCTCCAGAACGTTCCGCCCGATCGCGAACGGATACGACGCAATGGTTTTCCCCGCCGTTGTAATCTGCACCTGATAGCTACCTTCCGTTGAATAGGGCGAAAAATCGATGGTCCAGAATCGCCAGTTTTTCCATTTGTTTACCGGACCACTGAATACCGGTTTCCCCGAATAAACGACTTTACCGGTTCCCGTATTGATGAGCTGAAAATTCGAAATGGTAAGCTGTCGATCAGCAACAACAATCGCTTTCTTTGCTTTACTGCCCTCATAACCAACCTGATTGGCAAGCACCTTAACGGATTGTGCACTCAGTGTCTGAGAAGCATACAGTAAGCAAAGAAAAAATCCCGCCCTGATTAATTGTCCCGGCATTTGTCTGTGTATCGTTTGGTTCCGAAAAGAATCTCTTCACTTATTTTCCGACACCCCAGAATATAGCATTTCTGAAAATAGTCGTGAAGGCATCGTTCCTGAACAAATCGGGATGATGCCCCATAAAAACGTATACATTCCGCGCCTTCACGTGCTCATTTGACCACACAACCGGGTGATCGCCCCCCATTTTTATCTCCGAATCGGGCGAATAACTCGATTCATCAACGGTTGCCAGCACGTTGACATTCGGGCGGGGACTTTTGTTGTACGTATACCATTCCTCTTTTTGCACCTCAAACGTGGCCGGTACGCCTTTCATGCAAGGATGGTTTTTAGCTTCGACCTGTACGGTTGCTTTGGCAAACCTGGCGATGTAATTTTTATACCGGATGCCGCCCATAAACTCCGAAAACCAGGGCCACATCGGGTAACCGTCGAACTCGCCCAGCAACGTAGCGTGGTGAAACCCAACCCAGCCTCCTTTGCCCTGCGTGATGTAGTTCCGGAAGGCTTCCCTGGCCGTATCGCTCCACATATATGGGGGATAATTTAACTGAATAAACAGCTGATAATTAGCCAGAAATGCATCATTGACAGGTTCTGCGTTTTCGATGTAATCAATTGTAAAGTTGTTTTCGTCGGCCAGCTGTTTTAACCAGACTTTAGCCGCAGCCACAAAAGGCGCATGGATGCCACCAGCTTCGGTCATGGCCAGGACCCGAAACTGTGGTTTCGAGGTTTGTCCAAAGGTTATCGATTCCGAACAGATAATCAGAAGAGTAAATAGACAGCTGGTGACAAGTCGCCCGATGGACCGTTTTTTCATACTTGTTTTTAGGCGTGTGCCAGATCGTAAAGCGGCCAATGAGCCTTTTTTAGCTATATTTGAGAAGTAACCAACACGTTTAAGATCAACCGACGGATAAAACTACTCGTTGATAACGACGAGAAACCCGACCAACCAGGCTATTCGTTAGTCAAAAACCGGTGTCGGGTATGATAGCTTTACTCTATGCTTGCCTCGACTTCATCTGCCACATACCGATCTCGTTTACCCAAAAAACTCGTTAACGCGCACTGGCTCAATCGCTGGTTAGCGGTTTTGTCCATTAGCCTTTTTGCCAGTTCACTGGCGGGTCGGTTTCTGGGGCGTTTCTATTTTTTTGAACTGTTCAGCCATTTTACCATTCAATACCAATGGGTATCGTATGGCTTCATTGGCCTATGGCTACTCTACTGGCTTATCTATTGGAAAGAAGTAAAGCCAGTCCTATCAGTTCTGGCAATTGCATCACTGGTCAGTACGGCTTACCTGAACCAAACCTCCTGGATACCGGGCGATTACGATACAGCAATTCCATCAGCAAAGGGCAATGTCCGGGTGGTTCATGCCAATGTTCTCTACTCGCGCGACGAATATGCGACTACAGTAGCCATGCTCAAACAGCAACGTTCTGACCTGTACGTATTGCAGGAGATGACGCCCGATAAAATTCGTTTAGTGACGACGCAGGTAGCAGCCGAATTTCCCTACTGGTTTGCCTGCCCGTCGAAGCAGCAGGTTTGGACGCTGGTTGGAAGTCGCACTGCCTTCCAGATCGATTTGCCGCTTGCCCGCAAACGCCACATTATTTCGCTGACGACCCAGGTGCGAGGTCAGGCGATAGGGCTGGTTACAGTCCATCCACATACACCGGTAATTCCCAGCTGGTTTCGTGAACGGAATGCGCAACTGGCTTTTGCTGCCCATAAAACCCGGTATAACGCAAGGCCAACGGTCCTGATTGGCGACTTTAACATTAGTCCGTTTTCGCCTATTTACGAAGAGTTGTTCAAGCCTGATGCGGGCCGTATGAAAACGGGCCAGAAAGGGATGTTGACAGCTGCCCGGCAAATCAAAACGCAACCTACATGGCCAAGCTTTTTACCGCCAATGATGATCCCGATCGATCATGCGTTTGTGAACAGCGGTTTCACTCCACTATCATTTCGAACCCTCGATCAGGCTGGTTCTGATCATCGCGCGATTGTGGTCGATCTAAAATTACGATAGCGCATAGGAAGTATATTTACCTGTAAATCAAGAACTTATTCCAACCGGAGCCGTTTCTTTGAATAGGTTATCGGTTGTTTTTAAACAGTTAGGGGTATAACTGTTGTGGTAACTAACCCGAGCCGCTTCAAGATGGTAATAATGGTGTAACCGGAGCAACCGGAATACAGACACTACCGCAATGACACCCGTCAAAGGAGCCAGCCAGTATAGCCAGTAATCAGTAAAGTACTGACTAACGATGGCAGGCCCAAAACTACGCGCCGGATTCGTACTACATCCGGAAAAAGGAGCCTCGGCCCAAACCATAAATCCGTATAGAAAAGGGATCGTATAAGGCGTATAATTCCGAAGTTTTTTATTGCCAACAAACAGGAACAGAAGAATAATCAGGCAGGCCGTGGTCAACGCTTCGCCAATAAATGCCACTTGTATGCCTGCATCACCGGGCAACGTAATTCCATAGCGTATGCTTTGGCCTTGTTGCTCCCAAAATAACAACGGCAGACTGCCAATGATGGCCCCAATTAACTGGCTACAGACGTAGCCAATCATGATACGGGTTTTCATTTTACCCCGAAGCCAGAAAGCTATACTTACGGCCGGATTGATGTGTGCTCCGCTGATTTTACCGACTGGCGACAGTGTTATCAGGCAACCCGTTAAACCAAACAGAAAACCGGTTATGACCCGACGTAACGATTCTGAGGGTACGAGCGTTGCCATGACAGATCCTGTTCCCCAGTTGAAAATAACAACACTCAACCCGATAAAAAGCAAGAGAGCGGTCCCTACCAATTCGGCGCCGAAAAGCGCTGTATTAGAACGAGTTGATGCCATAAGGGTTGTATCTGATCAAAATACAAAGATCGGCAAGCCCTGGCACAAATTGATTTAGTACAATTTAAATTAGTTGTATCTATCTAATAGATAATTAAATAAAAACAATTATTTCCCTACATTTCTAACTATATCACAAATAAATCGTGTGTCTTACTAAGGCAGCCTAAGCTATTTGCCAATGGTTTGTAAAAAATGCTGAGTATCTCGAATCCACGCTTGTTTGTATTGTTTTAAAAAATTTTCATGTCCGGCAAGCGGATACGTTATCAGCTCCTTTTTGCCGGTTAGATTTTTATAAATGGCATCAATTTCCTGCCTGCTTACATTCTTATCCTGTTCGCCGTAAAGTAGTAGTGTTGGGCATTTTACGCGCGTTGCATAGTCGGTTGGGTTATGCCCGAACGCCCAAAAGTCATTCTGAAAACCTCCCCAAAAAACCAGCAGTCCGGCCATTGGAAACGAAGGAACTTTCATAACCGTAAACCTTGCACAAGTCGTTTGATACATTGACCCAAAGGGGCATTCAAGTATGATTCCCTTTGGACTAAGTGGGTAATCATAAAGTGCCTTCAAAATCGCAACGGCTCCCTGCGATGTTCCAAATAAATAAATGCGTTTCTCTCCATTCCTGACCAAATAATCAAATGCAGTTTTTACTTCCTCGGCTTCTTTAAATCCAATGGTTGTTTGATTCCCCTCAGACTCGCCACTTCCCATAAAGTCCACCAAAAAAGTATTGTATCCCTGTTTTATAAACTCATCCGACTTATCAAGCATTCTTGATTTATCACCAGCATAGCCATGGAATAAAATTATAGTCCCTTTCGCGCTATCGGCCTTTATATGCCAGCATCCGATTGCCTTGTTGCTTTGAAGCTTTACGGTTTCAAACGGCTGTGTTGGCTTCATTTTATTTTTTGGCCTTGGATTATTTATGCCAAAAAGCAACGGTTCTATTTTATCGATCACCGAGAGTTTGTCCGGGCTTTCCGTGATTTTACCTTCAGTATCAGCGAAATGTGTAAACTTGTAGGCGTGAAAAAAGGCAACAATATTCACCAAAATGAAGCCAAAGGCTAATGCCCAAAGTGTACGTCTTTTTGATTTCTGTCTGTTCATTTGCTAATAGCCAAGTATCAGATTTTTTTAAATATATAAAATTTATAATTATACATACTTTTCCTGGATTTAACAGATAGTATCAACAGTTTCATTGCTCTACGCTAAACAAAAAAATCAGGGTCCGGATAGATCATATTATGAAAATATAGCCTATTCGAATCCTGATTCCAATTAATCTAAATTACTCTATTTCGACGCTAAATGAGCGGCTACTTCAGCTAAACGAGTGGCATAACCCCATTCGTTATCGTACCAGGCCGCAACGGATAACAGGTCACCCTGTTTGGCCGTCAAAGGCAGGTCAATAATCGATGAGTGTGGATCAGCCACAATTCGGTTCGATGCCCATTCGCCTTCGAGTACATCCATGACACCATTGAGCGGACCTTCAGCGGCCGCTTTCCGGAATGCCTCGTTTACTTCCTCAACCGAGCAGTCTTTTTCGGTCAGCAGGTTCAATTCGGCGATACTGCCTGTCCGAACCGGTACGCGATAGGCTTTACCCGTGATTTGCAAATCTGGCCAGATGAATTTCAGTGCCTTGGCCGCACCCGACGAAGACGGAATTACGTTCTCAGCCGCTGCCCACGAATCGCGCCGGTCTTTCATTGGCTGGTCGGTCAGCGACTGGGTATTGGTATAGGCATGAACCGTGGAGAACAGGCCCGATTTGATGCCAAAATTATCTTTAATAACCTTTACAACAGCCGCCAGCGCATTGGTTGTACAACTGGCCATGCTGATGATTTTGTGTTTTTCCGGATCGAATGTTTCCAGGTTAATACCCTTCAGCAATACGGCATCACAATCGTCCAGCGTTTTACTGGCCGCACTGATCAGGACACGTTTAGCACCCCGGTCGATGTGAGCCTGCGCTATCGAGCGAACTGTCGCCCGCCCTGTACAGTCAATTACCAGATCGACGCCCATAGCGCCCCAATCTGGAATTTCTTTTGCCGAATTGTAATAGGGGATGTCACGATCGCCAATTTTCAGATGGCCTTCTGTTCCACTAACAGGCTCATGCCAGCGACCGTAGTTGGTATCTACAGAAAAAAGGGCTGCCAGTGTAGATTCATCTTTGATGTCGGCGATAGCGACAGGCGTAAAGAGGTTATCGCGCAGAGCGATTCGGAGAGCTGTACGACCAATCCGGCCGAAACCAAACAAAGCAATTTTGCTCATAATAATTGGTTGGTATGTGAAGGAAAAATCGCCGGTTAGTAACGGCAACCGACGCACCATTAATTGAGATTAGCTCAATTTGACAACACACTAAATCAGGTGGCGGTTTCAAAAAAATCAGTTTTCGCAGGGCGTCCCTACAGATTTAGTTGGCAAGGAGAAGTAAGAAGCCATTAGAATCACTTTAGCCGGGAACCAATCCTTTGGCAAACACTTTGTGACTCAAACGAGTACTAGTAAACAGGACCATTCGCCCACCTCATGCCTTTATTTGTCATCGTCCGACACGGACAATCGCAGTGGAATCTGGAAAACCGATTCACGGGTAATGTAGACACGCCCCTGACTGATCTTGGTCGGCATGAAGCCCGAGAAGCAGGAATCCTGCTAAAAGACGATCGGTTCGGCATTGGATTTACATCCGAATTGCAGCGAGCTATTGAAACGATGGCTATTATCCTGCAGGAAACCGGACAGACCGACCTCCCCATCCAACGCAATGCAGCCCTCAACGAACGCATGTACGGCGATTTACAGGGTATGAATAAAGACGAAGCCGAACAACGTTTCGGCGCAGAACAGGTGTTCCGCTGGCGACGTGGTTTCACAGACCGACCCCCTAATGGCGAAAACCTGGCCGATACCTACAACCGCGTCATTCCGTATTTTGAATCGACTATTCTTCCTTGCCTGCAAGCCGGAAAGAATGTGCTCGTTGCCGCCCACGGCAACAGTCTGAGGACATTGGTTATGAAACTGGAAGCGATCAGTCCCGAAGACATTGAGAAAGTTGAACTAGCCACGGGTATTCCGCGCCAATACAATTTCGACCCGACGACTGGTTCATTTGACCTGTTACCCAAATAGCAAAAATCAACTTTTGGCCTGCCAGCTTCCCGATGGCATAGCCCGTTCAGGATGCTGTCTTCGTACATTAAATTTCCGTGACTGCTTAAACACCCTGCAAAGTCTGGTGGTTAACTAGATACTACGTTTAATCTTTTCACTATGGAAACGAAAAACCAGAATGGCAATGGTCATCCGGCAAATGGCCAGTCAGAAAAGGACAATGCCAATACGGATGATCAAACGCTAACAACCCGGCAAGGCCACCCCATTAGCGACAATCAGAACACGCGCACGGTTGGGAGCCGCGGGCCAACGACGCTGGAGAATTATCAGTTTCTGGAAAAAATTACCCATTTCGACCGGGAGCGGATTCCGGAGCGGGTTGTTCATGCCCGTGGTGCAGGTGCACATGGGTATTTTGAAGCCTATAGTCTGGTGGGAAACGAACCCATTGCGAAATATACCCGGGCGAAATTGTTCCAGCAAAAAGGTAAACAGACACCCGTATTTGTGCGATTCTCGTCAGTCATTCACGGTGGCCATTCTCCCGAAACACTACGCGACCCACGGGGTTTTGCAACCAAATTTTACACGGAAGATGGCAACTGGGATTTAGTCGGAAATAATCTGAAAGTGTTTTTTATTCGGGATGCGATGAAATTTCCGGATTTGGTTCACGCTTTCAAACCCGACCCGGTAACGAATCGGCAGGATGGCGAGCGTATTTTCGACTTCATTAGCAATACGCCGGAAGCCATGCATATGATTACGTTTCTGTTCTCGCCCTGGGGTATTCCGGCCACTTACCGGCAAATGCAGGGATCAGGGGTCAACACCTACAAATGGGTCAATGACGCAGGCGAAGGGGTTCTGGTAAAATACCACTGGGAACCGAAACAGGGGATCAAAAACCTGACCCAGGACCAGGCAGAGCAGATTCAGGGCAAGAATTTCAACCACTCGACGCAGGATCTGTATGAAGCTATTGAGCGGGGTGAATTTCCGGAATGGGAATTCTGCGTACAGATCATGAGCGACGACGACCATCCCGAGCTCGATTTCGACCCCTTAGATGATACCAAACTCTGGCCAACTGACCAATTTCCATTTTTACCCATTGGCCGGATGGTGCTAAATCGTAATCCCGAAAACTATTTCGCAGAGGTAGAGCAGGCAGCATTCGGGACAGGGGTACTCGTTGACGGTCTGGATTTTTCAGACGATAAAATGCTTCAGGGGCGGACACTATCGTACTCCGACACGCAACGGTATCGCGTTGGCGCCAACTACCTGCAACTCCCGATCAACGCACCGAAAAAACGAGTGGCAACCAACCAGCGCGATGGACAGATGGCGTATGTCGTAGACACCGCGCCGGGACAAAATCCACATGTCAATTACGAGCCATCATCACTGGGCGGCTTGAAAGAATCGACAAAACCCGGTCCCGACCACACGCCTTACGTTGCCGGGAATCTGGTTCGGCAAAAAATTGAGCGTACCAACGATTTTAAACAGGCGGGCGAACGGTATCGGTCGTTTGAAGACTGGGAACGCGACGATCTGATCAATAACCTGGTTGGGGCGTTGAAACCGGCCCATAAAGTCGTTCAGGATAAGATGATTGAGTTGTTCACGAAATGCGACGAGGATTACGGGCGTCGGGTAGCAGAAGGCATTCGACAGGATAATACCGGCCATGCTACACCGAATGAAACGCAGGCAGAAGGAGTCCGTCAGGCAGCTGAAGAATCGCAGTCGGCTCAACCGTATTAATTTACGGCTTGCAGGTCCGCACTACAAAGGTTTTCCGGTTTAGCGGGCTTTCGGTCATGTCATAAAAAATGCCCCGACTGATATCAGTCGGGGCATTTTTTATAGGTTGAGTAAGAAACTATAATTCCAGAATATCAGCCAAAACCGTCTCAAAGCCCGGCAACACATCCTCGCCATAAAGTGTACTGGCAAAAGGAATCACGCTGACTTCCTGACCTGATTGGTAACGATACGTCTGCTGTTCACGGGTTGACACTAACCACGCCAACCGAACCCACTTTTCCATTTTACTCTTCAGGTCATTAATGTTGTCAGAATCAGATTGCAATTCCAGGACAAAATCAGGAGCCAGGTATGGAAATGATTTTTTTTCATCGAGACTTAGCGCATCCCAACGATCTTTACGAATCCAGGCTACATCCGGCGCTTTCAAGGATTTATCTTTCAGAAAAAATCCACCATTCGAGTCTATGACTTTCCCGGCTTTGGCCTTTCGGTTCCAAATGACAAATTCGCCAATTAACTCGCTATTATTTGAACTGGTTAGAAGGTGGGTGAGAGACAAAGTCATAAACAATGTGCCATTCTCGTCACGCTCAACATTCAACTCTGGATTAGCAAGGCAAAACCGGACCAGTTCGTCATCAGAGAATTGTTCGATTTGAGGTATGGGCGAAGGTGATTGCATAGCCCAAAAAAGTGACATAACAAACAAAGACAATAAATTATTCAATCGCCAATCAGCAAGCTGAATCAAAGCTAACTGTAGCAATGTGGGCCATTTTTTATAGATCTCCGATCCATCACGTTTGCCTCTTAGCTCAAAACTTACAGTGAATCGTAAAGAAAAAATGATTCGCTGACTTATGGTAGTATTCCTGACTAACTCCTGGCTCTTACTCCCTTTTTTCATGACTACGACGCGCCGACAATTTCTACAAAACTCTACTCAGCTGGCTGTTACTACGGGCTTGACCACCTTGCTTCCGAATGAGCTGACGGCAACTGATCAGCAACGAAAGTTCTCAGCTGCCGACACCGTATCGATTGGCTTGATTGGCTGTAACAACATGGGCTGGGCCGACCTGACATCGATGCTCAAACATCAGGGTGTACGTTGTATCGCGCTCTGTGACGTTGATCAGAATGTGCTCAATAAACGAGCGACCGAGCTGGAAAAACGACCCGCAGCAGCGGGTCAGAAGGTTACGCTCTATTCTGATTTCCGAAAGCTCCTGGAAAACAAAGACATCGACGCGGTTATCGTCGGAACACCCGACCACTGGCACTGTCTGCCAACGGTTTATGCCTGTCAGGCGGGGAAAGACGTGTATGTGGAAAAGCCATTAGCCAATAGTATTGAGGAATGTGATCTGATGGTGGCAGCCGCGCGAAAACACAAGCGCATTGTGCAGGTTGGGCAATGGCAGCGAAGTGGTGAACATTGGAAAGCAGCTCTCGACTTTGTCAGGTCTGGCCAGATTGGCAAAATCAGGTCGGTAAAAACCTGGGCTTTCATGCCCTATGGCAAAACCTTTCCGGTAGTTGCCAACGAGCCCGTTCCGGCAGGTGTCGACTATGCGATGTGGCTGGGTCCGGCACCCCAACATCCTTTCAACCGCAACCGTTTCCATGGAACTTTCCGTTATTTCTGGGATTATGCTGGTGGCCTGATGACCGATTGGGGCGCTCACATGATCGATATTGCGTTATGGGGAATGCAGGTCACTACGCCTAAATCAGTGATGGCGATGGGTGGCCGATTTGGCTTTCCGGATCACGATGGCGAAACACCCGACACCATGCAGGTCCTTTATGATTATGATAATTTCTCCCTGTCATGGGAACAATCACTCGGTACCGGGCGCGGCCCCTACGACCGCGATCACGGAGTGGCTTTTATTGGTAATCTGGGGACAGTAGTTATTGATCGGGGCAAGTGGGAGGTGCTGCCGGAGGTTGAAGCGGGCAAGTACCTCACGCCCGCTATGCCCGCGCGGTTCGGCGATGGCAAAGACCTCGACAGACACACACTTAACTTTGTTGAGTGCATTCGAAGCCGTCAGCAGCCCAACTGCCCGGTCGATGTGGGGCGTAACGTAGCGGTGCATGCGCAGTTAGGCAACATGGCCCATCGGCTGGGACAACAATTATTCTGGGACGATGCGACAGCCACTGTTACCAGCAATCCTAAAGCAAATGAACTGGTAAAAGCGCACTACCGCAATTCATGGCAATTGCCGACCGTTTAAGTTAACTAACAGTTTCACTGGCACCAGGAGAACATTTTCCTAATGCCAGTGGGGCAAATTCTTATTTCAGGACTTCAACCGTATTCAGTTCAGGTCCTCCACCGTGATTGGCCGAACCGGCAACAATATAAATTTTCCCGTCGTACACAACTGCCTGAGTACCATGACGACCCTGCTTCATTTTTGGGCCGGATGTCCAGCGATTGGTTTTGGGATCGAGTGCTTCGGCCTCGTTGTGGGCCAGTAGCTGTGTTGTTTCACCGCCAATTACCCAAACTTTTCCACCCTGCGTAACCGCTGTGCTACCGGCCCGTTGCGTTGGAATGTTGGATGTGGCTGGCAACGTTTCCCAGCGATTGGTCTTGAAATCATACACATCGACCTCCGCGATAGTCGTTTCAAGTACTTTATTAATACGAGCCGTCGAATTTCGGCCACCCGCCAGATACATTTTGTCGCCGACTACAGCGGCTGAAATGTGATCGCGGGTGCGGGGAGCATCGGCCAGTCGTTTCCAGGTATTGGTTTTCGGGTCATATTCATCCAGCCAGGCAACATGACCGTCCCAATGGCCATCGATGATCCCGCAGCTCAGGTAAATTTTGTCTTTGTAAACCACGACGCCTGCCGAACCGCGCAGCCGCTCTTTTGGGATTTCTGGTCCTTTGCGCCATTCGCCCTTTTTAGGGCTGTAGATATAAATGTTCGGAATGGGCGTTTCGTGCGGGTATTTCCCCTCAAAAGCACACATTACATAAACTTCGCCGTTGTAATTGATTGCCTGAAAATGATTCATCTCAACCGGCGGAGTCGGTAAACGTTTCCAGATCAATGTTTTCAGATTGAGTGCTTCCAGCGGTTTTATACCTCGTCCGCCAATGGCATACAGGCTGTCGCCAACCAAAGCGGCTGCGTTTTCATGACGGGTTTCGCACGTATTTTTCGGGGTAACCGGTTGCCAGGACTGGGCATGAGCAGAAAGTCCACCGATCAGTAGACCAAGTGTATAAAGACAAGAACGATTCATCAGGTTTGACGTAAAGGAAGATTGAGAAACTGGTTAAATCCGGTACACCTATTTTTTCTTATCAGGTCTTTGACTTGGAGCCGTAGAGCCGTGCCACGGTTATAACAAGTGGATCAGTAACCGTGGCACGGCTCTACGGCTCCAAGTCAAAGACCTACTTATATCGACACTGCGTATTATCTGATTTCAGAAAATAGGACTTGTAGTTCAGCGCTTTCGGATCGGTACAACCCTTCAGATTAAGCACTTCAACGCTTTTGAAATCAATTGGATGGCTTTCGGCCTGAAGAGCAATGTAGCCCTCGCTCAGAGGCGTGTTGGCCCGGCTAACCCAATAGGCGGCTGCTTCCTGGCTGAAGTGTCCGGCGTTCCAGTCGTGATCACGGCTGACAAACCCACCACCAACCTGTGTTTTTTCGTAGGTCAGAACGGTGTCCCTGCCAATCAGATGATGGACTATGGAATCGCCCAGCACAATGGCCGACGATGTTACCCACTGATCGCCATTGTAGGTTTTAGAATCGGAGTCGATGCAGTGTTCGGCCCGGAGTTTGCCACCCATGTGTACTTGTGTACCGGGCGTACACAGATTGGCGGTATGACGCTCTCCTTTGTCTAATCCGCCCAGTAATTGCAATTCCAGCGATACAGGAAACGTCTGCCCCAGCGATAAACTCGAAGCCGACTGCGAATGTACCATGACCCCGCTATTCCGAACATTCCACGAATCTCCGCCGGGCGTCTGGTTGCCAACGAAACGGTATGTAAACCGGACGATGTAGTATGAAAAGGGCGTCTTGTAATACATGTGCCCATATTTCCCATCGAACGTTTTGTATTGGTCGTAGGCAATTCGAAGCACCCCGTTTTCGACCCGGAAGGTATTTTTGTAATTATCATTCAGGGGAAGCCCGGCAATCTTGATGTCCCAGTCGCGCAGGTCCTTGCCGTTGAATAGTTGAATCCACTCCTCTTTACTGGCGTTGGTCTGTGCAACAACAGGAAGAGACATCATAAGCAGGACAAGACTGGCGAACACACGTACGACTACGTTCATAAATCAGCGTTTTTCGGGAGAATACGCTTACCAAAGGCGATTGGCAAGCATTGCCTACTGTTGCAGAATGGAGTGATTTCGTCAATCCTTTCAACCTGCCGCAACAAATGTTGACAATTGGTCTCTTGATTTGTGAGGATTAACGACCTGATAACAATCGATCGGCTTACGGCTTTCTTTGCTGTTTGGAGCATTCAAGCACAACCGCCGACTGAAAGCGGTCCGGGTCCTCTACATAGCGGAACATCGGATCGGTCGAGTCGTTAAATGCGCAGGGCCGGATACTGACAAAACCAGCGGCTTGCAGTTCGTTGGTTAACGAATGGCGATCCCACATCCACAGATGGTGCGAATTACCCAACAAAGCCGTTAGTATGCCCTTCGCCCCGCGCGGACGACTCTCGACACCCAGCATGGCGCGTTCACCCCAGGGTGATAAAAACCGGTGACTCGCCCTGGGGTCGCCCGATTCAAGTTCGGCAACGTATTGTCGGGCATACGTCTCCAGGTCGGGAACGATGCAGCGAAATAAACCACCCGGTTGCAGAATGGTATACGTATTTTTCAACGCCTTCCGGAAATCGTTCAGACAAAGGTGTTCCAGGATGTGCGAACTATACACACCCAGACAGGAATCGGCTGGTATGGGCAATCCCGTGATAATATTACCAATACGGACATTGGCGGGGAACGTGCAGGGGAGCTGATTTTTAAGCAAACGGCCCAATAAGGGTATTTTTTGAATACGTAGGGTTGGGGAGGTGTCAAAGTTAATCCATTCTGTGGGTGCCGATAACCCACAACCATATTGTACGTATAATCCCTTTTGGCTCATAGTCTGCTGGTTTTCAACCCTAAAGATAACAGGCCGTAACTCATTGACACGGTAGTCTCGTTGAGTTAAATGAAATTCTGAAAAATCGTTTTTAACGAACTACATAGCCAGGCAAGATCCGTTTTTAGTTAGCAGTAAGCCGAACCAAAAAGGCATGGATTAGCCATTAAGTCGTTCTATTTCTATGGCAATGGCAACGATCATCCGTTGTTATCCGCCTGAAATCGGACCCGTATTAGCCGTTGCGACCTATTGCGTAAAAGTATAGCCACTTTTTGTAGTCGCTTTACTTATTCGGGACATTTTCTATCAAATTTGGGACAGTGGGCGAGTGGGCAGCTTTACACTAACTGGCAAAACGATGGGACCAGCCGTATTGGTCAATCTGGTGATTTCAGAATCGCTATTTTACCAAAGCATTAGGAGGATAGCCAAACTGTTTTTTAAATGCAAAGGAAAAATGCGAGAGGTTTTCGAAACCTACTTCAAAATAAACCTCTACTGGTTTCCGCTTTTTCTCCGTCAGCTGATAATGCGCCAGTTCCAGCCGTTTCTGAGTAAGCCATTTCTGCGGTGTCGTATTGAATGCCTTCTTAAAATCACGTTTGAACGTGGTGAGACTTCGGCCGGTCAGGTAACCAAATTTTTCCATGGTCATATTGAACATAAAATTCTTTTCCATAAAATCGGCCAGGTCGATTTTCCCCGGTTCGCCAAAATAAGCCAGCACGGTATCGATGCGTTCATCGATGTTCTGGAGAATTGAAATAGCCTCTTCCACCTTTACGGAGATAATGGTTTCGGGCACCAGTTCCATCTCAAAGTAGGGCAGTAGAGAAGCAAAAAAGCTTTCGAGCAACAGGTGTTTATCGAACGTTTTGATTTTGGGCCTATGTGATTGTATTGTTTTTACGGGATGCTTCAGATAGTATTCCCGCAACCGGTCTGGCTTCAGGGAAATCGATATCGATTTGTAAGGACGGCCATCCTTCGGTCGTTTAATAACAGCGGCCGGGAGGTCGCGGGGCAATAAAAATGTATCACCGGCCACGAACGCATACGTCTGGTCGGCTTGTACGACACGCATTTCTCCGGAAAGAATCCGGATCAGGGCATGGTCTTCAATTATGATTTCACTATGAAAGTGCTTTTCTACTTCACAGGAAAATACGATATCAGCATTACTATTTTTCTCCACAATTTCCCCAAATTGACCAATTACGAAGGTAAAACCAAAAGAGAGATGCCTGCTGTATCTCTCTTTTGGTTTATGCGTTTTTAATATTTTCCTACTTGCAGCGTTGCCAGTTGTGGTAAAGCGGGTGGTGTCACTCCATTAAGGTTAATACCACCGTGCTGAAACATTTGTGTGGCCGCTTTATTGGCATTTACGAATGAGACTGGTGGCATACTGAGGTTATCTAAAGCAGCAATTTCAGCTTCGTTTAACCCAATGGAAATAGCGGCTGCATTTGCTTCCAGCTGGTTTATATTCCTGACGCCAATAATAGTTGAGCAGACACCCGAACGACTTAACACCCAGGCTAATGCAACAGAGGCAACTGTAGTGTGATGTGCATCCGCCAATTCTTCCAGCTTATCAATAATGGCCAGTTCATTCTCTTTCAAGGGTGCTTCGTCACCGGTTTTTTGTCTGCGGCTGTCGTCCACCATCCCGTTATTCCGGCGATTATATTTCCCGGAAAGCAATCCACCGCGCAACGGCGACCATGTAGTGATGCCAAGCCCCATTTCCTCAGCCATCGGCATCAGTTCATCCTCAACCCTTCTTTCCAATAAAGAATACTCAATTTGCAGACCGACAAATGGTGTCCATCCCTTAAAATGAGCCGTCATCTGCGCCTGTGCAATCTTCCAGGCGGGTGTATTGGAAACACCGATGTATCGGACTTTCCCGGCCGAGACCAGGTCGTCCATCGTTCTCAGGGTTTCTTGCAGGGGTGTGTTCCAATCCCAGGCGTGTATCCAGAGCAGATCAATATAATCGGTTTGTAAGCGCCGTAAAGAATGATGAACATTTTCCAGAATGGCTTTTGCGCCACTACCACCACCATTTGGATTACCCGGAAAAACATTGAATCCAAATTTGGTAGCAAGTACCATACCGGTACGGATGGACGACTGGCTGCCAACGACATTGCCAATTATTTTTTCTGAATGATTGTTGGAATAGATGTTTGCGGTGTCAATAAAATTGCCGCCCAGTTCCATAAATCGTTTGATGATTTTTTCCGATTCGGCCTCGTCAGCACCCCAACCCCAATCATCTCCTAATGTCATTCCTCCAAGACAGATCGGACTTACCCGCAGCCCTGACCTTCCTACTGTTTTGTAATTCATCTCCTTTTGTTTGTGTTAAATACCAGGCAATTCGACAGTTCATCTTGCGTACAGAGCAGGGCTCTGTTTCTATCAGTTTCTGCCGTTTTGATGGAACAAAAGTAGGCGACGCCCAGGCAATCAACTTTGTTTTAAAGACCGATTTTACTTTGTTTTAAAGGCCAGAATAATTCACAAAGCTGGTAAGTATCGAAAGCGTTACGCCAGATAAGCACAAAAACACCAAAAGGCCGATTACTATCAGCCCTTTGGTGTTTTTGTGCTTATCTGGCTGTATCGCCTTATGTCTTCCGTTTCTTCTTGCGGGCCGATGGAAAGAGTACGTTATTGAGAATCAGCCGATAGCCCGGCGAATGAGGATGTAGATTCAGGTCCGTCGGGTTACGAAAGTTCCCCCCGCCCCCACCGCGTGCTCCTTCCGGATCATGACCGCCGTAGAATGTCCACTGTCCTCGGCCTACTTCACCATAGATGTAGCGATCGGAGGTTTTACCTTCACCCATTACCAGACTACTCGGCTTGACAGCTCCCTTTCGGAAAGCAGTTGTCTGCCCGAAAAATTCTTTGATAATCGACTCGTGGTTCTGCGTGAGCATGGCCGGAATAACATCCCATTTGGCCGAGAAATTGAACAGTTCAAAGAAACCGCCCGGCTGATCGAAACCGCGTCCACCCGCCGAGTTAATGTCGGAGAAAGTCGAAAAACCGCGGTAACCATTGTCGCCTTCCAGCGTAAAATTTCCGAAGGCTAACGTTTTTGTAAAATCCAATTTTTCCTGAGCGTCGGGATCAGCTCCATCGCCATCGTAGGCGCTGCCTACAATGTCGACCCCTTCGGCGGCCAACGCAATATCGAGCGTTTCGGCGGCCGAACACATAGCAAACAGGTAACCTCCACCGGCGCAGAATTCCTTAATCCCTTTGGCAACGGCCAGCTTCATCTGTGATACTTTCGAGTAGCCATATTTCCGGGCAATGTCTTCCTGCGCTTTTATATCGGCCAGCGATTGCCGATGCATGTTGCGGCCGTATTGACCGGTAAAATCCTCGTGGTGTAAGTGAAGCCAGTCATATTTGGGCAGGTCGCCTTTCAGTATTTCTTCATCATACACGAGTTCATACGGAATTTCGGCATACGTCAGCACCAGCAATACGGCATCGGTATTCTCGAACTCCGCCGGGCTAACTTTAATCGGTGAGTACACGATAATTTTAGCCGCCTTCTGCAACGTCACGACGTTCATGTTCAGATCAGGATCAGACAGTTGCTGCCTGATCGACGCGGCTTTGGCATCCGATATGGCTTCGAACGAAACACCCCGAACGCGACATTCTGTTTCAACAGCCTGCGTCTGCTTAACCAGAAAACTACCGCCCCGATAATTTAACAGCCAGTCAACATCTTCGCCGTCTTTCAACACTTTGTAGGCAATGCCGTAGGCTTTGAGGTGATTGCTCTGCTGGTTATCCATCGGAATCAACACCGAACCAGCTCGGCTGGTAACAACCAGCAGAAGCAACAGGAAAGAGAAAGCAATTGATCGGAAACGGCTGAAACGAATGCCGTAACCAGCAGATAAAGGATTTATTTCGGCTGTATTCGACCAATCACCACGAAAAGTAAGATGCCATTTCATAGTGTGCATTATTTTTGACCCAACGTTGCGAACTCACTGCCAAACCAGGTTTAGTTTGTAGCTTAAGGGTTTGTTGTTTATCATTTCCGGTTGATCGGCCGTCAATGAGCGATAATCAACAAACTTTGCACTTCCTTCAACTACGTAAAATGGTCTGGAACTCTCCACGAAATACTCGTTACGGCATTACTGCAAGCCTACTCTATGTACTTACTATGCTTTCTGGTCACCACCCTGTACTTGCTCAATCGCCACCGGTCGAAACCGGTGTATCGCAGGCTTTGGCAAAAACCCGGAAGCAAACCATCAGTAAAGTGACTTATGCTTTAAAGTTCGACATTCCGGAGCAAAAAAACCAACCTATTCCAGCGAGTGAATCAATTACATTTAACTGGGTGGCCTCCCGCAATAGTAAAAATGAAACTACGGCTTCACTTCAACTTGATTTTAAGGAAGAACGTGCTCATTTGCAGTCAGTTTCTATCAACGGAACCGTCATTCCTATTGTCTTTGAGAGCGAACATTTGCTAATTTCTACTGCTTTTCTGAAACCGGGAAATAATACGATTTCGATTCAGTTTACGGCAGGTAATTCATCACTTAACCGTAACGATGAATACCTCTATACATTGCTCGTTCCTGACCGCGCCCGAACGGTGTTCCCCTGCTTCGATCAACCGGATATAAAGGCCTCGTTTCAACTGTCCCTGACCGTTCCGAAAGGCTGGCAGGCCATGACAAATGCTTCCGTAAAGGATTCATCGGCAACGAGCGGCCGAAAGACGATCAACTTTCTAGCTTCGGAAGTCATCCCGACGTACTTATTCTCGTTCGTAGCCGGTAAATTCACGCCCATTTCCCGGACGATGAAAGGTCGACCGATGACGTTACTTCATCGCGAAACGGATACGACCAAAATCAGGCTCAGCCTGGACCCGATCTTCAATCTCCATGCTGATGCCTTAACGTTTCTCGAAGACTATACCCAGATTCCTTACCCGTTCCGGAAGTTTGACTTCGCAGCCATTCCCGATTTCCAGTACGGTGGGATGGAACATGCGGGAGCCATCGATTACAAGCTGTCGAGTTTATTTCTGGACAATGGGGCTACCCGCGATCAGAAATTGTCCCGCGCCACGCTGATTTCGCACGAAACGGCCCATATGTGGTTCGGCGATCTGGTAACGATGCGCTGGTTCGACGATGTCTGGCTAAAAGAAGTGTTTGCCAACTTCATGGCCGACAAAATCACCGAAGTTTCCTCGCCGGATGCGAATTATGATCTTCAGTTTGTGGTCGATCATTTCCCTGCGGCCTATGCCGTCGATCGTACCGAGGGGGCCAACCCAATCGGGCAGCCACTGGCAAATTTGAAAGAAGCCGGTACGCTTTATGGCGGCATCATCTACCACAAAGCGCCCATTATGATGCGGCAACTGGAGCGATTGATGGGCAAAACAGCCCTGCGCGACGGGTTGCGGGCGTATCTCAAAAAATATGCCTTCGATAATGCTACCTGGGCCGACCTCATTGCCATTCTGGACCCTTACACGCCCACCGACCTAAAAGCCTGGAATCGGGTTTGGGTCAATGAAACCGGTCGGCCAACATTCACGTATCAGCTCGATCAGAAGGCCGGCAAAATCAGTCGATTCGTTATTACGCAGAAGGGAGAAGATGGCTCGAACCGGTTATGGCCGCAGGGTTTTGAGGTTTCGCTGGTTTATCCGGATCGAGTCGATGAACTGACCGTAGCCATGACGCAGTCGCAGATCGAGCTGCCGGAGGCAGTCGGCAAATCGGCTCCTTCTTTCGTGGTATTCAATTCATCGGGGCAAGGGTATGGGCTCTTTCCGGTCGATACAGCCATGATTTTGCAACTGGCTTCGCTTAAAAATCCGGTAACGCGGGCTGCGGCCTACATTAACCTCTACGAAAATATGCTGTCGAGGCAGGTGATCGACCCGGCACGTTTAGCCAAAATCTACCAAAGTTTACTGGACAAAGAACCGGAAGAACTGAATCTTCGCCTGTTAACGAGCCAGTTATCGGACATCGTCTGGAATTTCACGAAACCAGACCAGCGCCTGACCCTTGCAGCGAGCGTTGAGCAGGATACCTGGCGCGCAATGGAACGGGAAACCGCTTCCGGCAAGAAGAAGTTACTGTTCCGTCTGTATCAGGCCATTGCCTCCAGTCCAGAAGCCCGCGACAGGCTCTATACCATCTGGAACGACCAGAAAGCACCAGCGGGCGTCACGCTTACGGAAGACGATTATACCAGCCTGGCTCTCGCTTTGGCGGTACGTGACTATGCGGCCGAGGGCATTCTGGCCAGGCAATTAATCCGGATCAAAAACCCGGACCGGAAGAAACGGTTAGAATTCATGATGCCCGCTCTATCATCCAACGTTGCCGAACGTGATGCTTTTTTTGCGTCGTTGTCCAGTGAAACAAACCGCGAACGGGAAGCCTGGGTAACGGCCGCGCTGGGCTATCTGCACCATCCGTTACGGGTACAAACCTCGGCAAAATACCTCGCGAAGAGTCTGGAGTTACTGGAAGAAATTCAGCGAACGGGCGATATTTTCTTTCCGGAATCATGGCTTCGGTCCATTCTGTCAGGCTACCAGACGCCCGAAACGGCGCAATTGGTACGTAAATTTCTGGCAGAACGGCCAACCTATAACCCACGTCTGCGGGCTAAATTGCTCCAGGCAGCCGACAGTCCGTTTCGGGCCAGTAAATTACTGTATTAGCCATGACGAACGGTGATGTTTTTCCGGCCATTAGTCCAGAGATGGCCCGCGAACGGTTTCTGATAAAAAACGAATCGTGGTCAGAGCGGTTTAAGGACAATTTTAACCAGTTCATTATTGCACCCCTTGAGTATAGCTGGCCGGTCATTAAACTTCCTCTTCCTCCTTCCCGAACCAGCAATCACGCCCTGATTATGCTTACGAGCGGTCAGGTCGATCTGACCGTTGGTCATCAGGCGTATACACTCACCGGGCAGGACCTGGTTCTTGTTCCGGCCTTACAGATTTTCACGTTAAACGCCATTCGTAACGATTCGGTGGGGTTTATGTGCTTTTTTAGTCAGGAATTGGTGCTGAGCACGGTTGGCGATGCCGATTTTGATTTTCTAAAACTGACCAGCAATCCCCATATTTCGCTGTCGGCCCAGCAAACGACATTCGTAAACAATATTCTGGATCGACTAACGATTGAATACACCGAAAACGGATCGGCAAAAACGGACCTGATTCGACCCTACCTTTTAGCGCTGCTTACCGAAATCAACCGGGTGTACACGGGTGCCGTCGCGACAAAAATCGATGCAGGCGACCGGCTCGTGCAGCGATTTATGGATTTGCTCACGACGCAAATCCGCGAAACACGATTAGCCAGTCAATACGCTGAACAGTTGAATGTCAGCCCAAACCACCTCAACAAAGTAATCAAGAGCCGAACCGGCAAATCGCCGTCGGTATGGATTGACGAACGGGTTGTCCTGGAAGCTAAAGTATTGTTGTTTCAATCTGGCTTAACTATAGCTCAAATTGCTCACGAGATGGGCTTCGACGACCAGTCGACGTTTGGCAAGCTTTTCCGAAAATATGCGCAGGTTAGTCCAACTGATTTCCGTCGAATGATTGATTCAGACCAATCTTAGCCGGTTTGCGACTATTTATAACAAGTCAGACTGACAGAACTTTGCGTCGATTTACCTGACTTGTCGCTTCAATGATCTATCCTATTCTTTTAGTTGTTCATAACGCCCTGCGCTGGCTCGTGTTCGGTAGTTTACTGGCATCCCTTGGCGGAAGCTATTGGGGCTGGGCAAAAAAACGTACCTATGGGCCTATTGACCAGACACTCCGTGTTGTTGCTACGTCGCTGGCACACACACAATTACTCGTTGGTTTCTATCTTTACGCCAAAAGTCCCATTGTCAGCTACTACTGGAAATTCTCGCCCGACGCCAGCCAGTCGCCCGAATTTCGTTTTTTTGCCCTGATTCACATTAGCCTGATGATTATATCGGTAGTTATTATGACCATTGGGTCAAGCAAGGCCAAACGCCAGCGATTGGCCCAACAGAAATTTAAAACAACTGCGCTTTATTTTACCATCAGTCTCCTGCTTATTTTAGTCGCTATCCCGTGGCCTTTTTCGCCCCTGGCAGCACGGCCCTGGCTTCGTTCATTCTAATTCGTTAACATACCAGCTATGCATTTCTTCAATTCGCCCAAAATCCGATTACGCTTCGTCAGTTTCGCAGAAGGTCTTTCGTATGTTCTGCTGTTATTTATCGCTGTGCCTTTAAAACGAATTGGTGGCCATCCGGAAGCAGTACAGATCATCGGTCCGATTCACGGCTTACTCTTTGTGATGTATGTCCTGACCGTCATTCAGGCAAAAACAGAATACGGCTGGCCATTGGGTAAAACAGCCTTAGCGCTGCTGGCGTCCATTATTCCCGGTGGTACGTTCTATGCTGATTACAAAGTCTTTCGCCACCTACCGGCAACAACCGAACAGGTATGATTTTGGGCTTCGCGCTACGTCATAAATCGCCTTTATCCAGAAATATACCAGAGCCAGTCATCTGTACGGGTCCATAGTATAGTCCGTATCGGGGTTTTATGTCGTAGTGCGCTTTCAATCGCTGGTGCAGTTCATCCGGCTGTTTCTTTCCGTTCACGATCAATTCGTCTTCACTCAGACCGAACCAATCCACCGACGCCGGATCAGTAACAACCTTTTCATCGACCAGCGTTGCAATTATGCCGCGTACACGCTCCTGATCCCGGCTTATATCCGGTGGCGATGGCCGTTTTTTCGCCGGCCATGACTGTCGTTTAGCCGCACTGTCGGCCTGTGCGATGTATCTTTTTTTGTCGCCGGGCACTTTCCCGATCTTATCTGTTTCGGCAGGCAGTCGTTTTTGTTTACTTACTGGATCGGCCCATTTTTTTTCCGGATTGCCAGTCTTGTTAAACAGTTGCTGATGGTTTGCCTTATTCACCTGGCTTTCCTTCATGCGTTGTAGTTGCTGTTGCCTTTCCGTTTCTCTTTTCAAGTTAGCTCCAGCGATTGCCTCCTGCTTTTGCTGCCTTTTTTCGGCCAATACAGCATCGATCTGACGAAACAAATTCTGGTACTGATTCAGATCTGAATCTGGGACAACACCACCATTTATTACCAGCGATTTAAGCTTATTGTCTACGATTTTCAGCTGATAGCGATTCCCGCTTACGTCGCGCACATCCATCTCCCGGTTCATCATATCCTGATTGTTATTGACAAAAAGAATACTGGTAAACTCTATTGTCGTGTCCTTTGGCAGTTCAGTCTTTACCTTTTCGATGGCTGGCCTGGCGACTGGACGACTTCTGGTGGGCTGTTGCAATGGGGTCGCACGAAGGCCAACCTGTTCATGAATTGGATTTGCTTCGGGTTTGTCATTTGCTGTCGCCAGCCTGTGCTTTTTTATAGCTATTGTAGCTGGTCTACGTTCGGGCTTTGATTCTGGGATCAGGAAGGAGGTCATAACCAGGAGTAATCCGGCTACCAGTGCAATTTTTTCAACCACATTTAACCGTTTGTTTTCCTGTGTAATAATCCGCTTTAAACGATCTACTAACTGTTGACTCCTGAAACCCAGCGGCATAGCAAAGTCGGCGGGCGGGCGGTTGTAGCCCTGAAAAGCAAGCAATGCTTCCAGGTAATTGCTTTTACTGGTCGTCTGAGCCAGTACGATGTCATCACAGCAGGTTTCCCGTTCTTCGCGAATCAGCGCAGAAATCCATAGCAAGGCCGGATTAAAGAAAAAAACTGTTTCGACCAGACTTTGCAGCAGGTTCATGAAGTAATCGCGTCGCCAAACGTGCGCCAGTTCATGCCATACTATTGTTTCGATCTGCTCGGGCGGCAATTGCATCAGCAGGCCCATTGGCAACAAAATAACCGGTTTCATAAGCCCCACAGTTACCGGTACTTTCACCAATTGCGACTGTAGCAAGGTGATCGACTGACGAATGCCCAGCCGCTGGCTAAAGGCTAGTACTTTATGCTGCCATTCTTCGGCGGGGGCATAAACCTGATGCGTTCGGATGCGATGAATGTAGAACAGTCCGCCAATTACGTTCAGGCTTTTCAGTACGAAAAACAGGAACCAGACCGCTAAAATCCAGCCCGATTCACGATTGATGAAGGCGATCAGCCCGTTAACCAGATTTGTATTTCCGACGATTATATCGTTAGGCGGGGTTGATACCGAATTAAATGGAGCAGTGCTTGCTGAGGTCGAGCTAATGACGGGCAGCACTTCCCTGTACATCGTCAGCTCCCGATAGAGGGCAAATCCTGACAACAAGACAAACAACAGCAGGCTACCGCACAAAAGTTGATACCGCAATCGAGACGACGATTTTTGCGTACCGATAATTATTAGTCCGGCAAGCAAGGCAACGATTACGCCTAGCCATAAGGAATGAATCAGTGTCCAGCAAATGGCTTTGGCTATTGGCCCGGACAACCAGTGGGTTAAAAACGGCGCTTCCATCGTATGCTATTGCTTTTGGTCTATTTTTTTCAGTAACTCACGAAACGTCTCGATCTCCTGTGGGGAGATTTTTTTATTGCCTAACAGTTGCATCATCAGATTACCCGCCGAACCATTGAACAACGTATCCACCACCCGATCCAGGAGAAATCCTTTTGTTTTCGCTTCTTCGACGGCTGCCCAATAAATGTGTTTCATCTGACTTTCGTCTTTTTTCAGCAATCCTTTTTCCACCATGATCTGCATTAATTTCAGCGTGGACATATAGATGACTTTTCGGGTATGCTGATTGAGGTGATCGTTTACGAAACGAGCCGTTGAAGGCCCAAACTCCCACAAGATCTGTAGAATCTCAAGCTCCGATTTGGTTGGCTCCGATGGAGCGCTATTTTCATGCTTAGTCGCTTTCATGACACAAACCTAAGAAAGTTTTCTTAATTGTACTAAGAAAATTTTCTTAGCTGCAAAAAAATAATTAACCTTGCCTCGAAGTTTGTCTATCAGCGCTTTAAATATAAGAATAATTTCTTACTTAAGGCGCTCGGATCGACCCTTCATCACTTAATGCTAATCAAAAACCGCTACAGACAATGATGACAAAAACAATGATCAAACGCTTATTGAGCCTGCTCCTGATGGGATTAAATAGTCCCGGCTTTGCCCAAATGCCCGCCCAGACCCAGCACCCCAAAGTTGCCCGGATCGATTCGTTTATAACGGTCCTGGCCGATCACCGCTTATTCAATGGCAGTATTTTAGTCGCCGAGCATGGGAAGATTATTTATCAAAAATCAGTGGGCTATGCCGATTTCGACCGTCGTGTCCTGAACACCGATACGACCCATTTTAATCTGGCCTCTCTGTCCAAGCCCTTTACGGCTATTGCCGTGTTGCAATTGGTGCAAAAAGGAAAAATAAAACCAGACGATATGCTGGCAACCTACTTTCCGGACTTCCCATACCCCACCGTTACTATACGGCATTTGTTAGCTCATACCTCCGGTTTGCCAATTCTCGAGCGTCAGGAAGATGCCTATATAAGTGCCCATCCGGATGAACTTCTAAGCAGTCAAAAAGTCTACACCCATCTGGTCGAGCAGAACAAACCGCTCCTTTTCCAACCGGGTGATAACTGGCGCTACAACAATACCAACTATGTCTTGCTGACTATGCTGGTCGAAAAAATCAGTCGAATACCGTTCGCTACGTACCTGAAAAAAAACGTATTCACTCCTGCTGGTATGACAGGAACGTATGTCCGGGAAGCAGGTATGCGCAATACGATTCGATATACCCGACCGACTCAGTACATTTCGGCCTACCTAAACGTCGATTCGCTGGATCACAACCAGTTTTATACCTATTATCATCTGGGTAGCCTGGCAGGCCCAGGTAATGTTGTAAGCACCATCCAGGATTTATGGCGCTTTGACCAGACTTTATTGACCGGCAAACTGATCAGTCCGGCCTTACTGGAAGCAGCCTTTCAACCAGTAACATTAACAAACGGAAAGATTTACCACATGGGTAGTAGCAGTCGTTCCTACGGTTTAGGCTGGAGCGTTTATAACAGTAAGACGGAGCCTGTCAACAAATTCATTTTTCACGATGGGCATATCGTTGGCCTGACCACCTTTCTGCACCATAACCTCACGAACGATCAAACCATACTCTTTTACGACAATACCGATAATAATCCCATTCAGGTCATGGTTTCCGTTTCTAACCTCCTGAATGACCTTGCTCCTGTTAACATTCAGCTCAGGCAATCGCTTGTCAGGGTATACGGAGAGGCTCTGGTAACGAAAGGGCCCGACTATGCCATTAGCAAATTCAACGAGTTGAAAGATGACAGCAGCCATTATTACCTGGATGAACTGGAAATGAACCGCTTAGGATTTGACTTACTAAAAGCAGCATTGCCTAATCACAATGAGCTGTCTCTGGAGGCATTCAAACTGAACACGCTACTCTACCCGAAAAGCGGCAATACCTATGATAGTTATGCGATTGCCCTGGAGCAAAATGGCAAAAAGGAAGAAGCGGTTTCCATGTATCGAAAATCTATTCTATTGTGGCCAGATAATGAAGACGGCAAGAAGGCATTGCAGAAATTAGTCGGGCAGAAAGAATAAGCTTAGGGTTTCTTTGCCAAAGTTGCCTTAAACAGGACAAGCCGGGCCATTGGCCCGGCTTGTCCTGTTGTGATTATGTATAGACTACTTCACTGCTTCTATAGCCGCAGCGGCTTCGGCAGCAGCAATGGCAGCACCATTCTTTTCCGCATAAGCATCACGCTGGGTCTCAAAGTGAGAGAAAATCTCATTGATTGAATCGACGTTTTCCGCGATTTTCGAATGCATATCGCCCAGATTTTTTTCCAGATACGAATCATTCAGCCCATTCATATTGTCTACTTCAATCTGACTGATTTTAGTAATAAGTGCCGTCTGGCTGTTTTGAAGGTCTTCCAGTTCACGAACAACTTTGTTCATCAACTCAAACTTCTGTGCCTTATCCATGATGGTGTTATTTTTCGTTGAGTGCTTATAGATAAACGCGCTTCCCGGCAAATGGTTTGATAATAGCTTTTTAGATGTCGCTATGGCAACGGTTATCTAAGCCAATTAACCTGTACTTTTGATCAGCCTAAACCAGCCCATCAAACAACATGTCGGCAAAGCCAACCCGCTCATTTACACTTACGTTTGCCGCTATTACCCTGCTCGAAATCATCGGCGATACCCTTTCCAATCGGGTGCTTCACTACGGCTGTAAACCACTAATTATGGCTCTGCTCATTCTTTATGTCCGCCAGTGCTGCCAATCGATTGGCTATTCGGCCTACATACGGTGGTTGATGATCGGCATGGTTTTCGCGCTGATCGGCGATATATTTCTAATGATCCGTGAAGTTGATCTATTCGCCTTAGGACTCGGTGCTTTCCTGTTGATGCAGGTATGCTACAGCAGGGCTTTCTGGTTATCAATGCGTCAGAACAGACAGCGGAGCGGAGCAAAATCGGTCTGGTTGTATGCTGCCGGATTCGCCTTGTACGATACCATCTTTCTAATCTTACTCAGACCTGAATTTGTCGGAAACCCGCTGCTAACCGGACTTTGGTGGCCAGTTGTTGTTTATGTAGTCTGTTTGAGCCTAATGGGCATACTGGCTACCCAACGCCGAAGCTTACCGGGCTTCGCATGGGTAGTAGCTGGCGCATTGCTATTTATTCTTTCCGACTCAACTATTGCCATCGATAAATTCCTCCAGCCTTTTACGGGAGCTGCCTGGATAATTATGAGTACCTACGCAGCCGCCCAGTATCTGATTGTGGTTGGTATGGTGCAGCAGCTGGTTTCCGAGGAGCCCTAAAAAGCGTGATGGCTGATCAGAAGCAGGACATTAGTTTATAGTCTATAAAACTCCCCCCTCTCATAGTCGTTCTCGATACTATAATCAATTAAATCAATTTGATTGATAAGTAGCTTACTCTTACTATTGTCTTGTTAAACATGTCGTCACCCATCTGGCGTGGCTATCATTCACTACTAAACCGTTCGTTTACCCGTATGGAAAACCAACCTAAAAAACTCACTACGGCATCGGGAAGCCCTTATTACGAAAACGAAAATTCCATGTCGGTCGGGCCGCGTGGTCCGCTGTTGTTGCAGGATTATATTCTGCACGAGAAAATGGCTCATTTCAACCGGGAGCGTATTCCGGAGCGTGTCGTTCACGCCAAAGGATCGGGGGCATTCGGAACGTTTACCGTAACCCATGACATCACGAAGTATACACGGGCGAAAGTGTTCAGTGAAATTGGCAAGCAAACACGGACATTTCTACGTTTTTCGACGGTTGGTGGTGAAAAAGGATCGGCTGATACCGAACGCGACCCACGTGGCTTTGCCTTGAAATTCTACACCGAAGACGGCAACTGGGATCTGGTCGGCAATAACACGCCCGTATTTTTCATCAAAGACCCGAAAAAATTCGGCGATTTTATTCACACTCAGAAACGCGACCCGTATACCAATTGCAAGTCGCCAACGATGATGTGGGATTTCTGGAGCCTGAATCCTGAAAGTCTGCACCAGGTTTTGATTCTGATGTCGGATCGCGGCACGCCCGACGGTTACCGGCACATGAATGGCTATGGCTCACATACGTTCTCGCTGATCAATGCTGACAATGAGCGGGTTTGGGTGAAATTTCATTTCAAAACGGCCCAGGGTATCAAAAACTTTGAAAACGATGAGGCTGTAAAAATGAAAGGGCTTGACGCCGATTATGCACAGCGGGATCTGGTAAAAGCCATTGATGGCGGTGACTTCCCGCGCTGGAACGTAAAAATTCAGGTTATGACCGAAGAGCAGGCCAAAACCTTCCGCTGGAACCCTTTCGACCTGACGAAAGTATGGCCACATGGCGACTTCCCGCTGATCGACGTTGGCGTTCTGGAACTGAATGAAAACCCGGAAAACTACTTTGCCGATGTTGAGCAGTCAGCATTTGCTCCGGCCCACGTTGTCGATGGCATTAGTTATTCGCCCGATAAAATGCTTCAGGGTCGTATTCTCTCCTACCCCGATGCTCACCGTTACCGGCTTGGCGGAAATTACGAGCAGATTCCGGTAAACCGCTGTCCTTTTGCCGTTACCAACTACCAGCGCGACGGTAAGATGCGTGTCGATGGCAACGGAGGCCGCAATCCAAACTATTTCCCGAATAGCTTTGACAACATCGTGGCCGACGAGAGCTACAAACAACCGTCCTGGGAATTGGGTGATTCACTGGCAGGCTGGTATGACCGCAATGCACCGGGCGAAAACGACCATTATACGCAACCGGGCAACCTGTTTCGCCTGATGACGCCCGACCAGAAGCGCAATACGATCAATAACATTGTTGGCGCGATGAGCGGTATCGATGGTCCTAAACGCGATCAGATCATTAATTTACAATTGTGTCACTGGTTCCGCGCTGACCTCTCACTGGGGATGAGCATTGCCCAGGGATTAGGCATCAACATGGAAACGATCCAGAATGCAATGCCTGCACAACACGCATAATTTTTAGCTTTCTCTATATGTAAACACGCCGGGCAATTTTGTCCGGCGTTGTTTTTTGCAAAAATTTACTTTATAGTCAGTAGCTGGTATTACCAGAATTTTTATTCATCGATCAGCGCTGATCGTTTACTCTTTCTCCTAATTCCATCGACATAGCTATACCTTTAGTTACTAATTTCTGATAGGAGCGTAACTGCCTTATAGCTAGGCATGTCTACCAATGGAAATCGTTCGTTAGCTCACTGCGAATTGTGCCCATAGGGTCTTGCATTGCCTCGGTGCAGAAAGAACCTGTCTATAACTCATCAGAAAGCCAATAGTAGTCAAACTGGGTAAAAATGGCGGATTCGGAAGTGGCAAAAAGGCCCGCTATTGATCGAAAAAGCTTATCTAATGCTTTATTTCTATAAATTCGACTGCAGAAATAGCAGTAACATGAGAATTCTGATTATTGAAGATGAGGTCAAAACCGTTCAGAGCATTAAACAGGGCCTTGAAGAACATCAATGGGAGGTTGATGTAGCTTATGACGGGACTATGGGTTTTCAACTGGCTTCCCGATCGTCCTACGCACTCATTATATCAGACATTATTTTGCCTGGCATGAACGGTCTTGAGCTTTGCCGAAAGCTGAGAGAATCCGATGTATCTACCCCAATTTTGATGCTGACCGCCCTTGGAACGACCGATGACAAAATCGTTGGGCTCGATGCAGGCGCGGATGATTATCTGATGAAACCCTTTGAGTTTCGCGAACTGATGGCCCGCGTCAGAGCGCTGACCCGTCGCAATAACAGTACGGTTCAAACGACCAATCTACTCAAAATCGCCGATTTGGAATTAAATCCGGATACTAAAAAAGTGGTACGGGCGGGTAAAGAAATCTCGCTGACAGCCAAAGAGTTTCAGTTGCTTGAGTACTTTTTGCGTCATCAGGGACGAGTAATCTCTAAAGTTGAACTAGCGGAGCGGTTCTGGGATCTGACATTCGATACCGGCACGAACATCATCGAAGTGTACATAAATTTCCTCCGCAAAAAGATAGATAAAGACTTCGATCCTAAATTGCTCCATACCCAGATTGGGATGGGATATGTCGTAAAGTTATTGTCGTAATGATCAATATCCGTACCCGGCTCACCTACCAATTCTCCTTTCTGGTAACGCTAATTCTGCTATTTTTCTCGCTTGGTGTGTATTTCTTCAGCAAGCTTTACCTCGAAAAGCGGTTTTTTAAGCGGCTTCAGGATCGGGCCATTACCACAACTACCCTCCTATTCGATTTACAGCAGACCGATAGCACGGTTTTGCGACTCATTGACGCGGCTAATAAAGAACCGCTGCTTAACGAGAACATTTCGGTCTATAATGAAAAAACCAAAGAGGTTCTGTTCTCCACAAACCCGGCAAACACCCAATTCCACGAGCAATTCATTCCGCAGTTCGACTCCACAGCCCAAACGCTGTATCTGCATCAGAATGAGTACCAGATCGTAGCCATCCACCTGACCGGCGGAGGAAAGAGCAGTAACTGGGTGATCGTTAGCGGTATTGACCAGGCCGGAAAAGAAGCGCTGGATGATTTAAAGAAAATTCTGATGGTCATGATTCTGGCCGCCATTCTTTTACTGGGCATTTCGGGCTGGCTTTTTGCCGATCGGGCGCTGGCTCCGATGTCGCGCATTATCCAGCAGGTGAACACCATTTTTCCGGCCAATGTGGCCAAGCGGGTTGAACACCCGAATCGTTCGGATGAAATTGGGTTGCTGGTTGCCACCTTCAATCAATTGCTCGACCGCATCGAGCAGGCGCTGAACACGCAAAAAATGTTTATCGCCAATGTTTCGCATGAGTTAAAAAACCCGCTGACCAAGATCAATTCGCAAATTGATGTCGCGCTTATTCAGAAACGAAATCCGGAGGTTTATGAGCGGACTCTTCAATCGCTCCAGGAAGATACCCGTACACTGATCCAGCTAACCAATACGTTGCTGGAACTGGCCAACACGTCGATTCAGGCCAATGCGATGCCATTTGAGCCAGTCCGGATGGATGAGCTGCTCTGGGAAACGAAAACGCAGTTGCAGGAATGGCATGAAGACTATCGAATCCTACTGACCTTCACCGACTTCCCCGACGATGAAGACGCCCTGATTACACCGGGAAACAGAGCATCGCTCCAGGTACTGCTGATGAATCTGATTGATAATGCCTGTAAGTTTTCGCCGACAAAAACCGCGAAGGTTAACTTTAAATCCAACGGAGGAACGCTCACTATAGCTGTTTCCAACGAGGGCGTCCAGATACCTGAAGCTGATTTACCTTATATTTTTCAGCCTTTCTTTCGGAGTAATTCAACGGCACTGTCGAGCAAGGGGCATGGCGTAGGATTGGCCATTGTTTCACAGATCACCCAGATCCATCAGGGCAACATTGCGGTGCGTTCTACACCCGAAGGAACCACCTTTACCCTGACACTTTCTACTATTTTTTCATTTTAAGGTAAATTTAAGGTCAGCTTAAGTCCTCCTTAAGTTCAGTGTTGTTGCTTTGTGCACTACCTACTGAAAGAGGGCGATGGAAGCAGAAGCGACGAATAATAAGCAGGGAGTATTAAATATGACCATCGGGGCGCTGGCAGGAATTCTGGCTTTGCTGGCCTATCTGTTCATTGGTTCCCGGAACGAAACCCTGGAAGTACAGAAACTACTCACCTCCAAAGTAGAACAATTTGCCACCACTCAGCTTAAGCTCGACTCCATTTCAAACGTACTGGATGAGAAAATTGTCGAAGTGCGTCGGCTTGGCGGCAGCGTTTCCGAACTCGAGCGAATCCGGAGACAGTTAAACAACGACAAGAAGAAACTGAAGTACGATCTCTCCTTTTCGGTTCAGCGATACAATCTAAAAATCAGGGATTATAAAAACTTCCTCGCTCTTCATGAGGATGACAATCGTAAGCTGAAAGACGAAAATGGCTCGCTACTCAGCCGAACCCGCGCCCTCGAAGAGGAAAAGCAAACCATCATCACTGAAAATGAAGGGTTAAAGCACGAAAAGGCAGCACTAGCCAGAACGGTCGTTGATTATTCTCTCCAGAATGCCGACCTGCAGGATAAAGTGACGCTGGCTTCTGCCATGAAAGCGGTCAATGTGGAAGTAATCGCCCTGGCTGCCAACGGCAAAGAACGTCGGGGGGGTATGTATAAAGCGTCGCGCATCGACCGATTGAAAATTGCGTTCATCATGCCGTCGAATCCGCTGGCACTCAAAACGAACAAAGACATCTACGTGCGCATATTAGACACCAACGGGGCTGTTGTCAACGAAAGCGGCCTTGGTGGTGTTTTGTGGTTCGAAGGACGCGAGATTGGCTATAGTACACGCCAGTCAATCCCTTTCGAAAACAATGACCAACAGGTCGATATCTTTTTCCGCCGGGATACTTCTTACAAGCCAGGCAGCTACACCGTAGAGTTGTACTCGGAAGGCATCAGAATTGGCGATGGTCATTTCGATGTAAAGTAGGCAGGGCTGCATTTTGCCGCTCTATTCATTTATCTCAACGTTCACGCTATGTCAATTTTTCACAAATTTGCCGGTCTTTTAATGGGGGTCCTACAGCTACTTTGGGGAACATTAACGAACGCGGGCAGACTATTAGTCAACAGATACCGTCAGTTCCCTATCGCCTATACAACACTCAGCTACTTCTTTTTTACAATGGCTTTTTGTTACTATCCCGTTGTTGGCCATTGGCTGACCGGGTTTGTTATGATGAGCTTACCCCTGGCCATTCCCTGTGGCTTAATTTCCTGCATTTATCTGCTTTACAAACAACAGAAGATGATTGCTACGGCCGGTCTGATCTGGGTTTTATTCTCATTTCTGGTCGTAAAAAGATTGGTAGGAACAAGTGTTGGCGATATCGATATGGGTCAGACACAGACCCTGAAAGTACTGAGTTTTAACAGCGAAACATTTCCAACAAACATCAATAACGGCTTCGATGCCTCTCCGCTGAAGGCCGATATTGCCTGTTTTCAGGAATATTCGCCCAACCAACAGATTGAACGTCAGTATGCGGCCAAAGTAGAAAAGCTGACCTGTTTTGATAAAGATCGGGAAATTGGACTGGCGTTATTTTCCAACTACCCCATTGTGAATCAATATGGCCGTATCTGGAACAGAATTCATGGTCCTGATATCAACGGCTTCCTGTGTGCCGATATCGCTTACGGAACCGATACCATTCGGGTAGTCAATGTGCATCTATGGTCGATGGGCGTTCGGACCAATCAGGCCGTAAGTGCCCTGAAAGCAGGCCATATCGGCCAGTTCTGCTTTGAGGTGATCGATACGTTCCGTCGATTGAAAGAAGGATTTAAAAATCGAAACGAGCAGTTACTGGAAGTCGAATCATACGTAGCGGGCAGTCGCTATCCGGTCATTATTTGTGGCGATTTCAACGAAACGCCGATGGGTTATTCGTACGGAAAGCTTAGTCAAAACTTCAGGAATGCGTTTGAGGAAGCTGGCCAGGGATTGGGCTTTACACTGAACCGTCATCCTTTTTGTGTACGGCTAGACCAACAATTCGTTAGCAGTGACTGGCACATTAAAACCTGTCAGACCCTGTCAGGTATCTCCTTTTCTGACCATTTTCCGGTCGTGGCTCAATACGTGCTCAAAAAATCGTTAGCTATTCCAGCGAATATACTGGCTCAGCGGAAACCGCTTACCCATACAATGGCCAGGAATTGATAGCACGTATACGGTTCTGAGCGAAATTCCTCCTACTACGAGACGAGTGCCTTCTACAAATCTGTTCGCCAACATTAGGGCTTCCCAATATCGTCCAGTCGAATCGGCAGGCGACGAAATCGATTGCCGGTAGCTGCGAAAAGTGCATTCGCAAGCGCCGGGGCGATGGGAGGAACACCCGGCTCACCAGCCCCGCCCATGCTATCCGTACTCGGCACGATATGCACCTCGATCACTGGCATTTCATTCATCCGCAGCATGCGGTAGTCGTGGAAATTACTTTGTTTTACCCGTCCTTTCTCTAGCGTTATCTCGCCATAGAGCGCAGCCGTCAGACCATAGACAATCCCTCCTTCCATCTGGGCGCGAACGCCATCGGGATTTACCGCCAGCCCGCAATCAATGGCACATACGACACGATGTATCCGTATTTGCTGATTGTCAATCGATAACTCAACTACCTGCGCAACATAACTGCCCATTGCCGCGTGAACCGCTACACCACGAAATGTCCCTTTAGGCAAAGTTTTGCCCCATTCCGCTTTTTCGACCGCCAGATTGAGCGCAGCCAGGTGTCGTGGATGATGGTCCAACAGGATACGTCGGTAGGCAACAGGATCTGTTGAGGCAAGCACCGCCAGTTCATCAATCAGCGTTTCCATGACAAAGGCAGTATGCGTATTCCCTACGGATCGCCAGGGCAGGACCGGAACGCCAACAGTAGTAGTGTGCAACTCAAACGAATGATCGGGAATGGCTTCGGAGTAAGGCCCTCCACTCGTTACGGAGCTATAATCGATCCCATTCTGAACGATTACATCGGCTAAGGGTGTGTTCACGAAAAGAGATTGCCCAACAATCCGGTGTTGCCAGGCTACAGGATATCCAGTGGAGCCGACACCAATTTGGACACGATGTACATAAACCGGTCGGTAATAGCCACCCTGAATATCGTCTTCCCGCGACCATACCAGTTTGATAGCCTTGCCGCTTGCTTTGGCGATATGAACAGCTTCCATGATCCAGTCAGAACTAAAGGAACCACGCCGACCAAAACTGCCTCCCAGAAAAGGTGTGTAAAACGCTACCTGCTCAGGCTTTAACCCCAAAAATGCAGCGACTTCGGCCTGATGCAGTAAAGGCGATTGAGTGCCCGCCCAGAGTTCGCATTTGTCGTCAGAAATTTTTACGGTACAGTTCAGGGGTTCCATCGGTGCGTGGGCGAGGTATGGAAAATAGAACTCCGCATCGATCGTTTTAACAGCATTTTTTAACGCGGAAGCCACATCGCCTTTTTTCTGAACGATAACTCCTTCTGTGCTGGCTAACTTTCTGTACTCTTCCCGTTGTGCGTCACTGTCTATAGCCGAGTTTTCGCCAGGTTCCCAGTCAATTTTCAGGGCATCCCGCCCACGTTTGGCGGCCCAGAAATGATCGGCAAGTACAGCAACGCCCGAAGAAATCTGGACTACCTCACGAACACCCTGTATTGCTTTTGCCTGCGTAGCATCAACTGATTTTACGTTTCCTCCAAAAACAGGAGCATGGGCAACAAGGGCTACCAGTAAACCAGGGAACTGAATATCCAGGCCATATTTTGCTTTACCATTCAGCTTGTCGGGGCTATCCAGACGCTTTTGTGATTTACCAATGTACTTCCAGTCTTTAGGGTCTCGAAGTTTAACCGAAGGGATTGGTAACGTTAAGGCTTCGGTTGCCACTTCACCATAGCTGATACGCCGGGCACCAGTTATGACATACCCATTTTCTGTTCTGCAATCCTGCGGCAAGACGCCAAATCGTTTTGCCGCGACACTGACCAACATCGTTCGGGCCGTTGCACCCGCCTGACGATAGCGATCAAATTCAGACACAGTTGACTCCGATCCGCCAGTAGAGCTTCGGATTAAAGGTTCAGTAAAATCAGCCGCCTTTCCCGGAGGGCTGTGTTCTACCTTTATATTGTTCCAGTCACAATCCAGTTCTTCAGCAATGAGCATCGGTAAGGTTGTCCAGATACCTTGCCCCATCTCCACTTTTGACAGACTAATATGAATGCTGTTATCCTCGCTAATCCGCAGAAATGCATTCAGGGTAGCCGTTACTGGCGCAGATACCATGGCTAAGCGCGGAGTAGCGCTGGCAGGTATAACCAGGGAGATTAACAGGCCTCCAGCAGCACAAGTACCGATTTTCAGAAAATCTCTACGATCAATAGGATTAGCTTTTGTCATTTTTGCCAGCTTGTTTAGGCGTTGCGGCAAGATGAATGGCTTTACGGATACGCTGATACGTACCGCACCGGTAAGAGATGCCCGACATGGCCTGGTTACCACAACCGGACAAAAGAAAGTAACCAGTTGAGAAGGAAAAAAAGAGATTGACCACCGGCGTACCAGCAGGGATCAAATGCATTTTTTGGCTGATAATCGTTCCTCATTCCTACAAGGCATGCCTACACCCAATCAGCCATTCGTATCTATTCACAGAAGAGATGGGCATTAAAGCCCCTAAATGGCTTTTTCATTTACCCAATTGACCAATTGGCTCGTTCCGGCTGGTTATCCATGAAATCGGCAAGCCTACACTCACCAATAAAATACCAAGGTTGAGAATAGCATTGGCCAGATTGAACGGACCTCTGGATACGTTGGACAGAGGAACCACTCCCAGGTTCATTACCGCCCAGACGAAGGCTCCGTAGAGTAATCCAGTTAAAACCCAGTGCTGGCGTAGCCACCTTACCTGCCCTGAGAGCAAGACAAAAAACACGGCAAAAAGTGTAGCAATCAGGTAGTGAAAGAAAACACCCCATGCCAGCATTGGCCATCCTCCACTGAAGGCTGCCCGACCAAAAACGCCACTAGCGATGTATGGGAACACGCCCAGCGGGTTTTTACCGGTAGCGTTATAATACAGCCAAAGCCCCGCTATCCCGTCAAGGGTACCGGCTAGCAAACCGGCCTGTAAACAAGTGCGAAGCAGCGATTGAGAACGTGCCATAGTCGAAAATGGAAGAAGGGTTTAGCCTTAAAAGCAAGCTGGATACTGTTTTCTACCGACTTCAACCGACCCATGCTAACTTAGCTGGTCTTCTGGTCATTTCCACTGTAATTTACTCTTTAGCCTTTCAACCAAAAGCGATTCGCTTTTGGTTGAAAGGCCGTCAATTTGGCAAACATATACCTTAGTCCTGTATCAAAAACCCTAAATAATAAGTCGGGCAATGATACGGGCAGACAGGTATCATTGCCCGACTTATTAGTCTAATTGCTTACTCTGCTTCGTTAGTGACATTTTATCCCAACGCCCTGCCCATACCTATTGCACATAGGCGCTCCTTAACTGGGTTAACTTTTTGGGCGTTAATTCCATCTCCTGGGCCAGAAATTTGTCCATTGACCCGTATTGGCGATCAATAGCATCGAAGGTATTTTGCAGATAAGATGGATTAGCAGCCAGCATACTTTTTACTGTTTTTTCATCCATACCCTGTTTGGTCATCGATTGAATTACCTGCTCACGATTTCCCTTCCAGTATTCATTCGTTGCGGCATAGTCTTTCAAAATAAACGGACGATCAACACCGAGTGCCGATAATATCAAAGCCGCTCCGACTCCCGTACGATCTTTTCCGGCTGTACAGTGGAAAAGCAGCGCCTTATCATTATTCAGAGCCAGTAATTGATCGAACATCGGCTTGTATTTTGCTTTAAGATGATCGGTTCGAGCATAAAAAGCCAACATCATTGAATCGCGGTTAGCCGGTTTGGCTCCCATTAACGATGCTGTCGTGGCCCGCGTGCTTTCGCTCCCCGCAGGCATATTAAACCAGGCAGATCCGGCAGGCAATCGGTCGGGGTTCGTCTTAATTTCTTCAGGACCACGCAGATCGCAGACCGTTGCAATATGGCGGTCGGCCAGAATCTTTAAATCGGCATCGGTCAGCTTGCTGATATCAGCCGAACGATAGAGGTGCCCCCACTTTACGTGATGACCATTTTGAGTTGGGTAGCCGCCCAGGTCGCGAAAATTGCTGGCTCCTTCGAGAACAACGGCTCGTTTTGCATTATAGACCAGGGTATCGTTATTCTGACCAAGTGCAATACTGGAAACAAGGATGCAGAAAAAGAGTGTGAGCTTCTTCATGAAAATAAGATTTATAAAAAGTTGGAGAACTTTTGAAAAACCTATAAGGTCTTTTTGAGACCTTATAGGTTTCGTATAGGTTTCGGTAAAAACTGGCGATTATTTCGTCAGCCAGGTGTCCATGTTCAAATCGTCAGTTCCGTTGAACTGGCTCATCACAGCCGCTTTATAGTTGGCCGTGTTATAGGTTTGCTCATCGACCGGATATTGCCACCGGCGTGGAATTTTACCGCTCGAATTGATACCACCACCTGTGGCGACAAATGATTTAGGCAAACCTGTCCGGCGCCAGTTATAGAAGGCTTCGTAGCCAGAATTCTGGTGAAAAGCCACGTATTTCTGGTTCAGGATCTGCTCCAGGCCCTCGGGATTATTGCCCTTGTAGACCACACCGGGATTTGCCAGGAAGTTGCTGATCGAGATGGTTGTTGTGCCAAGTGTCTTACCGCCCTGGTCGCCGATGGTGTATGTCTGCCCTTCGGTCAGCCCATAGAACGACAGCGAAGCATTGATACCTTTCAGATAATACGTCTCAGCTGAAGCACCCGGCACCCATCCCCGGTTGATAGCCTCCGCAATATTGAAGTTCATTTCGGAGTAACCCATGATGATGTAAGGCTCTGGCCCAACGACCGACCCGTAGTAACGCTGATCATTCGTATAGGAATACTTTCCCGATGGGCCAGCACTGGCACCTTCGGTATACAAATCACCAATTGCCTTAGAGATATCAGCCCCTATATAAGCAGTAAAATCGCTTACTTTCTTGCCTGCCGTCAGTTGCGCTGGTGCTGGCGTTGCGAAAACAAACGTACGAGGGTCCTGCGTAGCGGTCGTTATGCTCAGATAGGGCAATCCTTCGAACTGGTACTGGTTATTCGCGTCGTTGGGCGTGTGTGGATACGTGTTATAAGCCGAGTTGAACACAAAGTTCAGGTTATCGGCATTGCTGGCCATGATCGGGTATTGCGTTGGGTTGTTGATAATAGCCGCAAACTGCTGAGGAATAGTCAGATCGGCATTATCGGCAACCCGCTTGCTCAGGCTAACCAACACCCGTAGTTTGAAGGTGTTGATTACTTTGCGCCATTTAGTAAGGTCGTTGTTATAGTAAATATCACCACTGATGGTAGCCGGTAAAGCCGTGGAAGCAGCGAGCGAACCCAGAATAGTGTTCGCCGTGTCTAGTAACGCCAGACTTCGGGCATAAACTGCCTTTTGGGCATCATAACTTGGGTCCAGGTCGGCCAGACCTTGTCCGGCCTGCAAAGCTGGCGTATCGCCCGTCCGTGCAGCCTGCCAGACGAATATATAAGCTCTGAAAAATTTGGCCAGCGCTGTATAGGCGTTGATCGCTGTTCCCAACGATTTGGTAGCCTGTAGATCCATCTGATTTACATTTTTCAGCGTCCCGTATAAGGTAGTGGTATTAGTCCAGTTATACTGGTTCTGTCCGCCATAATACAGGTTATTCGACACCGAAAACTGGTTCCAGCGATGAACCTGTGTAAATGGTCCGCCATCGCCCTGACTATAGATGTCGAATTGAATCTGTGGCAAAATTAACGACGGAGGAACGGCTTTGTCTTCACCCGCTACGTTGGGGTTTGGCAGCAACTCATCGTATGACTTACAGGCACCTACGGCCAACATCACACCCACGGCCAGTACTAAAGTATAAACTCTTGCTTTCATGGCTTTTCTTGAAAGAATAGATGATGGATCATGTACGACGGCTAATGCTGTGCTGAACAGGGCATTGCCCATTGTTCATGATCCCTTGTTCATTAAAATGTCAGATTGATGTTGAATCCAAGGCGACGTGTAGTGGCCGATTGCAGGCTGGGGTTCTTCAACGTGTTTTGCGTCGATGCGCTGTAACCCTGAGCGTACTGATCCAGATCGAAATCTTTACGCTGAGCAAAATAAAGCAGGTTACGACCTACAAATGAAACGTTGGCAGCCTTGATAAAACGGGGGAGCATAGTTCCCGTAAACGTATAACCCAGGATTACCTCACGCAGCTTACCGTACGTCTTGCTAACCATGTAGGGTTCTTCGATACCACTGTTATAGATGCCCTGTACATACGTCTGCACCGTTACGGCTTTGTTGTTAGGTGCGAACTGAAGCTCGCTCATGTTGCTGATATTGCCGTTGGCGTCGAATTTAACCGAACCACTCGCAACCATTACGCCGGGGCCTACATAAGCAGCCGTTGGCGATGTCGTACCCAGTGCCGTGCTCTGCCACTCTTTCAGACGAGCCGCTCCCAGATCGCCTTGTACCGTTTCGACCTGATTGCCTGCGTTCAGCGCATAGGCATAAACCTGATCGCGAATCACTCCACCCACACGACCGTCGAACTGAAAACTAAAGTTAAAGCCCTTGTAAGAGAACTTGTTGTTGAGTGCCCATACGTAATCGGGGTTGGTGTAGCCCATAAACTGAAGGGTGTTCGTGCCAGTAGGGCGCGTCAGGGGTGTTCCCGTCGACGACTGAATGATCTGGCCATCGGGGCTACGCAGGTAGTTGTAGCTGTAGTAGCCATCCAACCGATCGCCAACGGTAAAGACGTGATTAGGCCCAGCCAGGTAGATACTTGTTTCGTTCCCGTAGATCGACTTCAGCGTTTCTTTATAGGTTGACCAGTTGGCCAGCACATCCCAGTTCAGACCATTCGGATTTTTGAGCACTGATCCCGTCAGCGAAATCTCCCAGCCGCGCTTCTGGGTCGTAACCGCATTGGCAATCTGGCTGCTATAACCCGACGATGAAGCTACTGGCAGCGGGAAAATCTGCGGCCCGTTGATCGAGGAGAAGTGCGTTACATCCAGGCTCAACCGGTTACGCAGGAATTTGGCATCGAAACCGTATTCATACGATTCTACGTTAAAACTCTGCAGGTTCGGATTCGCCAGACTGCTGGTAAATCCGGCAGCAGGCAGGTTGTTATACGGCTTGCTGATTGTATACGTATTCTGATTCACGTAGCTTGGCCCATCGTAGGCAGTCGTAACCTCTGTGCCGTAACCAAGCAACGTGGATACAGAATTACCCGTTACCTGCTGATAGGCCGAACCAATTGTCGACATGGTGTTCCCACCTTTTACGTCGGCATACGAAGCGCGTAGTTTGAGAAACGAGATGGCTTCAGGCAATTTCAGGTAATCAGTAACGACAGTGCTAAGCGCGGCCGATGGATAGAAGATCGTCCGGTTAGCAGCTGGCAGAGTCGACAGTTTATCGAATCGCCCCGTCAGGCCCAACGTTACGAAATTTTTGTACGTCAAATCGGTCGTGGCATACGCACTAAGCACCGACATATCCGAGCGCCAGTTGTAGGCCTGAACCGGGTTTTTCGAGTTACTGAAATCATACACACCCGGTACGATCAGGAAATCGGTCGTGGCCCAGCTTGAGTTGTAATTGAAAGTCCGTGCGTTACCGCCCAATACGGCACTGACGTGAAAATCCTTTGACACCTGCTTGTTGAACGTCAACAACAGATCGGTATTATTCTCGAACAGATTCCGACGATCTTCGCGGTAATCACCTAGCCGAAGGTCGGGTATTTTGTAGGTAATGGCTGAGTAAGGTACTTTCTCGCTACGGAGCTGGTTCCAGGTTGTAACCTGCGTGCGGGCCGACAGATTCAGGAAATCGTTGATCTTGTAGTTCAGTCGGGCATAGCCGTAGATATCCGTTTTGCGGTGTTCATAGAGCCATTCGTAGGCTACAAAATAGGGGTTGTTGCCCCGGCCATATTCGGCGTAATATTGCTGAACGCCCGGCACACCCAGCGGAGCTTTGTAGTAGTCGCGCATATCGTTCACCGACCAGCTACTCGATCCATACACCTGAAAAATATAGGTTTCACTTTCCGGACCCGAACTTGACTGCGGAATGTTTGGCGAGTTCTGAAGGCTCATGTTCAGACTCCCATCGAATTTGAGCCGTTCGGTGAAATTGATCCCCGTGCTGAGATTAAAATTGGTGACATTCAACCGCGTGTTGGGCACCATGCCTTTCTGGTAATTATTGGAGATCGACATCCGAAGGTCATACTTTTCGCCACTCGATGAAATCGCAATGTTATTGTTCGATAACATTCCGGTCTGCATAAAGTCGCGGAAGTTATTGGCTCCCCGCGCTACCCAGGGTGTCCCCTGCCGAATGCCCGTGGCAGGATCGATCGGGCTGTCGTACTGCGGTACATTTTGCCCTTCAAAACGTGGACCCCATATGTTGGCCCGACGGTTCGGATTTCCTACATCATAGAGGTTATTGGCATAGGCATACTGGTAGTTAGATCCAAACCCGTATTCGCTCTGCCGCTCCGGAATTGCCAGATAGCCGGGATCAAACATTGTGCTGGAGTTGAACTCGACAGCCACTTTGCGTTTATCTTTCGTGCCTTTTTTAGTCGTCACCAGAATAGCTCCATTCTGGCCCCGAAAACCGTAGAGTGCTGCTGCGTTAGGGCCTTTCAGTACCGTGTAGGTTTCAATATCGTCGGCAGATACATTCCAGGTATCGGAGTTAATCGGTACACCATCAACCACAAATAGCAGGTCGCTGTTGCCCCGTAGAATCAGTTGCGGACGGCCCAGCAATTCGGCACTTGGAGACACTGTCAGCCCGGCAATTTTACCCGTCAGCCCATTGATTGGGTTAGGTTCCCGAGCTTTGGTAAGTTGGTCTCCCCCAATCTCCTGGGCTGTATACCCAACGGTTCGGGCTTCTTTCTTAATCCCTAAAGCCGTTACGATTACTTCGTTTAGCTGAGCTGTATTTTCAGCGAGCAAGACATTAATAACGGTCTGGTTGCCAACCGCTATGCTCTGTGGATCGAAACCAATATAGGAATAGGTCAAAACGGCCTCAGCAGAAGGAACCGCTAGCGAGTAATCGCCATTAGCGTCGGTAGTTGTCCCGTTATTGCTGCCTTTAATGATGATACTAACCCCCGGAAGACCGTTCGATTTAGCATCACTGACTTTACCTTTAACGAACCGGCCTTGGGCAAAGGTCTGACTACCTACCAATAGGTAGCTCAATAGAAGCAGGAACAGCGGCAACCGAAATTGCCCATAATGCCTGCCACAAGGATAAGTAGCATTTTGTCTCATACGTTTGGGGTAGCTTACTGGAAGAGTGATTTACTAATTAGGATTCGACCGTTAGGTGCGCCAGGAGGCATTAGACGGTTAGTGATTGTAGCGCCCGAATAAAGTCCAGCAAAAGTAGACGGGCAGTTTTATCCCACTGAGGTGTAATTATTATGAATCGTTTATGATTGCAAAACGACCCTTAACAGTAAGAAAATCAGTATTTTAACCCCATTCTAATCTAAACCTAACAGTAAATAATATAGCAGTACTTCATAAACCCCCGGTCTTTACACATAATGTGTGCGGTTATGCACTTTGTGTGACTTAATATTGATCAAGCGATTGTTACGTTTTGTTCGCCCATGCATCTGTCGCTTAACCTGACCGACTATGAAGGCCCAAGAGTCTGTACGTATTCTCCGATTACCCACAGTCAGAATAACTGAAAGACTAAATCAACAGTAACAGTATGGCCGGGCAAATAGAGTATGATTTTTATGTGAAAGGGCTTTTATTAGCATGAGCTTCCTTTAACACCAGTCGGCTAGATCTGGAACAAATACATGCTCTTTGCAAATCATGATAAAATCTACATTAACGCTTCTTTCGGCTCTTTTTATTCTATTCTGGCATAACACAAATCGAGAGACTGCTAAAACAGGGGCAACCTCAAACAGTCTTAACCGGGTTGATTCCTTGCCCAAAACAACCACCTGGCCGCCTGAACTCAGCTTAACCAAGTTTGCTGGCTCCGATCTGACGCCAAGTCCTGCCTGTCTGGCGGTCGCACCAGCTGGCGAGGTCTACGTAGGCGTCGATATGATCGGGTCGCTCGGTAAAAAGCCGGGGCAAGGCCGTATTGTCAGGCTGGTCGATGCCGACAACGATGGTAAAATAGATCAGCATACCACATTTGCAATGGTTGATAATCCACGGGGCATCCTGCCTGTTGGCGATCAATTATTTGTTTTGCACACCATCTTCTCAAAAGAAACGGGCATCGCTACGGGTATGGATCTGGTCGTTTTTGACGACAAAGACCACGACGGCCTTGCGGATGGACCCTCACGACCTCTCATTGAACACATTAGTTCACCTAAATTTCTGCAAAGCCGGGGTACCGACCACGCTACCAATGGCATCCGCATGGGAATCGATGGCTGGATTTACATTGCCGTCGGTGATTTTGGCTTTCATAATGCAACAGACCGCTCTGGTAAGAAATTAACCATGCTCGGCGGGGGTATTGTCAGAGTAAGACCCGATGGAACCGGAATGGAGGTCTACACACACGGGCTGCGGAACATTTATGACGTGGCTATCGACCCATACATGAATATATTTACCCGAGGCAACACCAATGATGGCGGAGGCTGGAACATCCGGTTCAGCAATCAGATCCAGTCGGGGGAATATGGGTATCCGGTTCTGTTCAAACATTTTACGGACGAAATTATACCCGCTCTGATTGATCTGGGAGGAGGTTCGGGTACCGGAGCTTTGTTCATGGACGATTCTAGCTGGCCGGACCAGTACAACCACGTTCCGATGATGGCCGATTGGGGCCGAAGTCAGCTCTTTATTCACCGCGTTACGCCAGATGCAGCTAGTTTCACCCAAAAAGAGGAAGAGTTTATCAAACTGGCACAGATCACGGACGTGGATGTCGATGCTTCGGGCCGTGTATACCTATCGGCCTGGGATGGTGCGGGCTATTCGGGAAATCCCAGCAAAGGATTTGTGGCAAGGGCTGTACCTAAGAACTGGGTTTATAAACCCTTCCCAGTCCTAAAAAAAATGTCAGTAAAAAAACTGGCCAGTCTTTTAAAATCTGGTAGTGGAGTGGCTCGTTTAGCGGCCCAGCAGGAATTACTGACCCGACCATCCGAGAAAACAGCGCCCATAGCCTGGAAAATTGCTGCGGATAAGAGCATACCACTTTATGCGCGGGTCGCCGGGATGTATACCTACGCTCAGGCAGCTGGCATCAGTGGCATCGATAAACTGGCAACCCTGACGTCCGACAGCGAGATGCGGGCATTTGCCCTCCGTGCCCTCTCGGATCAGAAACCGATGCTGAGTAAGGTGCCGATTGAACCATTCCTTGCTGGATTAAAAGACCCTTCGCCCCGCGTTCAGATAGCGGCTATTATTGGTCTTGGCCGACTCGGTCGGCAGGAAGCTGCTCCGGCGCTGTTGCAGGTCAGTGTCCCCGCTTCGTTCACAGCCCCAGCCATCGGCACAGAAGGGCCACATGCGACACCTAATTCGGCCATTATTCCGGCCCACCTGGCGGTTCGGGCATTGGTTAGTCTTCAGGCCGTTGACGCCTGTGTGAAGGCCATCGGGTCAGCAAACTCAACGCTCGCGCTTTGGGCATTACGCTACATGCACGACCCAAAAGCAGTCAATGGATTGATGGCAGCCTATACTCCTACAGCCGATGCAGCCCTAAAAAAGCAACTGCTGATTACGCTGTCACGTCTTTATAAAAAAGAAGCCGATTATGACGGTTCGTGGTGGTGGAGTACCCGGCCCGATACGCATGGGCCCTACTACAAAGCCATTACGTGGGAATCATCGCCCACAATCAAGGATTTTCTGATCAAGGAGTGGAATCAATCCAGCGATAAGCCATTTTTTGCTGACCTGAACAGCAGGCACCGAATGGAGATCAGTGAATTTGGCGGAGATGAGCCAGTGGTTGCCAAAGAAGAAGTGAAAATAGATCTCGATAAAATCCGGAATAAAAAGGGTCAGATTGGGGAGTCGTCTATTGAAGATGTGATGCTGGCAATGGCCCGGATTAAAGGCGATGCCGCTTTGGGTAAAACACTGTTTACCCAGCAAGGTTGCGTGGCGTGCCACAGTCTGAGTAAGAGCGAAACCATGAAAGGTCCTTTTATGGGACAAATCGGTTCGATTATGAACCGGGACCAGATTGCCGAGTCAATTCTCAAACCGAATGCATCCATTTCGCAGGGATTTGCTACGGTTCTCATCACGGCTAAAGGCAACAAAAGCTATACGGGCTTTATTACCGAAGAGTCGTCAACACGAGTAGTCCTTCGCGATATCACCGGACAGGTTTATACCTTAAAAGCCTCGGATATAACCAGTCGTAAGGAAATGGAAACCTCGATGATGCCGACGGGGCTGGTCAATGCATTGTCTTACGAGGAATTTGCCTCGCTTATCACCTTTCTCTCCCAACAGAAAAAGTAAGCGAAACTAACTTACGCCTTGGTACCTCAATAGGCATTCAATAGCCGCCCTGGTGTCGAGCCAACCGGGCGGCTGTTGAATGCCTATTCAGCGTTTACAGGAATCGACGGATTATCCCGATGATGTTGAGGGATCAGACATACACTCACTTAGTTAACTGTGCTTAAGCAGATGAATGAATAATCTTTTATTTTTGTATAGCATCCCTTTTGTAATGCATGAGTGACATGAATGAGCCGTCTGCTGCATTAGCCCATGAACGGTTTGAATTGCTGGCCAAAGCTACCCACGACGCGGTTTGGGACTGGAACCTGATAACCGATCAGGTCTGGTGGAATGAAGGCTTTCTGGACTTATTTGGCTATCAGCCCGGAACCATCAAGGACGGAGCAAACTTTTGGATTACCCGGATTCATCCTGCCGACCGGCAGCGTGTTCACGACAGTATTTATCAAACCATCAGGCAAGGAAAAACGAACTGGTCTGACGAGTATAGGTTCCTGAAAAACGATGGCTCCTATGCTTATGTACATGACCGGGGTTATACGCTATTTCAGGACGGCCAGGCCGTGCGGATGGTCGGTGCTATGCAGGACATAACGCAGCAGGTATCTGAAATGGCCCGCCAGCAGCAGGCCGAGCAACTCAAATTTATTACCGATAGTGCGCTTACAGCCATTGGTCTTTATTCGATCATTCGGGATAGCCAAACGGGTGAAGTGATCGACTTGCGGTATGAGCTTATTAACCAAATGGCCCAACGAATGACGGGCCGGCCAGCCGACGATTTAATTGGCCGAACCATGCTGGAAGTCTTCCCCGGTATTGGCCTTAGTGGTGTCTGGCAACAGTATAAAGAGTTGGCACAAACTGGCGTTCCCCTTCGTTATCAGAATCATTACACCTATGAAGGTTATGATCTCTGGTATGAGGTACAGGGAGTTCGGCACGGCGACTGGATCGTTTTATCGTTCCTGGATATTACCGAGCTAAAGAAAACACAGCTTCAGCTTGAATCGCTCAACGAAGAACTGGTACGATCCAACGAAAGTCTTCAGCAGTTTGCTTATATCGCCAGTCACGACTTACAGGAACCTCTTCGTAAAATTCAATCGTTCGGCGATATCCTGAAGAACAATTATGCCGACCAGCTAGGCAGTGGCATTGACCATCTCGAACGCATGCAGTCAGCCGCTGGGCGTATGGCCGTTCTGATCAAGGATCTACTGAATTTCTCCCGAATTTCTACCCATCATGACACGGCAAAAGCTGTACCTCTGGAGCGGGTTGTGGAGCGGGTTCTGGATGATCTGGCTTTGAGTATTCAGGAAAAGCAGGCCGACGTGCAGGTAGAGTCATTGCCTACCGTATCAGGCGACGCATCGCAACTACAGCAGTTGTTTCAGAATCTGCTGTCCAACGCCCTCAAATTTCATCAACCAGCGGTACCACCTCACATTCGTATCTGTTCACAACTGGTAACCGCAACAGAGTTACCAGCAACCATCAAGCCCAGTCGGCAGGCACCAGCCTACTACCGCATTCGTGTGTCAGACAACGGTATTGGGTTTGATGAGCAGTATCTCGGGCGCATTTTTCAGGTCTTTCAACGACTCCATACACGAAGCCAGTACGCAGGAACGGGCATTGGGCTGGCTATCTGTGAGAAGGTGGTAACAAATCACGGGGGAGCCATCACGGCAACGAGTACGCCAGGAGAAGGGGCTACGTTTGATGTGTATCTACCCGCAACGGCACAAAACGCCTAAGCTACGGGTCCATTTTTATTACTTTATTTTAAGTACCATAAACACCATGTTTCTCCATATTGAACAGATTATGGCTACCTCGAAAATGTCCGTAAAGAAACATATTGATTTATAACGTAACAGAATAGTAATACTTTACCTAAATTGTCGTCAGTAAGAATTTAGATTTTTGCAGGGTTTTTACTTGTAAATCACTAAAACGTTTATTCTGATGCTCAATTTGTTCACCTCAAAGAACACCCTCATTGCCTGCCTGGTTGTTGGGGCAGTACTGGCAGGTTGTCATTCTCTTGACGAGTTTACCCCTGCGGTTACAAATGTGAGTCAACTGGGCTCAGCACGGCTTCAGGCAATCACTTTATCAGAAGGATTTGAAGTGGGAGCGAGTAGCCCCAAAACAGCCTATGACGTCACTCCAACGGGCTCATCCAGTGGCGACAACGTTACACTCCAATCGAAATCCTGGAATCTATACGATGCCTTAATCGGCAACTTAAGTGGCGATTTAAAAGCAGGCTCCTGGTCGGCCCGGATTCGGAATACAGGGAAGATCACCATGCTATTCGATGTCACAACAGGTGCCAGCACCGTTACGATCAAACATGGCACTTACGGCAGCGATGCCGCGAGTCAATGGGGGCTGTGGTACTCGGTTAACAGTGGCAGTAGCTGGGCCCAGGCTGGTTCAACCATTACGACCACAACGACTCTTCAGACTCAAACCTTTACGCTGAATGTGTCGGGCACTGTTCGCCTGGAGATCAGAAAACTATCCGGCTCAACAAACCGCATCAATATTGACGACATTGTCATCAACGATAACGCTGGGGGTGGTACGCCTACGGGCAAAAAGTTTTTGTTTGATGCCAGCAAACGCGAGAATGCAGGTAGTGCCGACTGGCAGATTGATGCTGACGGCACCGAAAGCGTCCCGATCTACACCGGTGGAACTACGGTAGAAACCAAGGCACAGCGCTATCCAACGCCTTCTTATACAGGCATCACCGCTACAACTTCCGAAACCTACTGGAAAGGGGGTATTTCGGCCTGGGCGGTTGATCTGGTAAAACGCGGCAATCTGGTAGAAACATTGCCCAACACGGCATCGCTTACCTATGGAAATGCATCCAACCCGCAGGATTTGAGTAATTACGATGTGTTTATTGTCGTGGAGCCCAATCGGCTTTTCACAACAGCCGAAAAGACTGCGCTGATGAACTTTATCTCGAATGGTGGCGGACTGATGATGGTGGCCGATCATACGGCTCCTTCACTAACCGGTACCGACCCAAATGGCTACAATCCATCAGATAGGGATGGCGATGGCTATGATTCGCCACGGGTCTGGAACGATCTGATGGCAAACAATGGCATCAACAACAACAAGCCCTTTGGCTTCACCGTCGATTATATTGACATCAGCGAACAACCGACAACGAAGGTATATACCGGAACAAACACCAATGCCCAGAAGGTGTTAGGTGGTTTAGCCGGTACAGCGTCCAAACTGGCCTTTTATAATGGCACTACTGCCACGCTTTACCCGGCCAATAATGCTACCGTTCAGGGCTTGTTCTGGCGGATGAGCAGTACGGTAGGCAGCACCACCAGTGTAATGGCCCTCCTATCGACTTACGGAAATGGTCGTGTCGTCTTTATTGGCGATAGCTCTCCGGCCGATGACGGAACCGGCGACACCAACGACAATCTATTCAACGGATGGTCGGGCGATGTTCCATCGGGGTACACGTCTCACCCGGCCTTGCATATCAACGCATCGTTGTGGCTGGCAAAAGTTCAGTAGGAAATTCTTAGTAATCAGTGGGCCGTTTCCAGTAGGCAGTTCTCAGCAGACAGCCTACTGGAAATGGGCCATTTCGTCAACCGATATTCCCCAGGCACAGCGGAAGTGTCCTAGTGGGCAAGCCGACTTGCCATGTAAATTACACGGTTTACAATCGAGCACTTCAGCCGTCTGTACGACTCTCGATTGATCGGCCAGTGGGCCAAAGCCAAATTCGGGCACCGTTGAGCAAAAAACGGCGGTTGTTGGCGCATTCATAGCCGAACACAGGTGCAGGGGAGCCGAATCGTTAACATAGTTCATCACTGCTCCGGCCTGCAAAGCCGCTGATTGCAATAAACTTAACTTACCCGCCAGATTAATGACCGTTCCCGGTGCTAACCCGGCCCGTGCGATCATCGCATTACAGGCCTGGGCATCGGCGGGCGCTCCCAATAAATAAATTACGGTGTTGTCCGGCAATTTCTGAATTAATTCAATCCAGCGTTCGGATGGATATTGCTTTGTAAACCAGACCGACGTTGGCGCAATGCAGATGTAAGGTTTATGCTGATAAATCCTGACTGCATTAAAATCAGCTACTGATGGGTAGAGCTTTGGGCGAGTCAACCGTACGATGGGTGAGGCCAGATTTAACGGTTTCAGTAATTCAGCATTCCGCTGTATTTCATGGATACCGGGCTCGATCCGGTGTTCGATCCGATGAGTAAAAAATCGCGAAAAGGGGTTTTTCGTAAAGCCAACGGTTGTTTTCGCACCCGAAAAGGCAGTTAATAAACCAGTTGTACCAAACCGCTGAAGGTTAAGCACAGCATCATATTTCCGGGAACGGATGGTTTGAAGTAGTGTCCAGAGACTTCGGTATTTGGCTCCTTTTTTATCCCAGATCAATACCTCATTCACAAATGGGTGATTAGCCAGCAGACTCTCGTTACCTTTGCGAACCAAAACATCCAGCACTGCATCGGGCTGGGCCTGATGCAACTGCTCCAGAAGAGCCGTTGCCAGAATCACGTCGCCAATAAAGGCTGTTTGACTAATCAGGAACCGGGGCGAATTAGTTACGGTTATCATTAGTGCGCCTAGAGCGTCAATTGCTTAAGAATGGAAGATTACGAAGTTTATACCCTGCCAAACGGAATCCGGATCGCTCACAAACAGATACCGCATACCCAGATTGCTCATTGTGGTATCATGCTTGATATCGGAAGCCGAGATGAACAACCACACCAGCAGGGACTGGCCCACTTTTGGGAACATATGGCATTCAAAGGTACGGAGAAACGAAAATCGTACCACATAATTACACGACTAGAAACGGTTGGCGGTGAATTAAACGCATATACGACGAAAGAAAAAGTTTGTTTTCATGCATCCGTCCTGGGTGCTCATTTTGAGAAAGCAACTGAACTGCTATCGGATATAACGTTTCATTCGGTCTTTCCCGAAAAGCAGATCGAGCGCGAGCGGGGTGTTATTCTGGAAGAAATGGCCATGTATTACGATTCGCCTGAGGATGCTATTCAGGACGATTTCGATGAGTTGGTCTTTCCTAACCATGCCCTCGGTGGCAACATCCTCGGCACCACCGAAACCGTCAGCTCGTTCCGGCGCGAAGATCTGCAGAGCTTCATTGCCGAGAATTATGACACCAGCCGAATCGTATTTGCGTCCGTAAGCAACCTGCCGTTTAAGCAAGTTGTTAAAGTGGCCGAAAAATATTTTCGCGATGTACCGGCCCAGCATACGACACGCCTTCGCAAGATGCCTACGGATTACGTACCACGCCACAACCGGGTAGAACGCCCGATTACGCAGGCCCAATGCGCAATTGGTCGCCCGGCTTATGGCCTGACCGATCCGCGTCGGCTACCGTTTTTTATGCTCGTCAATCTCCTCGGCGGACCCGGCATGAACTCCCGGCTAAACCTGAATTTACGCGAGAAGTACGGGCTGGTCTATTCCATCGACGCTAGTTATACACCCTATCTGGATACGGGTTTTCTGGGTATTTACTTCGGAACCGACCCCAAGAAAGTGGAGAAAGCCATCGGACTGATCAACAAGGAACTAAAGCGACTCCGCGAAGAACCGCTCACGACCCTGCAACTTCACCAAACCAAGGAGCAGCTTATTGGTCAGTTGGCAATGGCCGAAGAAAGCAACAACAGCTTTATGCTCATGATGGCCAAGAGTTTACTCGACATCGACCGGGTAGAAGCGCTGAATGACATCTTTAACGACATCAAAGCCGTAACAGCCAATCAGTTACAAACGCTGGCTCAGGAAATTTTCGACGAAGGCCAGTTTAGCTCACTGACCTTTGTACCCGAAAAGTAGCGATTCGGGAGCGTGATGACGGTTTCGGTTAAGCTGGTATTCCAGAAACCGTCACCACGCCTACCTACACTTCAATCCGGAGCAGGTGCATAGGAAGCACATACGGGTCCAGTTCCACGTAATTCCATTCACCCTTCCAGGTATAATAGGCTTCCGTCAGTAAATCGTGGACTGAATAGGTTTGGTCTGGTTCGATACCCAGCTCCCAGATCGGAACCTGTACCATACCCGCCCGACGGCCGTAAGCTTCCGTATTGACTACAATAAGCAGTCGATTCTCGCCCGACGTTTTAAGGTAAGCCATGATAGCATCGTCGCTAACGGTGCAGAACGTCAGGTTATTTGTCTTTTGTAAAGCCACATTCTCATTCCGGATGCGATTCACCAGCGTAATGAGATACGTCAGTTTATTGGTTTTATTCCAGTCCCAATGGCGGATTTCGTATTTCTCCGAGTTTAAATACTCTTCTTTATTGGGGAACGGAACGTATTCCATCAACTCAAACGATGGTCCGTAAATACCATAGTTGCTCGACAGGGTTGCCGCCAGGAAATAGCGAATCAGGAACTGCGGCTCGTGTCCCGGTTGAAGAATATTGGGATTGATGTCGTGGGTTGTTGGCCAGAAATTCGGACGAAAAAAATAGCTGATCTCGTCTTGTGTCAGCTCGGTCATGTATTCCTCCAGCTCGGCCTTCGTATTGCGCCAGGTATAGTAGGTATAAGACTGCGAAAAGCCTCGTTTGGCCAGTTCCTGCATCACCTTGGGCTTTGTAAACGCTTCGGCCAGAAACAACATATCCGGAAACTCACGCTTTACTTCTGCAATGATCCACTCCCAGAAACCAAACGGTTTCGTATGCGGATTATCGACCCGAATGATGCGAATACCCCACGAAGCCCAAACCAGCAAAACCCGCTTTAATTCGTCCCATAAGTTCTGCCAGTCGTCGGTCTCAAAATAAATCGGATAGATATCCTGGTATTTCTTGGGCGGGTTCTCGGCATACTGAATGGTGCCGTCGGGCCGTTTTTTAAACCATTCGGGGTGGTCCTTCGCCCACGGGTGGTCGGGCGAACACTGAATAGCCAGGTCCATCGCGACCTCCATGCCGTAGTTGGCCGCAATAGCAATGAGATGCTTAAAATCATCTACCGTACCCAGTTCGGAGTGAATCGCATCATGCCCGCCTTCGGGTGAGCCAATCCCATACGGAACCCCCGGCTCACCGGGCTGGCAAACAACCGAATTATTTTTCCCCTTACGATAAGCCGTACCAATCGGGTGAATGGGCGGCATATAGAGCACATTGAAACCCATCCCCGAAATACGGGGCAATAAGGCTTCCACGTCTTTAAACGAACCATGAACACCCTCCTGTTGCGAAGCCGAACGAGGAAACAGGCAGTACCAGGTGCTAAAGGCAGCACGAGTACGGTCTACCTCAATACCGAGTTCATGAACATAGCGGGTTGGGAACTGGCGTTCGGGATACCGGCTTGCGTAGAACGTAAACTGATCGCTTTCAGCCACCGAAACGGCTTCGTCATAGCGACTCTCATCCCGAAACAAAGCAGCCATCTCCCGTAGTGCTGCGGCATCGGCCGATTCGTCAACTGGTGCCACGGGCGTTTTCTTTCTCCCCTTTCCTGCTTTTATCTCCTGCCCGCCAGCCCGCTTGAACATTCCATCCAGAAATTGCGCACCAGCCAGCAGTTCGCTCGTAATCCGCTGCCCATCGGCCACTTTCAGATGAACTTCGTGCTGCCACGATGCCGGATGGTCGACCCAGGCTTCAATTGTATAAACATAACGGCCCTGCTTTTCAACAATAAAGGATGCACCCCAACGGTCATTGTTGAGCAGCGTCATGGCCATTTCGGTCCAGTCAGACTCATCACTATGCCTGTAGAGAAGCAAAGCCGCTAAATGATCATGGCCGTCAGCAAAAACATCAGCTTCAATAGCGATCACATCACCCACAGTTGCTTTTATCGGAAACCGGCCACCGTCAAGTTCGGGCGTTACATGCTCAATAGCAACGCGTACCTGACCGGATCGGGCCGGATGGTCGGAGGCTGGGGGTGTATGATCGACAACTGATATTGCTGTTACGGCTAACTCTGTGCCGGGGGTACGTAATGCGGATGCCTTCGAGCTTTTTTTCGGTGAGTTCATTCGTAATTCATGTATGTTAATTAATCCATTCGGGGGTAATTCTGACCGTTAAGCAATGTTACGAAGAAAACGCACATTAGTCGTTTTTTGCTCCTAAATGGCAAACAGCTGCCCCCCATAATGCGTACATATACCCCTCAAAATCCTACCATTTACCTGCGCGGCAAAAACGAGTAATTGTGCGCTAAAACACTGACTGCCAACACCATACTTTTACTACACAAATACAGCTACTTCGCCAATATGGTTTCGGCGAAGCGTTCATTCCTGTGGAACGATTTTGTCACGGGCCATCTTAAATAAACCCTTTTCATGTTCACATCACCTTCTCCCAATGACCCAGAAAACGGGACAATGCTGTCTGACCATAACGCAACCGAATTTGCGTTAGAGCAGTTGTTTGGCCCTACAGATCCGAATCCGGCCGCACCCATTGTTGCCGATCCGGAAACATTTCATGATACCGTTCAGGAACTGATTCCTGAATTGCCGATTCCGCCGATACCCCTGGTAAAGAACCGCGTGAGTGGAAGCTACCGTAGTGCTGCTTCGAGCGGCTATGAACTGGAATTGCGAGTCGATGTCGATGGCGTTGGGCCAACCCAGCGTGTGAGTGGTGATTACTACTCGGTATCGGGCGCGACCAAAACCTATTTCGGGTCGTTTATCGTCAATGTAGTTAGTGTAACGTTCACCACTGCACAAGCCACGCTTACGGGTACTGCCGAGTGTACGTGGACAACGGATTTTCGCCGGTTGCAGATTACGATTCAGCGAACAACGATCTTTCAATCACCGGCACCCGCACAACTGCGTTGGTTTTCAGTGACAAACAATACTCCGGGTGCCGCCTATCAGTGTAATTATATATCCCGCTACTTCCGCACGGTCGTGCTGGAACAGGATTCATTGGTTGGCGTAACACCATTTGGCTCCTACAATACCGGCGGCTTACCATCGGGTGGGGCCGCCCGAACCCTGGGTGTTATTCCGTCCTACCGGGAAGCAGGCATCGATATACAGGTTGGGGGTACGACCAATGTGATCGCCAACAGCGGTGCTGGCGCCAATGGAACCTGGAGCGACGCCGAATTACACAACGCGATGCAGGCAAATTTCGCGCTGTGGCAAAACATTCCGCAGTGGAAAGTGTGGCTGTTTCATTCGTATCAGCACGATCTGGGACCCGGTTTGTATGGCATCATGTTCGATCAGCAGGGGCGGCAGCGTCAGGGTTGCGCAACGTTCTACCGGGGTATCGGTGGCACCACCAATGATCAGCTTAGGCTTCAGTTGTATACCAACGTGCATGAACTCGGCCACTGCTTCAACCTGATGCACTCGTGGCAGAAAAGTTATGCCCAGCCAGCGCTTCCCAATCGCCCATCGGCTCTATCCTGGATGAACTATCCCTGGAATTTCCCCGGAGGGCCAGCTGCTTTCTGGAATTCCTTTGATTTCCGGTTCGATAGTCAGGAGTTGATTCATTTACGGCATGCGTTCCGCGATAAGGTCATCATGGGTGGTAATCCTTTTACAGAAGGTGCTGCCCTTGATTCGGGCGATCTGTTTGCCGATACCATTGAGAACAATACGGGTCTGCAAATCGAGCTGGAAGCGAAACCAAGTTTTGCGTTGGGCGAACCGGTAGTAGTCGAGATTCGTCTACGCACCACCAGCACCCTCGGCAAATCGGCCAATACCTGTATCCATCCCAAGTTCGGCTACGTACACATCGGGATTGTGAAACCAGGCGGAAAGGTGGTCACGTATGAACCGCTGGCCGAATACCTGATGGAACCGGATATAAAACTGCTTACCGAAGAAAGCCCTTCGGCTTACGATAGTGCTTATATCGGCTACGGCAAAGACGGGTTCTACTTCGATCAGCCGGGCACCTACCAGATTCGGGCGTCTTATTTCCACCTCGATGGATCACGAATTGTATCCGACATTATCAAAATCCGGGTCAAATCGCCCCTATCGGCCGACGATGATTCGGTAGCCGACCTGCTTCTGGGCGATGATCAGGGCCAGCTCTTTTATCTGTTAGGTTCTGATTCTCCCTACCTCAAGGCTGGCAATGAGGCATTTGATCAGATAATCGATCAATTCCCAACGCATCCGCTCACGATGTATGCCAAATTGGCTAAAGGCGTGAATGATCAACGCACCTTTAAGTCGATCACAGAAGATAAAGAACTGACCGTTCGATCAGCCAAGCCAACCGAGAGTGCAGCCCTGTTAACTGACGTTGTCGACCAGTCGAAAGCGGGTGTCGAGTCGAAAGCGAGTGTCGGGCTGGATAACATCTCACTGAATATGGCTATGCGCAAACTGGCCAAAGCGCAATCGATGGAAGGAAACGACGAGGCAGCCAAAGAAACGCTGACCGATATGGTGAACTTTCTGGGCAAACAAACCAGTCGCCCACACGTGCGCAAGCTGATTCGGGAGCAGGCTAAAAACGCCCTTAAAGAGCCTTAGACCCAGCTAATGCCCTGTAGCCTACAGCATTGTTCTGCCTAAACGCGGGGTAATTCTGTAGGCTCATTAGTTACCAGCACCTACATCGAATCCAATCAACCGGATTATACTGACTAATTCTAAACCCTTTTTATCATGGCAGATCAAGCAAAGTTCGAATACGACGACTGGGTGGGGGCCGTGCGCCCTGATCCACGTAATACCGACCAGGTAACGCTCCTTCAGGGTTATATTGGCCAATCGTCGGAGAGCGGCCATATCCGCGTATACTCTGATGATTCGTTGAATGGCTTCGTCGAAGTACCCGAAGAAGCCATCGTGTATGCCCTTAAACTAAGTTCGACCGAATCATCGCTGGGTGGAAGTCGAATCTGGATACGGTCCGATACGGTTGTTACTCACGGTGACCCGAAGCTGGCCAACCGGCCCAAGAGTACCTTTCTGGAAGGTGACATTATGCAGCAGTACGGCGCATTCGGTCAGCCGGATACGACGCAGATGCAGGGATTTGCGGCTGCCGGACAGCCCGACACAACGCTCCAGGCGGCAACGATTGGTATTGCGTGCGGGCCATTAACCCGAGTTTCTGTTTGTCAGATTTGCGTTTCCACGCCAATCATTTGCCGGACGAGAATCTCAATCTGTCAATTACGGACCTGCTTCGTAACCCAGTGTGGATTGGCAACCTGTCAGATTACATTCTGCGGTAAATCGTGCTTCAGAACCGTATGCTGCATTCCAGCGGATCGGTTCCCGATCACCAAGACGCCTACCTTCCCAACCACCGAGCCAACGATCGGTCCCACCGGGCCATTTGGACAGCCGGGTGGTGCCGGATTCATGGGTGGTCAGCCAGACACGACGCAGATGGGTGGCTATTATGGCACATTCAACCCGTATATGTATTGATTAGACTGGCAGCGACTGGCTATTCCGAAGCTACCCAAATGGCTACAGATGCCAGTCGCTGTTTCTTAACTCCCACTCAGGCTATGCTGCTAACAGGTTTTACTATCGCCCACTATCTGCTGGATAAAGGCTATCTATCTTCCGAGTCGATACTCGATGGTCGGTTTACCGCTCATCTGGCATCCAGCCGCAATACGAACTACCTCATCAATCGGGATGCCAATAAGGGCTCACTATTCGTCAAACAGGTACAAGCCTGGGACCAGGAGAAAATAGAGACCCTACGTACAGAAGCTACCTGCTACTGGCTAGCTGAAAATGAAGCGGAATACGCCCAGCTCCGGAAATTTCTTCCCCCCTACCTCGCCTTCGATTCACAGAACCACATTCTGATTACAGAGGCCGTACAGGGAGCCATCAGTCTCAACGATTTTTATTTACAACAGCGGTCGTTTCCGTTACAATTAGCCACACGTCAGGCCGAACTGCTTGGCTCATTCCACAAAACCATTGCCCGATCCGTACAGGATGCACCAAGTTTTCGACTGTTCAGGAAGCAGGAGCCAGTGGTGTTTTTGTGGAGTTCATCGGGTTTCCCCGCCTATTCGGGCCATCAAAGTCAGGCCGAGCGCCAGATGGTACAACTGATTACGAAAAACGAGGACTATATGACACGGCTGTCAGCCGTTCGGGAGAAGTGGGAGGCAACCAGCCTCATCCACGGCGATATTAAACCGGCTAATTTCCTGATCAATCAGGATGCTCCGTCAACAGGTCATTACGATCTGCGCCTGATTGACTGGGAAACTGCCGATATTGGCGACCCCTGCTGGGATGTTGCAGCTATTTTTCAGAGCTATCTATTCTACTGGATTTACCACGAACCGCTACAGGGCCAGTCGGCACAAAATTCGTATGCCAGCTATGGCTTTTCGCTCGAAACCATGCAACCGTCCATGCGTCAGTTCTGGCAAACCTACATCCGCTTAATGGACTGGACGGCCGAAGAAGCTGAAGCCAACCTGAGTAAAATTGTTGGGTACTGCGCCCTGAAACTGATTCATACCTGTTATGAAACGATCCAGCAGGCTTCGACCATGCCGCTCCACAGCGCCCGTCTGCTTCAATTAAGTTTAAACATGCTACGCTCACCTGACGAAGCTATCTGGTCAGTGCTGGGTATTCCAAACGCAGTACGGCTATGAAAACCCACTACGAACACCAACTCGATGCGATCCTCAACGGATTACACATCGACCAGGCTCAGTGCCAGATTACGCTTAAAATCGATGGTTCTCAGACTACGTATAAACCGGATACGCTACAGGCGACCTTATCGGGTCTGATCTATCAACATTTTTACTGTGCCGCCGATCCAGCTGCCCCGGCCCTCGCTGGTTTGCCGTCCGACGATTCGTTTATGGACGAATTGAGTCGAAACAACCATAGCGTTGAAACGTTCGACACGGCCTGGTCTGTCGAAACGGTAGACCAGGCCGGAATACCCTACGTCACGAAAGGCAATGACCGACGGATGGTCTATGCGGGCGAGTTCGTTTACGACACCCCAAAACGAGGACCCGCTCAGGCTGGCGATACGGTCCGGCTACTCATGCACCGCGAACTTCGGGATTTACAGAGTGGCTTTTATTACGTGTTCGGCCAAACGCCCGGCGAGGATTCGATCACCCTACAGACCCGGCTTTATTTTCACTCGACACCAGAGGGCAGTCTTCGGCTGGTGTCCTGGGTGACGCAGATGCTCAATAAGTATCGGATACCCTTTCAATTTAAATGCCTCAACCATCCCGATTTGTATGGTCGCAGCGACTCGGCTGTGCTTTATCTGTCAAAACCATACGTGAACGTTGTGCTGGATTTATTGACGGAAGCACTGCCTGATTTGGAACCCTGGCTACAACCGTCCATTCCGCTCTTCACCCGATTGATCGCACCGGGCATTGGCTTTGCCGAAAGTCCACCCAACCCCAGCGAAAGTTTTGGAACAAGCCGAAGTGGTCTTATTGCGCAGGGAATTGCCAATGCCGTAGCGAAACAGCAACCTGGCGAAACATACAACGAAGCCGTGCAGTCGCTATTCGACAAGCTAGGTCTTTCGCTTGATCAGCCTTACCGCAATCCTCAGTCAAAATACACTTACACGTTCCCCACTCATTCGACTAACTAAATCCTGCTCATGGAAACGCTTACCGCTCCTCAGGTTTCAACTACAGCTACGACGCTCGAAACGAGCTTTATGGAAACAGCCGCTCAAATTGGCCGGACTTTATGCCGTGATGCGATTTGGTTTGGTTCACGCTGCAACTTTCTGTCATCGACCAACGACCCGGCTTTTGAGTATCCCAAGCCTTATTTCAAATCGCTCGAAGCCGATTTTTATTCAGGATCAGCGGGTGTGGCTTTTTTTCTGGCAGCACTCTACAACGCCACCGGCGACCGCCTTATCCGAAAAACAGCGATAGGAACCCTACAAAATTCGCTGGAAACAGCACAGCTCATTCCCGCACACTCGACTTTAGGTTTCTTTGCCGGTTGGACAGGTATTGCCTACGCAACGATTCAGGCGGGGCTGTGGCTACATGATGACGAACTGACCGTTCGGGGCCACCACCTGCTCGACAGGATTACGAAACTCGATGTGCAACAGGCTGGAATCGATGTAATTGACGGAACGGCCGGTGCCATTCCGGCCCTGATTAAACTAGAACGCGCCCAGCCGTCGCCCACGCTTCGTTCACTCATCGTTCAGCTCGCCGATCAGTTGGTGAGTCAAGCCGAACGGTCGCCAGAAGGCACGTCGTGGAATACCGTCATGGGTGCCGACCATCGGAATCTAACCGGGCTGGCTCATGGGGTTGCAGGCATTGTTAACGCCCTGTTCGAAGCGTTCACGCTGACCCAGGATGTTCGTTATCGGGATACTGCCTTTGAGGGCTTGCGGTACGAAAATACCTTTTTCAATCAGCAGGAGCAGAACTGGCCCGATTTCCGCATGAAAAGCCAGCCGACTACGTATAACCTTACTGAAGAGTCGACTGGCCCAACCTGTTCGTGTGCCTGGTGTCATGGTGCACCCGGTATTGCCCTCTCGCGGTTGCGCGGGTATGAACTCACCCGGCATCCGGCGCTGAAAACCGAAGCGCTCACGGCTCTGCATACAACGGCAAAACAGCTCACCTGGGATCAGCAAATGAATTTTTCGCTCTGCCACGGATTGGCGGGTAATGCGGACGTGCTGCTGGAAGCCGCCGACATTCTGGCTATGCCCGACTGGCACGCGCAGGCAACAGCCATTGGCCAACTGGGACAGGAACGCTACCAGCAGACGGGCCTGTGGGCGAACGGCTTATACAACACCTTTCAGATTCCTGATTTTATGCTTGGCTTATCAGGTATAGGCTATTTTTACCTGCGGCTGGCTGATGCAACGACCTATAAATCGGCACTCATTATGCGATAAATCCAGTTTTGTGCTATTTGAGATGGTCAAATAGCACAAAACTGGATTTACTTCGTGATTTTATTAAAAAGCGCTATTTCGCTCCGTCGGCCTTCGCTGATTCAACCGCTATGGTACCAACAGCCGTACCAAGTTTTGCCCCGGCTTCATTATCGAAACGAAACGAAGTGCCGCCATACAATTCAGACAACGTTGCTTCCGTAAGCTGTGCATTCAGCGTAGTGGCTTCGTCCGGGAATAAATAAAGTAATACGGCCGTAGCAGCCGACGCAAAGGTGGCATGCTCGGATGTGTAACCCGGTGTATTGGAAATAATCGTTGCCGTTTTGATCGTTGGGTCGATCTGCGAAGGGCGGGGTACAAAATAGGTAAACTTGGTTGCCCAGCAGGCCGTGCCCCCATCCTGCAGGGCACGATTCACGAGCGCATAGGTACGGGCTGCCCGAAGTTCGTTCTGACGATATTGATGAATAAACTCTTCAGTTATCATATTCCAATGGCCTGGAATCGTGTATGTGCCCGTGCCATCGTCCCATTTAGCCGCAATGCGTGATTGATCGCGGGTGCGGGCGTCGGCCATTGTGCGAACTTCTGTCAAATCCTTTTGAAATGACGCCGATGTTGTCGCTGGGGGCGCAGCAGAAAGGTTTTTGGCAATTGCCGTTGAGTCGAACCAGGTTTTTACTTTTCCCGCTAAAGGCAATATAGGGGGTCGGGTCGGAATAATCAGGCTTGTCCATTTAACATCGTATGGTGCTTTGGCAAGCAAGGTGGTCCAGGTGTTATTGGGGTCGTTGGCAGTGCTGAAACGGTCGGTTTTAAGCCGATCAACCACTTTTGTCGTTACGGCAGCCCCAATAGCCTCGCCACCTTTTATATCGCTCGAAACGTTGGCCCCATTCCAGATCCGGCTCTGCTTATGCTCGGCGGCTTTCGTCTTAAGCCAGGGTGCTTCATTCGGGAAGAAATAAGCCAGCATCTGACACGAAACCTCGGCAACAGCGGCATCTTCTGACGGATACGATGGTACGTTGGCAACCGGTGCGCGGGTGATCACCCCCTGATCGACCAGCGATGGGCGGTTGTATTGGTATTTGGCCCGCCAGGCAACGACCAATGCATCATATTGTGCAACGCTGAGCGCAGCATAGAGCCGGGCCGCAAACGGCGCACTGGCCGGTGAGTTCGTTGCATCCAGCGGATTACCTGATTCCGTATTGTATTTAGCCACCAATTGACGGGCAATCTGGTTCCAGCGGGTCACTCCGCCAACTGCCCAATAATTAATGGCCGTAATTTTTTCCGGCTCCAGACTCGCTACGCCATTTTTGACCTGAGCGAATTCGCTTTTGTAGGCATCGGAGGTGATCGCATCTGGTTGCGGAACGCTAATATCACCTGTGGATTTGAGCACGATCGTTCGCCAGTTACCGCCACTGGGGTCCACCGTAGCAGGTTCGCTGAACGGCAGAACACCCTCGTCGATAACGGGTTCTTTACAACCCGATACCCACAGGAAGAGAACGCTTAAAGAAACGATAGAAAGTAACTTATTCATTCTTGACTTGATCACAAAGCGTACGAAGTAGATGAAATGTACACGACGAATTTCTTGAGACCATTGAGCTTTTTTGTACTCATTGTGCCCCTGTTTTTCTCTAAATTATCGGGCGATTCGCCCAATTACCAACCCACCCGTAACTCGGGTAGACTTACCAATATTTTGCCCATCGAGGGTTGTGCTGTAGCCTGCCGTTAAACCGAGCTGGCCCACTACTTTCAGATAAACTGTAGCACCCACCCGCGAAAAACCAACTGCATTTGTTGGAAATGGAATGCCAGGTGCAATATTCGTTCCTTCACCATAAGGCGTTTGTTGTTGAAACCAGGCATCTACATAAAGTGGCTTGGTAACAATCCCCGTCCGGATAATTAGCTCGGTCACGTCAGGCACATTGACTTTGGAACCACTGTTTGAATTTAGCTGATCGGGATCATAGTAATTAACGACATGATCGAGTGTCACCTGACCACGCCGAATATAGCCGTATTGGCCTGTCAGGAAGAACGGTCCGCTTTTAAAGTGAAGCATCGTACGACCATCGAGATTTTTAGAACCCCGTCCAATCGCAATCAGATCGTCGTTAATGTAATTCTGGAGTGGCATGGAATAACCAATCGCAAACAGCCACGATAGCCGGGCTTTCCCGAACTTGTAGTCATAGGCTTCCCACCGTAAAGCCGCCGAAATATCCTGAAACCCTTCCTGTTTCTGCCGATAACCCGCGTTGGATTCGGTTCGAATATAGGGAGCCGACACGATCAGATCGAGGTCGTAACCCAGGCCGAAACTTCCATACAGATTAACCGCCTGCGACGTGACCGTGCCCAGATTAGGATCACGCGTCTGGGTTTTGTTGATGTAGTAGGAATCGTAGGTTTCCTGCGAATAAGAAATCCCTAAATTGGCCTTGCGGTCACCGCGCATAAAGCCGTCAACTAAGCCCTGAGCGTGTGTTTGCCGGGCTAGGCTCAGCAGGACAATAGCAACGAATGTGAATGGTATGAATCGCATAATTCTGCTTTAGGCAGGTAAAGGTAGCCGTTAGCCCGTATCGTTCCCATTAAATTGGGGGATTCTGTGCCAGTGGTCTTTGCTAGTAACGATCAGAATCAGGAATGTCTTATGATACGTACCAAAAACAATAGTCCCCGGCCACAAAGTAGTCGGGGACTTATAATTAACCTATGATTAAGAAAACTCTGAGTGTCTTTTACAGGCCTGACCCGTCGGCTTTGCCACGAGCTACTGCATAAGACCCAATATTTTTACCACACGTCAGTCCTACTGTGCAATCGAACCGGTAGTGAATTAATCCGTAAATCCGCGAGTCTGACGCTTCCTGCGCCTGTGCCCAGAAGGCATCGGCCTGATCAGGAAATATGCTGCCCAGCACAACAGCGGCAGCTGCTGAAAAGGTGGAGTGGCCCGATGTATAGGACGGGAAGTTGGGTAATCCGACGGACGTTTTAACCCCAAATTGCTGCGGACGAGGATAGTAATAGTAGTACTTCGTTTCCCAGCAGCAGATACCGGCATCCATGAGCGCCGTATTGACCAAAGCCAGTGTCCGCGCCATACGCACCTCGCTATATTTGGCATCCATGCCCGCGTTGGCTGCCGTACGGTTCCAATGGCCCGGCGGTGTATAGCTACCTGCGCCATCGGCCCAATAGTTAGCAATCCGGGCCTGTTCACGCGTTTGACTTTTGTTGATATCTTTCAGCTCATTGAGTGCCGTCGTGAACTCCTGGCTGTTCAGGGCTGGTGGTGCCTCGGGCCGTAGTTTCACTTTGGTTGCCGCATCAAAGTTCCAGGTGATGACGGCCCCGTAGTTTGGCAGCATCGGCGGCCGGAGCGGGCTCTCCTGGCTTAACCAGACGTCGGCCAGACCACGGGCTTTAGCCGATTCAATCATACCAGCCGTTAACGCCTGATTATTAGCGGCACCCATACCATCGGCTCTGGCGCGGGTCATTACTTTTGCCGCTACCTGATTACCCAGATCAGCGCCAGCCGTAAGATCACTCGCTACATTCATACCCGCCCACAAACGGCTATTCTGATGTTCGGCCAGTTTGGCATCCAGAAAAGGACCTTCACCAGGAAACATAGCCTTCAGGATAGTGTAGGATGCAGTAGCCACAACGGCATCTTCGGATGGATACGATGGCAACGACGATGTGGGCAATGCCACCCGAATCGTGGCATCTATTTTGCCGGGAGCCGATCGCTTATACTTGTATTTATAGCTCCAGGCAGCCACTAGTGCGTCGTACTGGGCTACATCCAGATAGGCCAGGGCACGGGCCGCATAGGGCGGGTTGGCAAACGGAAACCTGGGATCAGCCAGTGGATTGGCGGCATCGGGCACCGGGTATTTACCATCAGCATTTGAAGCGGGCGGCACATTGTATCGGGCCGCTAGTTCACGAGCGATCTCATTCCACCGGTAAACGGCACCGGTTCCCCAGTAAACAACGGCCTGTTGCTGTTCGGTTGTCAGGCTGGCTGATTTTGTCTTTAGATCAGCCAGTTCGGCCAGATAGGCTGTCGACGTGGTTGATGTTGGTTCCGCAACCGTCACATCGGTGGGTGCGCTCAGCACGTAGGTTTTCCACGTACCCGCTTTTTCATCGACACTAGTCGGCGTATAGCCTACGCGCAACGGTTCTGTAATGCTTTTGTCGCAGGAAACAATCGCGACTGACATGCCTGCTACTGCACTGCAAATGGCCAGAAAGTGAATATACTTTTTCATGACGTTACGGTCTATTTCTTGAAATCGATTTGGTATAATAATCCTACAGTATAGCTGGTGCTCTGGCCAACATTACGCCCATCAACGACATAGCCAATACGAGCGTTGACACCGATGTTTCGGGGCTGTACTTTGCCATACCAGCCTATTGATGTTGCTTCCATATTATTTGTTGGGTAAGGCATATCGTTCCGGCGAATGTCGTCGCCAGTTAGTCCAGCCATTCGCTCAGCCCAAACTTCGGTTTGCCAGGTCTTCCGTAAAATACCCAGGCGTATTCCGGCATCGTAGGTATTGGGTACATTTACTTCGTTGGTATTATAAACCCGGCCGTCGGCCTGATAGGCATCGCGGTCAACCTTAATGGTACTCCGCCAGTTATACGAACCATGGGCCGTCAGGTACAGGCCGGTTTTGGAATGCCTGTAGTTAAGCAATAAGCGGCCTGTTGCAGTGCGTGCCTGTAAGCCGATGGACATCGGCAGAAAATCCGGCACATAATTACCAACAGGCAACGATCCGCCGATGATGGTATGTACCGAAAAACCACCCGCTTGCCAGGCTTTCACTTTCAGCCAGCCTGATAGATCCTGAATCCCTTTCTGCCCCATCAAATTACCGGCACTGGTGCTGGTCCAGACGTAGGGCAGACTCAGAATTACATTTACCCGGTTGCTTATTCCGATGGCAGGCATCAGCATAACACTCTGGGTTGTATGCTTACCGATATTCAGGTTTTCGCGTTTGAGCGAACCTTCCCAGTACTCAGTCCAGGTACTTTGGCTATACATCCCGGCCACGCAGACGGAACCTTTACCCATGTAAATCGCATCATTCGGCATCTGCGCTTTTGCCAAGAATGGGGCCAGCAACGATGCGCTAATCAGGCACTTTAGAATTGTTTTCATTTGGTATTCAGTAAGTCAAAAGTTCACGATGGTAATCCTTCAATTCGTTTGTCATTAGAAAAACTGGTTGTTACAACCTAAACCCAACCGTCAGCACGGCACTTCGACCATCGGAAGGCCACACGCCAGGTCCCGGATAAAAAGTCGGGCGTTTGGTAAAATATTGCTTGTTGAGCAGGTTATTGATACTGCCCCGTAGGGTTAGTTGACGACCAATAGACCAGGTTCCGTTCAAATCCCAAAGGCTGTAAGCCGGTACAGGACCAACGGCTCCATTGGCCGATGCTACTCCCGTATTGAGCGCATCCGAGAAGGTTTCGCTCACGTAGCTGTACTGGAGCGTCAGACTCGCCGTTCCATAGCGGGCCGTCAACCCATTCCGCGTTGTCCAGCGAGGAGCCGACTCCACCCGATTACCCGTAACCGACCGATTCTCGGTTCCCGCCGATACACGCCCGTTCAGGTAGCGGGCATTGTTGTAAGCTGTTGATGTAAAGCCACTAATCAGCACTTTCTCGGTCCGAAGAATTTGTGATTCGATCAGTGCTTCGACACCCGTACTGCGACTATCGCCAATGTTCGTCCGGAAAATGTAGTTCGTTCCATCGGTATTCGTTAGCAGCACCGTGCCCAGCCGATTTCGATAGAGCAAATCGAAGGCTGTTATGTTGACGTGCAAGCCCTGCCAGCGACCCTCAATGCCTAATTCGGCATTATACCCATAGGCGTCTTTCAAATTCTTGTCAATCCGTTCGTAGACCGACGTTGGGATAATGTCTTTAAACACCACCGGTCGATAAGCCTGCGCCCAGCCACCGTATACTTTGACCGTTTCATTAAACTGGTATTGTGCGTTGATCCCCAACAAAGCAAACTTGTGGCTGATGTTAGTCGGAAGATTCTCAGGGTCATAATACGTGATGATACCCCGCATTTCAGTCGTTCCGTTTTCGATCCGAATGCCGGGCGAAACTGTTAGCCGATCGGTCAGATGAAACTGGCTTTCGGCAAAGGCAGCCAAATTCTTCGTCTGAAAGTGCAGATCGCGTTTGAAGGGGCTGGTCAGCGATAGATCGAAATCGCTGGCAGTGGTTCCAACGCCGAGTTGCCGCCGGTGCAAATCGGTGCTCATCAGTTGAACACCTCCAGCCGCCGTTGCCTGTACAGGACCCAGCTTATAGTGGTGCAACAACCGGATTTCGGTGGTATAACTATTGAAATTATCAATATCAACCTGTCGGGCTCTATACTGTCCCGTAGCCCGATTGATGGTATCGGGTACCGTCGCAAAGGCATCCAGCTGAACGCTGTTTCGGGCTCCCAACACGGCCGATGATGTCCAGAGCAGCCGCGTCCGGTCGGAAAGCTGCCAGTCGAGTTTTAGCGATGGGACATAAATATCGGGGTTAAAGTAGTTGCGGCTCCGGGTCGACTGACGCGGGTCCTGGGCAAACATCGCATCGGTCAGGGGGCCAGGAATCTGGTAGGTGTAGGCTGATCGTCCCATTTCGGCCGTTATTCCCAACCGCTGGTTTGCCTGATAGTGTAATCGTCCAAATTGAGCGTCTGCTTTGGATTCGCTATTCTGCCGATAGCCGTCCGAATGACGCCGATAGTAATACGCATAATACGTCCATTTACCGACCCGCCCCCCAATGGCATTGTAGGTGCTCAGTAAGCCATAGGACCCAATCGAGTTAACCGTCTCGAACCCAAAGCGCCGTGTACTGTCGGCCCGCTTGGTTACGTAGTTCAGCATACCCCCAAATTGGGCTCCATACTGAAGCGAAGCCGTTCCGCGAACGAACTCAACTCGTTCAATACTTTCCATGGGTGCCGAATAATGACTGGCCGGATAGCCATACATATCGGAATTAGTGATGACCCCATTCTGGCGAATATTATTCTCCCAGGATCGGTGTGGGTCCAGTCCCCGCGTCGAAATATTGACCTGATTACCAGTTCCATCCATATCATAGACGAACACGCCCGGAATCCGGGCAAACACCTGCCGGGGTGTTTTCTCGGCCACATTGGCATCAATATCCGATAACTTAATCACTTCACTACGCTTGCCACCCATCAGATAGGTGCCATGCACTTCGGGGAGCGCGTCAATAACTGTTGACTTAATTCCTTTTACCGTTACCTGGTTTAGCATACGGGCTGGTAGTGAATCAGTGTCCTGTTTGGGGCTTAATTCCCGTTTACCAGTCATATCCTGAGCAGACAACTGCGTGGATAGAAAAATCACAAAGCCAATAAACCTTATTTTTAGTTGAGTTTTTTTCATAATCAGGCAGTAACGTTGATCACTATTTCATTCCAGTTCTAATCCTGTATTCCGGGCCGTATTGATTTTTTATTCTACTGATAAGTCCTTGCTTTATGGCTACTAATCAGATCATTGTGAGTAAGCTGATTAGTAGCTATAAAGGCCATTTTTTCACCGAAAATGCCTTTTCGGCGGAGCAGTTAGAACCAGCGGGATAAACTGATAGATACTAAGTAGTCGGCAAAGGCCGCATCGCCGTGTTTCAGACCTAATGGATCTAACCGATCAGCATAGCTCTTAATGCGGTTACGATAAACGGCAATCGGCACCGTAGCGGCAACTGACGTTTTGTGGCGCATATAAGCCAGTCCAGGCTCAACAGACACGATGTAACCCGGCCGACGGAAACCCGCACTGCCCCCAAACGCATCGATAGCAGGCACACCTTCGACACGACCGCCCAGCATCACCGACAATCCCGGAATGGCCGAAATAGACTGGCTTAAGCCAACACGGGCTGCAAACTGGTCAGCTACGGAGAACGTACCCGTTACCAGATCAATGGTAGTGGCCAGTGGATTGCGCAACACCCCATTGGTTTCGCGCGGATTGAACAGATAAAAACCATTCGCATAAGCTGTCAGGCCCTTCGTCAATTGAGCATATCCCTGTAATTCAACACTCACACCAACACCTCCATCACCGAGTTGAATCGACTGATCGACCGGTAGTTCTATGGTATAATCCTTACCTTCTTTATTCAGTTTATGAAACTGGTCGGTTGCCTGATAATTGCCCGTCGGCAATTTAACGCCGAGCCCAACAGCCAGATTGGCTTTTGGTAACCTGACCGGATTAACGATCCAGTAGCTACCCGAAAGGCGCAGGTCGCCAATGCCGTCTGAGCCCGTATGGAACCGCTTTTGATCCGGATTTTGCGCTACTGCGTTGCCATAATGTTCGTAGAGCGAAGAACGGTCGTTGTATTGAATTGGCAGATTGACCGAAAACGAAAGTCGCTGATTGACCAGGTAGGTCAGACCCAAATCGATGGCATGCGACACGTTGATAACCTGAGTTCCCTGCTCAACGCGCTGTTTCTGCTCTTCATCGCCCACAAAATGCTTGTAGGAGCGAAAGAAGCGATAACCCGCTGATACTTGCCAATGTCCGGTACGTTGTTTAAAATAATCGGCAGAATTTGCGCCGGCTGGTGCTGCAGAGCTCATATGGCGAACAGCCACACAGCCTTGTGCCGAGGATTGCGAATAAGAAATTAGTGTATAGGCTACCGCCAGAACGATAGTAGAAATCGTTTTCATACTTGAAATGTGTGAGTTAAACTAACTGAATGCCCAATGCAGGCAGGATGTGCATTTACGGAACCTATTGCCCAAAAATCAGGGGAATATGTCGGCTCGTCAGTAAAGGCAATAGGTTGTGCCGTGTTCGATGTATATGACTCAGCCAGTGGGTAATAAAACCTACTGAATTCATACCAGTTGATGGTACTGTACTCAATGGCACAGCCATCTGATCAGCATGACTAACTGAAAATACACGACACAACGATTCAGGAAATGCCTCAGACTTCGGGCGGAGGGGAATGAACGGGCAGGGAGCGAGCCGCAATCACGAATACGACTCCGGGAATACGAATGGCATCACGCCAGGTTGGAGGCAGGAAACTAAATATGGTTCGCGGATTAGGCGAATATTCTTTCAACAGGAACTTCAGGAGTTGATTTGTCTTCTTGTTGGACTCGGTAGATCCGGCAATACGATCGTTCAGGAACGAAAGCAAATCGCTTTGCCAGAACGAGCGGCCTTCCGTTTCCAGCCCCGCAATGTGAAGGGTATCGCCCTGAATTTCCAGACTTACTACACTGTAGTAATGACCACGATAGGTAAATCCATCTGTAGTTGTGCTGGTGATGGTACGCTCATCGGGCTTGTCTTTGAGCGGAATCTGGAACTCAACGATACTATCTACCGACCGATAAACCAGAAGTCGCTCAGATAAGTCATGTTCTGCCTGCCACCATGCACCCACGCCCACGAGCACATAGGCTAGTGTATGGTACAGAAGTAGTACAAACAGACCGATCGAAACGAGTTTCTTCACCAGAAATCAGTTAAATTTATCCCAAAAATAATACTAAAAATTAAACAAACTCTAACAAAGCTAGACTACAGCGTATTTTTACTCACTTTTTTATGGCGTATAGAGCCAAACACCTAGTTCCGACAAATCAAAACTCATAGCCCAGGTAGCTTGCAGTAAATGCAGATGGCGATGATCCTGTTGCGGATTACGAATCAAATCCTGAAACATATAACCTACTTCAAGCTTACCAAGTCTGTTCGTAGTATAACCCAATCCACCATAGATCCAATCTTCGCCATAAAACGCATTTTTTGAACTGATCGGGCTGTTTTTCGCTCCTGCCAGGCAGAAAAAAAATTCGTTTGACGCTGAAATGTAGAATCCAGTCTTCTTCTTTTGGGGATCATACAGTAACCAGTTAAAACCAACTTGATACCGCAATAAAGTCGCATACGACCATTGATCAGTGTGCCTATTGAGCGGATATCGCTCTTCATAGCGTAATCGATGAGACAATTTAGGATGCCCCAGAATGGGTAAATCATGAGTGGCAACCGTCTGCGCCCACAGACGATTTTCATTAACGCGTAAGCCAAACAGATTATGCTTTACGTAAGCATAGCCCAGACCAATCTGAAAATTGGGCGATAATTTGTAGCTTAGACTCGGTTGCAAATAGTATTGAAGCATAGTAACCGGATATTCCTTTGCGTTAACGGTTCGTCCGACGGCATCAATCGTAGCCGATGCATAGAAGTTATACTGGATTTTCCTGCTCAAACTTCCAGATTGCGACATAGCCGGAAAAAACCCGTAAAAAGTCCACTGTTGCGCGAAGCAAATTGACTCAGCCAGTAACAATCCGAACAAAAGAGTGTATCTCATTCATTGATCAGGAAGATAATCATCATTCCATAAGTATACACTAATCAAAATGTATGCCACTTTACGCATTTACTTCTTCGGTAAACAGAATTTATCGATTCAGCCTGACTGGTAAGCGCGTAAATCCTGTTATTGTAGACGATGATATCTGTCGGTCAATGCAATCAAATTGCATATTTTTGTGTTGGTTCAACATCCGTATGATCTACGACAACCACAATCGCCCCATTTCCTACCTTCGGCTGGCCGTGACAGACCGCTGTAATTTGCGTTGCTTTTACTGCATGCCTGAGGAAGGGATCAAATATCTTCCTAAGCACCAGTTGCTTACATATGAAGAAATGGAGCGAATCGTGCTGGTTCTGGCCCGACTGGGCGTTCAGAAGGTGCGGATTACGGGTGGAGAACCTTTCGTTCGGGCAGGTCTGATGGATTTTTTGCGTCGGCTGGCTGAAATCGACGGTCTGAAGGATATTTCGCTCACAACGAATGGCGTATTGACAGCACCACATGTAGCTGATCTGGTTGCCCTTGGCGTTCGCTCCGTCAACTTAAGCCTGGATACGCTCGACCGCGAACGGTTCCGGCAAATTACCCGACGTGATGAATTGCCCGCTGTGCTGAAAACGCTGGATGCGCTGCTGGAAGCCGGGATTCAGACAAAAATCAATGCCGTTGTGATGGATGGGCAGAATACCCAGGATCTGATTCCACTGACCGACCTCACCCGGACATTACCCGTCGATGTGCGGTTTATTGAAGAGATGCCATTTAATGGCGAGGGTAGTCATTACCCGGTATTACACTGGACCCACCGGCGTATTGTCGACGAAATCCGGACTTATTACCCCAATCTGCAAAAAATACCCGATCCGCAGTTTTCCACATCGGCTAATTACCAGATTCCGGTCCATCAGGGAACAATTGGCGTTATTGCAGCCTTCAGCCGTACCTTCTGTGGCACCTGCAACCGCATTCGCCTGACAGCGCAGGGTACGCTTAAAACCTGCCTGTATGACAACGGAGTATTGGATGTTCGTGCATTGATCCGATCGGGTGCATCGGATGACGAACTGACCAGTGCGTTTCTTCGGGCGTTCGCCCATCGTCCGGCCAACGGTTTTGAAGCCGAACAAAGCCGGGATACCGTTACCGAATCCATGTCGACAATCGGTGGCTGATCAGTTGTCGTACCACCTGATTGTGTTGTCGGGCGGAACGTATTGCTAACGCGAACAAGGCTGCACCGGTCGTCTTTATAACCGAATTGGCACCGACACGTTTTCCAGATATTCGTTTGTAAACAGCGTGTCAGCATTCATTTGCTGGATTAGTTCGCCTTCGCGATCGATCAGCATGTGATTGCGAATCATCCAGTTGGCAAACGACGCCCAAACACTTCGGTGCATAAAGCCCCAATTGCCCTCACCATCCAGATAGTAACACGATGCCAAACGCTGGCTTTGCTCAACAAAATTTCGGTCGGCTAATGATGCATGTCCGGCCGTTTTGATCAGCATGCGAGCCGCTTCATCAGGCTTCCTGACGGCAAACCGAAATCCAGCCCCTGTTGCCTCCAGAAACCGGCGTAAAACATCGGGATTTTGATCGATCCAGGAGCGGTGCGCTGTCAGCACTGGATTATAGCCGTAAGGTATTCCATAATCATCGAACAGAAACTGATTTATGTCGATGCCTTCGATGTCGGCCCGAACGCCTTCCCATGTTAACCAGAACCAGGCTGCGTCAACTTCACGCGTCAACAAGGCACGCCAGATGCCCGACCACGCTGATTTATGGGCAACGAACTGGCCACGCCCATCGTCGTTCTGAATCAATTGCCGGATAATATCTTCCTCATACCGAGCGCCATAGGATGCATAGACTTTCCCATCTAACTGCTGCGGCCGGTCGATTCCACTTTCCCGAAGCGTCACAATTGCGCTGACATCACGAGCAAGCACCGTGGCTAATGCCACTAACGGATTGCCGTTCGTTTGATAACTAATAACGCTTTCTGAAGGCGTAATAGCCAGTTCGCACCTATTCTGAGCCACTCGCCGGGCTGGCATCAGTTGGTACTCATCCTGATCAGGAGAGATGAACTCTACATCAAGGCCAGCCTTCTGGTAAGATCCATTCGCCAGAGCGACATAAAATCCGGTGTGGTTAGTGTTAGGCGTCCGGTCAAGCGCCAAACGAATTTTTGTATTCATGGTATTCGGTACTATTACGGCTTATTTAACCATCCTGACGTGGGAAGGTTTTTTGCAAACGTATGGAAATAGTTGATAGTATGTATTACGAACAGGCTCACAGCCCGAAAAAATCATTTAGCCCACAAACAGGCTTTCATTGGCCAACGCTTTTTCATACTTTTCTTTATCAAATCGATACAAATAGGGTGCTTTGTGAGCCCCCCCAAATTTTCGTTCCTCCAGTCGCTCCAGGATGTTATAGCCCAGCATGCGTTTCTGGAAATTCCGGCGGTCAAGCTCCTGGCCCAGTATGGTTTCGTAAAGCTGTTGTAAATCAGGCATTGTGAACTTCTCAGGCAGTAATTTATAACCGATCGGCTGATAGCTAAGCTGCCGCCGAAGTGTCTTTAATGCTATGGTAATCATATCATTATGATCGAATAAGAGCAGCGGAATCTGATCCACGTCCCACCATCGACACTCTTCTGTAAAAAAATCGGGTGTAGGTGTCACTTCGGCAAACTCGACCAGTGCATAATAACCAACCGAAACATCTCTCGAAACCAGTTCTCGCTGTGCTTCATCGGGTAATCCCAGTTTAAGCAATGTTTCCTGCTTACTAAAATTTTTATAGCGCATGACATCGCCAAAAGTGTGGAATTGTTGAAGAAAAATCTCACTCAAACCCGTTCGCTCGCGCAGACTTCGGTACGCGGCCTCATCCAGATTTTCTTCGTGTAAAATTCGCCCACCCGGCAAACACCAGTCATCAGTCCCTTTCCAGCGAAGAAGCAGAACTTTTAACTGACCATCGTGAAAACCAAATATAACTAAATCAATGGACACAGAGGATAGATAATTCGTCTTAAACTCAGCAATCAGCCGCTGTAGCTCTTTTTTGTACTCCATCGTGGATATTTAAAAATATTTTTAGTGTGTTCTCAATACACAATAAATATTTGTCTTTATTATTGTGTTAAAATTACGCATTGAAAATGAAACGCAATTCCTTTTCTCTACAATCGTATCGAACGGTGGCGGTGCTGTGTATTGGCGCCATCGGTCTATGGGCCTATTCAGCCAGACCCCTTGTTGACCCTGGTGGTTTGCCAGACGAGAATCGATTCACAAAGGTAGTACTGGCCGAAAAGCTAAATGAACCGCTCGAAATGGCCATTTTGCCCGATGAGCGAGTCTTATTTATCGAACGGCATGGCGATGTCCGGCTTTATTCGCCAACGACAAAACAACTCAGGACGATTGCGACCATCCCCGTCAGTACGAAATATAAAGATAAGGAAGGCCATGAAAGTGAAGCTGAAGACGGTCTTCTGGGCATCAACATAGACCCTAATTTTGAGAAGAACCACTGGATTTATCTGTACTACTCACCCGCTGGTAACGAATCAAAAAATAGCCTTACCCGTTATGAACTCCGGGGCGATGAACTAATTCTTTCCTCAAAGAAAGTACTTCTGGATGTCCCTGTCCAACGCGAGTCCTGCTGCCATACCGGCGGCTCAATCGATTGGGATCGCGACGGTAATCTTTACCTATCCACCGGCGACAACACCAGCCCCCGTGCGACACTCTACGCTCCTATTGACGAACGACCCGACCGTAGCCCCTGGGATGCACAAAAATCATCGTCAAATACCAATGATCTGCGCGGCAAAATCCTACGCATTCATCCCGAAGCCGATGGCACCTACACCATTCCGGAAGGAAATCTTTTCCCGAAAGGAACCGACCCGTCGGACCGCCCCAAAACCCGCCCGGAAATTTACACGATGGGGCACCGGAATCCATACCGCATTTCGGTAGACAAACGAACCGGCTACGTATATTGGGGTGATGTTGGGCCCGATGCAGGAACCGATTCTGTGGGCGTTGGTCCAACGGCCGAGGACGAGTACAATCAGGCAAAAAAGCCCGGCAACTTTGGCTGGCCTTATTTTGTGGGCGATAATAAGGCCTATAACGATGTCGATTTTGTAACGAACAAGTCAGGTGCCTTATTCGACCCGGCACATCCGTTCAACGACTCGCCCAACAATACGGGCATGCGCGACCTCCCTCCTGCCCAGCCCGCACTGATTTCGTATCCGGCAACCGATAGCAAGAAGTTTCCGATCATGGGCAGTGGCGGCCGCAGTGCTATGGCCGGGCCGGTCTATTATAAAGACGATTTCAGGAATGCGAAACGGCCTTTCCCGGATTATTACAACGGTAAAGTCTTCCTGTTTGAATGGATGCGCGACATGATTCTGGCGGTCAGTTTCAACGAGAAAGGCGGCATGGATAAAATCGAGCGATTCCTGCCCAACATGCCGTTCAGCCACCCGATCGATATGGCCTTTGGCCCAAACGGCGACCTGTACGTACTGGAATATGGTACGGGCTGGTTTCTCAAAAATGATGATTCGCGGTTGGTAAAAATTGAGTTTAATGCCGGAAATCGCAAGCCGAATGTGCAGGTAGCAGCCAATCAGAAAGCAGGGGCGGTTCCGTTGAAGGTAAATTTATCGGCCGAAGGCACGAAAGATTTCGATGGTGATGCATTGACGTATCAATGGAAAATTGTCAGTCGGGTGGGTGGTCAGCCGACGATTCTGAACGAACCAAATCCAACGTTTACCTTTCAGAAACCAGGCCAGTATAAAGCTATTTTGACTGTTACGGATGCACACGGGCTGAAAGATTCCCGCGAGATCGACATCATGGCGGGCAACCAGCCTCCCCAGGTAGCGTTGAATCTCGTTAAGGGCAACAAAAGCTTTTATTTTCCCGGTCAGCCAATTGCTTATCAGGTGAACGTAACGGATAAAGAAGACGGTAGTTTGGCCAATGGCCGTATTCAGGCGAAACAGGTATTGGTACAGGTAAACGCTCAAAATGAAGCAACCACCCAAAATTCAACCGAAGCGGGCCATAAATTTTCGGAAGCTACCTACTTGTCCACAGGTCGGGTGCTGATGGAAAAGAGCGACTGCAAAGCGTGTCACTTTACGGATAAAAAGTCGGTTGGGCCGTCATTTACAGACGTCGCCAAACGATACAAGGGCGATGCCAATGCAGTTGCCAGCCTGTCGAACAAAATTATCAAAGGCGGTGGTGGTGTCTGGGGCGATGCAGCCATGACCGCCCACCCTCAATTGGGTTTACCCGACGCTGGCGAGATTGTCAAGTATATCCTTACCCTGTCGGACAAGAAAGTGGCCAGTCCGTCGCTGCCGACGCAAGGGATGTATACCCCAGACAAAAACGAGAAAGGCGATTTGGTTTTACAGGCCTCCTATAAAGATAAAGGGGCAAACGGTCTGCCTCCTCAAACAAACGAGCAGGTATTGGTACTGCGGAATCCGCTGGTAGCCCTCGGAACAAGCAACAGCCAGTCGAAAGGGATCACCTTATTTAAGATGGGTGGTCAGCCTCATCCGCTGGTGATCGTGATGGCACCTGATACCTACGTACAATTCAATCAGCTCGATCTGACTGGTATTCGATCGATGGCATTTGCGGTAGCCGCACCCAAAGCGCAGTTAAATGCGGTTGGTGGGCGGATTGAGGTCCGAATGGACTCGCCAACCGGTCAGCTTCTGGGGCAAACGGACGATATTTTACCCACCGATAGCAAAGATCCGGCCGCTATGTTTCAGCCCGGCGTGGTGAAGGCATCGATCACCCCCGCCACCGGACTTCATAACCTCTACTTTGTCTTTAAAAACGAAAAAGCGGGTAAAGCTCCCCTGTTCGTACCCATAACCGTTCAATTTTCTAACTAACCTCGCTCCTTTCCCTTTCCTGAGGTCAGGAAAGGGCTATCATCTATTGAACCATGACACAATCTCGTCGCGAATTTCTAAATCAGCTCGGTCTGGCAGCCGCAGGTATGAGCCTGTCAACCGTTTTCCCATCGCCAACCATGGCCAGTACGGACGCGAAAAAATTCAGTTTCGATATTTCGCTGGCCGAGTTTTCGTTTGCCGGAGAACTGATGTCGGGCAAGATGACAAACATGGATTTTCCGGCCAGGGCCAAAAACGATTTTGGCATCAATGTGCTCGAATATGTTTCCATGTTTTTCAACAATAAGCATACCGATCAGTCTTACCTGAAAGAACTTAAACAACGATGCGATGACCTCGGCCTGAAAAACAACCTCATCATGGTTGATGGGGCTAATATTGCCGATCTGGACGCAACCAAACGCCAGCAGGCCGTGGAAGCACACTATGCCTGGGTCGATGCGGCCAGGTACCTGGGCTGTAGTTCGATCCGGGTCAATTTCGGCGACACGTCAAAAGCCATTTCGGGTGCTGCCGATGATCCGGCCGATGAAGCCGCCAAAACCGCAGCCGATGGCTATCATAAATTACTGGAATATGCCGCCAAATCGAGCATGAACGTCATTGTCGAAAATCACTTTGGTAATTCAACCGATATCGACTGGCTGGTGGGCATTCTTAAGCAGGTAAACATGCCCAATGCCGGTTTACTGCCCGACTTCGGCAACTTCTGCAGGCAGCGTAGCAAACCCGAAACCAACGACATCAAAGGCATAATGGGCACCAAATGCATTCAGGAATATGATCGCTATGAAGGCGTAAAAAAAATGATGCCCTACGCCAAAGGTATCAGCGCGAAAACGCACAAGTTCGATGCGAATGGCAATGAAACTGAAACTGATTTTCGGCGCATGTTCAAGATCATCAAAGATGGTGGATTTAAGGGTTATGTAGGCATAGAATACGAAGGGGGTATCATGAGTATGTACAATCCAACGGGTGGCTATCTGCCGAGTGCCGAAGGGATCAAAGCAACCAAAACGCTGCTTGAGCGGGTCCGAACAGAACTTGCCTAAACGCTTAACAATCTACCCTTTATGCTGCGTAAATTCCTGAAAATCCTACTGGGCCTGGTCTTATTTCTGGCTCTGTTAGTAGGTGGGTTCGTTGTGTTTGGCATGTATGTTACCCGTCAGCTTCCCTGGCAAAAGCCCATATTCGACACCGTTCGACCAGCCGATCCTGGCCAGGTTGGTGATAAAGGCGTTTTGATTTTCTCGAAAACCAACGGTTTCCGCCACGAATCGATTGAGCCGGGTATCGAAGCACTGAAAAAAGCTGGAAAGGAAAAAGGCTGGGACGTTAGAACCACGGAGAACGGTGCGTTTTTCACTGATGATTACCTGCGTCGGTTCAAAGTGGTTGTATTTCTCTCCACTACAGGCGACATTCTGACTGCGGATCAGGAAAAAGTGTTCGAAAACTTTATCGAAAATGGTGGTGGTTACGTAGGTATTCATGCAGCCTCCGACACCGAGTATAGCTGGGATTGGTATGATCACCTGTTGGGTACGCACTTCCGCGATCACCCCCTGTATCCCGAACATACGCCTGAGGCTGAGCTAATTACCGACATCCGTACGCACCCTACCACAAAGCACTTACCCGCCAAATGGCGGAAAGCCGATGAATGGTATAACTTCAAACAAAGCGTTCGGGGAAAAGACAGCATTCAGGTATTACTGACGTTGAACGAAGCCTCTTATAAAGCAACCTGGCCTAAAGCGATGGGTGGTGATCATCCGATTTCATGGACCAATGTGGTTGGGAAAGGGCGTGTTTTTTATACGGGCATGGGGCATACCAACGAAACCTTCACAGACCCAAACGCAATGCCGCATATAGTTGCTGGTATCGAATGGGCAGGACGGTTTGAGTAATCTCTATTGCCAGATGCTTTGGCGGGGTCAGGTTTCAGATCCTGGCCCCGCTTTCGTTTATTTAGTCAGGTTATTGTAGCCAATTAGCTGAATACCTTTGACTTTGATCAGTTCTTTCACACGTGGGCTGGTCCAGATATCCGTTACACCCTGGCGGTCAATAGCAACGTTCTCATAACCAATGTGATGAATGGCCCGCACTTCGGGCGTATCAAGCCCAGGATGATCGACGAACAGATAGGTTTTCCCAGGTTCGAGGCTTTCGAGCATCTTCGTAAAACTTTGTAGTTTTTCTTCAAAAGTCGCATGGTCCCCTATATAACCCGTATAGGTAACTCCCGACTTGGCCAGGCTCATATCGTAGTGAGGAACATGGTATTCCTGCGCTAACTTCTTAACAAGTGCTTTCACCTCGTCATTCAGACTGGTACAACCCATATGGCCGGAGAAGTGGCTTATTTTGGGAATTTTCTTGAACGCCAGCTCTATTTGAGCCCGAAATTCTTTTTCTACATCGGCCAGTTTCCAGTCATTTTCTACCACCGAACGCTTAGGATAATTTTTGTTTGGGCGAACCATGGGGTAAAAATAGCCATCAGCATCGCGAAGGCTGGGGCAGTCGGACAGCGGTCGCCACTTAATATTATCCCACTCGCTGGTCAGTGTTAAATGAATGCCAATGTCCGCATTCGGAATCTGTTTCAGCATCTCGACGGCTTCCGGAAACCAGGGCGAAGGCACAAGTACTTCGATTGATTTTTCGATCCCGTCTTTATAGCATTTCAGAATCGCTTCATTGCCCGCGTGCGAATAACCCATGTCATCACCACGAATGATCAGACGGGGAGGATTTACCTGAGCATCAGCCGGATATAGACCTGCCAGAAGCAGGCATGAAAGCAGAAATTTTCTAGTCATCAGTTGTAGGAAGGGTTTAATTTTATGAGCGAAAGTAAACTAAACTTTTGTACGAATTCCTCCCAAACGAAGAAAGCGGCTGCTCTGCCGCTTTCTTCGTTTGGGAGGAAGCCCACTATTATTTATCATCAAAACTCTGGATCATGTTCCGATACATGGTTTTCGTTTTCCACTGCCCACCCGCAATAATGCGCCGGACTGTAAACAACGGCATCTGGTCATCGCGCTTGTCAGCCAGCGTAAAGGCTGCCAGATAACCCCGCTTTTGCAACTCAGGAAGGGCCGCTTTATTCCAAAGTCCAAACGGATACGCGAAGTATTTGATCGGCTTACCGACAATGCTTTCCAGTTTGGCATTAGGCTCTTCAATCTGAATTTTCCAGTCGTCGCCCTGGTATTTTTTTACGTTGTGGTGATCCCACGTATGCGCCCCAATCGTATGGCCGCGATCCGACAGATCTTTGATCTGGGTCTTATCCATGTAGGGCTGCTTACCATGTCGGCCAATAGCAACCGTCATGATAAAAAACGTACCCTTAAAGCCATGTTTTTCGAGTTCTGGAGCCGCAACGGTGTATTGATCAAGGTCGCCATCATCGAAGGTAAGCATGACCGGCTTTTTAGGTAACGGTGCACCTGTGGTCATATACGCATAAAGCTGATCGGGCAATATGGTATGGTAACCGCTGTCGGCCAGCATCTGCATTTGCTCGCGGAAAGCCGCTACGGGTATAATGTAATCTTTCGACGTTTGCGAATCACTGGCCCGCCAGTCGCGAATTTGGTGATAACAAAGAATCGGAACCTGAGGACGCGCCAGAATGGTTGCCGCATCGGCGATTTTATTGGCCGGAATGCTTGCCGGATCAACCGTGGGTGTTGTTTCGGCTTTAGCCTCAGCTGGTTTCCCGGCTTTGGGCGCATCTGTCACAGCCGTCGAGTCTGTTGTTTCGGCCGTATCGGACCCTTTGGATTGGCATCCAGATAAGCCACGGGCTATAAACGTAGACAGACAGATTGCTGCCAGGAATGGAAATAAGTTACGCGAAATCATAATAGTCTAGTATGTCCCCAAACATACAGAAAAGAGTTTGGCTGATAGTAGACTTTTTAAACGATCAGGTGGAATTTAATGCTACGGCCCTACATAGTAAGGCTGCGCCAACTATAAAATGTGTTCAGCGCAGCCACATAGGTGCTATTTTATTCTATCAGTCTACGAATCCTTATTGAGCAATAATTACTATAATCAGTCTTTCTGCCAAAAAAATTACTACAAACCTCTTCTAAACAGCTGATTTGAAAAATTTTATGCCGATCCAGTTCAGGAATGACTTGACCAGAGAACTACTGGTAAATCCGTCTAGTAGAGATTGACGTGCCACCGCATTTAGCTCACCCACTAAATTTTTGCCTTTTCCGTAATAAATAATTTTATCGGTTGCCACTTCGACGATTGACAACACATCATTCTTCGCATTCTTTTGGCCAGCCGCCATGGATACGGCGTATGTACGAGCTGTATCAACCGTTTCTGTATAGATAAATGTGGGCTCACTGTTTCTGTAGTAAACCACTAAGTAATTATTCATGTCAGAGGTACAAGTGTTGTGAATTGGAGTTGTCTTTTATTTAAGCTAAATCACTAATTACTAACTCAAATGTAAACTATTGGATGCCTAAAACCCAATAAGTAACTTTATGACTTACCAATAGGATTGTTGGTCACATTTAACGAATGATATTTTTATAACGAACCTCCCTTTTCTTAAAAACGTTATGTAAAAGGCTATTCATAACGCCCTTTCTCTGATTAAATGCTTTACCCCAATACACTAGAACTAAAATTAGGTTTTGACACCATTCGCGAACGGCTCAAAGATGCCTGTATCAGCCAGCTGGGTCAGGACTATGTTGAGAAGATTCGCTTTACGGATAATATTCAGCTGATCGATAAATTACTGCGTCAGACGGACGAATTTAAACAGATCGTTCAGTATGAACCCGATTTTCCAAGCAGTAATTACATTGACGTTCGCCCGCACCTGAATCGTGCTCGGGTTGAAGGACTTGCGTTGACAGAGACCGAGTTCTTTGATCTGAAACTGGCACTTCGCACCATTCAGGACTGTCTGAAGTTTCTATCGAAACGCGAAGAAAACAGTGGTGGTTCCGACCGAAGTTTCCCATTCCTGCGCGAGCTGGCCGGTCCGGTAGGCGTCGATAAAAAGCTGACTGATGGTCTCGAACGGGTCATTGATGATCGCGGGCTTGTCCGCGACTCTGCCTCACCCGAGCTGGCCAGCATTCGTCGGCGTATTATCAGCGAACAGGCCAATCTGCGCAAACGGCTGGACAGTATTCTGCGGCAGGCCCGGCAAAATGGCTGGATTCCTGATGACCTGAGCCTGACCATTCGGGGTGGACGGCTGGTGATTCCAATTGCCGCCGAACACAAACGCAAGATTAAAGGCTTCGTGCACGATGAGTCGCAAACGGGTCAGACTGTCTTTCTCGAACCGGCCGAAGTTTTTGATGCCAACAACGAAATCCGTGAGCTGGAATACGAAGAACGACGGGAAATTTACCGTATTCTGCTGGCGCTGACAGACCTGATCCGGCCAAACCTTGATGAACTGAGAAAGGCAATTAATTTTCTGGCTCAGATCGATTTCATCCGCGCGAAAGCGAAGTTAGCTGTGCAGTTGGAAGCTATCATGCCAAAGCTGAACGAACGCCCACTTGTTGACTGGGCGAATGCACGCCATCCGCTGCTACACTTGTCCTTTCAGAAACAAGGCAAATCAGTGGTGCCGTTGAGTGTTCGACTCGAAGAAAAGACGCGTATTCTGATCATATCTGGTCCGAATGCGGGTGGTAAATCGGTGGCTCTGAAAACCATTGGGCTCATCCAGTACATGCTGCAATGCGGTTTGCTGGTACCAATGGCCGATTATTCAGAGATGGGCGTGTTTCAGAATCTGTTTATCGACATTGGCGACGAACAATCGCTTGAAAATGACTTGAGCACCTATTCGTCGCATCTGACGGCCATGAAGCAGTTTGTGATCGGAGCCAACAAACGGACCCTCTTTCTGATCGATGAATTTGGAACGGGTACAGAGCCCGGTCTTGGTGGTGCCATTGCCGAATCGATTCTGGAGGAGCTGAACAAGTCGGGGGCTTATGGTGTCATCAACACGCACTATACCAATCTGAAAGTTTTTGCCGACAAAACATCGGGCCTGATCAATGGAGCGATGCGTTTCGATGGCGAGCATCTGGAACCGCTTTACCAGCTGGAAATCGGCAGACCGGGTAGTTCTTTTGCGTTTGAAATTGCCCAGAAAATAGGGTTACCCAAAAACGTTATCGATCGGGCAAAAGAGAAGCTGGGTAATCAACAGGTGAATTTCGAGAAATTGCTGAAAGAGCTGGATATTGAAAAGCGCGTCTTTTCAGAGAAAAATCTGGAAATCAGCATTAACCAACGAAAACTTGCCCAGCAGCTGGCTGAATATACAGCCTTGAAAACCCGCCTGGACAACGAGCAAAAGCAGTTGCTCAATAACGCCAAGCAGAAAGCCAAAGCGTTGGTACAGGAAGCTAATCAGCGGATTGAAAACACAATCCGCGAGATCAAGGAAAACAAAGCAGAACGCGATCCAACCCGGCAGGTTCGGCAGGAACTGGAACAGTTTGAACAAAAAGAATTGAAGCCGGAAGTTTTGGTTGTCGATGCACCGAAACAAACCGAAGAGGAGTTTGAAACCGACAATGGCACTATTGCGGTAGGTAGCTACGTCCGTATTGCCGGTCAGAACGCAATTGGGCAGGTATTGTCGCTGCGCGGAAAAGACGCCGAAATACGGATTGGTGATCTGAAATCGAATGTAAAATTGAACCGGCTTGAACGGGTCAGCAAGAAAACGTTTAAAGACGCTACCGAAACGAAGGATGATCGCCCACGAAGTCAGGGCGTGGATATGAACGAGAAGATGCAGAACTTTAGCTTCAACCTCGATATTCGGGGCAAACGGGGCGAAGAGGCTCTGGGCGAAGTAGACCGCTTTGTCGATGACGCCCTGATGCTGGGTTACCCTGAGTTACGAATCGTTCATGGCAAAGGCGACGGCATCCTGCGGACACTCGTCCGGAATCACCTGCGTGGCTACAAACAGGTTGGCAAAATGGAAGACGAACACGCCGACCGTGGTGGCGCGGGCGTAACGATTGTGAAAATGAAGTAAGTGAAGTAAAACAGCCGGGAACCGTGGCACGATTTCTGGTGAAAGTCCTGATCATAAGAATCCTCTTATCTGGCGTTTAGATGCTGCTGGATAAGGGGATTTTTACAATAAATCGTCGGGTAAAATGCGTAGTATTGTCAAAGTATGAACCGAATCGACAAAGTCATGCCAGTAGCTGTAGCCATCGCCCCCAAAAAGCGGAAAAGGTCGAAGGTGCCATCGTACCTGATTTACGAGACACTTAACGGTCGGCCTTTATACTACCGTAACTATAAGGCCGTTATTGCCGGCCAGAAAAAACCCGCCGAAATTATGGGAAGCAGTTCACTACAGGCCGCTTTGGTAGCGACTTTAGTTATGTTTTTAGGTCGTACTATAAATCGAAAAAAGTACCTGGTCGTCACGAATGAATCCGGTGTACACGTTGACCGAGGCAATAACCTATCAAACGACATTGCCATTTTCGATAAAGCAGCCAATATTATACTAACCAATAAATACTTCGATACGGCCCCCAAAATTGCAATCGAAGTGGATGTGCGTATTGAACCCGAAGAATTTGAAGGAAAAGAATCGGGTTATGTCTATGAAAAAACGCAGCGTCTGCTCGATTTCGGCGTTGAGCGAGTGATCTGGATTACAACCCAACCCAGAAAGATTTTTGTTGCCACCCAAATCGCCCCCTGGACCACTCAGGATTGGGATGTAACGATCCCCGTACTGGATGATGTGGTATTGAACCTAGCGGAATTGTTAACGGAAGAAGGGATTGAGTTTTGAGGACTCTTTCTAAAAAAGCCTGCAAGTTCATCTACCGGGATCATATCGGGCGGCATCAATAATAGACCAAAGGTGCACTAGCCAGCCCATCAGAAAAAACCAAAGACCGGCAGCTAAAACAAATTGCAAAATTGCCATCAACAGGCGGCCCTGTAAAAGCTGCCCCAAACCCGGAATAAAAAAACTACAAAGAGCTGCAAGTACATTGCCTCCCGAACCTTGACCTGCCATAGTTTTAGCCGTGTTAAGTTTTAAAAGCTACCTTGGTATTGTTATCCTGTTATTTCCTCCTGGTTTTCCAAATAAAGGCTTCAATTATCGATGAAGCTGATCTTCAAGTTGCTGCACTGTCAGACTGTCTTCTAGTTCTATATAGACAAACGTGAATGTCAATTGATCATCTCCAATTCATTTACCAAGTTATAATGAATCATATTATCCGACCATTTGATTTCGATAGCTAATAAATTCTCTTTTCAACTGATATAAAAGAAGTGTCGGGTTATCAAACCCGACACCGTAAAAAAACAAGAATACAATTCAACTTATAATCCCAGCACCTTTTTATTGAACGCGTCGTCGGCACCGGTTCCGGCGAAATCGTCGAAGGCGCGTTCGGTGACACGGATGATGTGGCTTTCGATGAATGGTGCCCCTTCTGCGGCTCCCTGTTCAGGATGTTTCAGCGCGCACTCCCACTCCAGAACCGCCCAGCTATCGTAATCATACTGCGCCAGTTTGCTGAAAATACCACTGAAGTCGACTTGTCCATCGCCCAGCGAGCGGAAACGCCCGGCCCGCTCGACCCAACCCTGAAATCCACCGTAAATGCCCTGCTTACCCGTCGGATTGAATTCGGCATCCTTAACGTGATAGGCATAAATTCGCTCGTGGTAGAAATCGATGAACTGGAGGTAATCGAGCTGTTGCAGCACGAAGTGGCTCGGATCATAGTTGATACCCGCACGAGGGTGGTTGCCCACTTTTTCGAGGAACATCTCGAATGTAATCCCATCGTGCAAATCTTCGCCGGGGTGCAGTTCATAACCTACATTGACGCCTGCTTCATCGAATGCATTCAGAATCGGTAACCAGCGGGTAGCCAGTTCCGTAAAACCCGTCTCGACCAGACCCGCCGGACGTTGCGGCCATGGATACACGAACGGCCACAGTAACGCACCTGAGAAGGTAACGTGGCCGGTAAGACCGAGATTCTTAGATGCTTTTGCGGCCAGCATCAATTGATCAACCGCCCAGGCTTGCTGCTCTTTTGGTTTGCCTGCCAGTTCGGCCGGACCAAACCCATCGAACATGGGGCCATAGGCCGGATGTACGGCCACTAACTGCCCTTGCAGGTGAGTCGACAATTCGGTGAGTTCGACACCAATGTCTTTAAGTTTACCTTTATACTCATCGCAGTACGTTTTGCTCTCAGCGGCTTGCTTGAGGTCAATCATACGCGGGTCCCAGGTAGGAATCTGAATACCTTTATAGCCCAGATCAGCCATGTATTTGGCAATCGTATCGAGCGAATTAAATGGGGCCGTATCGCCCAGAAACTGGGCTAAAAAAATGCCAGGCCCTTTCATTGTCTTCATAAGATCAAAATAAATTTAGTTGATTTGGCTTAGAAATGAGCGAAATCAAATAATTCCAGACAACCACGCTCCTCGTCGGGGTCGGTCAGAAAAATTTGTATAACGCTATGATTACGAATAAGTAAATCGGCAATTTGTTGTGTTGACAGATTACCGGGTCGAATAAAAATTACTTTCGGAGGGAAACCATTAAGTTGACTTAGATTTAGATAATCATCGTCAAACGTTACAATCGTATAACGTTCACGCTTTTCTGTTTTTCAGACCATATCATCTTCATGCCCAATCAGCTGCAGGCGAACAGACGATTCGGAATCAGGATACAAGTGCGTAATTTTCTTAACGATCCGCCACAATATATTTTCGTCGAAAAGTAACTTCATTCGCTAACGACAACTTTTACATGATGATCCCGATCAGCTGCCCAGGCCAAACAAGCCAGGATCTGTTCGCGAGTCAACTGCGGAAAGTCATACAGGATTTCATCGATACTCCTACCGGCAGCCAGCCCAGTACGTCATACACACTGATACGTGTACCTGTAATACAAGGGCGGCCAAATCAAATAGTGGGGTTGATCGAAATAATTTCCCGATAATTCATATGCTGCATAGTTTAATTTTGGTGAAATCCCTCCGAAGACGACACTTCACCAAAGTTAACGATTCGCCATTTAAATCTCCACCCAAGCCTGCTTGCGGTTGCTCTCCAGAATTTTTTCACAGATAAGCAATTCGCGGTAACCGTCGGCAAAGGTTGGGAAGGTTGGATTCTCGGGTTGCTTTCCGGCGGCAACCGCATCATAAACCTCCTTAAACAACTGCTTCGACGTGTCGGGGAAGCCTTCGTTGTGGCCACCGGGGAAACTGATAACCGACCGGGCTTCGGGGTGAGCCAGCGACGGATCGCGCAGGAAAGATTCATTGGCACCGTCACGGTTACCGATCCACATTTCGTTCGGCGATTCGGAGTTCCAGGCAAACGTTTTCTTCGATCCGGCAATTTCCAGTTTCATCTGGTTTTTCCGACCCGCCGATACCTGCGATACTGTAATAACACCCCGATTGCCATTGTCGAAGCGTAGCAGCACGTTGGCATGGTCTTCGGTATTAATGGGTACGTCAGCATAATCTTCTGGCTGGAGCATTTTGCCTGAATAGGTTTCAACCGGTTTCAAGGGCTTCTTACGCACCTTATGAACGGTGTTGAAATCAGCCATGACAGCTACGGTTTTCAGCCCTGTGATGTATTCAAGACTGTCCATCAGGTGGGAGCCGATATCAGCAATAGCCCGCGAGTCACCCGACTTATCGGGTTCGAGACGCCAGTTGTAATCCGTATCGTAAAAGAGCCAATCCTGCAAGTATGAACCAATAATGGAATAAATATCACCCAGTTCCTGCCGCTCCCGCATGACTTTCATCTGCCGAACCAGTGGATAATAGCGGAGGTTAAAATGAACAGCATTAACCAGGCCGGTTTCTTTCGCCAGTTTGACCAATTCTTCGGCTTCGTGCAGATCTTTGGCCAGCGGTTTTTCGCACACCACATGTTTGCCAGCCTCCAGCGCTGCTTTCGACTGCTGATAGTGCAGGAAGTTAGGTGTACAGATATGCACTACCTGGATATCATCCTGTTTCAGAAGTTCGTCGAACGTATACGCCCGTTCGATACCGAGCTGATCGGCTTTCTGACGAGCGAGTTCGGGGGTTACTTCGCACAAGGCAACCACATTCGTGTTTGGCAAACGACGAAGGGCTTCGATGTGTGCGGGTCCGATAAAACCGGTGCCAACGACACCAACATTGATTTTTTGCATGTAAGGGTAAGTGATTGAATTAATGATTGATTAAATGATTGAATAATGCCTTACCTACGCTTGTCGTTTGGGGTGTTTTTACGAGCAGTGGAAAAGATAGCAAGTAATTCAGCTGCTTCGTTCATCAAACTGCCAAGTTTGGTTCCCGCCATAATTTCTGCCTCGACCAGTATTTCAAGCCAAAATAGAGATTCGTCGGTTTCTTCCACAACAATACTAAGTTTGGCAAAATATTCGGCCTGGCTTCTCGCTCGACAAACTGCTCGATAATTAGAGCCTACTGATGTTGACGACCGAAGGAATTGTCTTCCTATAATCCTTGCTTCTTCTGTTCTCGGTAGAGAACGAAATAAGCGAATGCTCCGCAGCACAAAATCTTTGGTACGCAGTTGCATGTGCTGTACAAACTCAACTTTATTCATCTTCATATACGGTGGGGTAAACTGAATGATTAAGTGACTGAATTGTCAATATATCCTGGCAGTCAATCACTTAATTATTCAATAATTCAATTTATAAACTTCGTCCATTTCTCCTCCGTTTTTGAGGAGGCAATGACCGTGTCGATGAATGCCAAACCACGAACGCCATCGTCAACGCCAGGGAAGTCGTAAACTGGATCGGCTTGACGACCTTCCATGTGTGCCTTCACAGCGTAGGCAAAGTTGCGATAGATGTTCGCAAATGCTTCGAAAAAGCCTTCGGGATGCCCGGACGGTAACCGCCAGTGCGCTTTAGCGGATGCCGACAAATCGCCCACGTTTGGACGGATGATCCGCTGCCCTTCCTGCGTTTTGTATTTCAGTGTATTGGGCTCCATCTGATGCCATTCAAGACCACCAAGTTCGCCATAAACGTAGATCTTCAAGGCATTTTCTTCTCCATTGGCAATCTGACTGGCGTGCAGAACGCCTTTGGCTCCTCCCTCAAAATGCAGCAATACATTGCCGTCATCATCCAGTTGCCGCCCTGGCACGAATGTGCTCAAATCAGCACATAATTCACTTATTTTCAAGCCCGTAACATATTCGGCCAGATTTTCGGCATGAGTACCTATATCGCCCATGCAACCAGCCGCTCCCGACTTGGCCGGGTCTGTCCGCCAGATGGCCTGCTTGTAATTGTTATCTTCTTCTTTCTTCGATAACCAGCCCTGTGGATACTCGACCACTACTTTCCGAAGCTTCCCAAGTTTGCCATTACGGACCATATCACGGGCTTCTTTCACCATCGGGTAACCCGTATAGTTGTGGGTCAACCCAAAGACCAGGCCTGATTTCTCTACGATTTTTACCAGTTCTTTAGCCTCTTCCAGATTCAGCGTCATCGGCTTATCACAGATAACATGGAAGCCATTTTCGAGGGCCATTTTGGCCGGAGGGAAATGTAAATGATTAGGCGTAACAATGGATACGAAGTCCATGCGCACACCATCGGGCAGGGTTTTCTCGCGTTCGATCATCTCTTCAAACGACGTATAAACGCGGTCTTCGGGTAGATAGAGCGCATGGCCAGTGGCTTTCGACTTGTCGGACGACGCGCTAAAGACGCCACACACCAGTTCGATTTCATTATCAAAACCAGCTGCCCGTCGGTGAACGGCCCCAATGAAGGCATCAAGCCCCCCGCCTACCATACCCATTCGCAATTTTCTGTGCATCAGTGTTAGAGTTGAATGTACGTAAAGGATAATTTATGATTGATCATAAGCGTTTTTGTTATGCAGTATTTGCACGAGTCCGACGCCAACAGACTCTACAACAGGGAAATGCAAAAAAAGAAATCGTAATCTTACTACGCCAGGGCTCCCTTCTAAGGGACCTACTCTTGTCTTTGCGGCCGGAAATTAGCTGTTTTCTATTATTTTTCGGAAATTTTGCACAAATACAGCTTGGCTGCGGGGAGTTTATTCTTCCAGCGGCCTTTAGCAAACAACTGGATAAAGCAAAAAGAAGCAGAAAATAAGGGCTATAAATTTCAATAAATTCCTGATAACACTTCTTTTCGCTCGCCTGTCCAGCAACAACCCTTTAACTTTTAAACGGATTACAAACCACTAAATCCCCTTCTTTCAAAATGAATCAAACCGTTAACCCTTCGCGGCTCTTTCTGGCCAGTTGCCTTGCCATTATTACAACAGCCTTTTCCTTCAGTATCCGGGCGGGTATTCTGCCTCAGTTAGGTACTGAGTTTGGGCTGACTGCCGAGCAGTTAGGCTTTATCAATTCAATGTTCTTTTTTGGTTTCCCCATTTCGATGATCATTGGTGGTATCGTCTATCACACGGTAGGGCCTAAACTGATTATGCAGGTTGCCGTTGTTGCGCATACATTGGGTATTCTGCTAACCATTTATGCGGGTGGATACACTGGTCTGTTATTCTCAACGTTCTTCATCGGCTTTGGTAATGGTTGTACGGAAGCTGCCTGTAACCCGATGATCGCCGACATGTATCCCAACAACAAGCTGAACAAAATGTTAGGACGGTTCCACATGTGGTTTCCAGGAGGTATTGTGATCGGTAGTTTAATATCCAAGTTTATGACTGAAGGAGGCTTTAACTGGCAGGCTCAGATTTGGGTGCTTATGTTGCCGACCGTGGTCTATGCATTCCTGTTTTTCGGCCAGGCGTTCCCGAAGCCAAAAGTGGAGGGCGTTACCTCATTGGCGAAAAACTTCCAGGCTATGTTAACTCCTTTGTATATCGCTCTTTTCTGCTGCATGGCGCTGACAGCCATTACCGAATTTGGTCCTAACCAGTGGGTAGCTGTAGTGTTAGGCAGCAGCGGAGCTGATGCCATGTTAGTGTTAGCGCTGACGTTCGGCGTCATGACGATTGGCAGGCTTTTCACTGGACCCGTTGTGTCTGCATTGGGTCAGACGGGCGTATTACTTGGCGGTGCGATCTTAGCCACTGTCGGTATCTATATGTTCAGCACCGTTACGGGCCCAATAGCCTATCTGGCCGCTGTTATATTTGGTCTGGGTGTATGTTTCAATTGGCCAACCATGATTGGCTTTGTTGCCCAGCGGGTTCCCCTAAGCGGAGCCTTAGGTATGTCTATCATTGGTGGGGTCGGCATGCTGTCTACATCCATCTTCCAGCCTTTTATTGGGAGTTGGATCGATGCAGACCACGCTGAAGCGGCAGCCAAGGGCCTTACCGGACCAGCGCTGGAACTAGCAGCGGGACAAGCTACGCTGTCTACAATGATGACCTTCCCGATTATTCTGATTTTTGCCTTCACGGGCTTATGGTTCTGGATGCGCAACCGCAAAGCAGGCCATATAGATGAGAACATCGTGCTTGAACAGCCACAGTTGTAAATTCAACTTTAGCTCAGCTATTAAAATCCCCGTAATGTGATCGTTGCGGGGATTTTAGTTTAAAAATGGATGCGGCATAGCGCTATTTTTGCCCCTATGGCTCCTCTCACTCGTCAGCAACACCGTTATGCCCGACTCATTGCAGTACCTGTAGCTGCATTTGTCGCATCCCACCTGGTATTTTATCGGCACTTTCCTTACGAAATCAGCTACCAGTTTCCGTGGGCTTACTTTCTCACGGTGTCGACGGTAATGCTCAGTTGCTGGGAAGTCAATCTGGCCGTTTTCCGCTATCTGGATCAACGATCTCCTTTCTACCGAAACCCGGTCAGGCGGGTTCAGCAACAGATTCTGCTGGGTGGTATAGCGACTATGCTCACCTTTTCGGTAGTCTTTCCAGTCGCAATCAGGCTCTATTCGGGCAACTGGCCTTCACTGCCTATCGTTACATCAGGCGTTTTTGTTTGTGCCACCATTGCTACCGTCGTTAATGGAGCCTACGTAGGTCTATATTTACTACAAACCATTTATCTCGAAAAGCAACAGAGCACCGATGAGGTGAATGCTCAGTTAAAGCAGCTACAACTCCCTTCATCGCCTTCATCCATTCTGATTGAAACCGGAACACGGCAGATTCGTTTAGTACCCGATGAGATTGCTTACTTCTACTCAACTGGAGGAGTGGTGTTACTCACCAGAGCAGACGGTCAGCAGGTCACGACTGCCTATAACTCGTTCAATAAACTGGAGAACCAATTACCTGCTGCTTTCTTTCAGCTTAACCGTCAGTTTATCGTACATCTAAATGCAATTCGATCGGTTCAGGATGATAGTAACCAGAAGCTTATTGTCGACCTGGTGCCTGCTCTCCACAAAAATCAACCCTACGAACAGGTTGTCATTAGTCGCTATCGCAGGGCTGAATTTAAAAAGTGGTTTCGTCAAGCCACTTTAGTCTGACCATTCATTGCAAAATCAGCTACCATTCGTTGATTTTGCGCTTTTAAACATTGGAGCCACCTTTTAGTCATTGTTTCCTTTGCAACATCGGGCCATTCTGCCGACACTAAATCAATCGAAACAATGCAACCAAATTTAGCTTATCTCGCCACCGAGCAACCTTTCTGGCTGTCTATTTGCTTCGCCATCATCACCGCGTTGACGTTAGCTGGTTTTGTTCGGGCTGTTCATCTGGCTAAACCCAGCTTAACGGTCGCCGTTTTTGCCGGGCTGTTTGTCTGGCTGTTCCTGCTTGGCCTGTTAGCTTTACAGGGCTTTTTTACAAGGCTCGGCCCAACACCACCCCGTCTTTTCCTGGCTGTTTTAGTTCCACTTCTACTGATTTCCGGATTGTTTGTTTCGGCGGGTGGCCGCCGGTTTCTGGATGCCTTACCCCTTTCGACACTTACTTATCTGAACAGCATCCGGGTATTGGTTGAGTTAATACTTTACGGCTTATATATCCATCATCAGATTCCAGAAATCATGACCTTCGAGGGTCGTAATTTCGATATTCTGGCTGGACTGACAGCGCCCGTCATTGCTTATTTTAGCTTCAATACACCCATTCTGCCCAAGCGATGGCTATTTGTCTGGAATGTGTGTTCGTTACTCCTGTTGCTCAATATCGTGATTCATGCGATGTTATCAGCACCATCCCCATTACAACAAATAGCCTTTGAACAGCCCAATATTGGCGTTCTGAAGTTTCCGTTTATCTGGCTTCCTGGCTTCGTTGTTCCAGTAATTCTCCTGGGACACTTCGTTTCTCTTCGGCAGCTTCGCGCTACTGTTTTCCGTGCTTAATCCATCCAGGCCAAATTGGCATCGCCTAAGTTAATACTATTAGACTATTGCCAACAAATAGTAGTCGAAAATAGAAATAAATTCAATTAACTAATTAAAAATCAATTAATTAACCCAAACAAACTAAACCCTTATCGTCGTATATTGTCATGGCTTTGCAGACCTATTCTAAAGACCTTACTCTTCTATGCCGTGGCTTTACTCGATGCGTATACGCAACCTCTGACAGCAGCACAAGTCGGCCATTTGCTCCGGCGAACGACGTTTGGCCCCACTCCCGAACAGATCAAAACCCTGACGGGCCAAACGGCCAACCAGATCGTTACCAAACTTTTGGCCGATCAACCAGCTCCTGACCCTCCGCTGGATCTCACAACCGGCAAAGTCTTTCACGACCAACCGTTCGACACGGTAAATGCGGGCAAACGAAATGTGTATATCAAAAACTGGTGGGCAAATCTTATGCTTAACCAGCCCGTTTCGGTACTTGAAAAAATGACCTTGTTCTGGTCAAATCACTTCGTGACCAATACGGCAACAGTCAATGACTATCGGTACATGTATCGATATAATACGTTACTCAGGCAACAGGCACTGGGAAATTTCAAGGCATTCACAATAGCCATTACGCAGGACCCGGCTATGCTCCGGTTTCTGAACGGAAATCAAAACGTAGTTGGAACTGCCAATGAAAACTACGCTCGGGAGCTTCAGGAGTTGTTTACCATCGGCCGCAAGGGTGGCTATACCGAAGATGATGTTCGGGTAGCGGCAAAAGTGCTTACTGGCTGGGCCGATATAGGCTATCGAGACGCGGTGAATGCCGCTATTAGCAGTACATTCCGGGCCAATCGGCACGATACGACGGATAAAACGTTTTCGGCAACCTATCAGAATACCGTCATCAAAGGGCGGTCGGTGGCCAGTGCCGGGCTGGATGAGTTGACTGATCTGATCGACATGATCCTTCGAAATGCGGAAACACCACGCTACATCTGCCGACGGCTCTATCTCTGGTTTGTTAATTCGGACATCACACCAGATATTGAAACAAACGTTATTCAACCCCTGGGCGACCTCTTCAGAAAAAACAATTTTGAGATCAAACCTGTATTGACTGCCCTGTTTCAGAGCCAGCACTTTTTCGATGAGAATTTGCGGGGTGCTCTCATCAAATCGCCAACCGATCTGGTTATGGGAACGTTGCGATTCTGGGGAATGCTGGCCCCCGACCCTAAGCAGAACATAACGGCTTTTTATCAGGTTGGCAATTACGCATACGCCCGTCTGAAAGAGCAGCAACAGGATCTGCTAGACCCACCAACCGTGTTTGGCTGGACGGCTTACTACCAAACGGGATATTACCAGCAGTGGATTAATTCAACAACATTAGGTCTGCGTGGCAGTTTCGGTGATTCGCTCACCAACGGGGCTTTAAAACTGGCGGGCAAACCTGTTGTCGATATACTGAGCTATGTCAAAACCCTGTCGGACCCAACCGATCCGGCTAAGCTGGTAAACGACATGACAGCCCAGCTATTAGCCATTCCGCTCGCCCAAACACTGAAAGATTTTCTGACCGATACGATCCTGCTCAACTCCATTCCGCGCTATGAATGGACCGGCGAATGGAACGACTATGTCAAAAATCCGAACGATGCGGCCAAGAAACAGGCCGTTCAACTGAAGCTGACCAATTTTCTACAGTACATTTTCCGCATGGCCGAGTATCAGGTAAGTTAATGATTGAATGATTGAGTGGCTGAATGATCGAATAGAAGAATCTCTGTCCAATCATTCAACCACTCAATCATTCAATCATTTAACCAGTCAATCATATCCTTATGAAACGTCGTAATTTTCTACAATATGCGGCCTCGTCGCTGGTGTTACCCGTTCTGATCGATGGCTATGGCGCAAAGGCGTTTGCCCGGCCATCGTCGTTCGTTCGGTCATTAATCAATCTGGCCAATCAGACCGACCGGGTTTTGATCATTATTCAGTTGCAGGGAGGGAATGATGGGTTAAATACGGTGATTCCGCTCGATCAAATGAGTGTATACACTTCGTCGAGCTTTCGGGGAAACATTGCTATTTCGGAAGCGAAGGCCCTAAAGCTGAAGAATTATTCGGGAACGGGCCTACACCCATCCATGACCGGTATGCAGCAGCTCTTTAATGACGGCAAACTAAGCATCATTCAGGGTGTATCGTATCCAACGCCCAATTTCTCCCATTTTCGGGCCAGTGATATCTGGATGACCGCTGTCGATTCGAGCCAGACTTCCACATCGGGCTGGGCTGGTCGCTACCTGGATAAACGGTTCCCTAACTTCCCGGATGCCTACCCGACCAGCGAGATGCCGGACCCGCCAGCTATTCAGATCGGTTATGTGACGGCCACAACCCTGCTTGGTCCAACCGACTCGATGGCCATTGTCCTTCAGGACCCGGATACATTTGCCCGGCTGGTTGGCGATAAACCAAACAATCCTACAAGCACCGTTCCGGGCTATGCCGGGCCGCAAATTGACTACATCCGCCAGCAACAGGCCAGTTCGGTTAGTTATGCCGGGCAAATCAAGACTGCCGCTGGAAAAGGGAAAAATCTGGCAACCTATCCAACCGGTAACGCACTTGGCGATCAGCTGAAAATCATTGCCCGGCTCATCAGTGGTGGTTTACAAACTAAAGTTTATTACGTTACACTGGGCGGTTTCGACACGCACGCCAGTCAGGTAGACGCTACCGACACAACCATTGGCACGCACGCCAACCTCCTCAAAACGCTCTCCGATGCCGTTCTGGCTTTTCAAACCGATTTAGGGAAATTGAAACTTGAAGATCGGGTAGTGGGCATGACGTTCTCCGAATTTGGTCGACGGGCGATCTCAAATGGCAGTCGGGGAACAGATCATGGCACCTCCGCCCCGATGTTTGTTTTCGGTACGGCAATCAAATCGCCATTGGTCGGTAAAAACCCAAACCTGAGTGATCTGGATAATAATAACCTGAAAATGCAGACTGATTTTCGCCAAGTCTATGCGGCTATTCTGACCGACTGGTTCGGCACCGACGCGACTACCGAAACCACAACGCTCCTGCGGGATTTTGCCGTAGCGCCTGTATTTCGGGAAACCGTCACGGCTATTGAACCAAGTCTCTCCGATGCCCGACTGTATCCCAATCCGGCATCGTCGGAAGTCGTTCTGGAGGCCGACGGAATCAGCCGAAGCCTACAATCGGTTGCGCTGACCGACGCCCAGGGACGCCTGTTGGTCCTCAATGCATCGCAACTAACTCCCGGTGCCATAAGGTTCAATGTTGGCATGCTGCCTACCGGTTCGTATGTGCTTCATGTGGCTACCAATCAGGGAACGCTGACCAAACGGCTGCTGGTAGCCCGGTAAGAATCAATAGAACCACTTTACGGCCTTCCTGACCACGCCTGGCAGATTGTCGGAAATATGATCGACCCAGATCGATTTATTTACACGGCTGGCCGTTGGGTAAGGATAAATTTTGTTAAAGAAATCGCCCGCGGTCAGCTTTTGCTGAACAGCCAGAATCAGTTCCTGCGCTAATTCTCCTGCATTAGGTGCTATCATGGTTCCACCTAAGATTTTGGTGCTGAATGGGTTGATACCTGTTGGTTCGGTAAACAGTATCAGTCTGGCATATTCGTAGTCTTCGATCACGGCACGATCATCGTGAGCGAAGTCATAATCGATGCGTTCGTAGCTGATTTTGCGCGTCTTTAGATCGTATTCTGACAAGCCGAACGTCACTACTTCCGGATCGGTAAACGTCACCCACGAGAAATGGTCGTAGCTCAATTTTTTATCGAGTACCTGACCGGGGGTAATAAAATTCGTAATCAACGTGGCCACGTGTAATTCGGCAGCATGAGAGAAATAACGCTGACCGGCGGGTAATCCGGCAGCGGCATCACCAGCCGCAAAAACATGTTCGTTGGTAGTTTGCAGGTAATCATTGAGTTTGATCTGTCCCTTATCATTTAGTTCGATACCCGCAGCAGCAAGGTTCAGGTCATCAAAATTGAACGTACGGCCAATAGCAACCAGTACAGCATCAAATTCGATCAGTTCCGTTAAGCCATTCTCCAACTGTAGTTCGACCGAATTCGCATCATGAAAGGCCTTGACTTTCCGATTCAGTTTAACGATCACGCCTTCTTCTGTCAGCCGTTTCTGCAGAAGATCAGACACTTCAGGTAGTTCTTTTGTCAAAATTCGCTCTTCTGCCCCCACAACCGTTACCTGGCTTCCCATCCGCTGAAATGCCTGACACAGTTCAATACCAATCGGCCCGGCGCCAACGATCAGCAACCGTTCGGGCAGCGTTTCGAGCGAAAAGATCGTCTCGTTGGTGTATAGTTTTACCTGATCGATACCAGTTGCGTTCAGCGTCTTTGGCTTTGAACCGGTACAGAGGACAATATTTTTGGCAGAAACCACCCGCGATCCGTTACCCCCGCTAATCTCAATGGTCTGTTTACCAACGAATCTGGCCGTACCCAATTCAACATCAAGTTCTTCGGTTTCGCGCAGGTAGGCGGCATTCTCATGAACGCGAATACTATCCTGACGCTCCCGTACATACTGCATTACGGCCGCCAGATCTGTCTTTCCTTCGGATTTCCACCCGAACGGTTGCGAGCGTTTAGCCGAATGAATCAGTCGACTAACGTGGATCAACGCTTTACTCGGAACACAGCCATCGTTCAGGCAATCGCCCCCAATTCGATGGTCATAACGGTCGATAAGCAGGACGTTAAAACCGAGCCGCTTCATGGCAATACTTACCCCCAGGCCCGCCGAGCCAGCCCCAATAGCAATAAGATCGTAATGTGATTTCATAAGTATGCAATCTGCTGACGCCTGCCTTTGTTCATCTAAAAGCAGTTGGTCTACGGCTTAAATGGCTTCATCATTTCTTCTTAAAATCATCCAATGTTCCTTTGATCGTTGCAATAAACTTGCTGTTTTTAAACATTGGATTATCATTTTTATCCAGAACCTTACACCGAAAATCAATTACATACGGCGTATCCTTTTTGTCGAAAAGCATCTTGGGCAACACGCTCAGGGTTTTCCCCGGCTTGCCGGTTACCGGAAATACGACGGGCGTAGTACTCTGCGCCTTGATCAGGATAGGTTCCGGCTGATCGCCCTCCGCAATCTGCTTTCCATCGATCGTGACCGTATAATGAGTGTCCGTAAAATTGTACGGAAATTTATTCTTATTCCTCACATTGACTTTCGCGGCTACATCCGCCCGCTTGAAGCCAAGTTTTCCGAAATCAATATCCTCAATCTTAATCGTTGGAATGTGATATGTCGGTAACCGTCGCTCGGTTGTGGCCGCAAAGATTTTTTCGCCCAGAATCGGTACATCGAGCGCAAAAGAAGCCCGTATTTTGTAGGTAGTACTGTCAATATTCCTGCGCTCCAGGGTTTCCAGCACCTTCGTTAGTTTCCTGCTAAATAGTTTGGCAGGCATGACAATGAGCGTGCTATCTCCTGATTTGACCTCAATCGGCTTTTTGTAGGAGTCAACGACCACGGGCGTATCGGCAATATAAAACGTATAGTCAAGCTGGCGTGCTTTAAATCCGACAGGAAGCGGATTGTCGACCAGCATATACATGTTCATCGTAATCGCATCGTCGCTGATGTCCGTAAAATCAAATCGACTAAGTTCCAGTCGGGGTTTGAGCGTATTATCGTAAGGGCCGTTCTCAGCGGCAGCGTTGCTTTTGAGTTTACTATACCAACTATACCCCCCGATTGCTCCGGCCAGCAATACGGCCAGGGCAATGATCCATCCTTTTTTCATAACGTGTCGCGAGTCGTGTAAGACAATGTAACGCTTGTTGGAAGCAGACTGTTTAACAGTCCATTTCCTGTCTGATCGTGTTGCGAACCGGAGTAGACCTGTTCATCTTTTTTACCGGCAAAAGAGTAAAGATTGACTCTTTTAATCTTACCTAAGTACTCCAAAACATGGCACTCTATCACATGAGAAAACTTTCGTTCATTCTGGCAATCGGATTAGCCGGAATTTTTATGAATCTGACCATTCGCCCGGCAGCCGATGGTTGGGTTAGCATTTTTGACGGCAAAACATTCAACGGCTGGAAAATCACCGAGGAGAGTCCAGCAACGTTCAGTGTTCAGGACGGCGCCATTGTTGTGGCAGGTCCCCGCGCTCACTTGTTCTATGAGGGTCCAGTCCATAATCACGATTTCAAAAATTTTGAGTGGAAAGCACAGGTCATGACAACGCCTGGCTCGAATTCGGGTATGTTTATTCATACAGCCTATCAGCCATCGGGCTGGCCGTCAAAGGGGTATGAAATCCAGGTGAACCAGAGTCACACCGACTGGCGTAAAACGGGTAGCGTTTATGGTCTTCAGGACGTAAAAGAGGTATTTGTAAAAGACAATGAGTGGTATACCGAACACATCATTGTGCAGGGCAAAAAAGTGACGATCAAGGTCAATGACAAGACGATCAATGAGTATATGGAACCCGACAGCATCAGTACGGGCAAGTCAATGAAAAAGCTTAGTACGGGCACGGTTGCGCTGCAAGGCCACGACCCGAAAAGCAAAGTCTTTTACAAGGACATCATGATAAAGGTTCTGCCCGATTGATCTGGTTAATAGCTAAAAAAGGGAATGGGTAATTGAGGTAGAATATTCACCTTAATTACCCATTCCCCGTTTTGTAGCTGACGTTTCTAATTCCCTCCTTCTCTCGGTTTGAATTGCTGAATACTATACTCATTCGCCTGTAGTTGATTGGGATTCTTAGCCGCTACGGCAGCATTTACCTCACCGATGCGGGCATTCAGCGTGAAAATCTTACCATTAACCTCTGCACTGGTCGTTGCCTGATCATAACCACTGGTGTCGGTCTCCACAACAGTGAATGTATTCCATCCATCGGAACTACGCACCCGCGAAACCCGATTGCGATTATTCACGATATACAACTCGTTGTTATAGAGAACCATACCATCGGCATTGAGCAATGTTGGGCCGGTTATCTGCTGAGGGAGGGTCGGCTTATTCAGATCAACCCGGTATAGGCTCCCTTCGTTGGATTTGGCCACAATCAGAAATTTGTCGGGATGATAGACAATGCCATTCAGATTAAAGCCCTGATTTCCAGCAAACAAGGGAGAATTGACCAGTATGCTGGGTTGGGTTGAATCGGCGGGGACTTTATAAATCACCGGGGAAAACGAGTCTGTCACGTACGCATTTCCGCTAGGGTCAAAAGCTATATCATTGGCAAAATGAGCAGAATTCGGGAACCACTGGGTCAGATCGACCCGCTTGATATTTTGACCTGTGGCAAGATCATACACAAACAAGCCTGCTGTTTTGCCTGTCGTTTCTGGCTTACTCTTGGTTGATACGCCCAAATCACCATTGCAGACATAGAGTTTACCTTCCCGTACTTTAATGCCAATCGCACTGATGAGCATCGCATCATCAGCAATTGGGCTTATATCGATGTAGCGACCATTCTGATCGACCGTTCCAACTTTTCCCTGAGTGATTGAACTGACTAGAAATTTATCGAGCGCGGGCGAATAAGCAACCCCTTCCGGGTACTGTCGATTAGCCGAAAACTGGATACGGCCGGGAAAAACCGACGCGTTAAATTCAGGATCCAACGTATTGCAGGCCGATAGGCAACTAACTAATGTAAGCAGTCGGCAGGCTCTTTTGACGAAACTATTCATTGGCATAAGATCTTACAGACGGTCAATCAATTCATACGTTCATGCTACTTACAGACTAACTGTTCATTTTTTACATATAGGACTTTCGGTTGAGTTTGGCTCCCCGAAAAAGTCTAATTATATACCGAAGCCTGATCCCGCTAATCTTTTACTCAACTGTGCAAGATTGAGGCCAATCGATACGATCGTGATTACAAAAACTATCCCTTCGTTTTTGTGTTCTATATATACCAGGTCTTTCGCTCAGAATCGTGCCATGGCAACGCTTTTGAGCGAAAAGCCTACTAAAAATAACTCCTTACAACGCTATGAACCATTTTGAAACCCTTACTGAAGCGATGGAGGACCTGCGCAGCCGTGGCTACACGCATGAGTTTGCTCCTAAGAAAGATTTTCTGGTCGAACAAAGCACCGAAACCAAACTACGCGGTGAAGAATTTAACGTAGACGAATTTCACCGTTTCGAAGGCACGTCCGACCCCGGTGATGAAATGACCCTGTATGCCATTACGACGAATGGCGGCCTGAAAGGTGTGTTTGTTTCGGCACAGGGGACTTATGCCAACGAAGTGTCGTCTGAATTGATGGCAAAGTTCAATATAACCGACCGCCGGGAGGTAAATACACAAGGTTCTGTTGAGCCAATTGCGCATTTACCAGCAAGCTGATAAATGTTTTTGATCATATTTGCAAGAAAACAACCCGGAACATGTCAAATTTTCCGGGTTTTACACTATATTTGCGGCCTTTACACAAAAACGCGCTGTTCTTTTCCGTACTGATACGCCATGAAGTTATCCGAGTTTAAATTTGATTTGCCCGAAAGTTTAATTGCCAAATACCCAGTTGAGCGGGGTGAATCACGGTTAATGGTTGTTGACCGTAAAACAAAAACCATTGAGCACAAGCAGTTTTCGGATATACTGAGTTATTTCAGTGACGGCGACGTGATGGTCATCAACAATACAAAAGTATTTCCGGCAAGATTATACGGCAATAAAGAAAAGACTGGTGCTAAAATCGAAGTTTTTTTGCTGCGTGAACTCAACCGTGAGATGAAGCTCTGGGACGTATTAGTCGATCCAGCCCGCAAAATCCGCGTTGGGAATAAACTCTATTTCGGTGATAGTGATCTGGTAGCCGAAGTGATCGACAATACAACATCGCGTGGCCGTACGATCCGGTTCCTCTTCGATGGCAATCATGAAGAGTTCATGAAAGCAGTTGATGAACTGGGCGAAACCCCACTTCCCCGCGAGATCAATCGCGACGCTGAGCTTTCTGACCGCGATCTTTACCAAACGGTTTTTGCTGAACATGTTGGTGCGGTAGCCGCCCCGACAGCTGGTTTGCATTTTACGCGAGCCATGATGAAGCGGATGGAAATTAAAGGCATTCATTTTGCCCCCATCACCTTACACGTCGGCCTGGGCACATTCCGTCAGGTTGACGTTGAAGACCTCACCAAGCACAAAACCGACTCAGAAAACTATCGTATTCCCGAAGATGCGGCTCAGATCGTCAATACGGCCCTCGATGGCGGCAGACGTGTTTGTGCAGTTGGCACTACGTCGCTTAAAGCCATTGAATCGTCGGTATCGGCCAATAGCCGCCTGAAGCCCGTAGAAGGCTGGACAGATAAATTTATCTTTCCTCCCTACGACTTCAAAATTGCAAACTCATTGCTGACCAGCCTGCACCTGCCAGAGTCGATCCTGATTATGATGACCAGTGCATTCGGTGGACATGAACTGATCAAACACGCTTACGAAGTAGCAATCAAAGAAAAATATCGCTTTTTCAGCTACGGCGACGCGATGCTGATTCTTTAAAACAATTAGTTGGTGAGTCAATCACCTGATAAGTACTTTTGAGGGGCTTTATGGCCCCTCATTTTGTTATGACGAATTCAGGCACCAACGCGCCAAACCATCATCATTTTGCGATTATTGTTGCCGGTGGAAGCGGCAGCCGGATGAAATCCGATGTGCCGAAGCAGTTTCTATTGCTCAACGGAAAACCCATTCTTCAACACACACTCGAACAGTTTCTGGCCGTAATTCCGGCTTCCCGGATCATTCTGGTACTCCCTGCCCGCGATCAGATGATCTGGTCAGCCCTCTGCGACCAACATAATTTTCATCCTTCAATACAGATCGTTACGGGTGGAGCCACTCGTTTTCAATCCGTTCGTAACGGGCTGGCTGCCATTGAGGTCGATGAAGGATTAGTTGCTGTTCACGACGGTGTCCGGCCGTTTATTACGCCGGATATTATTAGTACCAGCTTCGAGACGGCTGCCCAAACGGGATCGGCCGTGACCTGCGTACCCGTGAAGGATTCGGTGCGAGTTGTTGAGCCAGACGGAAGTAGCAAGGCTGTTGACCGAAGTCTGTATCGCCTGATACAAACTCCTCAAACCTTCCAGCTGGGTTTATTCCGGCAAGCGTTTAAGGTAGAGGAACAACCATTTTTTACCGATTGTGCCAGCGTAATGGAATATTCTGGCTTCCCGATTACGCTCATCGAAGGGTCGTACGAGAATATCAAGATCACAACACCCGACGATTTGAGAGGGCGTTAACCGAACGGAGCAAAAAGGAGCCGATGAGACCTGACCAGCCTAAAGGTTAGCGCAGTAATCACTACTCATATCGTGAATCTGCTCAAGCAACCCCTCCAGTTGAACGTCTGTTGTTAGCGGGTTCATCAGCGATACCCGCAGGTAAACCCGCCCTCGTAATGTCGTTTGTACGATGTAAAAGCGGCCATCTTTCAACAACCGATCGCGGAGTTGCGTATTCAGTGCATCGAGTTCGTCGGACATAGGCTCACCGCCAACATAGCGAAAACAGACGATATTGCTTTCTGGCTCAACAGCGAGTTCGAAGTCAGGCCGGTGTCGTACCAGATCGGCAAAACGCCGTGCCAGCCCGTAAAGTGTTTCGACATTGGCCGTGAAGATTTCCTCACCATACGTTCGTAAAACGGTATAAACTTTCACGCTCATCATCAGTTTGGTACACTCAAAAGCCCGCTTACCTGAATTGAACCAGTCTTTTGCGGTGGCATCGGCCCAGAGGTACTGTGCTTTTTGCTGAAATGTCTGATACGAGTCGGCGTCACGTTGGTAAAGAACTGCTGTCACCAGCGCGGGGATCATCATCATTTTGTGGAAATCGACCACTACTGAATCGGCACGTTCGATACCCTGAACCAGCAATCGGTATTTATCCGAAAGAACGACAGCCCCACCATGCGCCCCATCGACGTGGAACCATAACTTGTGTTTCTGACAGAAATCGGCGATGGCTACCAGATTATCGTACGAGCCGGTCGAGGTTGAGCAGGCGCTACCCACAACGGCAAAAACCGTTAATCCAGCTTCCTTTGCCTGCTCCAGATAGTTCTCCAGCAACTCGGTTCGCATCTGAAAGCGATCATTTGTCGGAATTTTGATAATGCCTTCGCTACCGAGTCCCATAATTCGGGCGGCCCGGTCTACACAATAGTGGGCTTCTTCAGAAACCATAATCGCTAACCGGGTTGTATGCCCTGCTTCCCAGACGTCTGTTGGGGCCGTTACGGCTCGGGCGGTGAGCAGGGCTGTCAGGTTTGCGAGGGTTCCTCCCGAAGTTAGCACCCCACTGGCATCATTGCCAAAATTCATTTTCCGGGCGAGCCACTGGGTTACAATGCGTTCGAGCGCGTTGGCCGTCATCCCCATTTCGTATACGGCCATCCCGTTATTAAGCAGGCCGGTCAACAGACCGGTTAGTGCCGCCAGCGGTAGTGGCGGGGCAACCTGATGCCCCATAAATCGTGGATTGTGTAAATGAATGGATCGCTGCACGATGTCGGCCAGTAAAGGCAACGGATCAGCATTGGCTGGCTTCTGAAAATCGGCTTTCCAGTAGGCCAATTGTTCATCGGGTTCAGCATAGGGCAAAACGGCTTGTTCGGCCTTTCCAACTGTATCGAGATGATCTGCCAGTAGATCGACCAGCGCGTGTGCCTGGTGGCGAAATGTCTCGGAAGAGTAAGCAGCAAGTAATGAATCATTCATGGCATTAGCTACCTGACTGGGGCTTTGTTGGTGTCATTCTTCGAGCAAAAGAAGAACTTAATTTTGATACACGGAAATGCTTAATTTTGATAAATTGATAGCAGAATCGCATCAGTGGACATTTATCAGCTCAAGCATTTTCTGGCCTTAGCCAGTACACTAAATTACCGGAAGACTGCCGAGAACGTCTTCATTGCCCAACCTGCCCTGAGTCGACAGATTCAGCAGTTGGAGCGTGAAGTTGGTGCCTTATTATTCAAGCGCGATAAACGCAACGTTGCATTAACGCCGGCGGGCATCTATCTTCAACAGGAAGCAGGTCGTTTGATTGAACAACTGGAGCAGGCTTTTCGACGAACGGCACAAATTCATCGGGGCGAAGCGGGCGAGATTCGGATTGGCCATGCCAGTTCGGCCATGCAGTCAATTCTGCCGAAGTTACTGGTCAGTATTCGCGAGAAAACGCCTGATCTGCGGGCAATCCTGATGGAGACGCCCAATCGCTTTCAGATGGAAGCACTCCTGAATCGGGAAATAGACGTAGGCTTTTCGCCTAACATCATTGCTCCACCAGCCATCAGTAGCCGAGTTGTTTACACAGAGAACTTCGTGGTGATCTTGCCTGAAAATCATCCTGTAAGCCCGGAATCCTTTTCGGACCTGTCTGTTTTTGCCCACGACTCATTTATTTTGCCACCCCAGTCTGAAGGGAGTGGCTATGTCGAAAGCATTCAGGCGATGTGTCAGCAGCATGGTTTTCTGCCGCATATTGCCTATGAATCGGCTTACTCGGGGACGGTTTTACGGCTGGTAGAAGCAGGTATGGGTATTTCTATTGAACCGATGTCAGCATTGCGTGGTCAAAATCTTCGGCTCAAAACCATTGACTTAATCAACGTATCCCAGAAAGCAGAAATGCATATGCTATGGCTTACCGAACGTACCACCGAGCTCCAACCATTTTTTACCTTAGTCGACCAGATTTTATAACGTACATGCGTAACCGACTATCTTCCGATCAATACGCTACTGGTATTCTGGCCGGCGATCGGCTTCTTTTGAGCCGGGCTATTACGCTCATAGAAAGCCGACGCTCCGACGATCAGGCCCTGGCACAGGAGGTGCTGGCAAACGTAGTCGCTCAAACGGCCAGTTCACGCTCCGAATCATCCATTCGTGTCGGCATTACGGGTGTACCTGGTGTTGGTAAAAGCACATTCATCGAAGCCCTGGGTAAACACCTGACCGAACTTGGCCATCGACTGGCAGTGCTGGCCGTTGACCCCACCAGTCAACGCTCGGGCGGGAGCTTACTCGGTGACAAAACCCGCATGGAAACGTTGTCCATGAATCCAGATGCTTACATTCGTCCTTCGCCAGCAGGCGACTCGCTGGGGGGTGTAGCGCAACGCACGCGCGAGACCATTCTTTTGTGTGAAGCCGCCGGATTTGACATTATTTTGGTTGAAACGGTGGGCGTAGGTCAATCCGAAACGGTTGTTCATGGCATGGTCGATTTCTTTCTGCTGTTAATGCTGGCAGGGGCAGGCGACGAACTCCAGGGAATGAAACGTGGCATCATGGAGCTAGCCGATGCACTGGCCATTACCAAAGCCGACGACGATAATATAGCGCACGCCCGGCGTGCCCAGGTCGATTACCAGAATGCCTTACATCTCTTCCCGCCTACCGGTACAGGCTGGTTTCCACCCGTACTGACCTGCTCTGCCCTGACTGGCGATGGCATAGCAGCCATCTGGCAAATGATTCTGGAATACCAGCAGCTATCCACAGCGAATGGCTATCGTAAACAACGGAGACAGGAACAGCAATTAACCTGGTTTCGCTCGTTAATCCAGCACGAACTAAATGCCCGGTTTTACGCCCAGGCAGGCATGCGCGAGCGGCTGGAAACCATCGAAAATAAGGTCAAAGCAGGCACCTTGCTACCCGTTCCGGCCGTACAGACTTTGCTGGATTCCAGCCTTTAGCGGGCTGTATTTGACTGATTGTAGCGTAAGTAATGAAATAAAAATATCGATTAGCCAAACCGAATGGCCAAACATATAATTTACTGGTAACTAGATCATTAACTACTTTAGAGAAGTAACCCGTTAACTGCTGCGCAACGACTATTCACCGCGAACCGCCTATCGACGACAGCAACCTGCTTACTTCTTTTTTATTTTTACAGTCATGCACAGATTTCTATTCCTTGTTAGCTTTCTGCTAACAACTCTGGCGGCTTCTGCTCAACGAGATACATTGATCACCATCTCCTCATCGGGCGGCCTACAGTTTGACCAGAAACGTCTTGTTGTTAAACCTAATACGCGCCTGCGGCTCATTTTTCAGAATAAAGATGACATGGCCCATAATCTCGTTGTAACGCGGCCAAACTCGCGTCTGCGGGTGGTTGAGTTTGCCCTTGCTCTGGGCGCTAAAGGGCCGGCTCAGCATCATGTACCGATCATGGATGATGTGCTGGCGCATACAACGAGCATTGAGCCGGGCAACACCGACTCACTCACCGTCACCCTGGCCGAAGGGGCTTATCCGTTTGTATGTACCTACCCCGGACATGGTTCGATCATGTATGGCGTCATTTACGCAACAAATCAGCCGAAACTTCTCCCCGCTCCCGAAACGGATCGCAATCTACCGAACCCCGAACGGACAGCCGAAGCGGCCCATCATCATGCGGCAGAGTCTGGCCACCCTTACTCTTTACAATTACCTGCTGTGTACCGAACATTCATGCCCGATTGCGGCCCGGCAGCTATTGCGGTAGGTTTACCTGACCCTGAAGGTGGTCAGTCTTACGTGTTCGATGCTGGGCAGTGCCGGTTGCGCTATGCCTGGTCGGGTGGATTTGTGGATAACACAGAGCAGTGGGATGGCAAGGGGCAACGATTTACGAAACTGGTTGGCGACATCTATTTTCGGGATACGGGTGGTTTTCCCTGGAAAATCGGTACTACAAAGCAGAAAGTACCCCAATTTAAAGGCTATCGATTGATCAACCGATATCCTGAGTTCCGGTATATCGTAAACGGTGTCGAAATTCGGGAATTGATTAAACCTATGGCGAGTGGACGGGGGCTTGTCCGAATCTTTACGCTTAGTCCATCAAAACAGTCCGTCACTTTTGTCACTACGTCCCAGCCGGGCATCCGTTTCAAACCCTCAGTCGGTCGAGTGCAGAACGGAGCGATTCAGCTACCCAACGGAACGCGTCAGTTCTCTCTAACCGTATCAACACTCTAAACCTACAGATGAGGTAGGTCATTAGCATTAGAATGGCTGTATAGCCGCTTGTATACCTCCAGCACCCTGCAAAACCATGCTTGCTACCCTTCTTCTCTCGGCTCTGCTTGTTTCCTCGGCACCGGCTGACACCATAACTGATTATTACGAAGTCGAAACCATTCCTACGCCACCAGGTCTGGTTGCTGAAACAGGTGGTTTGTCATTTTTGCCGGATGGGCGACTGGCGGCTTGCTTCCATCGGGGTGAGGTAATGCTTTACAACCCAAAAACAAAGGTCTGGAAACTCTTCGCCGAAGGTTTACACGACCCCCTGGGCGTTGTTGCCGTTAGTAATAATCAGCTATTAGTTATTCAACGGCCTGAACTGACACGCATCACCGACACAAACGGCGACGGTCTGGCCGATCAATACGAAACCGTAACGGATCAGTTCGGCATGTCGGGTAATTATCATGAGTTCGCGTTTGGACCCGTGCGCGATGCAAAAGGGAATCTATACATCAGCCTCAATACAGCGTCGAATGGCGCTGGTATCCGCGACGAAGTACGGGGACAGTATGACGCGCTTGGGCGACAGGGACGAATGTATGCCTGCGTGCCTTATCGGGGCTGGATTATGCAGATCACGCCCGATGGCAAGGTAAAGCCCTATGCCAGTGGCTTCAGGTCGCCTAATGGCCTTGGATTCGACGCACAGGGTAGACTATACGTTACCGATAACCAGGGCGACTGGCTCGGAACCAGTAAGTTATACCACGTTGAAGAGGGCAAATTCTATGGTCATCCGGCGAGTCTGGTCTGGCGGCCTGGGTTCCCGGACATTGACCCACTGACATTGTCCCTAAAAACCCTGGACAGCATGCGAACGGTTGAATCAATTTCTTTTCCGCATGAGGTCATGGCTCACTCGCCAACGCAACTCGTTATGGATAATACGGAAGGAAAATTTGGCCCCTTCGCCGGACAACTCTTTGTGGGTGAAATGGATTTTTCGCGCCTTATCCGCATACTACCCGACGAAGTGGACGGGCAAATACAAGGGGCCTGCATTCCATTCTATGACAAGGCTGGAGGAAAAATTCCGCTTCGGATTGGCAATAACCGGCTTGCTTTCGCACCCGACGGCAGTTTGTGGCTTGGCCAGACCGATCACGGGTGGCTTGGAGACCGGGGCATTCAGCGAATCCGATATAAGGGTGCAGCCGCTGGCGTTCCACTAGACATTCTGGGTATGAAGTTAACGACCACCGGTTTCGATCTGACATTTACTCAACCGCTTGATGAAGCAACGGCCCGTGATCTGGCTAACTATCGATTCAAGAGTTATTTTTATGAATACCATCGAGCCTACGGTTCACCGCAAATGGATGTTCATACGGTAGCCGTTTCGGCAGTTAAACTATCCACCGACCGTAAAACGGTCTCTCTTACGCTCGATGAGTTGAAAGCCAGCCGTATTTATGAGCTGAATTTAGGCAGTTTACTGGCCAATAATGGGCAGAAGAAATTAGCGAATCACTTGATTTGCTATACACTAAATCGGCTGGTTAAAGACGACGCTTCATCGGTCCGTAAAACGCACTAATCGGGCGGGATGGCGGTCAAACAAACGCATCGTGTCGATGGCCTCGTAACGTTCACCCAGCAGGCTAACCGAATCGGCGATATAATACACATTGGCCATTTTACGATCCGTCTTTCGTAGAATCTGTCCTCTAAGCGCAGCAATGTGAAAAGAATTTACATCCGTTGCTCCGGTACTGCCAATCGTTTCCCGGTAGCCATACAACGGCGTACCGATCGTTTTTCTGGCAATACGTTCCGATTCATTTTTATAAAACTGTCGGGACGCCAGCCGACCTGGCAAGGCAATCCAGTTGATTCCGATTCGTACCACAACCATCACCAGCAACATACGCCCGAGCCGGTTTTCGGTATCCTGCCACAACCACCAGGTGCTGGCCGACAGCAGGATAAAAACGAGACCCGTTTTCCAGATTATGCCATCGACTACGCGCGTTTTTGGGTGAAAAATGGCTACCCAGCAGCCTATAGTAACAATACCTGTTAATACCAGCCAAATCCATTCGACCCATTTGCGTGGCGAATGAGCTGGCGTACTTTTTTCGTAATAGAAGTAGGCTAACACCGTAAACAAAAGTGGCAACAAGCCGATAAGGTAACGTGCATAGACCTGTGGTGATGACCAGTAAACCAGCACATTGGCCAGAAATATGATCGCATTAAACGCAATGAAGGGCTCAGCTTTAATCTGATCCAGACTACCCCGACGAAAAAGCAGACAGATCAGTAAAAGATAGGGCACAAAATGATAAATCATCTCAAACGGAAACGTCAACAGATGGAGCAGCGTCTCCCCTACGCCAAATGTAACTACTGTGCGTTTTGTACTTTCGTCGAACAAAACGCTGGCTACGTTTTCCAGCGGTATCTGATTTCGGCTAAAATAAGCGACGTAGTAACTTCCTGTAATGACGAGAAATAAGCCAATACCTACAAAATGAGCAGGATGCCACAACCGTCGGAACTGGCGGGTATAAACAAACCAGCTTAACAGGGTAAACCCTTGAAATACAACCGATGGCAAGCCTTTTGTCAGAAAACCAAGGGCTGTCAGCGTGTAGGTGGCCAGAAACAAGGCCCAATAGTTACGGCGTTGATCAAAGTGGTAAACCAGCATCATTGCCGAATAGGTCAACCAGGCAAAGGGGATGTCAATTGAACTCCAGAGCGAGTCATAAATCAGAACCCGGCCATTCGTCAGCACCATCATCGCAACAACGAAAGCGACCATAGATGACCGATCAGCGCGAACGGGCATGTATCGCCGTACGAAACCGAATATCGTCAGGCCAAACAGCAACAAGGCAGCTACCATCGGCAGCCGCAGCGTAAACGACGAGTAATTGCCAAAGAGCTTATAAGAAGCGATAATAATCCAGTTGTAAAGCGGTGGTTTATTGAAGTACAATTCACCGTTCAGGGTTGGGGTAATGTAATCGCCCGACAGCATCATTTCGAGCGCTACCAATGCCCGGCGCGGCTCGTCAGAACTCGTATCAAGTGGCAGGTAACCCAGATGTGATAGTAAAGCGATCAGCAACAGGCCAACTGTCAATGCAGGCCAGCGAATCAGGTAACGAAACCAGGAAAGATGAGTTACTGAATTATTGACCACAACTACATTGAGTTTAAATTTCTACCACAAAAAAAAGGCGAACCGATGGTTCGCCCTACATTTCCCTTAAAATTAATCCTTATGAATTTCCCAGAGTCCGGTCTGGCTCATCGGTCCGGCTTATCGGAACTGAGCCTTCCGACGTGCTACGGTTTCAGTCAGCATCGGCTACTTTTTCGGAATCCGATACTGTAGTACCGTTCGTTGGCTGCTGGTAGGCCGTCATGGGATTGTCTTCGTCGGTTGATGCGTCGTCGGCATCGACAGACAATGGCGGCTGCCCCCATGACGCCCGCTTTGCTTCTTCTACATCTGCGGCAGTGGGCTGATCACCCTCGGTAGCCGCCCGTGCTTCGGCTTCCTCAACATCACTCGGCACATCTGTATCACTACTGGATGCTACCCGGGATGGCAATTCGTTGTCCAGGTTCTTATCGTTCAGTTGTGCCAATTCAGGAGCAATGCCCATTGTATTGTGCATCTGCTGAGCAGCATACGACTCCGTGCTTTCTTTGCGGCTTTTACTACTTACGCTCATAACGTTGTTGGTTTAGTGTTGAGTTAGTAATTTGATCGGTAATCTGCCCAATCGCGGACACATCACGTAATCAGTATTCGTTGACTAGATCAGTAAGTTGGCTGATTATTAAGATCGGTCCCCGTCTGCGCAATATCGTTATCGGTTTCCTCCTGTGAGTCATCAGTAGACTCATCAGCTTTTGTTGTATCGTTCTGTTTCTTAGCTTCTTTCTGTGCTTCAGGAGTATCTACCTCGTCGGCAGAGGCATAATCGTCGGGTCCGCTCGTAGTTACATCGACCATAGCCGTGTTTGTTTTTTCCTGACCGCCAACCGCACTATCGATGCCCTCCTGCGTCACCTCCATGGTACTGTTATCCTGATCGCCCATGCGCAGAATACCATTTTTACCATCCATATCCGTACTTCCGATGGCACGATCATTGCGGCCATTCTGCCCGCCACGAACCTGCTGACTATCCAGACCGTTGGCTGAGTTTTCCTGCTCGTATTGGTGTTTATTATCCTGTTCGCGCCGATCGACATCGGCGTCATCCGAACCAAAAGGGCCTTTGGTTCGTCCGTTAATTTGCGCATCGTCGCGCTTTACGTCTTTCGTGTCGTTTTCCATGGCGTTGAGTACTATTTGTGTTTAGAATAACTTGTATTTTCCGAAAAGGTTTGTCTTTCAGATCGCTGATACGCCGGTAAGTAGGAGCCATTTTCAGCAAAACGCCCTTTCCCATAATTAGACCATATGGTTAAAAAATAAGATATTTTCGCTATGAATTAGTAACTACCGCTTAGTAAATACTACGCATTCCTATTACCATAAACAAATAATAATTCTATTTAATAGAAGAATAGTTATTCTATTTGTAAACCATTTAGTGGCCTGCCATGTACTCAGGGACTTTATTTATTCGGCGGTATGTTAGTCTGTTAGAAAGGATAAGTTCTTTGTAGCCGCATATACCCTATCTCAATGGCCAAATCGATTCGGCCATCGGGTAAGTTGCTTCGATCAAGAATAATTTAATAGTTGGATAAAGCGTAATGCGAAAAACGGGCTGACATTGTCGGCTCGTTTTTTTGTTTTTTACTCAATCAGCCTAGCCGACCAGCCACCATGATGAGGGTAGCCTGACCGAACTCGCGATTCTATTATTTCTAAAAACACTGCAATAATAAAGCCAGAATTGCTACTTACTTTATTATCAGTTAATTTTTAATCAGTATAAATTGGGTAGTTCTGAAGTTAATCAAATAAAGCAGGAAACATCATTATTGACTACAAAATTGGCATCACGACACCCGCCTAAATCGGTCAAATTCTGGTCTGTTGCCGACTAAACGGCTGTAAATAGGTTTTGGCATAAAAAAAGGAGGTTCATCAAATCGATGAGCCTCCTTTCAGAAAACGATCCGGATCGTTTAGTCTACGTCCCAGAACAGTTTCGTCGCAAATGCGTCAATGTTGCCCTGAGCAGTTACGTTGGCTGTATTTGAACCAGACTCCGTATTTGGGTAGAAAAACCGCACTGGACGTTTGTTGTCAGGCACCTGAATACTTTGCGGAATAACCGGCAGGTTCGTCCGTCGGTATTCAGCCCAAGCCTCCAGTCCATTGAAGTTGACAAATGAGATCCATTTCTGAATAGCTATCGCAGCCAATTTATCAGTCGATGCATCCCAGTCATAGTTTTGGATTTTGCTACCCTTAAAAGCCGCAGCACCGGCCGTATTGGCCCCCAGCACGCGGAAGGACTGAACAATGCCTTCTTCAAAGTACGCTTTCGCTGTATTAGGTAGTGTTACATCAGTAAAGCGCTGTTTCGCTTCTGCCAACAGGAATTGCACTTCAGAGGCTGTCATAAGAATGTAAGGACGGTTATATTCCCCTTTCACGATCAGACTTGGCCCCAGAGAGGTTGTATTGGCTGGTAAGTAACCCGAGCTGGCCCCAAACGGCGTTCCTGAGTAATTGGCAGCAACTTCTTTGAGGGTACTTACGCCGGGCGTACTGGAATTCTCACCGCCATTGGCATAGGCAATCCGCTTCAAACGTAGAGTATCACCAGATGCTTTGAGGCTATTGACGAGAAACTGCGTTAAGCGCGGATAGTTATTAAGGGCTCGTTTAGCTCCATTAGCGTCATAACCCCAGCGGTCGTATACAGGATTTAGTTTCCCGGCTGTCGCTAAAAAGAACGAAGGCCCCCCAACCGTAACCTCTGATGCCGTAATAAAACCAGAACCCTCGGTAACAATCTTATTAACTTCAGTTTTGATATACGTATCGCGCCCTGAAACTTTAGACTGACGGATAAGAATCCTCATTTTGAGGGAGTTGGCAAATTGAACCCATTTGGTAATATTACCAGCGAAGACAATATCGGACCCCGTAAAAGCACTGGCGAAGGCATTGGCTTTTAAATCCGTAATAGCCTCGTCTAACAAGGCAATAAGCGATTCGTAGACCGCTTTCTGATCATCGAATTTCGGGGCCAGTGACGTTGTCGCTTTCAATGCATCAGAATACGGCAGGTTCCCATACATGTCGACCAGATGCTGATACAGCATGGCTTTCATGACTTTTGAGGGGCCTTTCAGATACTTCTGGCTATTAGCGTCAGCATTGTCGATTACAAACTGGTAATCCTGCAAATTATCATAGTATGGGTCCCAATAGTTGAAATCGCCATTGGTAAATTGATAGGCGAATTGAGCCGTATTGATGATATACCCATTGCCCTGCGTCCATTGGCCGGACCAGTAGAAACCGATCTCGCTTGATCCCTGCCCATCCGTATTTCCAGCAATATTTCTGGCTGACGTATTCAGGGCATTTGTAAAGACAAAGCTCGGTGAAGCGGTTGGCAACTGATTCGGATTGGTGTTAACGTCCAGATATGATTTTGGATCACAGCTCGTACCAATCACGGCCACTAAAGCGGCTATAATTATTGTTTTGAATTTCATGTCAAGTCAATCGTTGGGTGATTAAAACGAAAGGTTAATGTTAACACCATACTGACGTACGGGCGGAGTCTGACCAGTGGTGTTAATACCAAGGCCAATAGCTGATGTAGTGGTCGGCGTTGACGTTGCCTGGCTTCCCGGTAGCGGATTACCCTGGTAGCTAAACTCAGGATCCGTATAGTAGTTGAGCTTATCGACAATGGTGATCAGATTCCGGCCATACAGGGCAATACTGGCTCCCGAGAAGATTTTCGTTTTAGACAGCAGTTTCTGGGGCAAACGATAGGACAGGTTAATGTCACGTAGTTTGATGAACCAGGCTGGTGTAACAAAGTTCTCCGAGATCAGCCGGTAGTTATCTACCCATAAAGAATACTCAGCTTCGCGTACATTAACACTCGTATTCGGAATCACCGTTGTTCCATCCGGCCCCAGATAAGCCGAATTCGCGAAGATGTGCGGTGCACGGTCTTCGGTCCATTTGCCTGTTCCGGTAAAGGTCATCTGCCGACCCAAATCACTGAACATTACGTTGCCACCCCGGTATTCGAAGTTAAACGTAAAGCCAAAATCGCCGTACTCGATTTTCGAACCCAGCCCAGCAATATGCCGGGGCAGAACACCACCCCGACCCGTTAAGGTAGTCTGACGCAATGGATAGCCCGTGGTTGCGTTGACCAGTACACGACCTGATCCATCCGGCGCATATTGATAGCCGTCGGTTTTCAGGTAAGGGAAACGCATATCTTTAATTACGTTCGTATTGGCGTATGAAAAGCCACCATACTGGAATTCCGTAATGCCCGGATAGAGATCGACAACTTTGTTATCGTTGTAAGAATACCGTATGCTGGCATCCCACGAAAATTTACCTCCTCTGGCAATCAGGTATTTAAACTCAGCTTCGTAACCCCAGTTTTTGGTTTCGCCGACGTTGATCAGCAGGTTCTGAAACCCGGTCGTGTTTGGAATTCTAACCGTAATAACCTGCCCTTTAGAGGTTTGCGAATAAGCCGATACGTCAATATTGATCCGGTTGTTGAGCAGTTGGAATTCAGCTCCAACTTCGCCTGAATAAACGTTTTCCGGTCTTAAATTAGCATCGGGCAACGTGTTACCCACTGTCAGACCAACTGTATTGCCGTATGGGAAGCCTGCTCCGTTCGGATAGGTTAGATCCAGTCCATACAACGGAATGTTGTCGTTAGCGTTTTTGTTGTAATTCGCCCGCAACTTCATGTAGTTCAGGAATGAGCTCTGTATCCTTGGGAAGGCATCCGTCGCAATAAAGGAGAGTGCTGCTCCATAGTATGGATAAGACCAGTAGTTGGTTGGACGAGTGGGTTTAAAGAACTTGGATGTCTGATCGAAACGAAACGAACCATTCAGTATCAACCAGTTTTTATAGTTCATTGTCAGGTCAGCATAATAACCCAAACGGCGTTCCTGCGTCGTAATCTCTCCGCCCTGTAGTTCGCCCTGACGGTTCGATACGTTGTAGATATCAGGCACTACAATCGAAGTCGATCCTACACCAATACTCTTGGTTGTCCGCTGATATAAACTGCTACCTAACAACAGTTTAGTAGACAGTGGTCCAAAATCTTTGGATGCCGTAGCCTGAAACTCGTTGTTAATAACATTCTCCGTTCCCGAATAATCCAGCACCGAGCCCAGAATATCCGTAATGGCGCGGTAGATACCCGTTCCATCACCATCGCGGAAAAAGGGAGCCGGGATAAACGACTTGCTTTTAGCCCAGTCCGAATATAAAAACTTACCCGTCGTATTTTTGCCTGTCCGGGAGTTATTCATCACCCCTATCCGCTCATTGAACGATAGCCAGCTGGTCGGTCTGAAATTCAGGTTCAGGTTACCGTTCAGGTTGGCATCTTTGTATTTCATCCGGTTATTGTCGGCATTAAAATACGGGTTGTTGTAGTAATCGTTATAGAAACCGTTTGGATTGGCAAACTTGTTGTTTTGCCAGTCGCGCAGGTCGTTTAACGGCAGGTTGGAAGGCTGGTTGAGTACATCATTGTAAAAATCAGATGACGTACGATCATAATTTGCCTGGGTGAAAGCAGCGTTGAAGCTGGCGGTCACTTTACCATATTCTTTCGTAGCCGACATACGGGTACCCGTCCGTTCGCTTTGATCATGGGGTACAATACCAGCAATTTTCTGGTTTTCAATCGACATGTAGAACGAACTGGTTTCGTCGCCCCCCTGGAAGCTAGCCTGGTTGTTTACGGACACGCCTGTATTAAAGGCTTTGCGACGAGCATCTGGAATAGCTGAATAGGGTAGCATAAGTTGTCCCCCGTCTTCAGTTGTCCGGCCCTGCATCCGGATCGATCCATCGAATGCATCGCCATACTGCTGGTTTTCATACGAGCGCCAGTTGTCTTTCATCCGCTCCAGGTAATCGGCCTTGTAGCCAGTTGTACCAAAGGCTGTTGCATAATGTGATCCGGAGCCATACTTATCCTGAAGTTGAGGCATGAAGCTGATCTGGTCAAAGTTCGTGCTGTTCGAGTACGATACCTTCAGTTTTCCTTTCACACCCTTCTTGGTTGTAATTAAAATGGCACCGTTGATACCAGCCGACCCGTACAACGTAGCGGCCTGACCACCTTTCAATATCGTTACACTCTCGATATCGTTCGGATTGATAAGCGCCAACACGGTTGAGGTGGTTTGCATACCATCGAGAACCACCAGGGCTTCGTTGTTACCGGTTAGTGAACGATAGCCCCGTAAAACGACTTTTACGGCCGGATCAACGCTGTTGTTGATGTTGTACACGGCTAGCCCCGTTACTTTACCAGAAAGTGCCTGTGCTAATTGTGGTGAACGACCAACCGTTACGTCTTCGGTTTGCACTTTTGAAATGGCATAGCCGATTTCACGCTGGCTTTTCCGGACGCCCTGGGCTGTTACAACAACCTCCTGAAGCTGGGATGCATCGGGTTTAAGAGAAAAATCAAGTGTTGTTTGATTTTCAAGCTTAACGCTGGCCGTAGCGAAACCAATAAAGCTGGCCTGAATTACATCGCCTTTTGAGGCATTAAGCTGGTAGGTGCCATCGGCATTCGTTGTTGTACCCTGGTTTGTCCCTTTGATCAGGATGGTAACACCCGGTAACAGCGAACCGTCTTCTGATGAAGTGATCTTTCCAGTGATGCCCCGATTTTGGGCAAGCAAAGGAATAGCTAGTAAACACAGTAGGAACTGTGTCAGTAGAAATTTGTACATATCACAAAGTTTAAGTTAAGAAGTAATACTCTATTAGCACTAGCTTCAAAGATATTAAGAATTGCTTAAAGTCATCTCAATGAGTCACCATATTTATACTTAATTGATAGGTCAATTTCTAAAACAAGATAAATAAGCCATAAAGCCGAATACACAATAGAATTACAAAGCATATTACCAGATAACCATATACCCTAAAAGCAAAAGCGGAGACTCCAAAAAAGTCTCCGCTTCGAAAAAGTGCCACTAACTATCAAAAATTACTTATCCCACCAAATACGGGAGCTCGTTTTATCACCATTTGCCAGCTTGCCTATTGCCTCATTATAGGCTGCTGTATTCAGTGTTGGCTCGGTGTTTGGGTAGCCATATCGGCGCGGAATCTGCTTGCTTTCGTTTACAGCATATGGCGTTGGTTTTAGATCGGGATAACCCGTACGACGCCACTCTGTCCAGGCTTCAGTACCATTCGGGTAAAGTGAAATCCAACGCTGGTCACCGATTTTAGCCAGGAAGTCGGCTGTTGTTGGGGCAACTTTTGCACTGGTCGTATAAGCCGTGAACTTAGCTGCGTCATACACCCCATACTGCTCCCAGGATGCCCGAATAGCCGCATTGTAGGCAGCCGTGGCATCATCGGTAATCCAGCCACGAACGGCTGCTTCTGCCTTGGCAAGTAACATTTGCGAGGCCGTAATTATATAGCCCGGCTGCGTTTTTGCCAGGATTTTGGTTCCCGGCCGCGAGAAATCATTCGCCCCTGTATACTGAATCAACAGATTACGGTTCAGGCCGTAAGGCAATCCGGAGTAGTCACCAGCCGTAGTCGGTGCGGCATAAACCGGTAACCGCGGATCGCTCAGGTCTTTCAGCTTATTAACCAATACATCACTAACGCCATAATCATCACGACCATCAAACAAGGCGTTATCAGGATTGCGGAATTGGTTCGCATCCGTATAAGCCACAAGCGCATTATCAGCATTGGCGCTTATATAGCCCCCCGCATCCGCATACGCAGCCGTGAACTCTGTCTTGGCGGTAGCCGGATCTACTTTCGTGAGTCGAAGAGCCATCAGCATCCGCATCGAATTGGCAAATTTCTTCCACTTTGCCACACTGCCGCTATAGATGATATCACCGCTAAACACCGCACCGCCGTCAAACTGAGCAGACGCTTCTTTCAGTTCCTTGAAGAGGTCAGCATAAATGGCCTGCTGTGAATCATATTTAACCTGTGTATCCTGCTTCAACGCACCGAAGTATGGAATATCGCCCCAACGATCCGTCGTTACCCAGTATATATACGCTTTCAGGATTCGGGCAATGGCCAATTGGTTGTTGTTTGAGCCAAACTGTGCCACATAAGCTTTCGTAGCCGGATCATTATTGTAATTGATAATCGTTTGCAGATCCTCAAGCGTAACGGCATAGTATCGGCTCCAGTCGGCAAACGTTGTCGAGTAAAGTGAGTTTTCAGGGTATTGAGTCTGCGACCAGTATTGCGCAAACAAACGTGGCTCAGGGGCCAATCCAGTCAAACGACCGGCTACCCCATCTAACAAGGCTCCCGTTGCGGTTGTCGGTGGAACGCCCGTAATAGCCTCCGTCAGCAGAGCCGACGTAACTGGCGTAAGAGCCGCATTGGGCGTTACGTTTTCATTACCAAAATCGCTGCAACTGGTCATAAAACCCAATGCAGTGAGCAGGCTGAGCGCCAGAACTTTATTTTTTATCGTTATCATGTGAAAGCTTATGGATAAGCTGAGCCGATGCGATCAGCCCAGGCTGTTTTTAGAGACCTAACCGAATGTTGAAACCAAGTGAGCGTGTGCCAGGCTGCTGGCCATTCTCACCAAAACGCTGCGACAATTCTGATGGATCTATGTTACGATTGGTTGCATAGATCAACCAGGGGTTACGAGCCACTACAGAGACATTGATGCTCTGAACAAATTTGTTTGCTCTGATTGGTAACCGATAACCCACGCTTACTTCACGCAGTTTTACATACGACGCATCGAACACCGAATTGTCGATGATTGAGTTATTCCCAAACTGGTGATAGTAGTCATAGGCTCCAACATACGTATCAACAGCTTCGCCATTTTCGTTAACGCCTTTTACATGTACACCACCGCCATCGGCTACCTCATCCCGAACATTTTTGCCTTTGTCGTTCGTCGCAGCGGTTTCAGCATAAAGCCCGGAATAGGTTCCCCAGAAGTTCGACAACGAGAAGTATTTACCACCTTTCTGATAGTCAATACTGAACGCAAGCGAAATGTCTTTATACCGTATTGTATTCACAAAACCACCCGTAAACGTTGGCAGTACAGAGCCAAAGTACTGGTTTGTCGCGAACTGGTATGTGCCATCAGAATTCAGCACAGGCTGACCATTTTTGTAGACAATACCATTACCACGAAGCTGTCCCCAACGGTTGTTTCCGCCATTATCGACACCGGTCGAGTGAATAACATAGGCATAATTAAACGCATCGTTGGTCGTGTAGGACTGAGAGGTCTGACCGAACGGTATAGCTGATGTTGCCTGAATGGAATTTACACCGGGAGCCAGACTAATAATCCGCGAATTGTTTACGGCAAAGTTCAGGGTCATATCCCAGTTGAAGTTTTTACCAACAACGGGTTTGCCATCCAGTTGAATTTCAATCCCATCCCGCTCGATCCGTCCTGCATTGATTACTTTTTGGGTAAATCCACTGGTAGCCGTTACATCGACGTTCAGGATCTCATTGATTTTATTTTCGTGGTAGTATGTAACCGCTAAACCCAGACGGCTTTTCAGGAAGCGCAAGTCGATCCCCGCTTCGTAAGCCGACGATAACGACGGGATGATGCCAGCATTGGGCAATAAGTTAGGCGTTGTCATCAGGCTATTAACGCCATTGTATTTGGCCTGATCAACAGCATAAGTCAATGCCAATTGATATGGATTCAGGTCTGATCCGACCTGTGCCCAGCTACCGCGTAGTTTACCAAACGACAGAAATGGAAGCGCCCCTCGGGTTAGCTCGGAGAACACGAAGCTGCCACCCACCGATGGATAGAAGTAGGAGTTGTTATTGGCCGGTAATGCCGAGCTCCAGTCATTACGTCCTGTTACTTCTAAATATACCAGGCTACGCCATCCCAACGAAGCCCGTGCATAAGCACTGCGAACGGTTTTGCGGAAGCGGTTATTTGTTTGCGTAAACGCCTGAAGAGAGTTACCGATGGTAAACAAATCCGGCACAAACAATCCACCATTCGTAGACAGATCGACGCGTGTGTACATATTGTCGCGAATGTTTCCTCCGACGTTGGCATTCAGATCAAACTCGCCAAAGTGATTATCATAGGTAGCCAAGAACTCGTAGTTATCTTCGCGCTCTGTGATCTGACCTGTTGCATAGGTCGCTTTTTGGCCTGTCTGACCACCACTTGTTTCAATGATCGTTGGCAATTTATTCTCGTAATTCGAGTTGCGCTGATTCCGGCGCATCCAGCCTTGTACGCGAAAATGGTCGTTCAGTTTGTATGTCAGGTTCACATCACCAAACAGTCGGTCACGGTTGTTCGTATTGTTAATACTATTCAGATACGAATACCAGTTGTACCAGTAATTCCCCTTGTTAAAACCAGCCGAAGTGAAGTTAGTTGTTGCTGTGGGGTTCGTGTGGTTCCAGCTGGCAAAATTTCCCGTTGGTGTTCTGAAATCCTGTAACTCTTTGATAATGCCCATGTCAAGATCACGGTGAAACCACTGGTTGAATGAGCCCGCTCCGGAATAGTTACCGTATCCATCACCAAAATTGCCCAGTAAGTGCTCCGTCGTGAAGTTCAGGTTAACCCCTGCTGTCAGGTGTTGCCCTAAATCAAAGGTACTTGCCGCCGTGATGTAATTCCGTTTCAGCGACGTACTGGGTAAAATACCTGTCTGGTCTAGATTCGTGTACGACATACGCAACGTATAACCAGCCCCACCGCCCTTCAGGCTAATGCTGTTGTTAAACGAACGGCCTGTGTTGTAGAAATCGCGGACGTTGTTTGGCTGTGCGGTATAAGCAGCCGTCTTAAACGAATACGGATTGTTCGGGTACCAGGAATACCACGGGATATACTCACCACCGTCGATTTTTGGGCCCCACGACGCATCATCCGAATAATCGTGGTACCGCTTTCCATCAAGCGCCTTCCATTCTGCCGGATTGCCTGCTGCCCAGGTAAACGTACGCCAGTCAGCCTCCCCACCGCCCCCATATTGGTTCTGATACTTAGGGATAATGTTAATCTGCTCGAAAGTCGTCGTACTGTTAATGTCGACTCCAATCCCTTTTCGGTTCAGCCCTTTTTTTGTCGTGATCACAATAACCCCCGCATCGCCACGCTGACCATACAGGGCCGTTGCGTTAGGCCCTTTCAAAACAGAGATATTTTCGATGTCATCTGAGTTAATATCCAGTGAACCAGGGGTATCGCTATCACTGGTTAGCGGGGTACCGTCGATTACGTAGAGCGGGTTTTTATCGACCAGTGAAGCTGCTCCGCGAATACGAACAACGGCCCCTGAACCAAGTTTTGAACCCGCCTGGCTTAGTACCTGCAAACCAGCCACTTTACCCGCCAGTGCATTAGCCGCGTCGGGTTGACGGGTTACAGTCAGTTGCTCAGCGCTGACCTGTTGCGTAGCGAACGATATTGATTTCGCATCCCGTTTAATACCAAGCGCGGTTACGACAACCTCCTGAAGTTGCGCAGCATCGGATACCAGACTTACATTAATAATTGATTGGTTACCAAGTTTAACTTCTTGTGAGATGAAGCCTATGAAACTAAAAACCAGCGTTGAGCCCGCTGGTGCATTTAACTCATACTCACCGCTGGCATTTGTACTTGCCCCCCGCGATGTACCTTTTACGGTAATGTTTACTCCAGGAAGTAGTGATCCGTCTTCTGTCGATGTGACTTTACCGCTGACTGCTATGTCCTGGGCCAGCAACGGCAAGCTGAAAAAGCACAGCATTAGCTGCGCCATTAGAAGTTTTCTCATAAAGCAAATTCGTCTAGGTTAATAATAAGTTTACAAAGAAACTTATATCAAAATTGTACAAAAATTAATTCACAACAAAATTTCCTATTCTGTAGGTTATGCCGAATAAATAGTAAGGCTTATTACCTTTTCTGATATATTTACTTAATATGAATTTAATATTTTGATAATCAACCTATAACATACACATTAAAATGGGATTAAAAATTAAAATTCCCTAAAAATTTATAGTAACTAAATGAGTAATAATATTGTTTTTTTGAGTCTAAAAAATCTTACCAAATGACCAAAAATCTTATCTAAAAATTAGATTAGTTACATTTACCTAGAAAAATACCTATTGCGCTAATCAGTGCGTATTTATACCTAAAAGAAATAAAGGAGTATTTAACTCGTAAAAAATAACATGGCTTTAATTATCCGTTTTCTTCGAAATATATATAAATGAATAAGGGCTTTGGCACTGGTTTCCGCCGGCAGCAGAAACACTCAGTACCAAAGCCCTTATCTACTTTTACTTATATGATCGGCAAAACTATAACTGATAGCCTTGCCAGTATTTACGAAACTACTTCCTGCGAGTTCACGACTTCTGGTTTGTTCTGCCCAACCAATTCCGCCAACAATTCATCAATATTTACCGTTGCGAAGCTACTGGCATAGTCAGACATGGCGTAGGGAATGATCAGTTCACGACCATTAAGTAGTCCACCGCAGCTATACACCACATTAGGCACATAGCCTTCGCGCTCATTTTCATCAGGACTTAGAATTGGCTCTGTGGTACGGCCGATTACTTTACCGGGGTCGTTCAGATCAAGTAAGAAAGCGCCAATGGCATATTTCCGCATTGGACCAACGCCGTGACTGAGCACCAGCCAACCGGCTTCGGTTTCAATAGGTGATCCGCAATTACCAAGCTGTACATACTCCCAGTTGTAGGTTGGCTTCAGGATCAGTTCTTTTGTTTGCCAGAAATACAGATCATCTGAATACATCAGATAGATATTTTCACCATCCTGCCGGGATATCATGACGTATCGCCCTCCGATCTTACGCGGGAATAACGCCATGCCTTTGTTGGACACTTCAGCGCCGTTCAGTGTGCTGATGCTAAAGTGTGTAAAGTCTTTCGTTTCGAGCAGTTGCGGGAAAGTAACTTTACCGTTGTAGGCCGTATAGGTGGCATAGTAGGTCACTTCGCCATTGTCGTCAGTGAATTGCACGAAACGGGCATCTTCAATACCATTCGTTTCATTAGGCGAGGTCGGGAAAATACAGCGCTCATCCAGGCTCTGATCCTCTTCGAAGTGAATTTCGTAGTTCGACTTGGCAAGCGCCAGCAAACCACCGGCAATTGTCTCATATTCAGCATTATAACGATATTGTGCAGAAACCCGTTTGATCTGCGCGTCAAGTTCAGGGAGGCTAAACTCATCCCCAAGCCCAGCCATCATTTTTTCCTGAATACTGTTTTCCAGCCGTAGTTCATACAATTTACGCTCAAACTGAGCACGATTGAAGCGGTGGTTCGACACAATTTCGGGCGATGTAACATAACGGGAGGGCTTTCTCAACACAATTTTACCCTCTTCATCAATATACCCCATCCGAAACGAGATTGAGGAAATGTGCCCCTCCCCCGTTGCCCGAAGGCTTAAAATAAAGCGCTTATAGCCTGGCGGCACATTGCTCTGATCGGGGTGCCAAATCATGGATGGGTTAAACAGCGCAGCCGATTCGAGCGAGTACTCCATTGTGAAGTAGGCCCCCAGTAATAGCTTTCGTTCGAGCGTTAATGGCTCATCGGTCAGCAATTGTGGTTTAATCTGCTCAAAACGCTGTAACAAAAAACGTTCGAGCTTATAGTGACGTCCCCCAAATTCGCGGATTACTTCGTCAAGTTTCTGTTCGGCTTCCTCGTCGGTCATACCGCCAACCCGAGCAATAATTTTAAGATTGCGCGTAGTACTACCCAATTCAAAAGGGCGAAACAAAACGCGGGTGGGGTCAGGCCTAAGCACAATGCCTGTTCGGGTGGCTTTTATACTCATGTACGTTAAATTGCTGAATAGTAGAATCGTTGAACGATTGAATTTAGCCGATTTTGCGTAAACTCAATAAGTCAACGATTCAATTACTCAATCATTATCCGTTTACCAGCGACGTAAGGGCAACATTCACCGATTTTGCTTCCAAACGTCGTTTCTGGGTGTTGTATAATTCGGCTAACGACAATAGATACGATAGGGTCGATTCGGCTCCCTGATTCTGATTTACCCGATCGATATGCAGACCGTCGCGGCAACCGCCCGTTTGCTGATCATAAATAGGCAGGCTCAGGTCATTAAGACCCGTAAACCATTTGAACACACGGATTGCAGAACGATGCCACTGATCATCGCCTGTTATATCGAAAGCGGCCAGACAGGCTGATACTGTACTTTGAGCCTCTAATGGCTGCTGATCGAAATAGGCACGGCTCTGGCCTCTTGTATAAAACCCGTTAGACCCAATAGGCTGGAAATGACCACGTTCCGACGTTTGCAGGTTCACTAACCAGCGCAATGACCGCAACCCGATTTCAGCTAACCGTTCATCGCCCGAACGGATTAGAACATGAGCCAGCACAGCGTTATCGTATGACAAAACGTTCTCGAACCAGGGCCAATCTTCCGTTGCCGTTTCCGAATACCGGAACATCAGCTTATCCAGCAACTGACGTTGAATCGTTTTCGCCAACCGATCGTCATTGAACCGTTTCTGATATTCGTAAATGCCTAATAATGCGAATGCCCAGGCACGGGGTGATGTCATATCGGCAATGGTAGGAAGTACCTTTTCCAGTAAGCTCATTGCCCAGGTAACGGCATTTCGATCCGTTGCACGACCAATACAAACACCGAGTGCCCAGATGGTTCGTCCGGTGCTGTCGTCAGAACCGAATTCTTCGAGCCAACGGCGGTCATAGCTCATAAAGTTACGGAACCGCCGGTGATCTTCCGTATAGGCATGATTCAGGAATGCACAGTAATTATCAGCAGCCTGACTCAGTTTACGGTCGCTCAGACCAGCTTCCTGAAGTGTAATCGCCAGAATTAGCGCTCGGGCATTGTCGTCGGTACAATAGCCTTCTTCATAAAAAGGCAAATGATAGCGGGCATGCTGGGCAATTCCCGTAGAATCGGTCAGGCGGTATAAATGATCGAGTCGGATTTCAGGAAGTTTGAAAGCGGCACTGCCATTTCCTCCCATATCGTAAGGAGTCTGATTGTTAATTGTGGACATACGCTCCCGACGTGCTTTCGCAAATGATCCGGCATATTCCTGAATCACGCGCTCCCAGATCATATCGCGTCCCATCATGTATCCTTTCTTACGCATGGCATGGCGGGTCGGTTCGTCGGTAAGCAGGTTAATGATCTGATCGGCAATAGCTTCCGAATCGCCAAACGGCACCAGAACACCACGGCCTTCTGCCAGCAGCTCTTCAGCGTGCCAGTAAGGTGTTGACACGACAGCTTTGCCACAACCAAACGCATAGGAAAGCGTTCCGGACGTTATCTGGGCTGGATTGAGGTATGGAGTTACATAAATATCTGCCGCACCCAGGTATTCCAGCAGATCGTCAAGTTCAACAAACTGATTGTAGAATTGTACATTGTCGCGCACACCGCACTCATCGGCCAGTTTTTTCAGGCTATCACGATAGACTTCTCCCTCATTGCGAATCAGATGCGGATGCGTAGCCCCAAGTACCATATAAACCACATTCGGAAACTGCTTCACGATGCGCGGCAAGGCACGTATCACGTTTTCGATGCCTTTATTTGGCGACAGAAGTCCGAATGTCAGCAATGTTTGTTTTCCCTCCATACCGAAGCGATCCTTATAAAAATGCGGATCGACAAATGGCATGTCGGGAATGCCATGCGGAATAAGGTCGATTTTTTCTTCGGGTACTTCGTAGATGTTGATCAGAAAATCACGGCCTTTTTCAGACATACAGATTACTCTTGACGAAAGGTCTGCAATGCTTTTCAGCACGAGTAATTGTTCTTCATTCGGGTTTTTAAGAATTGTATGGAATGTTGTTACAACCGGCATGTTAAGGTTTCGTAGCAGCGTCAGGATATAGCTACCGGCCGGACCACCAAAAATACCATACTCATGTTGTAGACAAACGACTTCAGTATCCTTCGCATTCAGAAATTCGGCAGCTTTACGGTAAGCTTCCTGATCATGCTGATAAAAATCGTATCGAACTTCGCTGGGATAATCGTATCCATCGGGTGTATCATTAACCGATACAACCATTGCCCGCGAGTCGGGAATGAATGAGTTATAGGATTTATATAGATCAGAAGTAAATGTAGCAATGCCACATTGACGGGGGAGATAATCGCCAATAAACGCTACATTTTTAGGATTGTGCGCCCACACTACCGAATCATTCATATGTGTTGTCATAGCCCTTGAGAAATGTCTTTAAGCCCAAACTATAGAACTGTAGAGGCTGCTTAGAGCACTGTTTGTCTATAATAAATAGACTTATGGGGGCTTTTGTTCGGCGATAAAGTACCTTTTTGTCTTATATGACGCTAATTAATAAGCATAAAGAGCTATTATACAATAAAACCTACATTTTACCATAATCTCATTCGTATTATCCATAAAAAAAACGTTCGCTACCTGTATCCTGTAGCGAACGTAATGGCAACTGCAGCTTGATACCTTTAGCAGACCCGAGCTGGTTTCAGTACACACTTTATCATCGGCCAGCAGGTAGACCGGGGGCCAGTTTCATATATACGGGTTGCATTCGGTCGTAGTTACCCGTGTATTCTAGATGAGGCCGAAATTCATAATACGTCAATTCAATGTCTTCAATGTCACTAAAACGAAAGATCTGCCACCGATTATCCTTATCTGTATAGAGCGTTGGTATTACGTCACGGCAAAATCCATACAGACTTGGCATTTGTGATTCTTTGTGCAATCCGGCCATATAGGGTTCAACAGTTCGCCAAATACTATTATGCTTGATTTGGATAACCCGATGGTCAGTTATTGCGGTACCAATAATCGTCAGAAAGTGATTTTGTGATTGTGGGGTCATAGTGTTGGCAGTTTGAGGTCTTTCATAGAATTTATGTTGAGGGGACGTTGATTACCTGACCTAGTTGCACCACATAACATGCCAAATGCGCTCAACTAAGTATTTTTTTTCATATTTCGTGATCGGTATTAATGCAAAAAAAATACCATCAACAAAACGCCACCATTCGTTAAAAAAGGTGGCGTTTTCAGTAACAACACGATAAGTAAGGATATTCCAGCTTACACCGTGCCAAAACTGCTACTTACACGTAAGATAATTTTGGCAGGCATTACCTGAGAGGCATATACGAGCTATTTATTTTTTATAAGTTCCTGAAGTAATTGCTCTAAATGAGCCTGTTTCTCCTTAACAGCCTGTAACTCCTGCTGTTGTTTTTGATTCGATTGTTCCAGTTGTATACTGTATAAGGTTAACTCTTCTATTTTCTCCAGTAATTTGGCATTCATCTTACCCAGATCAACACCCTGCTCAACCACCTCGGTAGCCGAAGGTATTCCCGGCAAATGCCGATGCTGACGGATGTAGGCGGCCACTTCAGCTAATGGCTTAAGCCGGTAATCGGTTGCGAATACATAATCAGACCACTCTGATGTATTTTTGAGCGCTACCTTTACTTTTTCAGTCAGAATTCCTTCTTCGACAAAAAGCTTATATCCTTTCGGGGTTTTATTAAAACTGGTACCGATAACAACGGAATTACCATCCATACTACGAAGTACCTGACCATTGCGCTCCCAGAAAGCGGCAGTCGTGGTTTCACCCTCTCGAGCTCCACTAGTGATATTACCTAAAACGACATTACCGGCTACATCAACAGTAAGAAATTTGGTGGTTCTTAACGTAGTAGCTGTCCCTATTGGCAAATTTGTCAATTTAAGACCCGACGTTCCAGCGCTTCCGCTAACAATTTCGAGTTTAGCTGTCGGTGCTGAAGTACCAATGCCTACGTTGGCTCCCTTTCCCAGCACAACGCTATTATTGGCCGATACCTCTGCTTCATACCCGATTGCAGTCGCATTGATCAGGGCAGGATTAGCTGGACTTACACCAGCTCCGGTACCCAAAAAAGTATTTTGACTGCCAAGCGTATTCTCTAGACCTGCCGCTCCGCCAATCATCACATTGTCGGAACCCGTGGTTTTAAAGCCGCTATTGAGCCCAACCAGTGTGTTATTACTACCTGTCTGGTTATAATATCCTGCTCCGTTACCCACAAACGTGTTATATACGCCCGACGTGTTGGTATAGCCCGTTTCAGTTCCCATAAACAGGTTGAAATTTCCATTTAGGTTGTTAAAACCCGAATGATAGCCCAGGAAGACATTATTTTCTCCATTGATATTGCCATAACCACTATAAAGGCCTAAGAAAGTATTGAAGCGGCCAGCGGTGTTCGTGAAACCTGCACTAGGTCCCAAAAACAAGTTTTCGCGGCCTGTCGTATTGCCTGCCCCAGCGTTGTCGCCCACGAAGAGATTATAACTACCGGTCGTATTGCTCAAACCGGCCTGTGTGCCCAGAAAGGTATTGAAACTGCCAGCGGTCGTGTTAAGACCGCTTTTGTAACCAATAAACGTATTCGATAAGCCATTGCTCGAAAAGCCAGCCGAATCGCCGACAAACGTGGCCCGTTCACCGGTCGTATTGCTCAAACCAGCTTTGGCACCAACAAACGTATTACCAGATGCCAGATTCTGATAACCCGCCGAGTCGCCCACGGCTACATTGTTTCTACCGATCAGATTTAAAAAGAGTGCTTCAGGACCAAGCGCTACATTGTTACAGCCCGTTGTATTCGAAAAACCTGCTCCTGTGCCCATAAACAGGTTATCGCAGAGGCCAATTGTACCCGTACCATTGGTTACCGTTACTGATGTAATTGCCGAAGCAGTTTGGCCGGCTGCATCTGACACTTTAACGGTAAATGATTTTACCCCCGAAGCCGTCAAACTGGTAACACTAGCCGTATTGCCACTTAGCGTAATCGTTCCTGGCCCGGTAAACGTATAGCTGAATGGCGCGGTACCACCCGACGTTGTTGCGGATAATGTTGTTGTACCTGTTGTCACCAGAGCAGGATCGGCCGTGAGTTTAACCGTCAAAGGACCCTGTAAAGTACCCAAATTAAACCGGGCCAACACCGGATTGTGATCGGAGGTTGTACTGGCATAAGGCCCTTCAATACCGGTTGTTGGTCGTAATACGCTTGCTGAATTGCTAATGTAAGCCTGTGCGAGTTCATTGGCAATGGCTATGTGGTCAACAAAACCAGCCGATGAATTGACGGTAACACAACCCGTTGTTTCAAGCGGTTTGGTGATAATCCGGTAATTAGCGGCATCCTGATCAAAATTAGCATAGGAAGACGGCTGACCAGTTGTCATGGATGTTGTAATCCGGTCATTAAAATCACCGATCATAATCAGATTCGCCTTCGGATAATTTTGATCCAGTTCGGCCTTCAGATCAATAATATCCTGTTTCCGGCGGCTATAATCGGCGGCTGCACTTCCCGATTTAGCGTGGATACCGACAACGTGAATTTTACGGGTCTGTCCATTAACCGTGACATCTGCAACAAACAGATAAGGCAATCGCCCCGATTCCCAACTATTGCTGCTTGGGTAGCTGTATTTGCTTGTCAAAAGTGGTTTACTTTCGGCAAGAACTGGCGTTACAGTCGCCGTATTATACATCACGCATACTTTTTGGGCGAATTTGGTCGGGCCAAAAACCGTTCCATCGCTATTGATTGCCTGATCGCACTCATTCTGGAAATAATAGGAGAACTTATCGGAGCATACATAGCTGTAACTACCTGGCAGCGATCTGACAACGCCAGCATAACGAGCCTCATCGCTCACTTCTTCATTAACAATAATATCGGCGTTTAATCGCTGTAGGATTGTTTTTACGTTTCGTGCCTGTTTGTCCTCGTCGGTAGGTCCCTGATCAGGGTAAGGTCGGCTAGTGGGTGCTGTTGTGCAGGCAATTGAACCAGCATCGGCACCGAAAAAATCAATATTCCAGGTAGCAATGTCAAATGTCTGATCAGTTGATAAACCTGACCCGCCCGTTCCGCCACAAGCCTGATCGGCCAGGCTGGACCCGGACACATCAGCTAAAATTCGGGGAAACAATTCGGTGATCGTGGCGGTACCACTGGTAACACGATCCGCAATACCCACGATCGTTACCGGTCCCGCTGGCTTACTAGCGCCATTCAACTCCGACTGTGCTTTGATGAAGAGCGTTCCGATACCTGATACGGCAGAAAGCGAATAAGTCGTGCTGGCAAAGGTGGCTCCTGTTCCACCGATTGTGGTATTTTGAAGCTGTACCAGCTGGCCTTCATTCGAAGACAGTTGACTAACCGATATCACTCTGGGAGTTGGAATTTTGGGGGTCCCGGCAACGATCGTATAGCTGGTAATATCAAGCTCCCGTGCACCCTGATAGGTGTTAACAGTACCTATCACCTGAATGGAATCTCCTAACTGAACCAGTCCTCCTACAGCTGTTGTACTGTTAAAGACAGAAATACCGCCGGTAACATCCTGCATATAAAACAGATTACCCCCAAACTGGCTGCTTACTGTGACCCGACCACCTATTTTACCACCGGGCAGGGTTAACGTCGATGTCCCATCGCGCTGGCTTCGGACAGTTGCAATGGACGTTCTGGGTACGTTAGGATCACCGACTGTGCCCGTTACCACGACTACAATACGGGCCGTTCCTGCCGTTGTCGTAGCTGTGTTCGTAACAGTTGCACTAACGGGGCCAACAGCGGCTCCTGTCAAACGAACCTTAATGGCTTGATCGATATTTCCTGCAATCGGCGTTATTGAAATAGTTGGTGTATAAATACTACCGATCGGGTCATTACTGATCTCTATTCCTGCCGTAACCGACAGAGTAACAGGCCCACTAAGGTTACGTCCTGTAATTGTGTATGAACCCGGCGTTGAGGTGACTCCAACAAAAGTTGACAATCCGGTTATATTGGCTGGTGCAACCGATAATGTCTGATTCGGGGTCGGTCCGGTCGTTGTAGCCGTTACGGCTATGTCATCGATCGCTAAGCCATGATCGTTACCTGTTTGATCAGGATCATACCAGCGTAACATTATTTCTGAACCAGCAGGAATAGAAAGGCCGGAAAGAGTGGCTGTTCTGGCAGTACGATTAGCGGCTAAATTCCCATTAAGTGCCCCAACAGCAACGCTGGTGCCAGAAATTGGTCCGGTAAAGTCCAAAGCCGTTACAGCCGTATAACTGGCTGGAAGAGCAGCGTTTACACTTAGGCTTGTAATGGGCGTTGCTGATACCAGATAGGAAAAGCTAATCGTCTGAGCTGCTGCCTGGCTAGTACGCCACTGTTCACCGGTATAATTAATTTGAAGTGAAGTAATCGTAGAGCCTGTATTGTTTTTTAAGCGAAGTCCATGAACGAAATTGCCGGTTGTGGCCGTGCTGGACCCTATCGCCCCCAGGGCCCGGTCGTTGGCAATACCCGTACCAAAGCTATATAAAGCACTTGTTGCTGCCGATCCGTCACTTGCGGTAATTGTAGTGCCCGTTCCAGCGTATTCAGTATAAATCCCCGGTATAGTTATGTTCTGAGTAAATGTCGCCGTACTGCTTTTGGGCAACGCATCGAAAGTTTGCGTAACAGGTACACCGGAAGCAGTAATGGAAATCTGGGCTGCGGCTGGCAACACCAATGCAAGCCAACAATATACCACCAGGCAGAACTGATTATAAAAGAATCGGTAGATATTGCTCATACTATCAGTGGATTAAAAATTGTAGCAAATCTACCAACTTCCCTCATAAACACTATTTTATGATTTGTCTCTTACGATTTTTTTATTAAACATTTATCATAAAAGCTAAAATCATGTTACTAAATCAGACAAGTAACATGATTAACAAAATTCATATTTCCTGATGATATATTTTAGGAACTTACAGAATTACCCTCCAACAATTAGTAGAGTCTACAAGAGAACTGGCTCAACAGCCACCTAAGCGTCTTCCAGCAAGGTATCGAACGAAACAAATTGATTGGCAAAGCGGTCATGAATTCGCCGTTGCATGGTATCTGCGTGTAAACTCTGATAGGTGAAGTAATCCTCCATTGCATTAAAATCGAGCTGCACCGAGAAAGTAGTTCCTCCATTATCGAGTTCGGTCAGAAGCCGTAGCATCTTATGGCCAGCGGGTAATCCCGTAGCAAGAATTGTCGGAATATGGTTGGTTTTCATCCAGTGAAGCCACTCTCGCTCAACTTCATTGGCAACGCTATACGTTGTGTTGTAAAGAATCATGTTTATCAAACAACCTAAGTTAGCGTTTTGGTTGTTTCTTTACGGTTAAAATCAATTTTGTATGTACACCGGCTTAGTTCACATGCACTCTGGCTTGCGCTGGATTGCGCTCATTTTATTGATTGCCGCCGTATTTATTGCGCTTAGCAGATGGCAGGGACGCAACGGCTACACTGATGGCAATCGCAAACTGTATCTATTTACGCTGATCAGTATTCATCTTCAGTTAGTTATTGGTCTGATTCTGTACTTCATCAGCCCTAAAGTGAATTTCGGTATGATCAGCGATAAACTGTATCGATTCTATACAGTTGAGCATCTCACAGGCATGCTGGTCGCTATCGTATTAATTACCATCGGCTATTCGCGCTCCAAGCGTGCTTCCGATCCCACGACGAAACAGCGTTTAATTGCCATTTTTTACGGACTTGGTTTACTGCTCATTCTCGCTATGATTCCATGGCCGTTTCGGGATTTAGGCGCCGGCCTGTTCTAAACTAGAAGCAGTCTTCAGTAGGCAGTTCCCAGTGACTGACTGCCTACTGAACTACTTAATGGCCAATACGCCTGCATCCAGATACTCTGCCATTTCTGTTTGCAAAAGCTGCGCTTCTGCTCGTGCACGATCGGCGAAATCCGTTCCGCCCGATGCATATAAAATGCTCCGCGATGCATTGACTAACAGGCCACCAGCAGCAGTTAAACCCCGGCGCGATACCTCCGCCAGCGAACCACCCTGTGCTCCTACACCGGGTACCAGCAAAAAACTATCGGGTGCCAGTTCGCGAATTCGACTCAATTCATCAGCCTGGGTTGCTCCAACAACAAACATTAGCTTATCGGGACCTGCCCAGGTTTGGGCTGTTTTAATAACCATCTCGAATAATTCCTGTTCACGAGCGGAGTCTGTAAGAATTCGCTGACGCTGGAAATCTGCGCTACCCGAATTTGAGGTTAAGGCCAGTAGAATTACCCATTTGCCTGCATAATCTAAAAAAGGCAGTACAGAATCTCGACCCATATAAGGCGCCACTGTAACCGAATCAAAATTCAGACCGGCGGCATCGGGGTCAAAAAAAGTACGGGCATATAGGCTCGATGTATTACCGATGTCTCCTCGTTTAGCGTCAGCAATAGTGAAACAATCAGCAGGAATGTATTCGAGAGTTCGTTGCAGGCTTTCCCAACCACGAGGCCCCTGGGCTTCATAGAATGCAATGTTGGGTTTGTAAGCTACTGCAAGATCTGCGGTTGCGTCGATAATGGCCTGATTGAAAGCAAATACCGGATCCGGTTCTTTTAATAAATGAGGAGGCAATTTGTGCGGATCGGTATCGAGACCAACGCAGAGATACGATTTTTTGTTAAAAATTTGGCTACTTAATTCCTTGTACGTCATGCTCATAAGATAAACCCACTCAATAAATAGGTTTACGGCAAAGGTACAAACTATGGTTACGGTTTTGTAGCTTTGTAGCCAAAGAGCAGCATTTTTTACTATTCAACTATTCTCTATGCAGGTTCGCGAAACGGCTATTAGTGGCCTGATTGAACTGATTCCCCGCGTGTTTGAAGATGAACGTGGCTACTTCTTCGAGTCCTATAATAAAACGCTGTTTACGGCGCTGGGCTTGCCGATGGAGTTTGTACAGGATAACCAATCGTTTTCGGTGAAAGGTGTACTCCGCGGACTGCACATGCAAAACGAACCTTTTGCACAAGGCAAGCTTGTCCGGGTTATTACTGGTCAGGTACTTGACGTAGCCGTCGATTTACGTTCGGATTCACCCACATTCGGGCAATATGAAACGTTTCTGCTTGACGCGAAACTGGCCAATATGGCTTACATTCCTGAAGGGTTCGGGCATGGTTTCATAGCCCTGGAAGATAGTATTTTCAGCTATAAATGTACGAATGTGTACAACAAAGCGTCTGAAACTGGTATTATCTGGAACGACCCTGACCTGAATATTGATTGGGGTGTCAGCAATCCCATTGTTTCTGAAAAGGACCTGGAATTAAAATTCCTGCGCGAAGTATTTCCCGATGTAGTCGTTTAATGACCAGAGGTCAGCAGGCAGTATAGCGTATACTGCCTGCTGGCTTATAAAACTGACTACTTATTTCTCATACATTTCTTCCATCACCTTCCGGCCAACTTTCCGAGCCGACAGTGGGTTTTGCCCCGTAACCAGGCGCTCATCTACTTCAATATAGGGTAAAAATGGAATGATGCTTTTGCTGTACAGCGCATTTTTTTGCCGCAATGCATCTTCCAGCAGAAAGGGGACCTGATCATCGAGACGAACTAGCTTTTCTTCCATATTTGAATAGCCGGTTACCTGCCGGTTATCAATCAGTTGGGAGCCGTCGGAAAGTTTGACGTTTAACAGGCCACTTACTCCATGGCAAACGGCGGCAACCAACCCTCCATTTTCATAAATATGCCGGGTGATGTTTTGTAAGGTCTGATTATTCGGAAAATCCCACATAGTACCATGACCACCCGTAAAGTATAGGATTTGATAGTCGGCCGGATTTACTTCGTCTAACCGTAAGGAATTATCGAGTTTATGCCGAAATAGGGGATCGTTATACCACTTTTCGTTAATGGTATCACGTCGGTCAATACTTTTTTCGTCGATTGGCACTCGACCACCATTCGGACTTGCGATGTCATAGGGCAATTTGCGGTCAGCAAGTTCATCGTAAAAATGCGTCGCTTCGCTCAACCAAAGTCCAGTTTTATGCGGTTTACTTGGGTAGTCTGTATGGTTAGTACAAACGATTAACGCTTTATAAATAGGGTCCATGAGTCAACAGTAGGCAGGGACAGTCTTCGGCAGAAAGTGAACAGTTTGCCCTATACAACCGCCCACGGGAGACACGAAGATAAAGGGTTTTCCTGTAATCTGTCCGCTACCAATCAGCTTACTCGCTTCTGTAGCCTCGTGAATGCGATCCGTTGCGATCAAATCTTCCGCGATGACACTGGCCCAACTTCCAGGTTGAGCACTCCGCGCGGACAGACTGCCGAACAAATGCCGCATCCAACGCACGACGACCGCACAATATCCTGCCCACGCTGGGCATAGGCTCGAACGTCAATTCCCATCTCGCAATAAGCCGAACAATTACCGCACGAAATGCATTGCCCGCCATTGGTGGTAATCCGGAAGCGGGATTTAAACCGCTGAACCAGGCCTAAGTAAGCCGCCAGTGGGCAGCCAAATCGGCACCAGACACGATTACCCATCAGTGGGTAAAAGCCCGTTCCTACCACGCCCGCAAAAATAGAACCGACATAAAGACCATAGGTTGAGCGGATGCTATAACTATCCAGAAATCCAAGCACAGTCGACTGTCCGGTAAAGTATGTATAAAGCACCAGTAGTGTCATGACCACTGCAAACACTAAAACACCATGAACGATAACCCGCTCAGCCTTCCAGGCCTTTAGCGTCTTGTCCGATAAATGCCGATACGGATCGCCGAGCGTTTCCGCTAGTCCCCCGCAACCGCATACCCAGGAACAATACCACCGTTTGCCAAAGAAATAGGTCATCACCGGCACCGCTACCAGCGCCAGAACAATACCCCACACGAGCATAAAAATACCCAGCGAACCGGCCTGTAACTTTTCATTTATCTTGTAGTCGAAGAAGAATGTATAATCGAGTGGCCAGATGTTTTTCAGATCCTGATACGGCTGATTAAGTCGCTGCATGATTTCTGGAATCAGGAACGCAAATGCCGTCTGGAAAAACATGACCGATAAGGTACGCAATTGCTGGTATCGGCTGTGTCGATAATTAATCAGCATCCGAATCCCCATTACCAGAATCACCAGCGTATATAAAAACCCATACAGAAACCAGCGGCTGGCAGGACCAGCGTTCAGCGCGCGACTAATTGGGTCTACTAACAACACCCAATTAGTCAGATACTCCGGATAAAAATAAAGTGCGATATAAAATCCAATCAGAAAAACACCAACACTAATCCCGATCCACCCCCGATCGGTAGCCGGGTGTCGATACTGTCGATTATTTTGAATTCCGGGCAACCGTTTAGTCCCGGCCCATGCATACAGTAAACCACCAAGAGTAGCCAGCCCAAAACTCAGCCAAAACCAGATCCAGACGTTACCAGTCGTCAGCATTCCGAGTGATGCACGTTTCGCTACGTCGAACGTATAATTGTCGTAAATAACCTCACTCCAGGCTTTTTTAGCCCGCATATCGGCATTATACGCATCAATTGCTCCCCGAAAATCCTTAATAAACGCCCAGTTATTCGAATAGAGTTTATCCTTCATGAAGGCCGTTTGCCTATGTACAACAGCCTTATGTTCTGTTTTGACAACCTGATCGATAATCGCATCAGTCAGGCGGTATTGGCTTAAGGTTAGCGTAAAAATCCAACAGGCGAACCCAGTAATGAATAGAACAAGGCCGAGACGATGCAGGGATTTCATAATAGAAGTGATTTGGGATAGCAAGGTAAGCCAACCTTTTTATATACGCGATTGATTAGGCGGTAGTTTTTGAAAGGCGATTAAACCGAATTGCATTATTCTTGTCTAATCATCGGCTATACTACCGTTTAACAAATTAAAATTTTCCAAAACCAAGAATTAACACATTGAAAAGTCGGCGTAATATGTATATTTGTTCGTAAACCGTATTGTACTAATTGCCATGAAAACTGTCTCTTATGAAGCACTTCAGGCCGAACATGCCTGGATGATTGTTTCTGATCAGCTCCAGCAACGCAATAATGTGCTTGCTAAGGGAATTTCACATATGGAACGTAATCCGGCAGAGCTACCAATGGCCAGCCGGTTGATGATCCTGCGCTACCACCTGAAAATGAGCCTGCGCCAATTAACGCAGGAAGCACGGCAGCAGGCACGTACGTTGCAGGATACAAATCGACTGCATCAACAGTGGCAGCATGTTCATCAGTTATTCTTTCTCCTTCGCCAGATCGACGCGGAACTCAACCGCGCCAGTTACGAGAATGATACTCTCCGATCATGGATGGACACGCTCGAAGGGCGCGTCTACCGTTCGGCGCTGGTACATCTTAACTAATGCAATAGGGCACTCAGCTGAGTGCCCTATTGCATTATCCATTCCGGACTGGTGAGGCTATTAATGCCCGCGTACCAGGCGGACTTTTTGTACGCTTACAGGGGCGATGCCGGGTTCGCAAACAGCGGGAGCCAGAGGATCTTTGGGCACAACAACTACAGAATTACCATTCCCTTTAGGCCCATCGGCACTGGTGGCCAGCCATTCCATTTTTACCCAACCGTTAACATCCGGCCCGTTTGGTGGCGGCCGAAACTCAATCAGCCCAATGTTAGCATTCAGCCAACCCTGCTTATTACTCAGGTCGATTTCATAGGTATGAACTTGACCATCGTTAATAATCGGGAAATCAATATACTGATCCTCAGTTCGATAAAGAGTAGCATCTTCGGGCTTTCTCCACGATAGGCGAAAGGCGTTATTTTGCGTTTGAAAGGCAGCCCGCAGGTATAGTTTAGGATTACTGCTACCCTGCCAGAAAACATTCGGCGATTGAATAAGATCACGCTGTTTGTTTGTCAACTGAACAGTTAAATTACCCTGGACAGGCCACCCCGAATCGACAGCATTGAAATAATGCCAGCCTTTGCGCGATGTATCGAACCGATAATTTGGGCCTGTTTCTGGTCTTGGTTTATCGTACATATACCGCCGAATGTCGGTAATATGACCAACGACCATTTCATAATCCCATTCATGCGTAATGTTATGGTCAAAAACAATATACGGTGTATTGGCAATATAAGACGCATCAGCCGTAAATTCATCACCAGCCAGATCAGTACCAAAATAGCCTTTTTTCCAATCATACGAATTCTCAGAAAAAAGCCCTACCCCAAAACCCCGGTCATCCGTTGAAGCCATCCAGGGTTCTGTCGGGTGAATATCGCCGAAACCAATAGGTGGGCGTATCTGCGTTAGCCCATCGTTTAAAAATGGCTTATTCCCTGTGTAAGCATATATATTGTGATAATTGCCATTCAGATAAATACACGGCATTTCCTGCTGACGACCTTCATATTTGGTTTGATCCGATCGAAAGAGCGTCACTTTTGCGTGAACTTTCACTACGTTATCTTCTAATCGTATCCAGTGTTCTATATACGATTCACCCAAAACGTCATTGAGGGCAAAATGCCGGGGATGGGTCTTTACATACAACAGATTAGCCTCTTTCCGGAAGGCCAGAATGTCTGATGGATTACCATAAACGTCACCCGCCTGAATCGGATTCCAGCCTAATCCAACCCAGTTAGCGTTGGGTTGCTTGCCTTTCTCGGTATACGGATTAGGACCGCTATACAGGCCAACCTGCACCTGGCGACCAAGGTCAAAATTGTTGACCATGTTCTCCCCATTGGCAAACGACAGGTAGGTAATAGCTCCCCCATACCGGGAATCTACACCAACCATTATACGGTTATTCTGAATCGTTTGTAAACCGCTAAACGCGGTTACAGCTGGATCATGTGGTGTGTAAGTACCAATTCGGCCCTTTGTTGGGTTCGGAACCGTCCTCAGTTGAGCGTTTACCGCCCCTACTGTTATCAGCCAGATACTAACACAAAGTCGGAAAGAAAAAATAGGCATAAGGGTGCAGGGCATACGTACTACTGATTGTATGTACTTGTATGATCCTCAACAATAAATATGCCAAATGCACCCTATAGAATAACGCGTTTATGATTAACGGTTAAATGCTGAAATTTGCTCATCAATAAACGTATTGGGCGTATTGCCAGACCGCACCAGCAACCGGTATCTGAACGTAACCGATTTACCCGTCGGGAGTGTGTAGTTCAGAGCGGGAGCCTTTCCTTCCGAAAGAACCGAAGGCCCTAACGGATTGGCGGCAAACAAGCCATATCCTCTGGCATGCCAGTAGGTTGGGTATCCAACATTTTGTGGGTGGTCTAACAACACCAACGATACGGCTTCTCCATTAACTGTTCCGGTCAGATTTACCCATTTTCCGCGTGTGCCCCAGACCGCATCTCCTTCTATACCCTCGCTGCTATGGTATTTCCCCGTTACACCGGCATTGTCGAGTACGGGTACTTTTGTCGCTACACCCTGCGCATCCGTGAATACTTCGGGTTTAGTTGATGGTTGTTCGAGTTGGCGGGCCAGGCGAAGCGCAATGAGCCCTTCTTTGTTATCCTTGAAAACCACCTCCTTATCCACCGCTTTCAAGGTGGTAACGCGATCAATGGTCCGGCTATCAGCGGTTCCCTTAAACTCGTAGGTTGTCGTTTCCTGAAGCATCACTTTACTGTCTTTATCGAGCCAGTCGGCCGTAACAACCAATTCCGCTTTGTCCTTACCACTTTTCATCGATTTAACCCCCGTATGAACGATGGTTCCGAATGGGCCTTTGTGTTCAGGGCCAACAGCCGTTGAGTTATTCCAGAAATCATGGCCATTTACATCGCCATAGTTGAACCACATACCAACGTGGTGCGGATGGTCGATCCGTTCGCCTGGCCGTGGGTCCATTGGCCAGCCTCGCGTAATAAAGTTGCCTCCTGCCGACCGAATCGGATAGAGTACGGGCTTTTTAAGCACAGTTGGGCCGGGATAAATGTAGGCCGTAAATGGCTTGCCATCTATAGTAACGTCCACTCGCTTTTTGGCTTCGTCGTGGGTCAATTGAATCCGGTTCGTTTGGGCTTGCGTTAGCGTTGCTGTAGTAGCAAGCAGCAAGGTAAAAAAGAGTTGGCGCATCGGGTTGTATCGTTTAATCGGTTTAATAAGCCCTATCTGGATTGGGCCATTGTAAAAAGCCCCGGCCTAAAAAGCCAGGGCCAACGAAATGCTACTGATATACGCGGTCGGGAATTGGAAGAGATTACCGATTGGGTGACTTGATCTGGATAGATATCAGTTGTCAAATGCTTATTAGGGCTTTGGTTTCGCTTCGAGCCTTGCCACGGTTTATTTGCGAACATTAGTCACCACCGGCTGCGGTGGCACGGCTCGAAGCGAAACCAAAGCCCCAACCATTAATTCCCCATCAAAATTTTGTTCGTCACGTCCTGATCAATGGTAATATAACCCGGATAATTGACCTGTTTGCCGAGCAAATCTAACGTTGGTTTGATTCTGATGGTCAGTTTTGATGGCTGTGTACCTGAAGCTCCCGACAGATTCTGCACGAGTTGGGTAAATGCATCGCGGGTTTTAGGGTCGGTCAGAAGTTGGTAGGCATTGGTGTTTAGGCGAACCGGAACACGGGTCCGGCCTCCACCGGGCTGCACTTCAATCCGCTGATTCAGGAAACCATTAAACAATTCCTGACCAGCCAGCAGAATTTTATATTCTAACTGATTGATACCGGCCAGTTTATTGGTTGGATTTGTGATATCAAGGTTAATTCGGGCATCCAGCGGGACATTGCGTGTCAGCAGGCCAGTGGCTAAACGCGGAAACTGGGCCGGATTGAGGTCTTCTATCTTTCGCAATTGCCGGACATCTATTCCTGCCAGATAAATACTGTCGGCCGACGCAATGGTGTAGCGGCAATCGCCAAGGGTTTTTGCCTGCGAAATCTGCTTGTTCATACTACACTGGCTAAACAGTAATGGCAGGGCAACCAGCGCTAAAATAAGTCCTTTTTTCATGGTCAATTGTTAAATCATTTTACACGTAACGTTCGACAGTACGGAAAGGGTTTGGTTTAATTACTTTTAACGAACACTAGCTGCGCCCGATCCGCTTTGGCCACCTTTTTACGAAAATCAACCCATTCCGCATAAGCAGTTGCCGGAAAGCGCCCCCGATGCATAATTACGCGTCGAATATAGACAACGCGGTCACCTTCCATCGACAACTGCGCTGTATATGTCCCAAATTTTGAGTCAATTGTCAGTGGGTTTATTCTATACTCCGGCAAATACCCTTTGGGAAGTTGATAGGTAATTGTATCGCTATCAACAAAATCATAGGCAGACCCTAACTCCATTGGTGTCTTACGGGATTGCGTTAGAGGGGTCGCCGACGAAAGCGATGACATCAGATTAAGGGGTAAAAAAAGGCGCGTACCACTGGCATCCGCCCACCGTCGAATAGTCAACTCCAGCGTTTCAATGACGGCAGGTACTGCTCCCACCTGCTCGCTATACGCGAACGTGTTTAATTCGAACGCAGGTATGGCAATACGTTTGATAAGCCAACTGCGCTGATCATCGTGGTTCAGACGATGAAGAATGCTGGCATAATCGTCCTGTTGCAGACCCGTATAGCGCGTTCTCACAGTAGCAGTAGCATCACCCTGTTCGCTGATTTTAATATCGATCCGTCGCTGCTGAAGGTTATCTGCTGGCTGATAGGCAGGCGTTTTTATCAATCGGCCACCTTCCGGTAAAATAAGCAGAACATGCCGATTCCCGGTAAAATCGCTGACATATCCAGCTGGATCATGGCTACTTGTACACTCCAGAAAGAGCGTATCCCGTTTATCAGGCACGCATAAAATAACATGGTTAAACTGAAAACTTGGAAAATCCGACATGGTATCCGGTTCTTTTTCACCCGCTCGCACCAGAGCCGGGTAAGCCGTTACACCTGCTGCCTGTAACAATGCCTTAGTATAATTTGTCAATGCCTTGCAATCGCCATAGTTACTAACGGCTACTTTCTCTGCTTCAATAGTTTGCCAACCGCCTATGCCGAGTTGAACACTCACGTAGCGAGTCTGTTCCTGTAAAAACTGGTAAACCTTGCGTACTTTCCCGACTGTGGTCGTTTCATTTTTTGTCAACTCGATCACCTGCCGACGCAGGTAATCTGGTATGCGATCACGGCCATCGTTGAGGCTATGATAAAATCGGCTTACATCGCTCCAGTTGGTAATTTTACCCTTATATTCCTGTACTTCAAAGTCAGTCGGGGCTGTATAAACGATGGGTAACTGCTCTCGTGCCGGTGGCGACAGCGGTTCAAATTCTACAGCCAGACGATTGGCCAGTTTCCAAACATACGTTTTGCCTCCGTTTGCAGCCGTTTCTTCGACCACAGGTGTTGGGATATTCACTTCTTTGTAGCGCAACGCAAGTCCTGGCGGCATATTCACGGTAAACGTCGCCTGTTCAACCGATAGGTGTTCCTGATCCTGGGGTATCCATGTCGGATAAAACATCAGGTTACGCTCGGTACTCTCGATGATAAATTCAACCGTGTACGGATAAGTTGGCTGCTTCGGGAAGGAGGCTGCTTTGAGCCGGTTATCGTCGAATAAATTATAGTCTGAATAGGTACTATAATCCTCAATATCAGCCTTTTTAAGCTTCCTGATCAACTTCCCCGATGCATCGTATAAAGCCCCTTCCAGGTTGGTTATTTTCGACAATTTATCATAACCGACTACCGTTTTGGCATGCTCATCACCCGGTTCATCCAGCACAGTGATAACACTACGCACGCGCTGGGTAGCCTCTCCTGCTGATTTGACGGTAAATGTTGTTTCGTGCCGACGAACCACACCGTGTGCATTTTCTTTTAGCGCAGCCTCTACTACGCCGGCCTGGTATTCTACCTGGGCACAGACCGTTTGACTAACCAACAGGGCTAGTAATAGAAGTTTTTTCATTTTTTACTTATTTCTTCTCGGCTACAGTTCCACGCTTCAGAACAACCTGCTCGGCATGTTTCGCCACAATTCGACTGAACAGCTCCCGTAAAGAGGCATATTCTTCGGTGAGATAAATTTGACGACGTAGCACAATTCGGCTGACAATCTGAAGTTGATTAGCCGCATTGACGGATACCTGATAGAGAAATCGTCCGCCATCCTGAGGAAGGATCATGGATACTGGCTTTGGCATTTCTTCTACCAGAAAGCCGGTCGGTAATGTATAAGTAACTGAGTACGTCTTCTCCATTGGTACGCCAAAATCGACCGGGTAAAGTCGTTCTAGTTCCTTAAATGGATTAGCCGCGAATGCTTCAGTCAGCATAGGTCTGAAGTAGAGCCGATCTCCCGCTCTGGAACAGGCCTCAGGAATAGCCATTGTATAATCGACGTTAAATGCACTACTCGATACATCAGCTCCCGAAAAATCAGCCATCTCGATCTGCCAGGCAGGCCTTGTTTTTTGAATGCTTTCAAGAAATTTCGATTTCCCTTCTTTGGCAAATTTCTTGCGGGCCTTCCAGGCGCTATAGCCGCCATACGAATGGAGCAACTTACCCGATACTTCTCCTTCAGCATCAATTGTAAATGAACCCGTATGTATATCAACATCGCGCTCCAGCGCCAGCAAGGGTATAAAACGGGAGTTCGTCTCATGAACAAGTCGTCCGGTTCCATTCAGGCAATGTACGGGTAGCATTCCGGGTGTTAGATAAGGATCGGTAGCATCCAGCAGCATATCTTTCCCGCCAACAGAAACCTGAGCGATAACGTAATTAAACTTTTTCAATAACGCGTAGGCTTCACTAATTCGACCATGCGACCGGGTACTAAGAATAACCGGATTGGCACTGATGTCCATTTCACGCAGGAGCGCAATCAGCATCAGGTTAATATCGGCGGCATTCCCTTTTTTGTTATCGAACACCTTTTTAATGCCATCTATTGACCATAGCGAGGCCTCATCGTTCCATTTGACGGTTTTCCGTATAAAATCATACGCGGCTTTAATGCGCGAGAGCGTATCTGCCTGTTGGGCCAGTAATGATTTGGCCGTTTCCCGCATAAAACCAGCCCGCTTAATCTGCCCGCCAAAATTGGCCTCAGTAAGGAGCGTTTTATCCATAGCATCCCAGCCAACCGATAAATTATGATTCCGAATACCACCAGCGCCGGGTAACTGATAGCTGGCCAGTTCAAAATCAATCTTGGACAGATAATCATCATTAGTCGTAATGTAAGCTTCGTCTCTGAAAGCTGGTACATCTTTCATGGCGAACCGATAGGAGGAGGCCGACACACTCCCCTGGCCCGGCAGGAGATCAATAGAACTTTTTTTATGTTCATTAACCGTCATGCTCAGGTAGCCACTCATCAGCATTTTATAATAGAAATAATCAGGAATCGTAATGCGATATTCGCTCCAGCTAACCGGTATATCCTGCTGAAATCGCCACGTTCGAGGATTATGGTTAACACTAAAGGGCGTATGAACGGTATACTTATAATCAAGAATAGCCCCCTCCCGGACATTGGGCAGCGTATATTTTTCAATCCAAAACTGATCTGATGCTTTTTCGGTAAAGTGGCCAGCATCGGTCAGTCGGTCAAAAGACACATTTCCATTGACAAGATTATAGGTATAGCCCTCAAAATCCGTGACAAATTCATGCTGCCCTGCCTTTCCGCGACGGGTAAGGAGTGCGATAGTCGCCCGATCATAGGCCGATTTTTTACGGGTTTGGAGCCTGATATGATGCTGGGATACAAGCCATAAAGCACTGGCATTATGTTCAAAGGTTACCTCTCCGTAATCGTAAAGTACCACAGCCTCTGCACTGGAATCTGAAATGGAATGAGCAAACTGGTCGGGGGTGATCTTACCAAATTTAATGGCTGGTCCTGGGTCGATTTTTTTCTGGGCAAATGCAAAAGAAAGGCACAACCAAAAACACACGGCTACTATAGGTAGACGATACCAGGTAAAAGAAGGGGACATAAATGGTGGGTTATATAAATTAATTACGGGCGGAAAGATATTATTTTGTTAACTTATCTCAAAACAAAGCACACTGCTTACTTATCATTTATCCATTTTTACTTTATATATCAATTGCATTGGCCGATCAATTGTAAAAAACCTGAGCACTATATTCATGAAAATAACAACTGATCGACAATGTAAAATAGAATGCCGATAGTCGACGTAATTAGAGACGAATGCTACCTCGCCACCAAAGCTTACATTGATTTAAGCTGAGTAGTAAAATCAGCTTTAGTTAAGTAATAACTAGCCGTCAGAAAGAGTAAAAATAACGATTTCCCTAAAAACCAGATAAATAAGGCTGGCAATAGGTAGCTATAATTGAAATTTTATACCAGATGCCCGATTTATTACTTCCGCTTCAAAAAAATGCCTTTATTCCACGAATAGAGGCCGCAAAAGGCATGATAACTGTTCATGGAAATCGCTATCTTTGTCCTGGAACGCACCGTCAATTTTAATGAACAAGCTGACCGCCGACGACCTGATTTACGGGTACATCCACGGTATTTTTCCGATGGCCGACGCAGACGGTACGCTCTACTGGTATGCGCCCGACCCGCGTGCTGTAATTCCGATCGATACCTACAAACCCGCCCGTTCGCTACGTCCTGTATTAAATAAAAAGCATTTTGATATTCGGGTAAATGCTGATTTTGAACAGGTTATGCGATTCTGTTCGCTGCCCCGATCGGAGACAGACAGCACCTGGATTTCAGAAGAAATTATTGAAGCCTATACTGAATTACACCGTATGGGCCTTGCTCACAGTATCGAAACGTATATAGACAACCGTTTAGTTGGCGGATTGTACGGTGTATCGTTGGGAGCCGTTTTTTTTGGCGAATCGATGTTCCATCTTGTCGATAATGCCTCAAAAGTCGCGTTTCATTACCTGATCATGACGCTTCGTGAGCAGAAATTTGAACTTCTTGATACTCAGTTCATTAACGACAATGTTCGGCGCTATGGAGCTATTGAAATTCCCAAAACGGATTACATGAAACAACTCAAATCAGCCCTCCGTAAGAAAGCCCGCTTTACCGAACCTGTGCTGGAGCATTTATTCAGAAACCATGCCGATGATTCGGTAACTGAATAGCCTGCATACACACATCTTGCCAGCAATCACTATTTTTGTGCCCCTTTTGTTCAGGAACATCTTCGCTAAACAAAAGGGTTTTTAGATGTCAAAACCTGTTCTTGTACTTAAATTCGGAACGGCGTCCATTACGAAATCAACGGGCGAACCGAATGAACCTGTTATGGTGGACATTGCCCGGCAAATTGCGGCACTGCACCCCTACTATAAAATTGTACTGGTATCGTCGGGCGCAGTCGGTGCGGGCAAAGCTCAGATCCGGGATTATCGAGGTGATATCAGTCAACGTAAAGCCGCTGCGGCAGTTGGTAATCTGTTGCTACTCAATCAATACTCTCGCTTCTTTTCAATTTACGGCATTTCCATTGCGCAAAGCCTTTGCGAACGTCACCACTTTGCCAACCGTGACCAGTTTCTGCAACTCAAACAAACGTACGAAGAGCTTTGGGCCAATGATATAATTCCCATTGCCAACGAAAACGACGTTGTCAGCAATCGCGAGCTTAAGTTTTCGGATAACGACGAGCTGGCTACACTAATCGCTGTTGGTTTTGGGGCAGAAGCCCTGATGTTATGCACTTCCGTTGGTGGATTGCTGGATGCAGAGGGACAGATTATCCGGCAAGTCACCAACTTCGATGAACGAATCTTCGGTGTCGTCAGAACCGAGAAATCATCACTGGGCCTTGGCGGAATGGCGTCTAAACTGACGTTTGCCAAGCTCGCTACACGCATGGGAATTCGAGTCGTCATTTTTGGGCTTAACGAACCCGATAGCCTGGGAAAAGCCTTGCGAAGTGAAATTGGAACCGAATTTTCACCTCAACCAACAACCCTGTCGGCGCGTAATCGTTGGCTGGGCAGTGGTAGCCTGGCTGTCGGGCAGATACGAGTCGATGCAGGCGCGGTACGAGCTCTACAAAAACGCCGGAGCTTACTCGCAGTTGGTGTACGTGACGTGATCGGTGAATTTGCTACCGGCGAAATGGTCGAAATTCTGGATGAACAGGAAATGACTATTGCTGTTGCGCGAGCCCGTATCTCTTCTGCAACGCTGGCGCAACAGCTTAATCAGCAAAATGTTGAGGTAGCAAATGCAAATGATATTGTACTTTTGTAACCGTTGCCCGGATGGTCACGTCCGGTTGTAATACAACTAGTTGCCTGACTTTTACGCTCGGACATAGCCGTCCGGGTTACTTTTATGACACCGATCACCCCACTCCTTCAGGATGCGCAACAGGCTTCTGCGGCTGTTCGACGGCTTAGTTCCGAACAGAAGGCCGAGCTCCTGAACCGGCTTGCCGACGTTCTGACATCTCATACGGCTGAGATCATTACTGAAAATCAGAAAGATCTTGACCGAATGCCGGAAACTGACCCGAAATACGACCGGCTGAAGCTGACAGAACCCCGAATAGCTGACCTCTCCAAAAGTCTGCGGGATGTGGCTCTGCTACCCGATCCGGCTGGAGAAATCATTTTCGAGCGTACGATCGAACAGGGGCTGCAACTCAAAAAAATTGCGGTTCCGCTGGGCGTTGTTGGGGTCATTTACGAGTCCCGCCCCAATGTAACGGTCGATGTGGCATCGCTTTGCCTGCGGTCGGGTAATGCCTGTGTTCTAAAAGGCGGTAAAGAAGCTGATTTCTCGAATCGTTATCTGGTCGGGCTAATTCAGGGCGTTCTCGAAGAATTTGGCGTCCCCAAAGCGGCTGTAACACTGTTGCCGCCCGATCGGGCCGTTGTTAATGAGCTTTTGACGGCGACGCGCTATGTCGATATAATCATTCCCCGCGGTTCCGAATCGCTGATTCAGTTTGTTCGTAAAAACTCGCTGGTGCCTACTATCGAAACGGGTGCTGGTGTCTGTCATGCCTACGTTGAAAAAACGGCGGATCTGGACAAAGCGGCTGCCATTGTTGTTAACGCGCGCGTCTCACGTCCGTCGGTTTGCAACTCGCTCGATTGCGTCCTTGTCGATGAAGCCATTGCGGATACCTTTCTGCCCATGCTGACGGATGATTTCAGGAAATGGAACGTTGAAGTTTTTGCCGACGAACCATCATACAACATTTTCGAGAAAGCCGGATACGAAAACCTACAGCACGCTCGCCCTGACGATTTCGGACGTGAATTTCTGGATTACAAATTCGCCGTGAAGGTCGTTGCCGGACTCGAAGACGCGTTGTCACATATTCAGACGTATTCGTCGCGGCATTCCGAAGCAATTTTATCGCAGGATCAGTCGCTTATTGACCGCTTTCTGTTTGAAGTTGATGCCGCTGCTGTTTATGCCAATGCATCTACCCGTTTCACTGATGGAGGGGTGTTTGGATTGGGGGCCGAAATTGGCATTTCGACTCAGAAGCTACACGCCCGCGGGCCCTTTGCCCTCGAAAAGCTGGTGACCGAAAAATGGGTAGTTGTCGGCGATGGGCAGGTAAGATGGTAGTAAAAGCAGGCGTCTAATCCATAAGAAAATTTTTTCTTTGTAAACAGAACGTGGAGTCGGGTTTGAACACTCGACTCCACGTTCTGTTTACAAATCTTAATTAACAGTATCAGCAATGATAAGCGTATCTACTGTTCCCTGGTAACGGTCATCAATATTGCCCGAGCTATCTCTGAGCAAAAGGGTTACATCATAACTTACTGCATTACCATTGATCCGAGGATCGCTAATGTCCACAATCTGCCTCAGAATGTGGTGGTCTCCGTTCGTGTACCGAACATCAAAGCCATTTAAGGCAATATGAGCGGTGCGGACCTGGCTAGGAAAACTAACCGTCCGGGGTTCATTTTGGACCTGACCCTGAGTTGGATCGAATACGACCCGATCGCGAATAAATCGAAGTGCCATAGTATATAAGGGTTTATGTGCACCTGATTAGTCGCCTTACCCTAACAAAACGGAAACACTAAATTTATGATTAACCTAAAAACGATTTATATCCGTTTCTGTAAAGCATTTTCCCACTGCTCAAATACCGTTTGATACCGTTTGTGGCATTCTGGATCTGGTTCAAACTCCTGACCGAATGATACCTCACCGGCCAGTTTTTCCAGCGATGTGGTCAGGTCCGAAATTAACAAAACAGCGCCCATTGCACTGCTTTCGTTACTGGCATTAAGCCGTACGGGTACACCAAATACATTGGCCATCATCTGCACCCAAAACGTTGACTTGGCGAAGCCGCCATTCGCATAAATCATGCGCGTCGGACCTGTTTGCTTCGCCAGCAACTTCTCGATACTTAACAGATTGAACATAACCCCCTCCAACGCAGCCCGAACAAAGTGCGCCCGTGTATGCCTGTAATCGACGTTCAGGTAGGCTCCCCGCGCAGAGGCATCCCAAAGGGGGGCACGTTCGCCATACAGATAGGGTAAAAAAAGGAGGTCCTCCGCACCCACCGGAATCGTGTCAGCTTCGGTCAGTACCTCATCGGTTTCCTGCAACGTCAACTTTTCAGCCAGCCATTGCAGCACGTTTGCCCCATTGTTCGTCGGTCCACCAACGACATAGTATGGGGTTTCATTCCGTTCGTCCAGATAATAACAAAACAGCCGTCCGTGCGGATCGCGCTGAGGTTTATGAACCGTCTGTCGAACCGCACCGCTCGTACCGATCGTAATGGTCGTGATACCAGGCTCAATACAGCCAGATCCAAGATTAGCGAGAACCCCATCCGATGCACCAGGAAATAATTGCACCCCCGCAGGCAATGCCGTTTTCACAACGCCTTCTTTGCCTGGATCATAGTTTACGACAAAGGTGGTTGGTTGCGGCTCCGAAAGCTGGCCAGGCCGAATACCCGCAAAATCAAGGGCAGGTTGAAACCAGGTTCGCTTTTCCATATCAAACAATCCAGTGGCCGTAGCCATCGAATAATCGATATCATAGCGAGCGGTCAGCTTCCACCAGACGTATTCTTTCAGCGAAATAAATTTTGCGGCCTGCTTCAATAAGTCAGGCTGACTAGCTCGAAACCAGGCTAGTTTGCAAAGCGGAATCATCGGATGAATGGGTGTTCCCGTTTGGGCGTAAATAGAATCACCCAGTGCCTTTTGATCCGTATGAAGCTCGGTCGCCTGTGGTTCAGCCCGGTTATCGGACCACAGCAGTGCGTTTGTTAACGGTTTGCCTGCACTGTCAACCGCCAACAGGCTGTGCATTCCAGCGCTGAAACTAAGCGCCTTTATACTAGCCTGTTGTCTTTTTGCGCCAATAACCACTTCACTCAACCCCTGCCGAACCGCCTGCCAAACGGCCTCAGGCTCCTGCTCAGCATAGCCTGGCTCGGGCGACAGCGTCGTTAGTGGCAACGATGTATGAGCAATGATCTTCCAATCGTGGGGAGTGACAGCGAGGATTTTAACGTTGGTGGTGCCGATATCTACGCCGAGCAGACAAGTCATAGAACAAGAAATAATTTACGAAATGCCAAAGCAACGTATTTTTCCGATTCATCGCTGCGAAAGAGTGAAAAAAGCAGGCAACCGTCAATAAGCAGTTTTCAATTTACTGTTCTTTGCGAACTGCTTATCGAAGGTTTATTTTTACGGTATCAACTCCTGTTGCAGTAAATTCTGGACAACATAAGCCTGGGTTCCATAAAACTTAGCCATCTCCCCCAATTTGGAGAGTTCAATGGAGAGATTATCCCGATAATTAGGCAAACAGTATTTATCGATTGCTTGCTCAATTGGCCGTGTAATCGACTTTTCGGCTTTGGCCAGCACACCGTTCACAATAATCAGTTCGGGGTTGAATAAATGTACAGCAGTCGATAAGGCTTTCCCTAACGCACTCCCGACATCGCTAAGCAGATCAATGGAAAACGCATCGCCAGCATTTGCTTTAGCGATAATACTCTCTATATCAATGGTATTCGTATCCATTTCGGATAGTAGCGATACCCGACCTTCCTCTAACCCTTCTTTAGCCCTCCGAATCAGCGAAGAAGCCGATGCAAGCGTTTCCAGACAGCCTACTTTGCCGCAGCTACATAGTTCACCGTCTGTTTTCATCTGGATGTGGCCCAGTTCTCCGGCAAATCCCGCCGATCCTTGCAAAATCTCACCGTTGGTAATAACACCTAACCCAATACCCCAGTCAATATTGACGGACAATACGTGTTTTTTACCCTGTGCCAGACCAAACCGGTGCTCCCCAAAAATGGTCGCCTTTGTGTCGTTGATCAGGTAAACCGGAGCATTGAATATCGTTTGCAGGAGCTGGTCCAGAGGCTGATCAGGACTGTTTATACTTGGATAGGTATGGTTAACCGCTTCCCAGGGATTTACCAAACCGGGCAAGACAGCCCCCACGCCAATCACCTGGAGTTTGTCGGTTTTGATTCGCTGGGCTAGTTGTTCCAGCGGTTCCGCCAGTATTTTTAGCAAGGCAGGGGATTTATCCAGACGTAAATCTACCTCCAGACGATGCACGACCTGGTTGGCCAGATTAAAAACCAGCAGTTTCGTATCATGAATATTAATGTCGACAACCACGGTCACAAATTGAGTGGTATCGAGCGCAAACAGCGACGGTTTTCGCCCATACTGGGCCGCTCCGGTGCCAATTCCCTGTACCCAATGGGCCAGACTTAATTCATCGATCAGCGATGTGGTCGATGGAATACTGGTATGTAACCGATTAGCCAGCTGCGAAATAGTACGCGACTCAGAACGATATAATTCTGTGATAATCTGGCGTTTCAGCTTATTTTTTTTCGCATCTATGACGGAAAAGAAGACATTATCCTGCATATATAGATAGCGCAATAAGTCATTTTACCGACCCTGCACTTGCCGGTTTTATTGGAATTTACGAAATCTTCTCCGCAAGCAGTTTGCAAACGATTCTTTCGAAGAACATTTCTCTTAAACTATAAACACTACAAGGTAGGCTCAATACCCTTCTTTTCTACTATTCTTCTACCAAATATTCGTTTTTTTTCTAAAGGGTTTTAGCCTATATCCTATTTTATTGTTCCCCAAAAAATACACTTGATATCGGTATAGTACCTTATTTTGCGTTTACCGCTTGTTCGTACAATGTTCTTTTAACTTAAATGCATGAAAAATCAAATTCGCGTTCTTTCGCTTATCATCCTTATATTCTTCTTCATCAACTACCCGTATCAGGCATCAGCGCAGTCAGCACCGACCTCCCCTTACGTCATTATTGGCTACATTAGTGGAAATGGCTGGACAAAGAACCAGATTGAAGCTCGGAAACTTACTCACATCAATTATGCTTTTGCCGTTCCGGCCGCTAATGGAGAACTGGCCCCATTGAGCGCCAAAGATGCCGAAAATCTGGCAACGCTAAACACGCTAAAAGCCGACAATAAAAACCTGAAAATTTTAATTTCCATCGGTGGCTGGGGCGGTTGCAAGTATTTTTCCGATGCAGCCCTCACTGAAGCATCCCGTCTCAAATTCGCGAAGAGCGCGGTTGCTTTGCTGAAAAAACACAAATTGGATGGCGTCGACATCGATTGGGAGTATCCCGACCAAATTGGCGATAATAACATCTTCCGGCCCGCCGACAAACAGAACTACACGCTCCTCTTTAAGGCCCTGCGTGAACGCCTGGACGAAGCAGGCAAGCAGGATAATCGCACAGGAGCCAATCACTATCTACTCACAACGGCTACTGGAGTCGATACCGCTTTCGTGAATCACACCGAGCTGGGCAAAGCACAGAAGTACCTGGATTACATCAACATCATGACGTATGATATCCATCATGGTAACGATAAAGTAACCGGCCACCACAGCAATCTCTATCAGTCGAAAAAGGGGAACCAGTCGCGAAACAGCTCAGCCGATGGCGTCGACGGGCATATTAAAGCCGGTGTTCCGGCCAGCAAAATCGTTCTGGGTCTTCCGTTTTATGGACGGGGCTGGGCTGAGGTTAACCCAAAGGATAACGGTCTCTACCAACCGTCAACGGGTAAGCACTCGTTCATTAGCTACGACGAACTGGCGGATAAATACATTGGTAAAAACGGCTTTGTTCGCTATTGGGACGACGACGCCAAAGCGCCCTACCTCTGGAATCCAACGACGCGAACGTTCATTTCCTACGCAGACGAAGCGTCTTTCGAGCCAAAAATTGCTTATGTCAAGTCAAAACACCTCGCTGGTGTGATGTTCTGGGAATACATCTATGATTTACACCAACAGAAACTCCTGAATAAATTGGTTAAGGATTTGGGCAAATAACGGAAGCCATGCTGATCGACTATTTGCCCGTATGACCGGCAAACGGAGTGTTATGGTATACTTTAATTGCCAGAGGCTTTAGTATGAAGTTGTAGCCTTTACGTTAAACTATGTTTCAGCTCCGATTGGCGGTCATCATCCTTTATAGCTTCCTGTTAGTTGCGTCCTGTCGGTCAACTTCGTCAAACGAAACGTCCAGTCCGGCTACCCCGCCGGTGGCCACTCAGCTTACGGGCAAGCAACTCAGTCAGAGCTACTGTGGGAGTTGTCACCAGTTTCCGGAACCGTCATTGCTCGATAAAGTAACCTGGCAACGGGGTGTCTTACCCCAGATGGCCTTACGGATGGGGCAATCGGGCAACTCGATGGCGGAATATATGCGCATTAGTCATGCCGATGAACTGACGCGGCTCATGGAAGCAAAGGTATTTCCCGAAACACCCTTACTCCACACCACCGATTGGCAAAAAATCGTTGATTATTATGCATCTGAAGCACCAGCAAAACTCCTACCACAACCCGCTCATACAGCTGTGCAGGTGGGCTTGCCGCTCTTTCAGGTGCAACAGTCGAAGCAGGCCATCGATGCATTCGTAACGCTTCTTCGCTTTGATTCAATTTCGCACCGTATCTGGGTTGGCGATGGACGATCTAATCTATATGCCCTCAATCAGAATCTAATCCGGATGGATTCTGTGCATCTGGACAGTCCGGCAACCGATCTGCACCCTCAGTCGGATGGTAGTTTTGATCTGCTTACGGTAGGCGTATTAAACCCCAATGACCGGCAAATGGGAACATGGCGGCATTTCACGCAAACAGGTATCGTTCCTCCTGCCCTACTGAGCGGCTTGCAACGTCCCGTTCGGGCTATACCAACCGACCTGAACCGCGATGGGCTGGACGATGTAGTTATCTGCCAGTTCGGCAATCATTTAGGCAAGCTAACCTGGCATGAACGACTGCCCGAAGGGTATCGTGAGCACGTACTTGATAGCCTGCCCGGCGCACGGCAACTTATTATTCGGGATCTTAATAATGACCAGTGGCCCGACATCATTGCCCTGCTCACTCAGGGCAATGAACAGGTTTCGGTTTATTATAATCAGCGAAATGGTCAATTCAGAAAAGAAACCGTTTTGCGTTTCCCGTCTGTTTATGGCTCCAGTGACCTTGCTGTGGCAGACGTTGATCACGATGGCGACCTGGACCTGATCTATACGAACGGCGACAATGCCGATTATTCCATCGTACTGAAGCCCTACCACGGTATTCGTATTTTTCTGAACGACGGCCGATTTCACTTTCGACAGGCGTGGTTTTATCCGATGTATGGTGTAACGCAGACCATTGTCCGGGATTTCGATCAGGATGGCGACGATGACATTGCTACAATTGCTCATTTCCCTGATTTTTCGCACCAGCCCAATGAAGGCTTCGTGTATTTCGAAAATCAGGGGAATCTACGTTTTTTGCCCCGAACATTCCCGGATGCAGAACGGGGTCGCTGGTTAATCATGGAGACTGGCGACGTGGATCAGGATGGTGATGACGATATTCTGCTTGGCTCATTTTTCCGGCCAACCGGTCCCGAACACATGGACTTAATGAATCGCTGGAGAAAACCGGGAACGGGTATTCTGTTGCTCAAGAATAATCTAAAAAAGTAAGCGTTTATAATTCCTGCCAGGCATTTAACACAGTAGATCTGGTGATTATACTGACATAGGGCTGTCACTCTTGTGCTGCAACTTTGTGTTTTTAATCGACTAAAGAGTTATAAACATGGCGAGCAAAACAGGTGTAAAAGAGGTAGTATCTGCGTTTATAACGGCACTCAACAATGAGAACTTTGATGAGGCCCATAACTGGATTAGCGATGATCTGACGTTCGTGGGTGTCTTAGGCACTCGCCAGGGCGGGGATACCTATATCGAGGACATGAAAAAAATGAGACTGAAATACACCATCCAGAAAGTCTTCGTAGACGAACAGGACGTCTGCCTGTGGTATGAGATCGATATGTCTGGAGTTAAGGTTTTAAGCTCCGGCTGGTATCAGGTCGAGAACGGGAAAATTACGCAGTTCAAGGTGCTTTTTGACCCACGGCCCGTTCTGGAGGCAGCAGCAAAAAAAAGCTGAGGCAAAGTTTTTCGCCAAAACAGCAGTGTATAAAAACAGGGGCAGAGACATATCGTGTCTCTGCCCCTGTTTTATCTCAGGCTAGATTCTATCTTTTTGCACGTCAACTACGGCACATAGGTTTCCAGAACCGTCATCGACCCATCGGGAACGAGTGTAACAATATCGACAGAGGCCGGAATGAGTGCACACTGGCCCATTTTGAGGGGTGTACTATAGCCTCCTTTCGTCTCAATGGTCAGCGAACCATCAACACAGATCAAGACCACAAATGAGTCGATATGCGTATAATCGTGCTCTACCTCTTCATCGAAATTGAGCACGTTCGTAACGAAATAATCACTCGCTACGGTGTTTACACTTTCGTTAAGTTTCTTTTCGTATTGCGTTTTGTAGTGATCGTAATGGTGGTAATCGATCGCATCGACCGCCAGTTCAGTATGGAGTTCGCGCTTCTGGCCCGTCGTAGCGTCGACTCGATCGAAATCATAAATTCGATACGTGGTATCGGACGTCTGCTGAATTTCGGCCAACAGAAGCCCTTTGCCGATGTAGTGAACGCGACCAGCCGGCAGAAAAAATACGTCGCCCGGTTTGGCTGGTTCGATGTTCAGAATATTCTGAATGGTGTTGTCAGCGACGGCTTTAACATACTCGTCTTTTGTCACTTCCCGATTAAAGCCCGAATTGAGTTTCGCACCTTCATCGGCCTGCATGATATACCACATCTCGGTTTTGCCGAAACCGCTCTTGCGCCTGGCTGCCAATTCATCATCTGGATGCACCTGAATCGAAAGGTCATCATTCGCGTCAATGAACTTGATCAACAAAGGAAAACGGTTGCCGTAGGTATCGTAAACATGTTTTCCGACCAGTTCACCTTTGTATTGCTCCACTAACTCGCGAAGGGATTTTCCCTGCAAAACGCCTTCTTTTACAATGGACACATTACCTTCTACATCAGAAACTTCCCAGGTTTCACCACAATTTGGCAGTGGCGAAAAGTCTTTCCCCAAAATGGTATTTATTTTCTGTCCACCCCAGATTTTGTCTTTAAAAATGGTCTCGAATGTAAGAGGATATAGCATGATGTACTTGAGAAATGTATAATGAACAATGAAGAATAACTCCAAAGAACGGCATTTGTTACCGTCTGTATGTATTTTTAAAGGTAGTTTTTTCAATACATAAGCCCAACAAATGCGGAGCTGTTACTTTCTCCACGCTCATTGGGCCTATGCATGTAGTCAATTTTATTCCCGTGCCGATGCCTTAAATACGCCAACCTCAGCCAGTTGAACAGGGCCATTTGCGTTGGTAATGAACAGTCTGAGTTTCGATGATTTCACCTCAGGGAACCGCAGAAGACGCTTATAACCTACAGTCGTGAAAGTCTGGAGGGGTTGCCAATCGGTGCCATTCCAATACTCAACCCGGCCGCTAGCCACCCGCTGGCCAGTGGCGATGTTCTCCTGAATCGACATCCGATCGAAGGATTTTTCCGATCCAAGCTCAATAATCAATGGCTGGTTAGCCGACACGGTTAAGAAGGTATTCAGTTGTTTATCGGTCAGCTTAGGCTGTTTAGCCACCAGATTGGTTTTGAATGTCTCGTCCAGAATGCTCCGGAATTCCCGCAGGCTGGCAATATCTGGCTCCGAAAACAACCCATCCCGATTCGGTGGTACGTTGAGCAACAGGAGGCTGTTCCGCCCAACGGACTGATAATACAGGCTTACCAGATTCTTACCCGACCGTACCTTAGCGTCTTCAGCAGCATGATAAAACCAACCCGGACGTATCGATACATCGGTCTCGGCTGGTACCCATTGTTTACCCGTTGCATCGCCCCGGTTCAGGTATTTTGAGTCTGCCTTACCCGGAGCCAGCCCTTCGGTATTGATGGTCGACCAGCAGGTTTCACCCGCATTTCCTGCTTCGTTACCTACCCACCGAACATCCGGCCCTGCATCCGAAAACATCACAGCATTGGGCTGTAATTCACGAACCAGAGCCCAGTAACCCGCAAAATCGTAGGTCATGTCTTTAGCGTTTTCACCCTTAGCACCATCAAACCAGACCTCCGAAATGGGGCCGTAGTTCGTCAGCAGTTCGCGCAGCTGGCTTTTGTAATAATCATTGTATGAGGCCGTTCCGTAACGCGGCTCATGGCGGTCCCAGGGCGAAAGATACACCCCAAACTTCAACCCAAATTCGCGGCAGGCATCAGCTACTTCCCGGACAACATCCCCTTTCCCGTTCTTCCAGGGGCTGTTTTTAACCGAATGCTCCGTCATTTTCGATGGCCACAGGCAAAATCCATCGTGGTGCTTGGCAGTAATAATAGCCATCTTGAAACCCGCATCCTTCAGTGCTTTAATCCACTGCCGGGCATCGAGTTTAGTTGGATTAAAGATGCTGGGACTTTCGGTGCCATCACCCCATTCCTTGTCGGTATAGGTGTTGACAGTGAAATGCAGAAAGGCCGTTGTTTCAAGGGGTTGCCAGGCAAGCTGGCGGGCAGATGGACGGGGTAACGCAGGACTGGTTTGCGCCTGGCATACCGTTTCGAATAGCAGGCTGATCAAAAACAAGCCCACACGACATACTGGTGTCATAGAGTCAAAAAAAAAGTAGAGCGGTTTTGTATGAACTACAAAGAAGCCAATAAATTCAGTGTGATGAGGCTTCTTCCCGGAAAAAACAATTTACCGCATCCTACGGCAGCGCAAAGGCCACATACCTGTCGCCAGACTTCGTATTCAACTTGCCGCCCCCACAGGCAATAACTACGAACTGTTTTCCTTTGATCGAGTACGTGCTGGGCGAGGCATAACCAGCTGCGGGTAACTTTGTCTGCCACAGTTGCTTACCCGTCTTTACATCAAACACCCGAAACTGCTCATCACGACTGGCAGCAATAAAAAGCAGTTTACTGGCCGTAACCAATGGTCCACCGTAATTATCCGTCCCGGTCAGCGGAATACCCCGCTTTGTCAGTTCCGGATACTCACCCAAGGGCACCTGCCAACGACGATCGCCCGTATTCAGGTCAATAGCGGTCAGCGTTCCCCAGGGCGGGGTGCTGACAGGGTATCCATTGGCGTCATACCATCGATTATAACCCGTGTGCTGATATGGAACGTCGGTCTGCTGAGTCGTTGCCACCGTCGATTGCACAGCTTTCTGATCCAGAAAGTCGATAATTGCTTTCCGTTCTGCTTCGGGTAGGTGCCCAAAAGAAGGCATCATACCGCGTCCTTTCAACAATAGTTGATTAATCTGCCCGTCGGAAAGTCGTTTATCGATGGCAATAAGCGACGGATAGGAACCATCGTGATTACCGCGACGGTCGGCTCCATGACAGGCGGCACAACGAAGGCTATACAATTTTGCCCCGGTCAATGCGCTTCCACCGGTATTCTGTTCCCGCTTCACTAACGATGTATAGACCGGAATCTCCTTCGACGGAACATAGAGGGTTCCTTCTGGATCCGTAGCCGCTCCACCCCATTGTCCACCCCCATCCGTACCGGGGAAAAACACGGTCATATCCTGCGTAAGCGGAATGTAGGCTTTCCCAGTATGCCCTTTTCGCAGGACAGTAAAAAGTGAATCGCGGTTAGCCGCGAATGAATTAAAGTCTTTGTCGGTGAACGACTGCCGGGAAAAATACGGCTTTACCGGAATTGGCTGTGTTGGACTCAGTTGTTCACCGGCTATGGCCTGCTGAGAAACGGCCTGTTCATTGATCGGAAATAGTGGCTTGCCCGTTACCCGATCAAAGACGAAAACATAACCTTGTTTGGTGATCTGAGCCACCGCATCGATGCGCTTGCCGTTCTGCACAATCGTGAGCAGATTGGGCGGTGCGGGCGGATCTCGGTCCCAAACGTCATGGTGAACGAGCTGATAATGCCAGAGCCGTTTGCCCGTACTGGCGTCCAGAGCCAGCAGGCAGTTGGCAAACAGGTTATTCCCTTTCCGGTTGCCGCCGTAAAAATCATAAGCAGCAGAGCCAGTCGGTATATAAACGATGCCACGCTGGCGGTCAATGGCCATTCCGGCCCAGGCATTTGCCCCGCCAATGTGCTGCCGGGCCGGTTGGGGTGACCACGTTTCATAACCAAACTCGCCAGCTTGTGGAATCGTATGAAATGTCCAGACTAGCTTCCCCGTTCGTGTATCGTAAGCCCGAACGTCGCCCAGTAAGGCGGTTTCGCTTTCGGCCACTCGTACGCCAACAATTATGAGGTCTTTGAAAATTGTGTTGGGTGTATTTGACAGCACATAATTGTCGGCACCGGGTCGCTCAATGCCTTTTTTGAGATCGATACGTCCCTGCTCACCGAACGATTCAATCGGTTTGCCGGTACGGGCATCGAGCGCATAGAGCCCCCTACCGGCACCAAAAAAAATGCGATTGTCTGCATTCGGTGAACCGTTGGTCCAGTAGGTTACACCACGGCTCGTTGTTCCGCCGTTATCGCTGATGCTCGTCTTCCAGCGTTCCTGGCCGGTTGCCGCATCCAGTGCAAATGCCTGCGTATTCGCCGAAACACCATACAATGTACCATCAATAACAATAGGGTTGCATTGCATCTGAGTACGATTCAGCACCGTATCGGCTCCGCCCGATGAATATGTCCAGGCTATTCGAAGCTGATTGACATTCTGCGGGTCGATTTGAGTAAGCGGGGAGTAATGACTGCGGGTGCCGTCACCATTATATTCGGCCCAGTTGGTATCAGGAGTAGGCTCAAGCCGAAACTGGTTTCCCAGGAAAACAAAAGCGCCAATAGTCAGTGCAGACAGTAGCAGGTGTTTCATGCAACGAAAAATGTCTAGACTTGTAAGGTTCGTCTAGACCTATAAGGTTTCCAAAACCTTATAGGTCTAGATTTTGAAAACGGGCAAATTTTACGGCTCCTGTTCCCAGAAATCCGAAACGCAGTCCGACGACCTGTCCAACCTCACCACTTTCGTTGCCCTGATAAACCAGTCGATCGTTGACGTAGACAGAAGCCTTTTTCCCATTGACCTCGTATCGAACAAGCACCCAACGGCTGAAATCTACCCCTAAACCAGACAAATCGGTGGTCTGACCACTAACTATCGTGTTCCCTGTCACCAGTCGCAGTTCGCCCACACAACCCGGCACTGATAACGGAATTCGATGGAACCCAGTTGAACATAACAGCGCTATGCTAACGGGCTGGCAAACCGCTTTCCCCTGGCTAAATGTGCTTCGTACGGCTGTTTCAAACACAAAATGCTTTCCATCGACGATCCCTGTACTATCGACCATAAACAGATTTGTTTCGGGTACCTCACCTGTTAGTGATACACCAACTGTCTGTAGGTCGGCTGGCGTAATCGATATCTCGCCCGACTTTTTAACCGTGTTTGCACGAAGATAGAGTGGAATCGGCTCCCGATCGACAGTGCCAAGCCAACCTGCTGAAGCAACAAAAACATCATGTTCCCGCACGATCGAATCGTTCAGAACCAATTTAGCCCGATAATAACCGGGATAATAATAAGTACTGGTGTACGTATGACCTGCTTTATCGACACGGGCACGGAGCCTGGGGTCCCAGCTTTGCTGAATAAAAACGCTATCGGCATTGGAGTCGGTCGCATCATACTGAAAAATAACCGTGTTGGGTGCACCTTTTGCCACCGGGCGGCTCACGAACGACACCGGGCCATACCGCAGGGTAGTATCCCGCTGGCGATATGCCCATACGATGCAAATAACCACTAGTAAACCCAGCAATGATCCCGTCAGCCAGCGCCCGATGGCAGGGCGAGGGATGACGGGCAACACCGTTGGTTCTGGCAAAGGCTCTTTCTGAGGTTCAGGAATACCTATGGATTGGCTGCTGGTGTCCTTTTGCCGGAAAGATCGCCAGCTGTCATATCCAACAAAACGAGCGACGGTATCGAGGGTAGTGGGTGTAGGTACACTGTCGTAGCGTATGCGCCCCCAAAGCCGCTTTAGCGTGCTGACGCTTAACGACACACCCGTTTCGGCCAGGATCAGCTCGCTAAGTTGCTCAAAGTCGCGGTTCTGCCAGTGTTCACTATCGCCCCAGCCAACTTTCTGTTCTACCAGCCGACGGCAACGTATCCAAGTATCCTCTTCAGAAATCATTATTAATCAGTGTGAACGCACTTGAATAAACATGAACAACACCTGCTTACCTCACTTCAATAATGGCAGAACACCTTTGTGAGGTTCTTAAACAAAGATAAACAAAATGAACGCAAAGCAACTTCTGCTCACCCTTGCCTGCCTCCTGGCTACCTTAACGATCAACGCTCAGGACGATCCGGCCAAACGACCCAGTCCACCTGCACAGGCTAAAGCGACAGTTGGTGGTAAAACCATCACGATAAACTACAGCCAGCCCTCGGTGAAAGGGCGGGAGCTCTGGGGGAAACTCGTTCCCTATGGTCAGGTATGGCGTACGGGTGCCAACGAAACTACCTCCATCGACTTTTCGGACAATGTAACGCTCGAAGGTAAACCACTTGCCAAAGGCCGCTATGCGCTGTTCACCATTCCGAATGAAAAAGAATGGACGATTATCATTAACAAAACCATCAAATGGGGCGCTTTCACCTATAAACAGGATGAAGATGTGTTACGGGTCAATGTACCCGTGAAACAGTCAAAAGAATTTGCCGAAAAAATGGCATTCTCGATTTCGCCCAAGGGTGTGGTATCGCTGGTATGGGGCAACGCAAAAGTCGATTTTACGGTAAAGTGATTTAGAAACAATGTAGTGTATTCGTATCCTGAATAGACCGGTTAGGATCTTGTTGTGGTTTCAAAGGGCGTTATCCTCAACTCTGAGACCACAACAAGACTCTAACCAGTCTATTTATTCCGGCAAAACCGATGGCATGGCCTCTTCGGGCTTACTTCCCCAATTCTTATTCGGCAAAGGGCCCATCTGAAGAACCAACTCTCCACCCTGCACTAGCTCATTGTGGGTCAGATAAGTACGACTAAATGGCTTTCTATTCAGTGTAGCCGATTGGATATAGACATTCTGGGATGAATTAGCCAGCGCTTTGATTGTAAATGAAGCGTTGCCTGCCCCCGGCCGGATCGTTACGGCATCGAGCGTCGGGCTGCCCAGCACGTAATATGGCGTTCCGGGACATACAGGATACAGTCCCGCCATGCTAAACACCAGCCAGGCCGACATCTGTCCGCCATCTTCATTTCCGCTCAAGCCCCCCGGCGACGTATCGTATTCGTCCTGAACAAGCTGACGAACGCGAGCCTGTGTTTTGTAAGGAGCACCAGCACAGGCGTAGAGGTATGAAATCTGGTTATTCGGCTCATTACCATGCCAGTAGTGCCCGTCGTTAAACAGAGTATCCAGTTTGGCCACGAACCGCTCTCGTCCGCCAACGAGTCTGGCAAGCCCCTGCACATCCTGCGGAACAAAGAACGTGTACTGAGCGGGCGAACCTTCGGTAATAAACGACACGCGCAACGCAAACGGATCGAATCGGGCAATCCATCGTCCATCGGCATAACGTCCACGTACATAGCCCGTTGCCGGGTCCAGCACATTCCGGTAGTTTCGGGCACGCTGATTCAGGATAGTGGCATCGCTCGTTTGACCAAGCGCTTTAGCGAGTTGGCCAAGGCAAAAGTCATCGTATGCGTATTCGAGGGTCCGCGAAACCTGTTCCCGCTTGTGAAATGCCTGCCAGACCGAATCTTCAAGTGGAATGTACTTATATTGAAGGTAGGATGCCAGCGCTCGTCGCCCTTTACCGGCTTCGTAGCTTTTGGGATCGCTGTTTACATCAAATGCGTTTTTACGCAGGTACTTATAAGCCCCTTTTACATCAAAATTCCTGACTCCTTTGCTGTAAGCATCGGCAATAGCAGACTGCGCATGATCGCCGATCATGGCCGCAGTATAGCTATTCCAGCAGGGGAAAATAGGCATCCATCCCCCCTGTTCGGCCTTTTTCACCAGCGATTGCATCATATCGCCCGACCGTTTCGGATTCAGCAGATTTTGCAGCGGCTGACAGGCCCGAAAGGTATCCCAAAGGCTAAAATCACAATAATAGTCGAAGCCGCTGGCCTTGTGAATGGCCGTATCATCCGCAAAACCAGGATAGGCTCCATCACTATCCGAGAAGATACGGGGCGTCAGATTCGCATGATAAAGAGCCGTGTAAAACATGGTTTTATCCGTATCGCGCCCCGTAGCCTGCATCCGGCCAAGTTCGGCATTCCAGGCTGCCTCGGTTTGCTGACGAACGCGAGCGAGATTCCAGTCAGACAGTTCGGTTTGCAGGTTTTTCCGTGCTCCAGCCTCACTCACGAACGATGTTCCAACCCGAACGCGAACAACGTCGCCCGGTTTCAGATTCCAGCGAACATAAGCGCCAACGGACTCTTTCCTGCCGACTCCTTTGGCCTGTTTCGATCCGGCCGATGGTTCATAATTTGTCCAGGTTCCGAAGGTGGTGAGCGGCCGGTCGAACTGCACCACAAAATGGCCGCTAAAGCCTGCCGATTGCCCCGCACCCTGATAGATTCGGTGAGCCGGATTATAGCCTACGATCTCGTTCCGTTCAGGGTGAATTTCGACATACCCTTCCCCTTCATCGCTGTTCGGTTCAACAAGAATAGCGTTGTCGCCACCCGTACCAAACGTAAACTGCAACAGTCCCGCTCGTGTATGCGCCGACAACTCTGCCCGAATATTCGAATCGGTTAACCGAACATCGTAATAAGCAGGCGTAACCGTTTCGGTTTTGTGATCGAAGCGCGACCCTCGTTCAGCCGGACGTAACGCGAGTTTCCCGGAAACTGGCATAATGCTGACGCTACCATAATCCTGAACGCAACTACCATTGAGCCAGTGTGTTCCGCGAAACCCATTGATTTTGGGGTCGTTGTAATAATAGGGAGCAATGCACTTGGTTTCTGTTGCCTGTGTCTGCGGTGTCCAGGTTGTCATGGCGTGCGGTCGCCCGATGGCGGGAGCAATCTGCCCTTTCAGTTCACTTCCCGCTTCGCTATGGCGTTTGGCGGTCGGTGTCTGACTGGGTGCTGATCCAATCAGCGGATTAACATAGTCAACCGGCTGTTTTGTCTGGGCAAAGAGTGGTCCAGCCAGCAGAAACAGGAAGAGAATTTTACGCATTTGACGTTGACTTGAGCTAAACAAGGTCATACAAACCATTTCTGTAGAGACATGATACCTTGCCGCTTCCGTAGGGCATCTCTACGGTTTTAACTTGATAATTTGTGAACCAGCCAGCAGAAAAGCACCCGTGCCGTAAACCTCCCAGCTGTCTTCGCTGAAATTACGACGGGGATCTCCGCCAATGGGCTGTACCCACCCTACCCGGCCTTCGGGCGAAACCAGCTTTGTTAACGCAACCCATGCTTTTTCGACAGCGGGCTGGTATGTTTTCTTGGGCAGAATTCCCTGATTGATACCCCAGGCGAGGGCATAGCAATCGAAACCAGAACCACTCGCTTCGCCACCCGGATAGGCAGCCGGGTCCAGCAAACTGGCACGCCACAATCCGTCGGCTTGCTGAAGTGCCAGCAGGCGTTCGCTCATCTGCCGATATAGGGTCAGATAAAAAGGTCGGCTTGGGTGTTTGGCGGGAAGTTCCTCCAAAACGCGCACCAGGCCACCCATAACCCAGCCATTGCCCCTCGACCAGAAAATTTTCTGACCGTTTGCTTCTTTCTTTCCAACACCGTTTGCATCGACCAGATAATTCGCGTCGCGGGCAAACAAATGCTCCTGCTGGTTGTAAAGCAAAGTATACGTCTGTTTGAACAACGAATCAGAGAAGGTATTATAGGCAGGATCGTTTAACGTCGTACTCAATTTTGCCAGCACGGGCGGTGCCATAAATAAGGCATCACACCACCACCAGGTCTGGCCATGTTTGGCAAGTTCGGGCCCTGCCACTTTTTGCATTTTCTGGACCGTATCGATCGTTGGCTGAATCATCCGCCGATCTTTTTTAAGCCGGTACAAATCGATATACATCTGGCAAACCGCTATATCATCGGCATGGTCGAAGCGTTTGCCGGGACGCCACTGATTTCGCTCACCGATCGCCATCAATGAATCCAGAATCAGTGGCGATTTAGTAGTTTCATAAGCGGCAAAAATACCTGCATAGAACGCTCCATTGGTCCAGTCGGTTGGGCTGTGCTTGGGATGCTGCAATTGCCACTGCGTTGTTTTCAGCAGGACTTCTTTAATGTATTTCGGAGAAAAAACTTCATCACGAACCCCATTTCGGCGCATCGGGATGGGATTCCGACCTTTTTCTTTTGGCACATTGCCAAATCCCGTTCCAACGAGTAGAGTTACACTCAGAACTGCAATCAATAATCGTTTAAAGCTCGGCAAATTATCCATTTTCAATCGTCTATTTCTCCGAGAAAGAATAAGTTGGGGCAGAGACTACTCATCCGGTAAAATGCCCGGCGAGATAAAACAACGACTGCCATAACTTAACCGTCATGGCAGTCGTTGCTCCCTTCCTACCTATTCAGGGATTAGTAACCGGGGTTCTGCTTGATCTTGGTTGGGTTTATATCGATCTGACTTTGGGGAATTGGGAATATGAGATTATTCTCCGTCAAAGCCGTTTTGATCCCAATCGACGTTGCTTTAGCCTGTAAAATTGGCAAAGCTCTTCCTGTACGAACGATATCGAACCAGCGATGTCCTTCAAAGGCCAGTTCGACCCGTCGTTCCTGCTCGATAGCCAGTCGCAGATCGGCCTGAGCGGTAATGGCTTTGTCTGCCAGCCCAACCCGCTTCCGTACCTGATTCAAATAGGGTAATGCCTCGGCGGTTTTACTGGTTTCGTTCAGCGCTTCGGCATACATCAGCAACACATCGGCATAGCGAAGCACATACCAGTTATCGTCCGAATCACCGTTTACAACCGGTGGATCAGCGTATTTTTTGATGTAATAGTAATCGATCTTAACTCCGCTAGTGTTCACGTAGCTACTGGCCATCGAGACATTCCGGCGGGGATCGCCGGTTTCGTAGCTATTATCCAGATCGGGCGTTGGGTGATTATTGCCTCCGCCACCAAACGTAATCACCGCATTACCCGAATTTTCGGGTGCGTACGAATTGGCAAATGGGCTTCCTTCGCCAATATTCCCCTTCTTGTATTGTACCTCAAATACCGACTCTTTGCCGTTTTTATTAGCCGCTTTAAACAGATCGGCATAGGCAGGCAACAGCGAATAGGTGGCCTTATCGATCACCTCTTTGAGTTTGGTAACCGCATCGGCATACCGTTTTTGGGTCAGATACACTTTGCCCAGTAAACTCTTGGCGGCACCCGCCGTGGCGCGGCCCACATCGGCTCCCGTATAACTAACCGAGAGAACTGCTTCGGCATCGCTCAAATCTTTGATGATCTGGGTATATACATCGGCAACCGGAGTCCGGCCATATTCGTAGCCTTGCAGGGGATCGGTAATTTCGGTCAGCACCAGCGGAACATCACCAAAAACACGAACCAGATTGAAATACATCAGCGCCCGCAAAAATTTGGCTTCACCAACAATTCGTTTTTTGAGGGTTTCGTCCATCGTAACCCCGCCGATCCGTTCGATAACAGCGTTGGCTCGATAAATACCCTTATAGCCATCATTCCAGCGAGCCAGTGTGTAAGGGTTTGTTGTCCGGACGTAGAATTTATCAAACTCATCCTGGTCCGTTACTGACCCGGACAAAACCGGGCTGGTATCGTCGGAGGGGATCTCCGAAACGACATACAGTTGCCCATACTGCCCGTTGAATTGCAACGCTCCGTAAGCGCCATTCAGGGCCGTTAGCACGTCGGACTGGGTCTTAAAAAAAGTAGAGGTACCAACCGCAGAAACCGGCGACAGATCCAGAAACTGCTCTTTGCAGGCTGTCAGGCTTAGCATCAGCAGACCCGCAAGGATATATTTTGTTTTCATGATGATCAGAAAGAAGGATTAAAAGCCCAGGTTTAAACCAATGGTATAGGTACGCGCCAGCGGATACGATCCGTAATCGACACCGCCCGTCAGTGGTCCTTCGTAGCCGCTCACTTCCGGATTGTAGGCCAGGTATTTCGAAACAGTCAAGGCGTTCTGCACACCGGCGTAGACCCGCAACGACTGCACTTTAATTTTTTGCAGGAAAGGCCGCGGCACGTTATAGCCCAGGGTGATGTTCCGAATCCGGAAATAGGTCGCACTTTCTACCCAGCGGCTCGACACCTGATTGTTGTTACCCGTTGAGCGCGTATTGGCCCGTGGGGTTACGCCATCGCCGGGTTCCTGCGGAGAACGCCAGCGACCTAGTACGGTCGTTAGCTCGTTGGCATTCCCTTCCAGGTTTTCGTAGAATCGGCGGGAGAGGTTCAGAATCTGACCACCCTGAACACCCTGCGCAACAATGTTCAGATCGAACCCTTTGAATGACAATGAGTTGGTGATACCGTATATAAAATCAGGCTGGTTGTTGCCGATCGTTGTCCGGTCATTGGCATCAATCTTTTTATCCCCGTTCACATCCTCAAATTTCACATCGCCGGGTCGGCTATCGGCAAAGTGCGGATAACTATCCAGATCGGTCTGATCGCGGAAAATGCCCAACTGCCTGTAACCAAAGAAACTCCCCAGTGGTTGACCAATAACCGTGATATTGGTTTCGCCTACACCAGTGCCGCTCCGGATTGGATCGCCCGTGGGTCCGAGTGCCAGTACTTTGTTCCGGTTGAAGGAAATATTCAGGTCTGTTGTCCAGGTAAAGGCACCCGCACCCGATCCATTGATATTCCGGGTCGACAAGGCAAACTCCATGCCCTTGTTTTCAACCTGTCCAATGTTTCGAACGGCCGTTGAGAAGCCAGTCAGCGTTGGCACCTGAACTTCGAGCAATAAATCGGTGGTGATGCGTTTGTAATAATCCACCGTCAACAGAATGCGGTTCTGAAAGAGCCCCAGATCAAGGCCAACATCCGTCTGCCGACTTTTTTCCCAGCTCAGTTGTGGATTGGCAATACTGCTGGTGGCCAGGCCATTTGCCAGTGCACTACCCAATACATAATTGTCTTTACTCAGCACACCAATGGCCGGGTAGTTGTTCGTGGAGCCGTCGTTATTCCGGAACGCATTATTGCCCGATAAGCCATAACTGGCCCGCAGTTTCAGCTCCGAAATAAGTGGCACCGCTTTCATAAACGACTCTTCAATAACCCGCCAGCCAATTGAAGCCGAGGGGAATGTACCGAAACGGCTGGTTTGCCCAAACCGCGATGAACCATCCCGCCGAACAGAGGCATTGAATAGATACCGGTCTTTGTAGCTATAAGTGACACGGGCGAAATACGATGCCAGCGACCACTGATCCCGGTAGGAAGTTCCTCCTATTATAGTACCCGCATTGACCGAGCGAACAATATCATTGGGGAAGTTATTGGCATTCACCCGGCTCTCTTCATAATCGTTTCGCTGCGACTCCAGACCAACCAGCGCATCCAGATGGTGGGTCGTTCCCAGATCGAGCGTGTAGCTCAGCGTATGGTTTGTGACCCAGTTGATGTTCTGGTTGGTATAAGCCGAACCGGTGCTTACGTTTGGCGGCAGCAACTGGTTCAGGGGTATTGCCGATGTCTGGTATTGATTCTGGCGAAGGTAGTTCAGATCGCCCCCGATGGTTCCCCGGTAACGGAGCGTTTTCCAGATCGATAGTTCGGCGTATGCGTTACCCAGCAACCGAAGCTGTGTTACACGGTTATCGACTTCGGTTATGTTAGCAACCGGGTTGGTAATGCCGGGCCAGTCGTAGGGGGCCGCATAAAATGCCTGAGAGTTGTAAGTGGTGCCGTTTGCCTGATAGATCGGCATAAACGGTGGTAACGAAAGAGCCGCGTTGATAACCCCATTGCTGGCCCAGTGACCATCGGAGTTGACCCGATTTTCGGCCATGAACGATGGACTGAAACTCAAGCCTACTTTAAGTTTGGAAGAGAGCTGTGCGTCAATATTCGAACGAACTGTGTAGCGGTCGATGCCCGACTTTTTAATGATTCCATCCTGCTTCAGGTAATTTCCGGAGATGAAATACTGTACTTTTTCAGTACCTCCCGAAGCCGACAACTGGTAGTTGCTGATGGGTGCTTTCCGGAAAATCATATCTTGATAATCGTAGGACGTTAAGCTGGTCGGATCGTCGAAATTCGCACCTGGAAATTCACCCCTTGGGTACCGATAACGTAGCAGGGCGGGTCGGGCACTGTTCGGGTCGGTAATTTTTGCGCCCGGAACGCGTTCCAGATAAGCCGTATTAAAGGCTTCTTTTGAATACTCCGCAAACTGCTGTGCATTGAGCATATCCATTTTCTTGCTCACCTGCTGCGTACCGGTAAAGTAATCGAAGTTGATCCGGCTTTGCCCCGATTTTCCCCGTTTGGTCGTAACCATTACCACGCCATTCGATCCACGCGACCCATAAATAGCCGTTGCCGACGCATCTTTGAGCACGTCGATCTTCTCAATATCATTCGGATTGAGTTGGTTTAGACCACCCGCATTGGTTAGTCCACCCGAGTTGAGCGGCTGTCCATCGACGACCACCAGCGGGCCATTACCCGCGCTAATCGACCCTAATCCGCGTACTTTAATAGAAGGCGCATTGCCCGGTGCTCCCGTATTCTGTTGTACCAAAACACCCGGCATTCGGCCCGTAAGCCCCTCAACCACATTCGTTACGGGCTGATCTTTAATGGTTTGTGTTTGCAGAGAAGCCACAGAACCGGTTAATTCACGCCGATTTTGGGTGCCATACCCCACAACCACAACCTCGTTCAGGGTTTTGTCGTCGCTGGCCAGCGTCACATTCACCGAACTCCGGTTCCCAACAACGACTTCCTGCGTGGTATAACCAATGAAGGAGAACACCAGCGTCAACGTGCTACCGGTATTCTGGTCCGGTACATTTACCCGGTAATTTCCTTCGCCATCGGTTGTGGTTCCCCGGCTCGTTCCCTTCACAACTACACTTACTCCGGGCAGGCCATTACCCGTTGCGCCGTCGGTCACCTGCCCGTTTATTGTCTGATCGACGGTAGTTAGCGTCAGTTCTTTGGTCTGGATCTGTCCCGGCTGTATGGGTTGCGGTTGTTCGTTAGACGCTGCTACGGCCATTGGCAGCGTATTGATATCCGCCATTGATGTCTGTTTTCTGGCTTTGTTCTCTTCCAGTACGACATAGACGCCGTTTTTCACTTTCGAGAAGCGAAGCCCCTGTGGCTTTAACAGTTTCGTCAGGTTTTTTTCCAGCGAAGCCGACAGATCAATTAGGCCGGGATTGACCAGTTGGTCGCTTACCAGGCGATCTTCAAACAGAATATCAACCTGATAACGAACTTTAAACTGATTCAACACCTCACGCAGTTGTTGGGTCTGAGGGCGTTCGGCCTGATGGGTCGTTCGGGGAAATGCTTTGGCTGTTGCCACAAATTGTGCCAGTCCGGGACGGCCTCCTGCCAGCAGCAAACTGATCAGTAAGGCACGGAATACGCGTACAGAGTACATCATTTAAGTGATTGGTTTTTGTGGTTAGGAGTCAATCAGTGAACGAGACACGGTTATTCTCGCGGATATAATTTATTTGTAGTAATTGCGCGATCAGTTGCAGTACTTCATTCGCGTTTCGGGCGGTAAATGAGCCCGAAATAGTCCGGCCAGCCAGCTCCGAATTTTCGATAGTTACGGCCAGACCATAGTTCTCGTGGAGCATATCGGCAATTTCTCGCAGGGGTGTCTGCTCGAATACAAACCGATGGTCTTTCCAGGAAGCCATTGCTTCCGGATGCGTAATCCGGGTCAGCGCCAGTCGTCCCTGTCGGTTAAGCGTTACCAGATCGCCGGGGTGCATGATGAGTGGGGGTTCGTTTTTTTGCTGTGTAGTTAGCTGAACCCGGCCTGACCGTAACGCAACCCGCGTAGCCCGTTCGCGGCTGAAGACCGTAAACTGTGTTCCCAATACGATCACGTTCAGCCCTTTAGGTGTCACCACCACAAATCGCTGGTGATTCGGCAGATGCCGGACCGAGAAATCGGCCTCACCGGTCAGTTCCACCGTTCGCTGATTCTGACGGGAGGCATCGGTATTGATCGTCCACTTGCCAAAGCCAATCGGTGTGTCAAACCATCGCGGGAAACGGAGTGATGAATTCGCATTAAGCGTTACGACCGAACCGTCGGGTAAGGTTACGCTTTTTGTTTCACCAAACTCTGTGCGAATCGTCTGATACAATAGCACATCGCGAAACAGCCAGCCTGCCAGGCCCAGTACCAGCATTATGGAGGCAGCCGCTAACCAGACATGGCTTATCCACTGCATCACGCGTCCAGATCGCCAGTTGGTTGGCGGCTGCTGATTTTCCTGCCGACCTATAGCCGATGTGTCGGTGATCCGCATCGACGTTCTTTCGTAGGCATGCTGCCAGTTGGCATTGGTTTGTAATCGGTTCAGTTCCCACTCATGGAGCCACTGATAATAGAGCTCCAGATTACCTGAGACGGATAGCCAGCTCTCCACTGACTTCTTCTGTAACGGACTCACCCGACCCGAAAAATAGTCGAACAGAACCGCTTTGTTGACGATGTCTTCCATGAACAGACGTTTGCTTATTTTGACACAAGCGAATAGCGTTACCCTTAGTGAAATGGGAGAAAAAGAAACAGACCAATCGGTAGAAACACTCGACGCAATTGCTGAAGGGCGCGAGCCATATGCGCTTCAACGGTTTTGAGCGCCAGGCCAAGTTCGTCGGCGATTTCCTGATTTTTGCGATTCTCGAAGCGGCTCATCAGGAATATCCGCTGGCATTGCGGTGGCAGTTCGTGAATTACTTTTTCTACCCGCTGGAATGTCTCATCGTATTCAATGAGCGTTTGGGGCGTTTCACCCAGACTTGTTTCGCCTATGTCGTCGAGCGACGCTGGTGTTCGATTACCCGTTAGTTCGTCGCGGAGGTAGTTATAGGCCCGATGCCGAACGGCTGCGTAGAGGTATGTTCGGTAGGTGTGCTGAATCGTCGCATAACTACCTGTTTTCCAAAGCTGGTAAAACACTTCGCCGACAATATCTTCGGCGACTTCACGGGTATAAACAAAGCGTACGGCGTGGCTGCAAAGAGGCAGATAATAAAGCCGGAATAATGCCTCGAACCCCTTTTGGGGCGAGTTGGTAAAGGCAGATCGGACAATATGTTCGTTATCCACGATCGACGTAACACGGTCAGGTGTCTGGAACGGACGCGGGAAATTGCCTTGATTAGATAGAGGTTGGCCTTCAGATTCAGTCATCGGTTAGGCGGTCAGATACCAGAATGACACGAACAAGAAGGCTTACCCTTAGTCTAATCTATCGATTTGATTAAAAATATTCCTGATTTTTTCACAAAAAAGCGATACAGCCGTAGGTACCTTCCGGAAAACGGTCTTACAACACCTGTTCAAGCATCCGAATGTAGCCATCCACTCCTTCGGCAATTTCCCGAAGATAGATAAATTCATCGGCCGAGTGCGAGCGTCCCGAATGACCGGGGCCGCATTTAAGCGAAAAGCAGTTCAGTACAGCCTGATCGGAGGTAGTCGGTGAGCCATACGTATGCCGCCCCAACGCAAGGCCCGCTTTCACGATAGGATGATCGATCGGAATGCTCGACGGTTTCAGCCGAATGGAGCGTGGTTTGACTTCAGATTCGATATTGGCCTGTATCGTTTCAATAACCTCTTCCAGCGTGTATTGCTCCGTAACGCGCACATCGATCGTGAACGTGCACGTATCGGGGACAACGTTGTGCTGAGTACCGGCATTAATGATCGTGACGGATAGTTTTACCGGCCCGAGCGTTGGCGACACCTTCGGAAACTGGTAGGTGGTAAGCCAGTTAATATCCTTAATCGCTTTGTAAATAGCATTATCACCTTCATCGCGGGCGGCATGGCCACTGATGCCATGGGCGGTGCAGTCGATCACGAGCAAGCCTTTTTCGGCAACGGCCAACTGCATTTCGGTCGGCTCACCGACAATAGCAAAATCGATTGGGGGTAGTTCTGGAAGCAGTAATTCCAACCCATCGCGCCCCGAGATTTCTTCCTCTGCCGAAGCGGCTATAACCAGGTTATAAGCCATGTCGGACCGATCGTAGAAATAGGCGAATGTGGCCAGGAGCGACACCAGGCAGCCTCCTGCATCATTAGAGCCAAGGCCGTATAGTTTGTCGTCGCGTTCTAGCGGCTCAAACGGGTCAAGTGTCCAGGATTTATTGGGTCTAACCGTATCGTGATGCGAATTAAGCAGCACGGTTGGCTTGTGTTCGTCGAAATAGCGATTTTTGGCCCAGATATTATTCCTGAGCCGCTCAAACGGTATCCCCTTTTGGCGAAAAAAATCGTCAATCAAAACTGCCGTTCGATCCTCTTCGCGACTAAACGACTGGGTTGCAATGAGACGTTTAAGCAACGCAAGCGCGTCGGTCGTAAGGGACGTTTGCCTGGAGGTCAGCGTTGTTAGTTCGGACATAAAAAAAGTGTTGGCCGCTCAAAGATACAGCCAACACCCGGTTGTTCGTTCACTAACCGATCAGAACCGCACTTCCACCGTACTGCGATCCGAATACAATTTCCAGAATTCTTCAGCAATATTATCGGGCGTGTGTTTCTGAGCAGTTGGGTGCACACTCCCGCTGACGGTTACGGTGCCTACGAATATACCCGCAGGCTTCAATGTTTTATTTAACAGGTTTGCCAGCGTTACGGTTGCTGCCTTGCCTAATGTCAGCGACAGGTAATCAGTTGCGGTCATATACGCCAGTCCGCCACCTGTTAGCAGAATGCCCCCCTCGCCCGATACCATTTTCCCACGCACCGCATTAACAGCCGCAACTACATTTGCCGTATTAACCCGGAAATCGGCAATAAGCGAATCGGCCGTTTCCTGCTCAAGGCTTCCATTATGGAGAGAAGCCGCATTATAATGAAGCACAGTAGTTGGTCCAAGTTGTTGTTCAATTTGTTTGAGAGCCGTTTCGAGCGAGGCTGAATCAGAGGAGTCGTACTGAAAAGCTGCGGCTTCAATTCCATCAGCTTTCAGATCGCGAATGTAGCCCTCCAACTTGATCCTATTACGTGAGATCAGAGCGACGGCAAAACCTTCGCGCGCAAACCGACGTGCCACGGCCAGGCTAATGCCTGGTCCGACACCAATAATCGACAGTACTTTCATCAATACGCTTCGAGCGTTGCAACTTTCGTTACGTTAATGTTGGGGTTCAGCGCCTGGGAAATGATACACGTTTTGGAAGCATCCGATGCGATTTTCTCGAATTGCTCCTGCGAAATACCAGGCACCTTGCCCGTAATCTGCAAGTCGACAGCTGTTATTTTGGGCACGCCATCGGTTTCCAATGTCAGTGTAGCATTAACGCTCAGTTCGTCGGCGGTAAAACCAGCCTGCCCCAGCACTGCGCTGACGGCCATACCAAAACAACCCGCGTGGGCTGCGGCCAACAGCTCTTCGGGATTAGTACCGGCTTTACCATCTTCGCTAACGAGCCGGGTTTTAAACGAATACGGCGTGTTATTCAGCACACCGCTAAAAGAAGAAATAATACCAGTACCGTCCTGTAAGCCACCTTTCCAAACGGCCGAACCTCTGCGTTTTAACATGTTTCAGTAGTGAATGTGCATTAGTGACATCCAACCTGTTAACTGCCAAAAGCTATCGAGGGTTTTCGAGGCACTGATCGAATACCCATCCCATTATTTGCTTGAAATAGCTAAGCTATCCGCCTGAAAAATGCGGCTAATCCATTCACTTTAAGAGCCTTTTAACTTTATTTTAAAAGCCATTTAAGACCATTTTGCCACTTTTGATGCGTTGAACGATTCAAGAATTCAATAAACTGATTTTGTTATGAATGCAATAAAAAAGTGGGTTGTCAGTCTCCTGATCGGTGGCTGGCTTGTGAGCTGCTCATCGGCCGATAAACCCAACGCAACAGTTGAGCAGGCTTTCGTCAAAAAATTCGGTAATGTTTCTGCCATTAACTGGACCGAAAACGCCGACTATTCATTTGCTCATTTTACGCAGCGCGGCAAGCCCGTTGTAGCTGTATTTGGTAACGACGGCCAACTGATTGCGACAGAACCAGCCAGGCCAATTCATTAAATAGGTAAGGGTACTGTTTCACTCATCTGGTATGAAAAGTATCGTAAAAGCGCTTAACTCAACTTTATCCCTCGTAGTACTTCACTCCACGTTCCCGTAAAAATGTCTTGATCACATCAACGTGAACGCATTGCCCGACATTCAGAAATGGATAGTTCGACACCCGGCTTTTACGGCCATTGACCAATACTTCGCGGTCTTCGATATCAAATCCGAGATGGAGGTGGCGAGTCGCTGACTGCATGCCATAGATCAGGCCATTGGTGTCAAATAAAGGTCCGCCACTTTGTCCTCTAAGACCCGGTGTGCTTAGTTCGATTCCGGTTATACCACCGTTTTCACTCAGTAATCGGGTTACGATACCATCGATTGGAAAGCGGGGTGATGTTACACGACCATCGGCCGTCCATTCAATATCGTCAACGGATGCGTTATAGCGAAAATTTGTAAATTCAGGGAATGGGTAACCCAGGCGGCAAAGACTCCGGCCAGGTTTTACCCGGTTGCTATCACCCAGAAACGTGGCATAGGAACCGTATAGCAATCGATTGTACCCTTTGAACCGTAGAAGAGCCAGATCTTGTGTAGGGTGCATATCAATGGTCAGTTCTTTATACTGATCAACGCATCCCACAAAACTATTCCGGACCCGGATAATCGTTTCAGACTGGAGCTTGAATTTTACCTCCAGCTGGCTAATTCGCTGTGCTGCATCTTTTTCGCGCAGAACGTCCCGACGCGCACCCTGAAAATCGCGATAGTTATGATAAATGGCATCGGCTTTGGCAACCAGTTCGGCAACATGCTTACAGGTAACAGCACAGCCTTGTTCGTTTACAAAAAACAGGGTGGCACTACCCGGTACAATTTCGTTGTGGCCATATAGCCGGACAATGGAATGAAGAGGTCGGGTAAAGAGATCAATGCGCTCAATGGCGTCAACAAACATAATGAAGTCGGTAAGTCAATCAGACGGCAATATAGGTCATATAGGGATTGACTCACCGACTCCTGGGGTTATTTCTTCGCTTTCACGTTAATTTCGGCAGGCACAACGGCTCCCCGAGCATCGGCACTATCGGGAGGGGCCTGAATGGGCGCGTTCATGCTTGAGCGCATAGTAGTACCTGACGACGAAAACATGATCGCAGGTTAGTCTGTTTGCTGTTACAGTCAGGGCTGTCTCCTACTTTAACGTCATAGCCTTTGTTTATGGACGGGACCGAGCTGAATCACGGCTCCCTAATGGGCCAGAAGCGGTTGAATCATCAACCTGTCCGTGGGCTTCCTTTATACTTTGCTTTGTTGCTGCCGACGTATCTTCTACAGCATTTGATTCGACCCGACTGGTTGAGTCAGTACTAATACCATCGACACCGTTTTGGTTTTCGCGGCACTTTTGCACGAGTAAGGCCAGAACCAAAGCGGCAATGGCAAACATAACCCAGCGCAACCAGCTAACGTTTTCACGTCGGCGGTCGCCTTCATCGCTTTTTGGAATATTAGGATTTAGAACCGTGCCACTGAAATTATCTTCACCCTGCACTTCGGTTGTTGGTCCTGATGTTGTTACCAGTTCGTCAAACCCAAGCAAACTACCAACGGCATCCAGGCCGCTGGGCAGCGCCGTTCTGAAATCGGAAGCCTGTCCCTGCAACAATGTGGTAAGGCTGTTGGCGGTCAGGCCCTTTTCCTGCTCCTGCCTGCCCAGAACGCCCATTAGTACAGAGCCTGCTAATTCCAGAATTATCAGCGACGACTCTGGTTTCACCCCACTGTATGTACTGATAAGGCCGGTGGTTCGGGTGAGTTTATCGTCAAAAACCGCATCAAGAAAAGCACGTCCAGCGGCAGATGTGTCGGCAGTTTTCGGCCGAGAATCGGTCACCTGCCCCACATCGAGGGGCGTATCGCCGTAATCGCCTTTTTCCAGAAAACTAATAATTGCCATAGCCCCCCCGGTTGTCTGAATACGCCGGGTCAAAGCACCCAGCAACGTGGGTAACGAACCCGTAACAGCTTTAAGGGTGCCTGCAGGTGTTTCGCCAAGATCGCCACTGAGCTGATCAATTACGCCCGGTGTGAACTGCTCTTTCAGGTAGGATAATAAATGAATAGCCATAAGTCTTTCATACAGTTGAGATTACTAAAACTGGTCCATTCGTATGAATGTTCGGAAAGGCTATTCAATGCACTATAAAAGAAAAAGGGCGGTGGCGTTATACAGATAACGCCACCGCCAAAAAAAATTTCAATACAATTACAACGTAGGAATGCGCAATACCTGATCCGGGTAGATCAGATCAGGATCTTTTAGCATTGGCTTGTTAGCCTCGAAAATAACGCCGTATTTCATTGGATCACCATAAACCTCCTTAGCGATTTTTGACAATGAATCACCTGATTTTACGGTATAATATTTACCTTCTGGCGTTGGCTCATCCACTTGCAGTTGGTTATCAACTGCGCTAACACCTTCTACATTACCAACAGCTAAAGCGATCTTTTCTGAGTCTTCCTGCGACTTAACAGAACCCGTCAGTGTGACAGTATCCCCTTTCGTTTTAACAGTCAGACTGTTATACGACAATCCCAATTGTTTGACATGGTCAAGTAATGCCTGGGCACGTACTGGCTCGACCTTTTCGGCTTGTACCGGATCAGCGGGCGGTGCCGTTTGCTCCTTATGGAAGATCTTTTCTCCAACTCCTTTGAAAAACGATAAGAGACCCATTCGTTTAGCGTGGTTTATAGTGAAACATCAATTTAACGGTTGGCAAATAAGCCAATAAATCTATTTCAAACAACCATCCTACTCTGTTAATGTTTACTCTATTTGCCAGAAAGGCTAATAACAATTCGATAATAAAGCCCGTTCTAGATGCAGGAACGCTTATTTTCGCGCTTCAACGTCAATTATTTCTCATTTTTTTACTATTGGTAGTTTAGCTGACTCATTCATGAAACGACTAAAACTTGCTGCGCTGGTGTTCTTCACGAGTACGGTGACTGCATTAGCTCAGGGTAATTTTGAAGGTGGCCTTAAAGGAGGTGCCACATTCACACATGGTCACACGACAATCCCGTCAGTCCCCCTCTCCGCTTCGCTTGCGATTCCTCAGTTGAACAACCAGAATAACGGGGTTGGCTATGGCTATTCGTTCGGGCTTTGGGGTCGCCAGAATTTCAACAAATTCTTTATACAGGTTGAAGTTGACTACAATAGGTTCGTTCTCAATCAGAAAACGGATTTCACCGTACCCGCAGCCGTTGCTGCCGTTCTGGCGGGACAAACGCTTCCTGCACAAATACCGGCTTCAACCCCCGCCAGCATCAATACCGTTTCGGAATCAGTGCTTGAATCCGTTAATGTTCCAATCTTATTTGGAAAAAAATGGGCAGGTGGTAAAGTACGGGCATTCATTGGGCCAAATCTGCTGTTTACAACCAAAGCCCAAGCTAAACGAACGTCGACAGCCACAATTCTGTCGCTTAGCATTCCAACGCCGGAAACGACGTCAGATCTAAAAAATCCGAACCCGCAAAGCCCAACGGAAAGTATTCTGGAGGTTAAGTCATTTACCTACGCGGCCGAAATTGGTGTAGGGTATACATTCTTCAATCGCCTGGATCTCGACGCCCGGTATGCGGCCCCAGTGGGCGGAATCTATAAAAACAAAGACATTACCGGTTACCTGGGTATTGCCACATTATCACTTGGCATTCGATTATTTTAGGAAGAGAAGTTTCAGGAAAAAGAAAACGCGGCCGTACGGCTGCGTTTTCTTTTTCCTGAAACATATGAACTATCTGCCAGCCGATTGGTCGGTCGGCTGATCTGGAACAAGCGTAAATGACTGCCCACCCGGCCGCAACCGGTAGCGTTGCATCTTTACTCCGCCGGTTGGTTCAGCATTGGCATCCCCCGAATTATAAATCGGGAATTTACGGCACAGAACGTCCCGCTCGACCCACAGACTGTCATGGCCCATGTATCCTTCAAAGCCTTTTAACCAGTTTGGGGTTTGAATTGCAGCCATTCGTTCGGGCAGGAACTGCCAGCCATATACTCGCCCAAATGACCCGCTGCCATCGCTGGTGCTGTAGACATACAACTCAGGAAATCGGTTGTTATCCAGATCGGCGACTTCAGCACCCGTAACTGCTCCATCGACGCGAGTGCGGAAATTGGTGAGCAATAAAGTGCCCCGATACGCTTTTACAGCCAGATCGCGAACGGCACCACTGTCAGTAGCCGTAATGGTGAATGTATAAATGTTAAAACGTAATGAGGTTTCATACAGAACAGTTGTAGCAGTGGTAGCCGGGCGATGAATGTTGCTCTGAATAGGAGCAACATTTGGCCTCAGCAACCATAACACACCCGCCAAAAAACTGCTAATCAAAAGTTTCATGTATTCTTCGTACCCAGCGATTCAGATCGAATAACGATACGAAGCCAAAAATAGTTACGTCCTTACAACTATGGCACAAGAAACGTTTTTCCAATGACCATTATCTGTTGTAAAATAGGTAAAACTTCCCGTGCCTTTTCGGTAAGACCGTATTCAACACGTGGCGGCACTTCGTTATACGATTTTTTCTGTAGCACCCCTAGTGCTACTAAAGCTTTCAACTCCTGGATCAATACTTTTTCGCTAACATCAGGGACCATTCGGCGCAATTCACCATATCGTCGATCCTGTTCACTTAATTGAAAAATAATGTAAAGGCGCCATTTGCCGCAAATGATATCCAATGTTTTTTTCAGAACCGGATGCGAGACGTCAGAGAAGATTTGTGTATGGGTATTATCGTTCATGGGAAAGGATCACACTAACCTTTTGGTGTGCAACATACTGATTAGTAGGTAATTGTACCAACATGAGCAAATATAAATGATTATGCCAACTTTATTATATATGACAAAATCTCAGATTGAGCCATATCAAAAAAAGCACTTATAACTACCTACCATTCAGCAGAAAGCCCTTTAGCTAAGTAAGCAGCAAAAAGCGTTTTTTTTAGTAGTTATCTGTATAAACTGGCATCTTCGGATATAGTTAAAAAATCACGCAAAATAATTAATGTAAAATTTGAAAATAACAGTTACATATCAGAGATGGATCATAACACTATTTCTGACTAGATGACCCTTATTATCGTATAAATTTCTGATAGATTTCCCATTGTTCATAGACTCGAAATCCACAATAAATACGTTTAACTGAGCTAATCTTTTTAAACTAAATAAGTATAATTAACCATGGAAATTAAGAGATTGTGTAGCCTTAATTGATACACTTTATTTACAATTCTTCTCAGGAATCTGCGGAGCAAAACAGTAAATACCTGATAGCCATACCGATGCAATACAACGAGATTCATATAGAGCCCTTACGCTTAAAAGCTGCTATTTTTGTCTTTTCTGGTATTTCGTATTTATAGTAGTTGAAGACATTGCTCATCGTAGCCGGGCCTACAGCTGTAGGTAAAACGGCTCTCTGCGTCCGGCTCGCCAGGTTACTCCATACCGACGTCGTTTCTGCCGACTCACGGCAGCTATATCGTGAACTGAACATTGGTACAGCCAAGCCCACGCCTGATGAAATGCAGGGTGTCCGGCATTATTTTATCGATTCACATTCGATAACCGACGCCGTAAATGCGGGCCGTTATGAGCGTGAATGCCTGACTTTATTAGATGAGCTCTTTCAGGAAAAAGACATTATAATTTTATCGGGCGGAACCGGTCTTTACATCAATGCCGTATGTTTTGGTCTGGATGATATGCCTCCCGTAGACCCGAACCTACGCCAGCAATTACGATTCAGGTGGCAAACAGAAGGGTTAGAAGTGCTTCAGAATGAATTGCGTCGGCTCGATCCTACCTATGTAGAAACTGCCGATATGCAAAACCCCGCCCGAGTATTACGCGCGCTTGAGGTATGTTTATCAACGGGAAAACCCTATTCATCGTTTCGACAAAAACGAAAGGCCAGCCGCCCTTTCCAGTCGATGTTTGTTGCGCTCGACCGACCGCGCGAAGAACTTTACGACCGCATCGATGCCCGAATGGATGCTATGCTCAACGCCGGATTAGTTGATGAAGCTCAATTACTCCTTCCCTATCGGCATCTGTCTGCACTCCAAACGGTGGGCTATCAGGAAATTTTCCCTTATCTGGATGGTGATTATGATTACGACGAGATGGTACGTTTACTTAAACGCAACTCCCGGCGTTATGCCAAACGGCAACTCACCTGGTTTCATAATCAGGGCGACTATCACTGGTTTGGTCCTGAAGATGATAAAGCGATTTATGAATTGGCAGTAGGCAGTCTTCAGTAGGCAGTCTGATACTCATTGCTTACTGCTCACTGAACGCTGCCTACTGTCGGTTGTTTATTGTGCCCGGTAGGCCAGCATGCCGCCAATAACATTGCGGACATTGTTGAAACCGTTCTGTTCCAGAATTTGCTGAGCCATCGCGCTACGCTTACCCGACCGGCAATGAACAATTACTTCTTCGTCCTGAAGGCCGTCGAGTTCGTCAAGTTGATACGGCAAATCGCCTAATGGTATAAGCTGAGCGCCAATGTTATCAGCTTCGTATTCATTTGGCTCCCGGACGTCGATAAGGTTCAATTTTTCGCCTTTCTCAAGACGTTCTTTCAATTCCTGTACTGTAATATCCATGTTTATCTTAAGCAATAAAATGTTCTGTTTGGGGTTATGCCCCGGAAAAGTGCAACCTTAAACAACAACCTGTTTAGTGTTGAATAATTACTTTTTGAACAGCTGACCGATCGCTCTCAACGAATCGAAGCAGATACAAACCATCGGGCAGATGACTCAGGTCTAACGTTTGCTGCCCCCGACTTGGTTCGACTGAATGCAGGATTCGGCCAGTCAGATTGATTACGTCCAACCGATTTACTCGTTGACTGTCCCAATGAATAAGGCCAGCTGTAGGATTCGGGTAGGCCTGTAGTGGAATCTGCGGTTTAGGTTCGTCAATAGCCGTTACAAGGCCCGTTCCTTTACCACCCATTACTGGACGAAGCATAAACGCACCGGGCAAATTCACGCCTGCATTATTGGGGCTAGTCGCCTTCGCTAAATTCTGTTCCCAGAGGCTTCCTCCATTATAGAAAATCTGCGAACCGAAGGGGCTGTTTTTGTCAAAACCCAATCGCAGAAATGTTGTATCAATCGTACTTATCTGCTGATAACCAATATAGAACGTATCGTTAACGGTAATTCCTCTGTCAAACTGAAAGTTTATAAACCCATTACGAGAGGCTGGATACTGCATGGTGAAGGCTTTTTGATAGAGGACTGGGCCGGGTTGCCCATCAACCTTTCCGTTATTGATTCGGCCAGAATTACCATACACAGTAATCACAAATGGCTGACCAGTCTGATTGGTCCGGAACGGCACGATACAGGCCTGAACGCCAGCCATTGTATCGGGTTTGTTCAGGATAAAGCGCACAGCAACCCGTTCGCGTGGTCCAAGCTGCAGGCCATACTCCCAGGTTCCATCGTCGTAAGCGTAGTAATTATCGAGTACCGCCCTGGTTGAAATAGTATCATTCTGTTTCAGTACACGTCCTGGAATAGTTGGATTCTGCTCATCGGACGTTTTTATGCTATACTCATACCGCAAAACAGCGCGGGTAGCCCCACTCAGGCTCTTGGCCGAAACCGGCCGGACAGTTTTACGCAGTAAAGCTGACTCTCCAATCAGAAATCGGTTCGTAGCTTCTAATGTATCGGCCTGTAAAACCCGGCCCGAGACCTCATCACGAACGATGAAATTGTATTTCAGGTTGTTCAATACATTGTTCAGGTTCCTGACATCGGTTGTAATCGTGTCAGCCGTTTCAGCATCCGGCTTAACCAGATACTGTGCCAGCGGCATAGCCGTATATCGTTTTAGAAACGGGCTCAGTGCCTGTCGCATAGCCGCATCAAGCACAAATTTATCGTTCGGTGAGCGACCTTTATTCAGGTATACGTAATCGATATGCCAGGTATCGAATGGGCCGGATGCCCTCCCAAACGAGCGAAATCGAAAAGCAAAGCCGGGGTGGAAATAGATGGGATTAGTTATTGATACAAATGCCTGAATAAAATTATTGTTGGTTGTATCCCCCGCAATTGCCCATACATTTCGCCATACATTGTCTTTTCCCAGAAACTGAAGCAATAGCGAATCGGCTGGCTGATTCACGATGGTATCAAATTTCGTAGTCGTATCACCGGGAACAACACTCTTCCTTGGCAATATGGATATACTGCCTCCATCGGGCTGCTCGCCTAAGCCTTTAATCTGATAAAAGAAACTAAGATAAACACCGCTACCGGCGGTCATAGCTCCCAGATTAATAGGCCGGGATGTGAGCGTATCGGTATAATCCTGAGCGAGTTGATTTGTCTGAATATAGGGTAATCCATTGGCCCGAAGTCCGTCAAAGGTGGCTACGTTGACGGTGGGCTGATTGATACCCATCGTATTGTTGATGTAAACGCCACTGCCCGGCATCCAGAGCGCCGTATTCGGCTGCTCGCCTGTTGCACCGGATGGTTTCGCGAAATCATCGAAGAAAGGTAAGTTCAACGACGTTTGGGCCAAGCCAACCGATGCTGACAACAAGCAAGCCCAAAGCAGAAAACCGCATAAAAACACCCGACGAATGTATCGATGCGGAATAACAGGTAGCGCAATATCCATGTATAATCGGTTCCCGAAACGGGTTATTCCTGATTTGGTTCAATTGGTCCTACAACCCACAAATCCATTGTTTCGCCAACGCGGATTCGCTCACCCGATCGGGCTTCGGGACGTTGCCGAACAACCGTACCAACTTCCTTTTCAGGATCTTCTACGGAAATTTTCGTGCCAACTTTAAGATTCGAGCCACGAATAGCCGCTTCGGCCTCATCAAGTTGTAATCCTACAACGTTAGGAACCTCAAACATCGTATTCCCTAATCCATCGCCAACTTCAAGATCAATTCGGGCACCCTTTGGCACAGGAGTACCGGGTACAATTTCCTTGCCATTATAGAGTTGGCGGAGTACCGAATTCTTGGCGACATCTGGCACATAGGTCCGCTCGCCCTCAACCAATCCAAGCGATTCCAAGGTTCGGGCTGCGCTACGGTCGATCATGTCGACCAGATTAGGCATCGATACCATCGGTGGCACGCGCTTGATAAGCGTAAGGTAGATTTTACGACCTTCTTTCACCTTTGAATTGGCCCGCGGATACTGTTGAAAGACCGTCAGTGGCTGCGCACCCGCCACAAATGTACAATCACTGACTTCATAGCGCAGGTTACGGTCGTTCAGGATATTTTTCATCTCGTCAAAACTCAACTTGGAAACATCCGGAACGGTGATCGTTTGGCCATGATTGGTCGTAAATGGCAAATACACAAAAAAGAAACCCAGAAATAAAACGGCTACCAGAGCCAGGATGATGCCAATCTGAATCAGCAGGTCAGGAAGGGAGCGGGTGCTGATTTTAGCCATTCAGGTGATAAATTGCGGAATTAGGGATAAATAGTAAACGATGGATGGTCAACGAAGTCACAAGAAATCTACTACTATTTATGTATCCTCTTATTTTATTAGTTACCAATGGTCACAAAAGTAGCAGAATCTGAAAACGCTTACCGATAGCCCACCAGCATTTTTTTAATATACTTTCCTACAACGTCAAATTCAAGATTAACAATATCTCCGGGTTTCAGATCCCGAAAACTCGTGTGTTCATACGTATAGGGTATAATTGTTACCCGAAAACCGTCGTCCTGTGAATTGAAAACGGTTAGACTCACTCCATTGATACAAATTGACCCTTTTTCAACCGTTACATTGCCCGCTATATCGGGATCGTACTGAAAATCGAACAACCAGCTTCCATCCAGATCCTGCACATTGGTGCAGATTCCCGTTTGGTCGACATGACCCTGAACGATATGGCCATCAAACCGGCCATTGGCAGGCATGCATCGCTCAAGATTGACCCGTTCGCCAATCTGAAGCTGCCCCAGATTGGTTTTTTTCAGAGTTTCGTCAACGGCCGTTACCGTATAGCTTCCATCGGCAACGCTCGTAACTGTCAGGCAGACGCCATTATGGCTGACACTCTGATCAATTTTCAATTCAGTAGCCAGCGACGATTCAATACGAAAGGTCAAATTAGTGCCTTCAGATTCGATACCTGCCACCAGGCCAGTGGTTTCTATGATTCCAGTAAACATTTCTAATCGTTAATTACGTAGCTTCCAGCCTTATACCTATTCGTTGATTGTTGCATCCTGCAAACCACCTCAATCGGCAGAATCTGGCTTCGAAACTATAAACAGTGAACTTCCAAATGGGGTTCGGGGAAGGATTTTTGCTTCGGTGCTGACAATCGTATAAAGCGTTTCGTTAAGCCATGTACTGGGCAAATATACATCCGACTGGACATTTTCGGGCTTTATCCAGCCAAATCGGAGCTGCCAGCTTTGCCACTGCCGGATCGCCAGGATGAGCGGTGACAAAATAAAACTCCAATACGTTGCTTTCCTGATGCGTAATCCAGCATCTGACATCAACTGATCAAAATCGGACTGAACAAACCGTCGGCCACTGCCTACAGCCAGATCGTGCTCTCCCCGAAATATATTGAAGGCGTTGTTGTTGCTGATCAGTAGGCCGTCGGGTTTAAGTCGATGAGCCAGCGCTTTAACTAAATTAGGCAAATCGTCATCGCTGAAATAACAAAAAACATCGTTACAGACAATGACATCGTAACGCACGTCCGGCTCAAAGCCAGCCAGCTCATTCAGATTTATAAATACAACGGGTAACCCGCGCTCGTGACAGAACGCTACGGCATCCGTCGATCCATCGATTCCTTTGAGATGTGTATAGCCGCGTTTACGCAAAAAGTCCAGCAAGCCCCCCGTTCCACAGCCCGCATCTAGAATCTGTATGTCCCGGCGCTCGCCAAAATGCTTCCTGATGGTCGTAGCTACACGCTCATGCAGACTACGATACCACCATAACTGTCCTTCCAGCCGGAACATTTTTTCGTATTCGTCGGTATGCCCAATCATTGTGAATCGTCAGTCGGGTTTCGATGGTTTAGTTTCTTTTCTACATAGGTCGGCAACCCACTGTAGGCCATAAAGAGTTTGCCCAGATACTCCCCTAGCACACCTAAAAAGAGGAGTTGAAGTCCGGTGGCGGTTCCAATTGCCCAACTGACCATGACCCATCCGGCAGGGTTTATAAGGTCAGTCAGCCAGCCTATCCACAACCCGGTACCAGTCATTACTCCCAGACCGAACAAACTAACGCCCACCATCGTAAAGACACGAATTGGCCAGAGCGAATACCCAATAAATACAGTCAAAAACAGAGCGACCAGTTTCCTGATCGTATAGTTTGAGCGACCTTCCGTACGGCTATGATGGGGTACCTCTACCCGGCCAATGTTAGCTGTAACCCGAAAAATCAACCCGTCAATATACGGGTAAGGCCCTGTGTATTTGATTATCTCATCGACAACTTCACGGCGAATGAGCTTGAAACTGGACAGATACAAATCGCGGGGTTTACCCAGCGAATACGTAGTCAGCGCGTTAACCAGCCAACTGCCTGCATTTCGGAACCAGTGATGTTGTTTCTGGGCATAATAACTGTAAACCACATCGTAGTTACCAACTGTCGCTTCCGTGAGCAAGGTCAGTATGGCTTCAGGAGGGTTCTGAAAATCGTCGTCAATAATAACGACATACTGGCCTTTTGCCTGGTTGAGTCCACACATGACGGCGTTAAACTCACCGAAATTTCTGCGTAATGAAATAATGCGAACGTTGGCATACTTCTCGGCAACTTGTAAGCAAACGGCTTCTGAACCATCAGCACTACCATCGTTCACTAATACCACCTCAAACGTATGCTGCGTTATACAGGCCTGCAACCGTTCTACCAGTGGCCCAATTGTCCGCTCGCTATTGTAGACTGGTATAACGATGCTTAACTCCATGTCATCAGTCGCTAAATTGATTTATCGTGTCAATTATATAAATCACTTCATCGTTCGTCAGCGATGGGTTGAGCGGCAAACTGAGTACTTCGTGGTGTAATTGCTCCGAGATTGGCAGCGAGCAGTGAGCATACTGTTTGTAAGCATGTTGTCTGTGAGGAGGAATTGGGTAATGAACATCCGTACCAATACCTCGTTCAAGCAGAAATGTGCGCAGTATGTCGCGTCGGGGGTGTCTGATCACGAACAAATGCCAAACATCCTGTTCAAGCTGATCGGCCGGTGGCAATAGCACATCAGGATTGGCAATACCCGTCAGATACAGTTCTGCCAATGTTCTGCGTCGTTTATTTTCCGGTATCAGTGATGGTAATTTGGCAGCCAAAATAGCAGCCTGTAGTTCATCCAGGCGGCTATTATGCCCGATAAAATTATTGACGTATTTCTGCGACGACCCATAGTTTCGCAACGCCCTGATCCGTTCAGCCAGAACATCGTCATTGGTGGTAATGGCACCGGCATCACCTAAAGCACCCAGATTTTTGCTGGGATAAAAACTCCAACCGGCAGCATCTCCAAGATTCCCTGCCTGTTTTCCGTTATAAGTAGCCCCGTGGGCCTGTGCGGCATCTTCCAGAATAGTCAGGCCATATTTCGCTGCTACCTCACGAATCGGCCCCATATCACAGCAACGCCCGTATAAATGAACGGGGAGAATCGCTCTGGTACGGTCGGTAATAGCCGCTTCAATACAGACAGGGTCAAGCAGATAGGTATTCGGATCGGGTTCAACCCAGACAGGTATTAGGTTAGCCAGTGTAACGCTTAGGACGGATGCGATATAGGCATTGGCCGGTACGATTACTTCGCTATGGGCCGGGAAGTCCCACGCTTTCAGTACCAGCGTGAGTGCATCAAGCCCGTTGGCAACACCAATGCAGTGACGTGTTCCGCAAAAATCAGCAAACTGGCGTTCAAAGCGCTCAACTTCCTGCCCCAGAATATACCAGCCCGAATGCAATACCCGCTCGTTGGCTTCACGTATCCGCTCCAGATGGGGTTGATTAATACGCTTTAAGTCCAGAAAAGGAATCATTCTGAATCGGCTAGTACCGACTCATCAGTACGTCGGCTGTTCGGGTAGGGTTCGTGGATATAGTCGTCTTTATCGTAAAGCTCATTCGAAACAACGAGCAGAATCGCATCGTCCGAAAATTCATCCATGATATGCCAGTCTTCAGGCTCCAGAACAAGGCACTGCCGCGGGTCGTCCAGATAATAAGTAGTTTCTACCTTTCCGTTATGATTGTATACACGGCAACTTCCATTCAGACAAATAAGCGCATTCCAGGCACGCACATGCCGGTGGCCTGCGCGTGGATTCTGCCCAGCTCCATATATATAGAAAACCCGCTGAATTGTCCCCGGAATCACGTTTTCGAAGACAGTCAGGTTTCCGTTATCAGAAACAAATGTTTTTAGCTCGTAGAGTTTAGCCATTGGTTAATGTGGAATATAAGCAAGAGAGGAAGGCTGTATTTCCTCCAAAGATATTAAAGTAGGATTAAAAACTAAATTAAGTAAAAATCATCATTTGTAATGATACTCATTTTTACACAAAGAAAGTGTAGTGTTGCGCGATTTATTTATATGATTTTAGCACATTATAAATAAAATTTCGCACGTTTGCAATTATGTTGACGAACAAATATTTATTAATTGGCCTTTCATTTCTTGTCCTGCTCGTTCTGTATTTCAGCTTTTTCGATGGTAATCCATCGGGTTCATCAGAAGGGCTGAATGCGTCCGTTCAACCCAAAGAATACAATCGACAACTACAGCAGGAACGCAAAAAAAAGGATCAGCTTTTCAAAAACGGTGCCGACTCACCGATCACCGATAAAGCGAATTTCAAAGGACTCTCCTACTTTCCGTCTGATCCGAACTTCAGGGTAATCGCCAAACTTGAGCCTTTCGCCGATAAAACGCAGAAGCTCGTTGTTCGGATGAGTGATGGTTCTGAGGAAGTATATGATAAATTTGCCCATGCCGTTTTTAGCCTAAATGGCGAAACATGCAGGCTACTTATTGTAAGAGTCCAAAAGACCTATTCGATACTCTTCCGCGATGTGACCTCTGGGACTGAAACTTACGGCGGAGGCCGTTATCTGGAGCTTGCACCGGCCCAACTGACAGATTCACAGGCATTATTAGACTTTAATTCGGCCTACAATCCCTACTGTGCCTACAATCCTACTTTTGCCTGTCCATTGCCTCCCGCCGAAAATAAACTACCTATAGCCGTAAAAGCGGGAGAACGCTATCATTAAACAGAAAAGACAAGACTGGCCAAGCCGGGCAAATAGTTCTTTCTACTCCACTCCCCTTGTTCCTATTTCTCCTTACCTTTGCGACATTTATCGCATTGGCATCGTATGGAGATTTCCTATAAATGGTTGCAAGAGTATATTAATTTACCCGAGTCACCCGAAGAAGTAGGCAAAATACTGACCGGAACCGGTCTTGAAGTTGAAGGAGTCGAGAAAATTGAGGCCATACCTGGTGGGTTGGAAGGCGTCGTCATTGGCGAAGTACTGACCTGCACTCCCCACCCCGACGCCGATAAACTGAGTCTGACAACAGTGGATGTCGGTGCCGAACAACCGCTTTCAATTGTTTGCGGAGCGCCCAACGTTGCGGCTGGACAGAAAGTGGTGGTTGCCCTTGTGGGCGCAACCTTGCACCCAACATCGGGTGAACCATTTCAAATCAAGAAAGCCAAAATTCGTGGGGCTGCTTCGGAGGGAATGATTTGCGCCGAAGATGAAATCGGATTAGGCGTTTCTCATGCGGGCATTATTGTGCTGGACACGAACGGCCCCGCAGCTCAGATACCCAATGGAACACCAGCCGCCCGCTATTTTAATCTTGAAGCTGACTACCAGATTGCGATCGGTCTGACTCCGAACCGCATCGATGCCGCTTCGCACTTCGGCACTGCCCGCGACCTGAAAGCCGCCCTGAACCGACCACTGACCATGCCATCAGTGGCCGATTTTGCGGTGAATAATCGTGATCTTACGCTCGACGTACGTGTAGAAGACCTTGCGGCCTGCCCACGTTACGCAGGATTGACCATTACCGGGCTGACCGTTGGAGAATCGCCAGACTGGTTAAAGAAACGATTGATCAGCATTGGCCTCAATCCGATCAACAACGTTGTGGATGTGACCAACTTTGTCTGTCATGACCTTGGGCAACCGCTCCACGCTTTCGACGCGGGTAAGATTGCAGGTACTCAGGTTATCGTTAAAACGTTGCCGGAAGGAACGCCCTTCGTAACCCTCGATGGCGTCGAGCGTAAGCTCAGCGCTACCGATCTCATGATCTGTGATGCCGAAAAACCGATGTGTATTGCAGGGGTTTTCGGCGGACAAAATTCAGGGGTAACTGCCGAGACGACAAGCATCTTTCTGGAGTCAGCTTACTTCTCACCGACATCCGTTCGAAAAACGGCCCAGTATCACGGCCTTAAAACCGATGCCTCCTTCCGATTCGAGCGTGGTACCGATCCCAATATACCCGTGTTCGCGCTGAAACGTGCTGCTTTGCTGATTCAGGAAGTGGCAGGCGGTGTGGTGAGTTCTGAAATAACCGATTTGTATCCAGACCCCATAGAACCGTTCCGGGTGCTGGTACGCTATCGAAACATTGATCGGCTGATTGGCATAGCGATTGACCGGACAGAGATTCACCGTATCCTGAACGCGCTCGATATTCAGGCTGGCGAAATGAGTGCCGACAGTTTCATGGCGGTTGTTCCTCCTTACCGGGTAGATGTTACGCGCGAAGCCGACGTTATTGAAGAAATATTGCGGATATACGGGTTAGACAATGTGCCGTTATCGGTCACGCTTTCGGCCGACTCGCTATCTGAATTCCCCAAAACCGACCCAAATCAGTGGCAAAGCCGCGTGGGTCAACTTCTGGCGGCTAATGGTTTCTACGAAATTCTGACACTCTCGCTTACCCGGCCAGCTTATAATGATGCAATCCGGTCTACGCTGCCTGGTGAGGACGTCACGTTACTGAATCCACTGAGCGAGGAATTATCGGTTATGCGGCAGACAATGTTGTTCTCATCACTCGAAACGCTGGTCTATAACCTGAACCGCAGGCAGAAAGATCTGAAGACATTTGAGTTTGGCAAGGTTTACCACAAGATCCAGAACGACGATGGAACCAGTAAATACAATGAGCGGATGCGGCTCAGCCTGGCAGTGTCTGGTAATCAGGAAGCAGAAAGCTGGCTGCAAAAAGGTCAGGCAGTAGCCTATCATGATATAGCAACGGCAGCTCAGCGAGTATTGAATCTATTCCGAATAAAATCAGTTGATACACAGCCAGCTGACCCTGCTATATTCCAGTATGGCTTGACTTATCTGGTTAACAAGAAACCACTGGTCAGTTTGGGGCTGGTACAACCAAAATTAACCAAACTGGTTGATCTGAAACAACCCGTATTTTACGCCGATTTCGACTGGAGTGCCTTGCTGAAGCTGGCTAATACTAAAACCCGATACGCAGAAGTACCCCGTTTTCCTGAAGTTCGGCGTGATTTATCACTAGTGCTCGATAAGGCAGTTACATTTGAACAGATCAGCCGACTGGCTCATCAAACGGAACGTAAATTGCTACGTTCGATAAATGCCTTTGATGTATATGAGGGAGAAAGCCTGGGCGCGGGTAAAAAATCATACTCTGTAAGCTTTACGCTGCAAGACCCGACCCAGACACTGACTGATGCAGTTATCGAAAAAACCATGCAGCGGCTCATGACTGGTTTTGAGCGTGATCTGGGCGCGGTGATTCGTAAATAATGAGTAAATAAGTGCGAGAGAAATTGCATTTTGGGAGAGTACACTAATCAATGGATCAATCACTTATTTACGTAATTACTCAAATAAACCGTGGTTAGTGAGCATCAAATCGTGGCATTGGTAGAGCAACTCGAACGCAAAATCGGGTTGCTAAAAGATGTATATGATGATGCAAAAAGGCGTATCAAGCAACTGGAAAGTCAGAATAACGACCTAAATAATCGCCTGAAGGAACAACAAACCCAAACAAAAGAGTTACAGAAAAAATTAGATAATTCAGAGAAAAAGGTACTAAAGTCAAAAGACTTTGGTATTATTGTAAGTACCAATCTGTCAGAGACAGATACGAATGCCGAATTAAAAAAACAACTCGACGAGTATATCCGGGAATTAGAACGGTGTATAGCTCACTTGAGTAGTTTGTCATAAACCCAAATTGGCTCCAGGCTTAAGCCTATTCTGAGCCGACCGCAGCGATGGAAGAACTGTCTATTCGCGTAAAAATTGCCGACCGATATTACAAACTGTTTGTAGAATCGGAGTCGGAAGCAATCGTGCGCGAGGCCGCCAAACTGCTTCAGGATGAACTGAAGCAATATCGGGATCTGGGCATCAGCGATACGCAGGATGCTTTAGCGCGGATAGCCTTCGATTGCCTGATTACCAAGCTCAGAGGAGAACGACAGGTGCAACGATTACAACAAATGGTGTTTGACAAAATAACTCAGTTAGATCAGGTCGTCACGCCGGCCATAACAACATAAAAAACGGCGGGTCACCCACCCCACAATGCCCCGGGTCATATACTGGGCACTCGTATCGCGGCAGGTTGAATGGTTTATTTGTTCACCCCAAACGATATAAGTACAATGGATATCCCACTTTGGTTAGCCGTCTTTGCCGCCCTTGCGGGTGGCGGAATCGGGCTAGTGATCGGCCGCCGGATGATGGCGGGCGCTCATGCCAAACGCGAACAGGAAGCTGAAGAAAAAGCAGCTTCTATATTGAAAAATGCAGAATTACAGGCCGAAACAATTAAAAAAGATCGGATGCTGGAAGCGAAAGAAAAATACCTTAAGCTGAAAGCCGAATTTGAAGAGACAACCAATCAGAAACGAAATCTACTTCTTCAGAACGAAACAAAACTCAAGCAGCGCGAGCAACAACTTAGCCAACAGGCCGATCAGCAGCGAAACCGTGAAAACGAATTAAACCAGCAACGGAACGAACTCGGGCAACAAAAAAATAGCCTATCGCAGCAAATCGATGCGCTTAACCGCCGGAAAGAAGATGTTGACCGCCGTCAGCAGGAAGCCGACCGTATGTTGGCCGATCAGGTTGCGCAACTCGAAAAAATAGCTGGCCTCTCCGCCGATCAGGCCCGTGAACAGCTTGTTGATACGCTAAAGGCCGAAGCTGAAACCAGGGCGTCATCGTACATCAAAAATATCGTTGAGGAAGCCAAACTAACGGCTACCAAAGAAGCCAAAAAGGTGGTTATCGAAACCATCCAGCGGACAGCTACCGAACACGCCATCGAAAACTGCGTTTCGGTTTTCAATATCGAATCCGACGATGTAAAAGGGAAGGTAATTGGTCGCGAAGGTCGTAATATCCGAGCCCTCGAAGCAGCAACCGGCGTCGAAATCATTGTCGATGATACGCCCGAAGCAATTATTATTTCCGGTTTCGATCCGGTTCGGCGCGAAATTGCCCGGTTATCACTCCACCGACTCGTGCAGGACGGACGTATTCACCCGGCTCGCATTGAAGAAATTGTTGCCAAAACCCGCAAAAATATTGAAGATGAAATCGTTGAGATCGGTGAGCGAACCGTTATTGATCTCGGCATTCATGGTCTTCACCCCGAATTGATCAAGATGGTTGGGCGGATGCGCTTCCGGTCCAGCTATGGTCAGAACCTTCTCCAGCACTCCCGCGAAGTAGCCAAACTCTGCGCCACCATGGCTGCCGAGTTAGGGCTGAATGCCAAGCTCGCTAAACGTGCCGGTCTCCTTCACGATATTGGCAAAGTATGGCCCGAAGAAGCTGAACTGCCCCACGCCATTCTGGGCATGGAGTTAGCCAAGAAATACAAAGAGAACCCCGAAGTAATCAACGCCATTGGCGCCCACCACGATGAAATCGAGATGACGAGTATGATCTCGCCGATCGTGCAGGTTTGTGATGCTGTTTCGGGCTCACGGCCGGGTGCCCGCCGTGAAATGATGGAATCGTACATCAAACGGCTCAAAGAACTGGAAGAACTAGCAGGCAATTTTCCCGGTGTAACGAAATGTTACGCCATTCAGGCTGGTCGTGAGCTACGCATTATGGTCGATGCCGATCATGTTTCAGATGAGCGGGCAGGCGTATTATCTTACGAAATTTCGCAGAAGATCGAAAAGGAAATGCAATATCCTGGCCAGATCAAAGTGACGGTTATCCGGGAAATGCGGGCGGTGGCCTACGCGAAGTAGTCGTCAGCGATAAATCTGTAGATACGAAAGGGGTCATTGCTGGCCCCTTTTTGTTTTCAACAAACCCGCGCAAAATCCGTTTCTTTGCCAACGCATAAGTCCGGCTATTTCCTGTTTTTTGCCAATCAGCGAGTGACACCCGGAAGCGTAAGTCGTCAAACGATAACTTGATTTTAACCCAATGGATTTCTTAACCACCGTACTTCTTCTTATTGTCGGCGCAGGCGGAGGTATTACTCTCGCGAATGTTCTGCGTAATCGTTCAGGTGTCACAGATGTCCGGCATGAATCAACCCTCCTGCTGGAACGCATCGAGAAAGTGTTCAAGGTCGTTATGGCCGAAGGGTACTTCTCGGAAATTTATAATTATCAGGATCAAAAGAAAATTCTTTATCTGCTCAATGACCCCAAAAAGGCAATGGTCATTGCGAAATCAAAGGTTCTGGTTGGCTTTGACTTTGCTAAAGTCCGGTTTCGGGCATCCGATACTGGCGATAAGAAATTAATCATCGAATCGTTTCCGGAGCCAGAAGTGCTGTCAATTGATACCGACTACAAATTCTATGACATTCAGGCGGGTATCCTGAATCACTTTAGCGGAGCCGATTATACGCAGATTTTAGATGAAGCCAAGCAGGCAATGAATGATCGGGCCTTACAAAGCGATCTGCCTAAAATTGCCAACAATCAGATTCAGTACATGATGTATCAACTCGCCAGTTCTATGGGCTGGCAACTCCAGCTCCCCGAAGCTGAACAGCGACAACTCGATGTCTTGAAGGCACGGGCAGAAGAAAAAGCAAAGGAGCAAAAACAACTATCATCAGGCCAATAACTTTCCGTTCGTTTTAGCGTTTTCGGGTATAGCACGTCAATAAGTGCGGTTCTATATGTGTTTAGTCACTATTATCTTTCTTTTACTTTCGCATCTTACTCAGGCACAGACCGACACACTTGATGACGGCGGAGTCGCCTGTCGGGCAGGTAAAGTTGGCTATTATGATCGATTAGCCACGAATCCTAAAGCGCGTATTGCCTATGCTGGCGATCCGACCATCGACGTTACCTATTATGGCCTTGATCTTTCTCTGACTCATACGCCAAATTACCTGAAGGGAGTAGCCACGATTACCCTCAAAAGCACAACCTCAATCAGTAGTTTCTTTCTGGATCTGAACTCAACCACGATTCCAACAGGACAGGGATTACGCGTTGATTCCGTAAAAGCCGGTAACCAGAAACTCACCTATCAGCATGCACGAAATCAACTAACCATTACTCCTTCGCAACCATTAGCCACTGGGCAAGCCCTGACGTTAACTGTCTACTATCAGGGCATTCCCAATAGCCGCGACTTAGGCACTTTTGTATTCAGCAAACACGAATCGACCGCCGATCCGGTAATCTGGAGTTTAAGCGAGCCTTACGGTGCGCCGGACTGGTTCCCCTGCAAAGACACTCCCGGCGACAAAGCCGATTCGTCAGCGGTCAGCATTACGGCACCCGCCCGATTTGTATCCGTTTCCAATGGAATCCTGATCGGCACCACCGACAACCCTGATGGCACCCGAACCTATCGCTGGCGAAACAGCTACCCAATTGCCCAATACCTGATCTCAATTGCGCTGACAAACTACGAGCGTTACGACACCCCGGCAACGCTCCCAACGGGTGGGCCACCATTACTAATTACCCACTACATTTATCCGGAAACCTTACCGAAGGTTAAAGCTGCCCTGAATCAGACACCCGCCATGATTCAGTTATTTACCGATCGTTTCGGGCCATACCCATTTTTGCGCGAAAAATATGGCCATGCCCAGATTGGCCTGAATACGGGTGGAATGGAGCATCAAACGATTTCATCGATGGAAGAGAGGGCGCTCACTCCGAATGTTATCGCTCATGAGTTGGCCCACCAATGGTTTGGCGACAAGATCACCTGCCGCGACTGGCAGAATATATGGCTTAATGAAGGATTTGCTTCTTATGCCGAAGCAATCTATGCCGAATCGACAACTGGAATGACGGGATACCAAACGGCCATCACTAATTTCATGAATCGTGCCCGTAACGCCCGTGGCTCCATTTACGTCCAGAATATTACCAACTTCGGGAATATTTTCGATGGTAACCGCACTTATGCAAAAGGAGCAACTGTCCTGCATATGCTCCGGGGTGTTGTGGGTGAGGAGACATTTTTCAAGATTCTTCGTGCATACGCAGCTTCACCAGCCGTTGCCTACAAATCGGCCGTAACAGACGATTTTCAGGCTGTTGCAGAACAGGTTTCTGGCCAAAAATTAGGCTATTTCTTCCAGCAGTGGATTTACGGCGAAGGGTATCCAACCTACCGCGCTACGGCTTCGATCGTTAATGGGTCCCGTACAATACAACTACGGCTTGAACAACGAAATACGGTTGCCACTAATCCTGCTTCGTTTACAATGCCGGTTCAAATACGGGTGCAATCGGCCTCAGGCGATACAACCGTAACAGTCTTTAACGATCAAGCCGATCAGATCTATACTTTACCTACGCGCGGAGCGGTAACGGGCGTGTTGATAGATCCGGGCAATTTAATTCTGAAAACGGTAGAAACTGTTGTTCTATCCCCCATAACGGCGATCAACGAACCCGTGTCGAGTCCAATACGCGTATACCCGAATCCAACAGCCGAAACGTTGACCATTGATTTTTCAGCTCAGTCGGCCGGGCCTGTCACATTAACGCTGACGAACATGCTCGGGCAGCGGCTGCGAACCGAAACCGAGTCAATTCCCGGCTCTGGCGATTATTCCCGAACAGTTAATTTACGCGGGCTTCCGTCCGGGCGTTATATGCTTAAAATTGATCAAAAAAATAGTCAATCTACCCAAGTCGTTTTAATTCATTGATTACTTTCGTGGACTATGAAAAAGCGACTCGTTTTATTTCTATTGGTATGTATTGGCTTAACATCCGGTACACTTTTCGGCCAGGATAAACTTGGGATTATCCGGCACAATCACCTGGCTATTCACGTAAAAGATGTAGCGAAGAGTGCCATTTTTTACCGCGATGTTATGGGTTTAAAGCCAATTCCTGTTCCCGATAATTTGAAAGCGATCCGTGCCTGGTTCGATTTAGGTGATGGTCAGCAGATTCACCTCATGGACGGTCGAACAGAACAAATTACGCACGACAAAAACGGAAGCCATTTTGCGCTGTTTGTCGCAGATATTAGCAAGGCAGAACAATATCTGAAAGCCCAGAACATACCCTTTCACAAACAGGTGCGTTTCGATGGCGTGGTCCAGGTATACTTTTCTGACCTTGATGGCTATTTGTTTGAACTGAATGAAGGTAAAAAATTGACGCCAGGGTCCTGATCCGTTTGTCCCTGCCCGAATACTGTTACTGTTATACCATCAAGTTGCGTCGACGCATAGCTCGATAGAAACTTGGTTATGGGCAATTTTCATTCATTTATTTAACGGTATTTCTGCTAAATAGGGCGATTAGAACCAAGTAACAACGCATTCATTATCAACACAATGCCCAAAACGCTCATTGAGAGTGCCAGGGCATTTTTTTTAGGGCAAACAGTACGCATTTCTCCTGATTTTATTGTTTTTTTTATACCAAATTTATAAATCCTGAAGTTCTATAGATGCGTATCTATCCTTAACTATACCGTAACCTTCATGAATCAACTATCTCCTTTTAATGCAGCTCCTCCTGGATTTGAGCTATCCACCGAAGAGCAGGCATTCCTTTGGCAACAGGTACTGGCTCATTCAATTAATGGATTAGTTGGTTTGATAGCCGTCCGTGAAGGTTCCTCTCCTGATGGGCCAATCATTAATTTTCAATATCATTTTGCGAACCAAACAGCACTGAAAGACACGTTTCCTGGTAGCCAGAGCGAAAAAACGGATATTATAGGGCGGTTATTGACTGATTTTTTCCCTTCCGTCCGTGAAACAAAACTCTGGCAAACCTACCTTAAGGTGATCGAAACAGGCGAAGCGCATCGCATCGAACAGAATTACAAGATTGACGATCGAGAGGTCTGGGTAGTTCAATCAGCTGCTCCATTTGGTCGGGATGGTCTATTGCTTTCCTATACCGAAACGAGTGATTTACACCAGACTGCCCGCCGACTTGCCCGGCAAACTACGCTGCTCAATGGAGTTCTGAATTCATCGCCTAATGCCATTGTGGTGTTTGAAGCAGTTCGTAATGCTCAACAGGAAATTATTAATTTTAAAATAACACTCACGAATCGGCAGTTTGACGAACTTGTCGGGCAAGCTGATATGCGCTTTACGGGTCTGTTATTAACCGATATCTATCCGCTTAAACCCCAGCGCATGGATCGATTGCGGCAAATGCTGGCCACTGACGAAACGATCCGGATTGAAGAATTTGTGCCAGCATTGGGCCGATGGTTCGATGTTACGCTGAATCACCTCAACGATGGCTTTGTGGCTACTGTTCAGGATATTACGACGGCCAAACAGATGCACCAGCAACTCGAAGTTACGGTTCAGGAACTCCATCGTTCAAATCATAATCTGGAGCAATTTGCCTACGTAGCTTCACACGATTTGCAGGAGCCTTTGCGTAAGATTGTTTCCTTTGGCGATGTACTGAACGATCAGTTTGCCCATGAATTGAGCGAATCAGCAGCTGACCTGATCCGGCGAATGCAGACATCAGCCGGGCGCATGCGATCATTGGTACAGGATTTACTGACTTTCTCCCGATTGTCGGGCAATTCAACTACGTTTGGCTTAGTGGATCTCAATCATCTGGTCGCATCGGTGGCCGACGATCTTGAACTAACAATTTATGATCGAAAAGCCCAGTTGACGATTAATATCTTGCCAGCCGTTTGGGGTGATGCCTCTCTGCTTCGGCAATTATTCCAGAATTTATTAAGTAATGCGCTCAAGTTTCAGAATATCAATCCGACTGGCGGGCCAATACCTCCCCGAGTTAGTATTAGCGGTTACGTAGCCACTGAGTCTGAACTACCTGCGGCCTTATCCCAATCGGATGTGTCGCAGGCAGGTCGTCGTTTTGCCGTACTAACTGTTTCCGACAATGGTATTGGATTTGACGAACGGTACCTGGATCGCATTTTCACTATTTTTCAACGGCTTCACGGACGGATGCAATATGCCGGAACAGGCATGGGTTTAGCTATCTGTAAAAAGGTAGTTGATATTCATGGCGGGCATATTACAGCTACAAGCCAGGAAGGAAATGGAGCAACTTTCAGCATCTTCCTACCCATGATGTAGGCCACGGGAGTAGGCGCTGGCCACTCCCTCAATTAATTATTTCCCCAATCAACATTTCATATACGGTCAGGTTTTTTAAATTGGAGGAATATATGTCTAATCAAGTTCTGGTCAGACTATTCAATCAATTTTCTTCTACAACCTGTTTATGGAAATAACGGAATCAACACCTGATTCAACGAAGGTAGTTAATCTATCCAGTCGGCAGCTCAACCCGGCTACAGTAAATCACAGTTCCACTTCATTCCCAGTCGATGATGTCCAGGATTTGATTTGTTTCTCTCACCTCCGCTGGAATTTTGTGTATCAGCGGCCTCAGCATTTGTTAAACCGGGCTACCAGAAACTACCGGGTCTGGTTTATTGAAGAGCCAATTTGGGGAGACCAGTTGACACTTACCCGTTGCCATCAAACCGATCGTCTGACGGTTCTGGTACCTCATTTACCCCACGGAACCAAGCCTGCCGAAGCAATTCGCTTACAACGACAGTTGATCGATACCTTCATGGCGAATGAACGCATTAGCAACTTCATAGCCTGGTATTACACACCGATGGCTCTTCTGTTCAGTGACCATCTTACTCCCCGACTAACCGTTTATGACTGTATGGATGAGTTATCGGCATTTTGGGGAGCACCCCCGCAATTGCTGGAACAGGAGAAACGGCTCATGGGGCGGGCCAATATTGTTTTTACTGGCGGACACAGCCTTTATGAAGCGAAATGTAATCGGCATTCAGATGTATTTGCGTTTCCAAGCAGCATCGACTTTTCACATTTCTCAGTAGCTCGACAGCCACAGCCTGACCCGATCGATCAACAGGCATTACCCAGGCCACGTATTGGCTTCAGCGGTGTCATTGACGAACGATTCGATTATGAGCTTTTACGCGAACTCGCACAACGCCGACCACAGTGGCAGTTTATGCTGCTGGGTCCAATCGTCAAGATTAACCCGGCTATACTGCCCCGTAGCTCCAATGTACATTATCTGGGTATGAAGTCCTATAAAGACTTGCCCGCCTATTTCAGCAACTGGGATGTTGCCATGCTGCCATTTGCCCTTAACAACTCGACCCGGTTTATTAGCCCGACTAAAACGCCTGAATACCTGGCGGCTGGCTTACCAGTCGTATCAACGCCCATCCGCGACGTTGTACGAACGTATGGTAATGCCGACTTTGTACAAATTGCCGATTCGGCATCAGCCTTCGAATCAGCAATTGAAACAGCCCTTACGGGTGGACATCCAACGGATTGGACCGCCATTGACGAATTCCTCATGGAAAACTCCTGGGATCATACCTGGAGTGAAATGAACCGGCTTATCGTTGCAACAATGAGCCTCTCTGTAGAGCAGTAGTGATGCTCAGTACGTGAGCAATCCGGATTGCTCACGTACTGATTTATTCTTTAGGTACGACCAGTATACTAGATTCTTTCTCTACGATCACCTGCCCTTCAGCCAGCCCTTTTGGCTTACGAACGAATTTCTTAGGCGTCACAATAACCGGGCACAGGCTATCCGTTCGGCGTTTAGAGTACCAAGCGGCCAATTCAGCGGCCCGCTCGATCACGTTTTTAGGAAATGGCTTACCAGCCTGATGTTTTATAATAACATGTGAGCCAGCCACATCGCGGGCATGAAGCCACAAATCGTCTTTATAGGCGTACTTCTGCGTTAATAAATCGTTGTTCCTGGCATTGCGCCCAATCAGAATTCGGAAATTATCCACTGTAACTTCCTTAAAAAGCTGAATGGTGCCATCCTCATTTATTCCCTTGCCCGGCTGATCGCCCAGTAGATTATACTGTTTAGTATACCGGCGTAATTCTTTTAATGTCTGAATAGCTTCCAGATCGGTTTTTTGCCGATCAAGTCGAATAATTTCTTCCTCACGGGCCGTTACCTGTGCTGTTAGATAGTCTGCCTCCAGTTTCTCGTTCTTGGCTTTTCTGTAATAATTTTCGGCATTCTTCTGCGGACTTAGATCGGGCTTTAGTCTGATTGTAATCGGTTGATCACGATAAAAATCGACCAACGTTACCGTCTCAGGCGACTTCGTTCCTGAGCCTTTCGGAATGTCGTGTAAATTGGCCATTAGGATATGGCCTATTTCTTCATGGCTAGTCCCATCCTCCCGATCAATCATTCGTTGAAGATTGACTTCAATTAGTGACTCAGCTCGTTTCCTCCTTTTTTCAAGTAATCGTAATAAATCCCCTTTTTCGCGCTCAAAGATGTTTAAGCCATTATAGGAGATAAAAAAGCGATTGGCAGCCTCTATCGGATTATCAAATTCACGCTGTATCTCGCCAAGGGGCACCAGGCTAAGGGTTGGTCTGTGATTTAGCCGGGTCAGGTAGTAGCGGGGTTGTTCAAGCTGGCGTAACGTTTGCTGAATTATTTCCCACTCTTCCTGTGGTCCTATCTTCTCTTCACGCCCTGCTTTTTGTTGCGAAATCCACTCATTTACTACTCTGCCAAATGTCGGAAAGAGTTTTCGGTAGTCGAATTCTGCCCGAACAAATGCCTCCCAGGATTGATCGATAGGCCGGTCAAAAGCGTCGAGTACGAGTTGCTGGTCAGCGGCTAGCTTCTGATTAAAGAGGTCAATAACTGCATTCTCGTGAAAGGCCAGCAAATTGGGTCGATTACCAAAAAACTTAAACAGCAACGTATAGTGATCCTCGAGCAAAATTGCCAGACAACGTTCGTTCAGAAAAAAACGAACACTGACCACCGCTCGTCCGGGTCGATTGGCAGTAGCTTCTTCGGCAACATTGCTGGCTAATTGATCATGCTCATGTGTTCGCACAGGATTGATCACCTCCTCAAACAGGTCGATACTATTGGTCCGGGCGCGCTGCACTCGTTCCGGAAACAATAAACCCGAAAAGTCCGGGCGTAGTGTTGCCTTGATATAAAAGGGTTTATAGTAATTCAGCCTCCCCTTCGCCTGAGCAAATACGAGCACGACTTCGTCGCGATCCTGACTAAAGCATTCGACAAATCGAAGCCCTGCTAACTGTATGTCAAGAGCAGGCGCAAGCTGGCGAAGAAAATAATAATTAGTATGCATAAGTTGACAAAGGTAAACCGTCAAAACAGCCAATCCTCGGCCCTTCTGCCACCTTCTGAAATATTTTATTAGAAATTTTAAAAATTCATTGATAGTGCATTATCTATACCTACTATATAGTAATTGATTGTTTTTCAGGTATTTGCAAAAATACAATAAGTGATATTACCTAGAATTTGTACTTCGCGAAGGCCGATACGCTAAATTTTATTCTGATTCTACTTTGGAATATGATTAAACAGCTATAATATTTGTAAGATTATTTTCTCTATAGAATTAGTACAACCCTTTAAACCAATTTTTGCCAACCTATGAAGTCAACACTTTACAGACTTCTGCATGCCTCAATTTTAGGTGCAGTCATGCTGCTGTGGAGCTTAAATGCTTCCGCTCAAGACCGTCGGGTGACGGGTAAAGTCACCGGCGCAGATGGACCAGTTCCAGGTGCCAACGTCGTTCTGAAAGGAACAACTACGGGTACCGCCACCGATGCAAATGGTGCTTACAGTTTGAATGTTCGGGGTGCTGCCCCGATAATCGTTATTTCCGCGATTGGTTTTAAAACGCAGGAGGTAACCGTGGGTAATCGCACGGCCGTAGACGTTACGCTTGAGGACGAATCCACCGCCCTGAGCGAAGTAGTAGTAACGGGTTATTCGACCGAAAATCGCCGGGATGTTACCGGTGCTGTTTCGACCGTTAAGCCAGCACAACTTAAAGTTGTTCCCTCAACAAACGTTGAGCAACAGCTACAGGGTCGTGTTGCCGGGGTAACCGTTATCACAAACGGACAGCCTGGTACGACCAGCCAGGTTCGGGTTCGGGGCTTTGGCTCCTTTGGTGGTAACCAGCCTTTATATGTTGTCGATGGTGTTCCTACCCAGACTTCTCAGTTCATTGCACCAGATGACATCGAAACAACCACCGTACTGAAAGATGCCGCTTCGGCTTCTATTTATGGAGCGCGTGCTGCGGCTGGGGTTATTGTTTTAACGACCAAGAAAGGTCAGCGCCGGGCCCAAAAACTAAGCGTTAGTTACGATGGATTATACGGTGTTACAGATCCAGGACACGGTCCCAAAATTTTGACTCCGCAAGAACAAGCCGATTGGACATGGCAGGCTCGCAAAAATGATAATTTCCAGACCGGCACCCCTATTGGACCGGATAGTTTTACGGGTATTTCCAGTAATCAGTATGGCACCGGTCAGACTCCAGTTCTACCCGATTACATCCTGGTAGGCGGCCGGTCAGGTCTGGCTGCCAGTAGTGTTGATTTAGCTGCTGAAAAACTAAAATACAATACCGACCCAGCCAACGGAGCTATTTACAATGTTATAGCCGCCAACAAGCAAGGTACAGACTGGTATAAGGAAATTACCCACGTAGCTCCACTGACCCGGCATACATTAGGCTTTTCGGGAGGCACCGAATCCAGCCGTTACTACATCAGCGTTGGTGTACAACAGCAGTCAGGGATTATCACCTATAACAATTTCTCTCGTTACAACTTCCGGGCAAACACGGAATTTGACATTACGAAGAAATTACGTTTTGGTGAAAACATCCAGTTTGCCTATGTCTCGGCAACGGGTCTACAGGGCGGCACCGGGGGATTACTTGGTAACAACACCAACAACAACTCGAGTGTATCGTCTGATGAAAATGACATTCTGTTAGCTTTCCGGATGCCACCAATCATTCCGGTTTATAACGCGTTTGGTGGTTATGCAGGAACGGCTGCTCCTGGTTTCAACAATGCACGGAACCCAGTAGCTAACCGGATTGCAGCTGCCAATAACAAAAACTTCACGGTGTTTGGCTTTGGTAATGCTTACTTAGAGTACGATGTTATTCCAGCATTAACACTCCGCAGTAGCATCGGTGGCACGTACTTCAGTAATTACAGCAATAACTACTCACGTGCCCAGTACGAAAACTCCGAGAATAATACGAACTATACCTATAGCGAAGGCTCGAACGTTGGCTTAGCCTGGACGTTTACCAATACGGCCTCTTACAAGCAAAAATTCGGCATTCACGATGTTAGCGCTTTAGCAGGTATCGAAGCCCTGAATACAGGAAAAGGTCGGGGTGTTAGTGGTTCGGGTTTAAACCCCTTCATAACCGATCCAAACTACGTAACGATCAGTACAACCACTCCAGGAGCTACGCGCCAGGTTGGTAGTTATTATAGCTTAGGCAACAATTTCTACTCGCTGTTTGGCCAACTCAAGTATACCTACAATGATAAATACATTGTGACAGGAGTTGTTCGTCGTGATGGTTCGTCGCAGTTTGGTGCCAACAATCGGTATGGGGTTTTCCCGGCGGCTTCGGTAGCCTGGCGGCTTTCGTCGGAGGATTTCATGAAAAACCTCCCCTGGGTATCCGATCTGAAAATTCGGGGCGGTTATGGATTGATGGGTAACTCAAATTACCTGAGCTCTACCAACCAGTATAACCTTTTTGCCTCTAACGCAGGGAATGGTTATGACATTGGCGGTGCCAATACATCAATCTCTCCTGGTTTCTTCCGGAGCCAGATTGGTAATGCCAATGCTAAATGGGAAACCAGCGTCACGTCTAACATCGGTATCGATGGAGCGTTTTTCAACAATAAATTAGAAGTTGTACTCGATCTGTGGCAAAAAGATACCAAGGATCTGCTTTATCCGCTGGCTCTTCCTGGTGTAGTGGGTGTACGTGCCAATGCCCCTTATGTTAACGTTGCCAGTATGCGTAACAAAGGGATTGACCTCTTAATTACAACACGTGGCAACATTACCGGCGACCTGAACTATGAGGTTACGGCCATTGGTAGTATTCTGGATAACAAAATCACGGCTATTGCTCCATCGGTTCCCTATTTTACGGGTGGTGGTACACGCCTGGGTACTCCTGTTGTTCGGAATGAGCCTGGTCATGATCTGTCTTCGTTCTATGGCTATAAAGTTATTGGTTTGTTCAATAGCAAAGAGGAAGTTGCTGCTGCTCCAACACAAGATGGTAAAGCTCCTGGCCGTTTCCGCTACGCCGATACGAATAACGATGGCAAGATCGACGACAATGACCGGCAGTATCTGGGTAGCCCGATTCCTAAATTTACGGGTAGTTTAACGCTGACTCTGAAATACAAAGGATTCGATCTGAACACAAACCTGTATGCATCGTTGGGCAATAAGATCTTTAACAACCAACGCTGGTTTACAGATTTCTATCCTTCATTTACGGGAGCTGCGGTTAGCGCTCGGGTGAAAGATTCGTGGCTGCCAACACACACGGATACGAGTGTCCCCATTTTCGAAAACACATCGAACTTCAGCACGAATACACAGGCCAATTCTTACTACGTGGAAAATGGCTCGTATGGCCGGATGCAATACCTCAATGTTGGTTATACGTTCCCTGCTGTTTTGCTGAACAAGATCAAATTTAGCCGGTTGCGTGTATCGGCTTCGGCTACCAATTTGTTTACCATCACGAAATACGCTGGCTTAGATCCAGCCGTAGGTGGATCAGCCGATACTAACTTTGGTATTGATGTTGGTAACTATCCAGTCACTCGCGGCTACAACGTTGGCTTGAGCTTTGGTTTCTAAACGACTTTGGTAAGAAATGGGGAGCTTAACTGACATCGGGTAATCTCCCCATCTACAAATCTAACTTTTCAGGTACATTTCACTATGAAAAATCCTATTACAAAAGGAACCATAGCCACAGCAGTGCTCATGTTGGCTACGTTTTCTTGCAAAGAAAAATTCTTAGAAGTGCCGGCCACCGGCCAGTTAGCCAGTACCCAGTTAACGTCTAAAGCGGGTTTTGAAGGACTATTGCTCTCTACTTATGCGCAGTTAAACGCTCGGGGCTTTAGCCAGTCGGCCAGCTCCTATAACTGGGTTCGGGGTAGTATCTCAGGCGGAGATGCGAACAAAGGCTCAAACTCCGGCGATTTTAACGCACTAACTCCCTACGGCACGTACCAGCTCCTTGCTTCCAGCGGTGAAGTAAACGCCAAATGGAACGCCATGTATGAAGGAGTAAGCCGCGCTAACATCGTTCTTCGCTCGCTGCCTTCAGCTGGGACAGATGTAACAGCTACCGATAAAACACGGCTCACCGGTGAAGCCCGTTTTCTGCGGGGTCACTATTACTTCGAGTTGAAGAGAGCCTTCAACATGGTGCCTTACGTCGACGAAACAGTTGATTATGGAACGGGTATCGATCAGGTCAAGAACGATGTAGATATCTGGCCTAAGCTTGAAGCCGATTTCAAATTTGCGTATGACAATTTGCCCGAAACACAGACGGCTGCTGGTCGTGCCAATAAATGGGCGGCTGCTTCGTACCTGGCGAAAACATACCTATATCAAAAGAAGTATGCGGAAGCCAAAGCGCTGTTCGATCTGATTATTGCCAGTGGTCAAACAACCAACGGCAAAAAATATGGTCTGGTGCCTCAGTATGCTCAGGTCTTCAATGCGGCAAACGATAACAATGAGGAATCGATTTTTGCAACGCAGGCTGCGGCCAATACCGGTAGCTCCGACAATGCCAACCCCGATCTGGTTCTGAACTTCCCGTACAACACGGGTTCTAATGGCCCTGCTGGTTGCTGCGGTTTCTTTGCACCGAGTTTCGAGTTAGGTAATTCTTTCCGGGTGGATGCCAAAGGGCTTCCTTTGCTGGACGGCTCTTATAATACAGGAGCTAATCAATTGAAAACAGATCAGGGTCTTGCGTCAAGCGCTGCCTTTACACCAGACGCTGGTACGGTTGATCCACGTTTAGACTGGTCTATCGGACGTCGTGGTATTCCTTATCTTGACTGGATGGTTCACCCAGGCCTTGACTGGATTCGTGATCAGAGCTTTGCTGGCCCTTATTCACCTAAAAAGTTCGTCTTCTACAAATCGCAGGATAAAACCCTTACCGATGGTAGCTCCTGGACCGATGGCTATTCAGCGATTAACTACTGCATTATCCGTTATGCTGACGTACTGCTGATGGCGGCAGAGGCCGAAGTCGAAGTGGGTAGTTTAGAAACGGCTCGTAAATATGTTAACCAGGTTCGTACTCGGGCAGCCAATGCCGACGGTTTTGTGAAAGGTGCAGATGGTAAGCCAGCGGCCAATTATTTGATCGCTAACTATACGGCCCCCTTTGCCGATAAGGCAGCTGCTCGCACCGCCGTTCAGTTTGAACGTAAACTAGAACTATCGGGCGAAGGCCACCGTTTCTATGACCTTGTTCGTTGGGGCATCGCTGCTACTTCACTTAACGCATTCTTAGCATACGAAGGCGCACGGTTGACGGTAGCTTATGGCGGAGGAAAATTCACCGCCGGTAAAGATGAGTATATGCCAATTCCACAAACTCAGGTTGACTATCAGAAAGGCATTCTAAAACAGAATCCTGGCTACTAATCGTAGTGTTCAGTAGTCATAAACAAAAAGATCCGCTGCAAGGCGGGTCTTTTTGTTTATGAACATTTCAGATGCCAGCCAGTTTTTAGTTTACTCAACAAAAGACTAAAATCATGGCTAACAACAAAACCACGAACCAACCAGGCTCCAATAATTTGCAGCCAAATGATGGTCGGACCCGTAATCAGAATGCTCACGATACAGGCGGTCAACGTCCTAATGGCGAGCGAACGATGACCAATGCCAATAAAAGCAAACAAGGTCCCGAAGAGGAGCATAACGTAGAGGGTAAGACCAAAAGCGAATTAGCCGAAGAACGAGGAGGTCATGGCCACTCCGGGCATAGCGATAGCCGAAATGGCAGTCGGAAGCATTAGCGGATAAGATACTGAATGGTGGCCTGATTATCGGTCACCATTCGTCTTAGTAGACCTTTACCAGTTGTTATAGCTGACAAAACGTTTACCTGAAGAAGTGAAGATTGGGCATCTATAAAAAATAGGCACCGACTGATAAACGTTCTGTATTAGCTATAATCGGTACGATTTATGCGTAGGCCAATACCTGTCGGCTCCTGCTTTACCGCGAACGTCTTTTACTTTATTCTTGTAATGTATATAAAAAAGAAGAAGCCCTTCGACTATCGAGGGGCTTCCAATCGTTTATAGCGTTGTCGGTATTATTACCGGCAGTTGTGCCTTAGCAAAAATTACTTCGCGCTATCCGACGACATGGTCGAAGCCGAATCACCAGCCATCGTCGAGTCCGTAGCGGTCGTCGAGTCAGACATCATGGTCGAAGTAGAATCGGTCGAAGTCGTCTCAGTTTCAGTCTTTTTCGAGCTGCAAGAGGTTGCAAGGGCGATCATAGCCATGAAAAAGAAGGCAGATTTCGTGATTGCTTTCATAAGTTTGGGGTGTTTTTGTTTACGTGTGATTAATGGAACAATGTCAACGTTAATACGCCATTGGAAAAAAGGTAACCCAATTTTTTTTAATTTTTTTTTGGGTTACGTTCGGAGCGATTTTGTATTAAGTAATGAAGCAATGCAATGAAGGAAAGTAGGCGGCCCGTATTAACCGACGATGAATTGCTGGCGGGCCTGTCAACTGGTTCCGACGATGTGCTGAACCAATTGTATCGACGGTATTTTCCGATGGTCTTACACTTCGTAACCAGCAATAGCGGTAGCGAAGACGATGCTAAAGACATTTATCAGGAAACCATCGTCATACTATACGAAAAAGCACAGAGTGGTACGCTGGAGTTGCATTGCCAACTAAAGACATACTTGTATTCTGTTGGTCGTCGTCTTTGGCTGAAGCAGTTGACGCAACGTAATCGATTCATGGTACGCGATATAGAAACGCCTGCCGCTGATGATTTTGCGGGGCAGCAAATCGATGCTGATTTAACTGAACACGAAGAGCGGGATCGGCAATTCGATTTAATGGCTGATTCGCTCGATCGACTTGGGGAACCCTGCCGCACACTGCTGGAAGATTTTTATATCCGGCATCTGAGTATGCAGGCTATAACCGACAAGTTTGGCTATACGAATCCTGACAACGCAAAAACGCAGAAGTATAAATGCCTGATGCGGCTTAAGCGATTGTTTTTTTCCGAGTACAAACAAAGCTAAGGGTGCTTCGGCACCTCCGCCAACCGTTATACTTAACTGACTGCAAAGTCTGCACAACAACAATGGAGACTAATGACGAAAAAGACATTGAAAGCACATTGCGAGCGTATGGCGAACGAGTTCGGCTTCAGCAGAAGCTGACCGCGATTCACACCAGTCTGGATATGGACGCGGTACGTGAGGAGGCTGGTTTATACCAGGTCGAAGCACAGCAATCAGGTCAGATTCGTTCGCTCTGGCGCACCTATCGTACTACACTGGCCGTTGCGGCCTCTGTTGCCGTTATTACGACGTTCGGCTCGATTTTCCTGTACCGATCTTATCAACAGAGCCATCGACAGCAGGAACAGCAATACAGCTTATTAAGTAAAGAGATTCAGGCCGTTAAATCATCTCAGCGCAAATTACTAAGCGATCTTAACGGCAGAGGCCGGGCTCTCTCTGTTAATCCGGCCCAGGTTTCAGGGTCAGGGTTTATGCTGACAGCCGACGGCTATATGGTTACCAATAACCACATCATCCGGGATGCTGATTCGGTGTACGTACAAAGCCCTACTGGAGAGGTATACAAAGCGCGTGTTGTTCATGCCGATCAAACATACGATCTGGCATTTCTACAACTCTGCGACGACAGTGCGTTCCGGGCGCTCACACCAGTTCCCTACAGTTTCGATGCACACCAGTCAGATCTGGGTGAGCGGGTCTACACACTCGGTTATCCCCGCGAAGAAATTGTCTATGGTGAAGGTTATCTAAGCTCTGGTACTGGCTACCGGGGCGATTCGACGGCTTATCAGGTAGCGATTGGCGTTAACCCAGGCAACTCGGGTGGACCCTTGCTCGATGAAAAAGGCAATGTGATTGGTATTATCAGCGGTAAGCAAACAACATCGGAAGGAGTTAGCTTTGCGGTAAAAACCAATTATCTCCTTAAAGCGCTGAATAACATACCGGTTGACTCCTTAAAGGGTCTGCCTTTACGACTGAACCGGAAAAGTACCCTTGCCCGGCTACCACGCAAACTGCAGATTAAACGGATGCAGTCTTATGTTTATCAGGTAAAAGTTTTCAAGCATAAAGAATAACTCATTAAACAATTAACGGCGTTGAGCGGTTGTAAAGGCGTAAATTCGCAAACACTCAATGACTATGAAAAAGTTAATGACGCTAGCCGCAGCGCTGGTCTTTACCCTGTCTGTTGCCTGGGCTCAGGATACAAAAGAGAAAGCTAAAGAAACAGCCAAGCAGGCTGGTCAAACAGTTGACGCAGCTGCCGATAAAGCTGGGCGTGAGACCAAAAAAGCAGGGCGAAAAATATCGAGAGCGGCTAAAAATACGAAAGAAGACGTAAAGGACGGTACGAATAAAGCGCTCGACAAAACCGACAAAAAGTTAAAAAAGACTGAGCGTAAGCTAGATAAGTCCAATTAATCGGCAATTTTTCTGGCTCTCCCAATAAAAATGGTGACATTACCTCACGGTGGTGTCACCATTTTTATTGGTTACGAGAAACTTCATTAAACGATTATTACGTTACCAGCATACAATTGTTTGCTGTTCCTTTAAAGTGTTATTTTGACTAATGAGCACCCCTATTTCAGTACTTCTGTTTGGTATAACCCGTGATCTGACCGGCCAGTCGGCCGTTTCAGTGCCGGTTGGCGAAGGAGCCCGCGTGAGTGATCTGCTAAACCAACTCTATCAAGCGTATCCCAGCCTTTCGGGTATTCGATCATTGTTGGTAGCAGTCAATGGCGAATATGCCGAAACAGATCAGCTACTCACCAGTAAAGACGAAATTGCCCTGATTCCACCCGTTAGCGGAGGATAAATCCGATTAACACCGGTAAGCTTACCGAATTTATCTATAAGCTACCACTGTAGGCTGCTAATTACCAATCTGCGATGATTTCACTTGTTACGAATCCAATTGATGTAGCTTCGGCACTGAGCTACCTACAAACCGATCAGGCTGGAGCACTCGACTTATTTCTGGGCGTTGTACGCGATAATACGCAGGAGCGCCCGGTTGATCGGCTCGAATATGAAGCCTACGACCGTATGGCGATCATGGAGATGCAGAAAATTGCGGATGAAGCCCACCGTCGCTGGCCTATCCTGCGTTACACGATTATTCATCGGAAAGGCACATTACTCACGGGCGAAATAGCCGTACTAATTGGTGTAGCAACAGCCCATCGCGCTGATGCCTTTGAGGCATGCCGGTACATAATCGATACGATAAAACAAACTGTACCGATCTGGAAGAAAGAAGTTTTTACCGATGGCGAAGTGTGGGTAAATGCCCATCCGTAGGTCAGGAATCGGGCAAGTCGAATCAATAGGCAATGAACCTGAATTCCCCTGGTTACGAAAAAGCAGCCCTGAATTTTCTACTAACCAAACGAGTCATTTATTTCTTCGCGGCCCGACCTAACAGATATGTCCCTACAATCGGATAATGATCGGAGTACGCGATATAATTGATTGTCTCGAAATCTAGTAGCGGCAATTTGGGATCATGAAATTGGTGGTCGATGCGAATGAAGCCAGGTAGACGGTTATAGGTGAAGCCAAAACCACGACCTGCATCCTCAAAACTGTTCGGCAATAACCGTCGCAGCCGTTCATACACAACACTATAAGGCGTATCGTTATGGTCACCCGTGACGATTACCGGAAATTCGCTCTCACGGATATGCCGCTCAACCCGCTGAACCTGTTGCCCTCGTTCAATAAATCCGAACCGCAAGGCACTCAACACTCCTCTTGTTTCGTGTCGAACACCGGTAAGTTTTTCCTGATCCAATACTTTACCAACCCGGATGCCCATCGATTGTAAATGTACATTGATGATCCGTATCGTATCATTGCCGACTTTTATATTAGCCCACACCAGCCCATTGCCCCGGCTAAATACTTCCCGACCAGAATGAAGAATCGGGTAAATCGAAAAGATCGCTACGCCAACACCACCATCAGCCGTTTCAGCCAGTTCGGGGTGTAAGAAAGCCGAATATCCATAACCCTTCTGACGGAATCGACGAACAACGTCATAGTCTGTCACAGCAGTGGATGTGTAAAACTCCTGAAAGCATTTTACGGGCGCATCGTAGCGTAAGGCGTAATTCATGATACGACGAACTCTGGGCGAACTATGGCTCCGTTCCCATGCATTATCCAGTCCAAATGACTGAACATTATAGCTAAATACTTTTAGTGGCGTGTTGGCACTCACTAGCTTACCCGGAGAATTCCAGACAAACGTACGCTGACCAAACAGGACGATACCACTAATAAGAACAAGGCCCGACAGCCAGCTTCGCCAGGGACGTATAGTAAGCCAGATCAGGACACATACGAGATTGAAGATCCACGCAACTGGAATCGAAATCATAACCATTCCCGCCGACCAGTGCTGAATCGGCAGCGCATACAATAGCCAGTAGCTTAATAGAGTATATAAAGCAAGGAGTAAATTCAGCGACCAGAATAAAGATCGAAAGAAAAAAGTAATGAACCGACTAACTTGAGCACCTACCGCCATAGCATCATTGAGCAGCCAAAAATTCGTTTTCGGGCTAAAATTAGGCATTAGCCACGCAAACCCGCTATACACTACAGTAAGCGAGGTTGCAAAACACTAAAGTATGTCGTATATTTGTGACATAATTACCGTATGGCGTTAGTAAAGAAAGGGAGTCGGACTCCCTTTTTTGTTAGCCCTACCTTATGGACGATAAAGCACGTATAACCGAACTACTGCAACCATATCTGAACGATGGCCAGTTTTACATTGTTGATGTTCAGGTAGTTGGTCGACAAGGTGGCCGAATCAAAGTCACAATTTTAGTAGACAGCGATGCCGGTATAACCATTGACGAATGTGCAGATATCAGCCGTCGTCTTGGTTTGCAAATGGATGAGTCAAATTTCTTTGGCGAATCTGCCTTTACACTTGAAGTTTCTTCACCCGGTGTAGATTATCCGCTGCTGTTTCCGCGTCAATATGTTCGTAACTTAGGCAGGAATCTACTCGTTACGCTGATGAATGGGACCGTATATAAAGGTCAATTGGAGTCTATAAACGACACCTCCATTGTGTTGGTAATTGAGCCAGAGAAAAAGTCGAAGAGTAAAAAGAAAAAAGAAGTGAGTTTGTCTATTGAAGCTCCAGCGGTTGGCCCTACGCCAATTCCGTTTGAGCAGATTAAGAAAGCTAATGTAGAAGTATCATTTAAATAGTGGGCAGCAGGCAGTTGCCAGTAAGCATTCGCTTCTACTGAACAACTGCTGTCTGTGAACTGTAAACTGCTAACTTGAAAATGACCAGTGGATTATTAATCGAATCGTTTGCCGATTTCGCACGGTCGAAAAATATTGACCGGCCTACAATGATCGCTATTCTGGAAGAAGTCTTCCGGACGATGATTCGTAAAAAATACGGTACTGACGAAAATTTCGACGTAATTATTAACGCCGAAAGTGGCGACCTGGAAATGTGGCGAACACGCGAAATCGTGGACGACAACTCCGAAGACATTTGGGATTACGACAAAATACCACTCACCGAAGCTCGTAAAATTCAGGATGACTTCGAAGTGGGTGAACAGGTTGCTGAAGAAGTAAAGCTCGAAGACTTTGGTCGGCGGGTTGTACAAACGGCGCGCCAAACACTGATTCAGAAGATAAAGGACATGGAGAAAGAGCTCCTTTATCAGAAATATAAAGATCAGGTTGGCGACCTGATCGGCGCTGAAGTGTATCAGCTCCTGAAGCACGAAATCATTCTGGTTGACTCAGAGAACAATGAACTGAGTCTGCCCCGTACGGAGCAGATCCCGAAAGATCGCTACCGGAAAGGCGAAGCCGTAAAAGCGGTTGTGAGCCGGGTTGATATGCTGAATGGTACACCCAAAATCGTGTTATCACGCACATCGCCCGTTTTTCTGGAACGCCTGTTCGAAATTGAAGTGCCGGAAATTTATGATGGTCTTATTTCGATTCGGAAAATCGTTCGGGAGCCGGGTGAGCGTGCCAAAGTAGCCGTTGAATCGTACGACGACCGCATCGACCCCGTTGGTGCCTGTGTCGGTATGAAAGGGTCACGTATACATGGCATTGTACGGGAACTAGGGAATGAAAATATCGATGTCATTAACTATACCGAAAACCTCGAGCTATTAATTAGCCGGGCATTGAGTCCCGCCAAAATCAGTTCGATGCAGATCGACCGGGAGGCAAAGCGTGTATCGGTCTTTCTCAAACCCGATCAGGTTTCCCTGGCAATCGGTAAGGGCGGTCAGAACATTAAACTGGCGGGTCGGTTAGTAGACATGGAAATTGATGTATTCCGCGATAACGAAGGCCACGAGGACGACGAAGACGTTGATCTGATGGAGTTCTCGGATGAGATCGACGAATGGATGATCGATGAGCTTCGCAAAGTTGGTCTCGACACGGCAAAGAGTGTTCTGGCCCTAAACAAAGAAGAACTTGTTCGCCGTACGGATCTGGAGGAAGATACCGTGGAGGAGATTCTGAATATTCTGAAACAGGAATTTGAATAAAATTGATGGAGAATGAATAATAGAAAATGGGAAATGATCGACAAATCTGCATCGCCCATTCTACATTATTCATTCTACATTTAAAAAGACGGGATTTTTATTGCAGAAACTGTTGTTCATACCATATCAACAACCATTAAATTTGCCGAATATAGACCGAACGTATGGCAGAAGATAAGTCAATGCGCCTAAGCCAAGTGGCAAAAATTCTCAACAAAGGGCTTTCCTCTGTTGCGAATAGTCTGTCTGCCAAAGGGTTTAAGGTTGAAATTAATCCTAACACCAAAATCAACACGGAACAGTTGGAGGTGTTAGCGAAGGAGTATAAATCAACGGAACTCCTGAACGGAGCTCGCCGGGCCGAACCGTCGGTTGCGGTCGCCGAGCCACCGCATCGTCGGGAGGAAGATGTCATTTTGTACCGTCGTGATGACGCAGGCCGTCCTATTGTGGACGCGAAGGCGGACGCCCCTAAAACAGACGTCCCTCGGGTAGATGCGCCTAAACCAGCGCCAACCGAGTCAAAACCAACCCCGGAAACCGTTTCAACCGGTTTACCAGGGTTAAAAGTGATCGGCAAAATTGATCTTAACGCAAAACCAACTCCGCCACCTGTTCCGGTAGCGAAAGCACCGGTTCCGCAGGAAGCGAAGCCAGTAGAAACACCTCGTGCAGAGCCAGTTAAGGTGGAAACTCCTAAGCCTGTGATTCCTCAGCCGGTAGCTGTTCAGCCCCCGGTACAGGCAGAAGTTCCGAAGCCAGCTCAGCCAACAGAGGTAAAACCTGCCGTTACACAACCCACAGTAGCTCCGGCTCCTGTCGAAGTTCCTAAGGTAGAAACCCCACAGCCAATAATAGCTCAGCCTAAAATCGAACCAATACAGACTGCTCCCGTTCAGCCGAAACCTGAACCAGTGCAGCCACAGCCATCAGCTCGTACAGAAGCGCCACGTGTGGAACCGCCTAAACCAGCTGAACCCGTAAGCCCGCCAGCTCCCAAAGCTGAACAGCCCCAGCCCCGTCAGCAGGATCGCGAGAAACCCATAAGCAATCAGCCCAAAGCGAATGTCCCTCAGGCGACACCGCCAGCAGCTACCAATGATGTCGATGAGCCAACCGCTAAAACCGAAACGATTCGGGCAGCTGGTAGCCATCAACTTGGCGGTCTGAAAATTCTTGGTAAAATCGAACTGCCGGTCAACAATCCGCGTCAGGGAGGAAACAGCAATGCTGACAAGAAAAAACGGAAGCGAATTCGCGGTGGTCGCGAAGGAGCCGTCGGTGGTACCAACCAACCTAACCAGGGCGGTAACCAGCCACAAGGGCAGGGCAATACCAATAGCCCTCGCAACGACCGTGGCCCACGTGAGGGTCAGGGCGATCGCGGACCAGCCAACCGGGTAGCAGGCGACCGTAATCAGGGAGGTGGTCAACAACGGGATGGTAATCGTCCACAAGGCGATCGCAATCAGGGAGGTGGTCAGCGCGATGCCAATCGGCCAGCCAATCCAGCAGCAGGCAATGGCCAGCCACAAGGTCAGGGTCAGGGTAATAACCAGAACCCGGCCAACCGGGGTGGTCAAAACAATGCCAGTGCAAACACCAACAACCGGACCGGTGGTGGCGGAGGTAATAACAACAATAATAATAATCGCTCGGGTGGCAATAATGCCAACCGGGGGGGTAATACTAATACCAACAACCGCGACCGGGGTGGTAATCGCCGGGAAGCGCCAACCCAGGCTGACGTACGGAAGTCCATTCAGCAGACCAACGCCAGGATGCAGGGCAATACGCCCAACCGGGGTGCTGATCGCCGACGGGATCGTCGTGCCGACCGCGCCGAACGGGACCGCCTGGCCAGCGAACAGGAGGAACTGGAAGCAAAAATCCTGAAAGTTACCGAATTCGTATCGGCTAACGATCTGGCTTCCCTGATGGATGTATCGATCAACGAAGTTATCTCGGTTTGTTTGAACCTGGGAATGTTCGTTTCGATCAACCAGCGACTGGATGCCGAAGCGATCACAGTCATTGCTGATGAATTTGGTTACGACGTACAGTTTGTATCGGCTGAAGATGAAACCGAAGCGGGTATCGATGTTGGTGAAGATGAGCCGGATGAATTACAGCCACGGGCTCCGATCGTAACGATCATGGGTCACGTTGACCACGGTAAAACATCCTTGCTTGACTATATCCGTCGGGCAAAAGTGGCAGCCGGTGAAGCCGGTGGTATTACGCAGCACATTGGTGCCTATAGCGTGAAAACCAGCGACGACCGTATGATCACATTCCTCGATACACCGGGTCACGAAGCCTTTACGGCGATGCGGGCTCGGGGTGCGAAGGTAACCGACGTCGTTATCATTGTTATCGCTGCTGACGATAGTGTCATGCCGCAAACCCGTGAGGCTATCAACCATGCCCAGGTAGCTGGTGTTCCCATCGTATTCGCCTTTTCGAAGGTGGATAAACCAGGAGCCGATACCGAAAAAATACGATCAGAGCTGGCCTCGATGAACCTTCTCGTTGAAGAATGGGGTGGTAAATACCAGGCGCAGGAGATCTCATCGAAGTCGGGGATGGGGGTTGACGAATTGCTTGAGAAAGTTTTGCTTGAAGCCGAACTGCTCGAATTAAAAGCCAATCCGGATCGCCGTGCGTTAGGTACAGTTATCGAAGCATCACTGGATAAAGGGCGTGGCTATGTTTCGACCGTACTGGTTGAAAATGGAACGCTTCATCAGGGAGATATCATGCTTGTCGGTGCGCACTACGGTCGTATCCGGGCGATGACTAACGACCGGGGAGAACGGATTAAAGAAGCAGGACCATCAACGCCGGTTCAGATTCTTGGTCTTCCAGGTGCTCCACAGGCAGGGGATAAATTCAACGTAATGGAAACGGACCGTGAGGCCCGCGAAATTGCGAACAAACGGGAGCAACTCCTGCGTGAACAGACACTCCGCACACGCAAGCACATTACGCTTGAAGAAATTGGTCGCCGGAAAGCGATTGGTACTTTCAAAGAGCTCAATGTGATTGTGAAGGGTGACGTGGATGGTTCAGTTGAAGCCTTGTCGGATTCGCTGCTACAGCTCTCAACGGAAGAAGTTCAGGTGAACATCATTCACAAAGCTGTCGGTCAGATTTCCGAATCGGATGTCCTGTTGGCATCGGCTTCGGATGCGGTCATCGTTGGTTTCCAGGTGCGCCCTTCATCGAGCGCACGGAGACTGGCAGAACAGGAGCAGATCGAAATTCGACTTTATTCGATTATCTACGATGCGATCAACGAAGTAAAAGACGCAATGGAGGGCCTGTTGGCACCAACTGTTGAAGAAGTTATCGTTGGGAATATCGAGGTACGCGATGTGTTCAAGATCAGCAAAATTGGTACTGTGGCGGGTTGCTACGTAACAGAAGGCAACATCAAGCGGAACAACAAAATCCGTATTATCCGCGACTTTATCGTCATTCATACTGGCGAAATCAGTGCACTGAAACGGTTCAAAGACGATGTCAATGAAGTGAAGTTTGGCTACGAATGTGGCTTGAGCATCAAAAACTTCAATGATATCGAAGTTGGTGACGTTATCGAAAGCTTCGAACTAAAAGAAGTGAAGCGGACGCTGTAAACTGATTAACCTCAGTTCATAAGTTTGCCCCAATCGGATAACCGGTTGGGGCTTTTTTTTGTTGTTATACAGACTTATCATCAATGTCCTTTTGTCGAACGACGAACAGGCTGCATTTAATTTTGAGTTCTCAATCATCACGGGTCATAGTTGCATTAATTTCTTCAGTTAACTGGTATTCTGATGTATCTTGAAAAAGGTTTTTTGGAAAATCTTATAAAACAGAAATATTCGTCGCCCTTTAGCTTGTCTGGATCATCAGTAATAGCGACTAATTATCAGGTGCTGGTATAGCTACGACTCGCCCTTCGGCAAAGTTCACACACTATACTGGATGGTTTTATCCGGCGGAGAAAACATACAGCATGACGATCCTAACCATCAGTGATTTGCACGGGCGATCCGTTTGGCGGGAAGCGGACCTCAACGCCTATGATCAGGTTATTTTTCTGGGCGATTATACCGATAGTTACGTCTTCGATGATGAGACAATTTATAATAACCTGAGCGCTATCATTGAGTTAAAACGGCAGGAACCCGACCGATTTGTGCTCCTGATTGGCAACCATGATGCTCAGTATCTGCATTATCCACATTATCGGTGTTCTGGCTTTCGGAGCTGGGCTCAACCCAAATTAAGTGCGTTATTTGATAAACATCGGGATTTGTTTCAACTGGCTCATCAGTATGGTTCTTATTTATTTAGCCATGCGGGTGTAACAAATCAATGGTTGGCACGACTATTGGCAAAAACTGGGCATGAAGAGACTACGATCAGTCCTGATAAAAACCTTGCCGACTTGATTAATAATAGCCACAAGCAACCTTTACCAATACAAAGCGTCCTTTTTGAGGTTAGTGCAAGGCGGGGCGGTTACGATGCGTTCAGTGGCCCTGTCTGGGCTGACCGATCCGAATCAGGCATTGACTATTTACACAATTTTCATCAGGTCGTAGGCCATACGCCAGTTGACAAATTCACGACAATCGGTACGACAAGCAGTTCGATAACCTATACAGACGTATTACAAACAAGAACAGCATTTTATGAAATCATAATCCCTGATTAACTTGGGCATGCAGAAACCAAAGTCCTGAGTTGGGTCGTTAATAAAATGACCTACGTTTGCAGCAATAATTTCGTCGAAAACACCCTGAATGAATTTTCTATATCCGTCCTTCCTCTTCGGCCTGCTGGCTGTATCGGTACCAATTGCTATTCATCTCTTTAATTTCCGGCGGACACGACGGGTGTTTTTCACCAATGTAGCCCTGCTCCGTACTGTTCAGACCGAAACTAAGTCGTTCAGACGGTTGAAACACTGGCTTATTCTGGCGGCTCGCTGCCTGTTTCTGGTTTGTCTGGTCCTGGCATTTGCCCAACCGTTTATCCCTAGTAAAAATAAACTGGGGTTATCACGGCAGGGTGTTACCAGCCTGTATCTGGACAATTCATTCAGCATGCAGAATGAGCGGAATACCAAACGCTATCTCGACATCGCAACTGGTCGATTGGATGAACTGTTGACGCTCTTTCGAAACGCCACTTCACTACAACTCCTCACGAACGACTTTTCGGCGGCTGAACAGCAGACAGGAACGGCCGAATCGATTCGCGACCGCGTCACCTCCATACATTTCGCGCATACGCCACGAGCACTTGAAACGGTTTACCGGCGGCAGCGAAACCTGCTATCGAGTTTAAATCCGGGAGGACGTAATCAGTTATTCTGGTTTTCTGATTTCCAGAAGAGTACAGTCGGTGATTTGGCGCGTCTACAGATCGATACGACCGACCGATTGTTTGTTGTGCCTTTAGAGGCTCAGGCTACTAAAAATGTCTACGTCGATTCAGTCTGGCTAAGTACGCCATTTATCCGCGAAATGCAGAATAATAGCCTGAATGTTAAACTGAATAACGGAGGACGCGAAAATGTAAAAAACCTTCCGGTACGGCTATATCTGGATGACACGCAGACGTCGACGGCTTCGGCCACCCTGCAGCCGGGCGGCTCGGCAACAATATCGCTCAACTTCAATGTGACGAAAAAAGGATACCATAGGGGCCGGATTGTATTCGAGGATTTCCCCATTACATTCGATAACCAGTATTTCTTTGTCATTGAAGCCTCACCTGCTGTTCGTGTTCTGCATTTGTTCGAGCAGAAGTCCAGCTCTCCGGGTCGTTCTACTGATTATGTTGATGCCGTTTATTCGAATGACAGCTTATTTGTCCGGCGGAGTTTCAATGCGCAGAATTTCGATGTTGGTCAACTGAAAGAAACGGATTTGGTAATACTGGAAGGTGTTGCTCAGGTAAATGGCACCCTACGAACTGAACTGGAACGGTTTGTTCAGCAAGGAGGCAGTCTGACGATCATACCGCCCACGAATCCCGATATGGCCACTTACGGGCCATTTCTAAACACCTTAGGGCTGGGTAATGTGCAAAGTACAGCCGGCACGCCGGGTAGTAATCCCTCTCCCCTACCCGTTGCTGACCCCGATCGCCGGAATCCGTTCTTCCGGGATGTGTTCCAGCAGAGCTATCAGTCGGAGCCACTCAATATGCCGAATGCGGCCCCTGTCTGGCGTTGGAACGCGGGCGGACGACTTCTCAGCTTACGCGATGGCAGTCCATTACTTACTCAGTCGAAGGCGGGCCAGGGAAGCGTATATCTGATTGCTAATCCATTAGCGAGTGCTTACGGTAACCTGGCCGAACATGCCCTTTTTGTTCCGGTCATGTACAAAATGGCAGCACTTAGTGTCCGGGGACAACGAACGGCGTACTCCTTCGACGATAACCTGATCACCATTCCGGTCACGAACCCATCCGAGCGGGCAGTTTACAAACTGAAGCATGGTAAACTGGAAATTATTCCCGTACAGCGCACCATCGGCAACCAGCTCCTGCTCGAAATGCCCAAGAGTAATGAATTGAGTGCTGGTCAGGAAATCGAATCTGGTTATTATGAATTACAGCTTGATGGAAAAACCGAGCGTTTATTAGCGTTCAATCATGGCAACAAAGAGTCGGTTATGGATTTTTATTCCGCCGACGAATTACGCCGGGCGTTTGCCAATCAGCCCAATGTTGAGGTTTTCGATAGTATTCAGGATGGTGATTTTGTGCAGGTACTGGAACAGGAAAATTTAGGGCGTAGTCTCTGGAAATATTTCTTGCTGGCCGCACTTGCCTTCCTGTTGTTTGAAATTGGACTGGTACGGTTCATGAAAGGCTGAAGCCATAGTTATTTTCTTTTTCAGGCATTTGCATTTCGCCGATGACTGTCAATCCAAGTAGATCGACAGTCATCGGCGAAACTTTTTATTAAACCTGTCCTTTTACTCAATATACGTTATCGATAGTTTCTAATTACCATAAGTTTGCAATCGGATTCTTCGCGAACGCAGCGGTTTCGCTAACGCTCAGACGCTTATCATTTTGGCACGGGCAACGAAAGTCATGCCCAAAACCATGTCGTTTACTCCATGTCTCTCGTTGTTCGCGGCAAATACACGCTACCCTTCAGCCAATTGATTACTTTCAACTGTACTATTGATGTATTCGCCATACCATAGTAAGCTTCATACACATTCGTATAAAAGGCTCTTTCTCTGCGTCTTATCACTTATAGAATGTAAAGTAATAATGGTTCCGGTTAGTTTTATAATCAGCGTCGACATACATCTGTAGCCCATACACTACTTAGCAAAAATGGATCTGATTTTACTGCATACTCATTCGGTAATGGCTTACATACTTGTCTTGGTGTCGAGTAGTATGTATGTATATCTCGTCAATCTTAAGGTCGAGGCTCCCGGAAAGCAATGGTTTAAAATCTTTTATTTCAGCCAGATCGTATGGCAAACCGGCGATATGATACGGTACAGCATTCATCCGGCTTATGTTGGCTCTCTGCTCTATCAACTTCAGATCATACTCATGTTTGTGCCCGCTCTGGGCCTTGTTGAAATTGCTTACATTCAATTCCTCTACCGCTTTGTTAAACCCGCTTTTGAACGTGAACGAAAGATCGTCTTTTACGTAATGATCGCGTATGTAGTTGGGTTGATTGCATTTAACAGCTGGAATGAATTCTATAACGGGAGCCATTTGCTCCTGATGCAATCGTCTATGTTTATCTATGGTTTATTGACAAACCTGTGGGCCATCTATCTGGGGTGGCGAAAAGGGCGTCTATTCGCCAAACAGGGCAATGAACGAGCGGCAAAAGGGAATTCGTACATGGCAATTGTTAATTTATGCTTTGTTATACCCTGTATTGTTGCGGTCATTTACGGGATCTATAGCACGGTTGGTTTCTGGACGTTTTTCATCCTGATCTGGTTGGGAAATCTGTCTCAGATTGTCGTTTCGATTACATATGCCGCGGTGCCGACCAGCTTTCAAATCAAATTAGTAGGCTTTACATTCGTCATGATAGCCACCGTACTGCTGATCGTGACACTGGTATTTTATCCACCATTATACCCTACTGATTACGGCCCTCGAATGGCTCAGCAGGACGGCATCATTAAACTACTGGCAATCATCACCTTGTCTACTGCTGGTTTGATTTTAATTCTGCCCCGAATTCTCCGCGTTACCCTTACCCGTCCGTTACAGCAATTACTGGAAGGCGTTCAGCAGGTTAATTCGGGCAATCTGACGACCGTTGTTCCGGTTGGCTTACCTGACGAAATCGGCGATCTAACGCAAAATTTCAACTGGATGACTCAGTCGCTTAAAAAAGCGAATGATGAGCTGACAATGTACACCGAACAACTGGAGGAACAGATCGTAGAACGAACAGCCGAGATAACCCAACAAAAAAGCGAACTGGAAATTCAGCGGGATTCTCTTGAGAAAACACTACTCGAACTGAAGGAGACTCAGGTGCAGCTTATTCAGAAAGAGAAAATGGCTTCGCTGGGAGAATTGACTGCCGGGATCGCTCACGAAATCCAGAATCCGCTGAACTTCGTCAATAATTTCTCGAAGATCAGCATTGAACTCCTGGAGGAACTTAAAGAAGAAATTACGGCCGACCATAAAACGGATGCCACCGATCTCGCGGATGATCTTATTCAAAACGTGCAGCGTATTTCGAATCACGGGCAGCGCGCCGACAGCATTGTCAAGGGAATGTTGCAGTTGTCGCATAGCAGTACCAGCACGGGCAAAAAGCAGCCGACTAACCTTAATGACCTGGTATCGGAGTATTTACAACTGGCCTTCAAGGAGATGGTGGCCAAAAATAAAAACTTCAGCGCAGAACTGTCGGTACAATTAGACACTACTATTGATCACGTGAAAGTAGTACCGCAGGATATCGGCCGGGTATTGCTTAATGTTTTCAATAATGCCTTTTATGCTGTCAATCAAAAACAGAAACAGCTCAACACCGATTATAAACCGGCAATAGTGTTGAGTACCCAAACCGATCCGGGCAGTCAAATGGTCGTCGTTTGCATTCGCGACAACGGAACGGGCATTCCGGATAGCATACTCGACAAAATTTATCAGCCCTTTTTTACAACAAAACCAACCGGGCAGGGAAGCACCGGCCTGGGGTTATCGCTGAGCTATAACATTGTTACACAGGGCCATGCAGGTATAATGACAACGACCTCCGAATTCGGCCAGTACACCGAAGTAACTATTCGGCTTCCCGTTAGCGCAGAATAAGCCCCTAGATTTGGCTAACTAATTGATTTTAAGCGTCTAATCGACTTTGCGGAATGATCAGGCGGAACAAGGTTCCATTATGGTTTATCACCTCAAACATACCGTTCAACTGTTGACTAAGCAGTGTAACCAGATGCTTACCGAACGTATTCCGCTTCCCGGTCTGTTGCCAGTCAGCCATGTCTATGCCGGGGCCATTATCCTGAACTTCGAGAATAATATCCGACTCCGATAATCTACTGACAGTACCTAACCAGATGTGCAGCAAAGGGCGTTGGCCGCACTCGTAAGCATATTTTAACGAATTGGTAATCAACTCATTGGTAATCAACCCAAGCGGCATGGCGATATCCACATCCAGTTCTTCGACATCGATAGTAAGCTGTAGATCAAAATCATCGACCTGATAACCATACGCCTTCAACAGGCTCTCGGTCAGATCGGTCAGGTATTCGGCCATTTCGATAGTCGTTGTCTGGTCGGTCTGATACAGCCGCTGGTGGATAAGGGCCATAGCTTCTACCCGTTGCTGCCCTACCCGCATGGTCTGGATAACGTCGTCATCATCAAGGCTAGCCGTCTGTAAATAAAGCAAACTCGATACGATTGCCAGATTATTTTTTGCCCTATGATGAATCTCCCGCATCATCAGCGTTAACTGCTCAGACTGGTGCTGGATTTTCTGGCGGTTCCGACGGACACGTTCATACAGATTATACAAAGTCCCCAGTAATACCGCTAAAAGTATCAGCCCGCCTACTGCGGCCCAGATCTGCCGATTCTTCTCGGCATTGGATTCAGCTAGCTCCTGTATTTCGGCTTCCTTCTGCCGGGTTTGATAGCGGGTTTCCAGTTCAGCTACCTGCCGATTTTTTTCAGCATTAACAATACTATCATGGCTAACCATCTGCAAACGGTAATACTGTAAAGCCTGCTGGTAATTTCCCCTTTTCTCCCAAAGCTGGCTCAGGTGCCCATTAATCTCCTCCAGAAATGTATGTTTCTCTCCGCCAACCTGTTCCACCCAGGCCAAAGCCAATCGACAGCAGGTTTCAGCTTCATCGAGTTTATTTTGAGGAATCAGCGCATAGGGCAAACTGATATACGCATAACCAATTAGAAAATCGTTCTTCTGGCGTTTTCCATAGGCTAGAACATCTTTGAAAGCCTGCTCCGAACGACCATATTGACCCATATTCTTGTACAGTAAACCAATATTATACAACGCCTGGTAGTAAGAAAGCGAGTCTTTGGTCGACTCATAATAAGCCAATACTTTTTTTCGAAGTGCTAGTGCCTGCTGGTATCGCTTAGCCTTTGATTCATAGATAGCAAGCCCTTCATAGCATTGCATTATCAGATCGGTATATTGGTATTTCTCGGCTAAGGCCAGACTCTGTTTAATATAGCTCAGTGCTTGTTTGTAGTCCTGTAATCGATCATAACATTCACTGACAAATCGTAGCGTTCGGGCAAACTGCTTCGTGTTACCGCTTTCCTGAAACGCCTGTAACGCCTTCTGATACCAGGCAATTGCCTGTCCGTAATCGCCTGTTTGCTCATGCCAGAAACCCATACCCCGATTCCCCATAGCAATCGCATTCCGATCACCTTTTGTCTGCGCCAATGCCAGTGCCTGCTGAAACGCCTGCTTGGACATGACGTACTGTCCTGCAAAGATTAATGAATCGCCGACCTCTCGTAAGGCCCACATCTTTACCGAATCCGGTGCATTGGCCAGCGAGTCGGGTAACAAAGTAGCCTGAGCAAACGAAGAGCTAAGGGTTAAAAAGTAAATTATCAATGAAAAGTAAAGTTTACTCATAGTTTTTAGTTACATCAGTAAGAGAGCTGTACTTACTAATATTCATTTTACAACGACGTCAAAAGTATATGATTTTCCATTTATATTTGTTGGGATATGGCATGCCTCTTCGGTGATCATTTCCCATAAAAGACCGTCTATCACTTGCTTATTCTTCTGCGTATTTTTAACAATACATTTGTTTATTCTGTCCTTGTTTTTGTCTTAAATAAATACTTTTTTTTATTAACATAGTTAGTAGATGTCATTGTTATTACCGCTTAGTTAATAAACCCCAAAAATTAAATGAATCGCGGATAAAATAGTGACTTTATCAGCTTTAACTCGGTATTTCGTGTTAGCTTGATGCATTTGGCCAGGAAACTGTGATAACCTTATCAATCTGTAAATAAGAGTCGATAAAATCATGACCACCATCCCTGTTAAACCTGTTTCTATTCTAATCGTTGAAGACGAAGCGATACTGGCACTAGAGCTTTGTGTGAAACTCGAAGCTGAAGGGTATAACATTGCTGGCACGGCTACAACTGGTCGGCAAGCCCTTGCCCTGCATAAAGAACAAACCGCCGATATTGTAATCTGCGACATTAACCTGCGGGGCGACTGGACTGGCATTGAAACTGCCCGCCAACTATCCGCCCTGAATCCAATACCGATTATTTATCTCTCAGCCTTAACCGACCGCGCAACCCTCGAACAAGCCAAATTAACAAAACCTGCAGCCTATCTGACAAAGCCTGTCACGACCGACAGTTTGCGGATTGCCATTGAAATTGCGTTAAGCAACTTTGCCTACGTTACAGCCAGTAATGCACCCGTCATTCATGAGCCAATGTCAATGCCAATGGCCGCCCGCGAAGGTGAGACGATTTTACAGGTTGGCGACTATATTTTTATCAAGCAGAATTACCAATTTGTGCGTTTACACAAAGGTGAGGTACTTTATATTGAAGCCGAAGACAAATACACAACGGTTGTAACACCAACCAGAAAGTTTGTTTTACGGCTTTCACTGGCCGTTTTATTGCAGCGGCTGGCCGATATGACCCTGATCCGGGTACACCGCTCATTTGCGGTTAACCTCTCCCATGTGGAGTCATTCAGCGACTATGAAGTGCAGGTTCCGGGGCAGACTGTTCCGCTCGGAAGAGTGTACAAAGAAGAGTTTTTACACCATTTTCGTTTCCGCTAAAAACCCGCTTTCTTATTCACGCCCAAAAGCGTGTCGTTTACTCCATGTCTCTCGTTGTTCACGGCAAATATCTGTTTTGGTGATTTTAAACTGATAGTTTTGATCAGTAATCCAAGACAGAGCCATCACCTTAATTCCCTTCCTCTTTTTTATGAAACAAGTCAACTTCACAATTCTTTGTAGGTCCGCTTCCTACTTCTAGCACACACCCGCTAGTCCGTTTCATTTTTTGTTATACACAGCCAGAGGGCTACTCAAGTCCTCACTCGCCCGGCGAGTGTTGTCGGTTATTTCTACGCACTTATCTCTCTTTTTTTACTATAACTACTCTGTTACATGTCTAAGAAAGTTCTGGCTATCCTATCAGAATACGGATACTGGGGAATTGAACTGGTGGGTCCATTAACAAAACTCGAAGAAGCTGGGTACACCGTCGAGTTTATGACCCCCAAGGGAAAAAAAGCAGAAGCCTTACCGCCTAGTTATGACACAACGTATGTAGATCCACCGTTAGGAACTTGTGTTACAACCCCGCTAGCCGCTGAAATGGTACAGGCATTCGAGGCTACGAATCGTCTAGAGACTCGTAGTAATATGTCGGAAGTAGTACCGGAACGCCCTTATTTTTCGGCTCCTGATTTCCTGCGCACGTTTGAAAAATATTTCAGCGATCTGAAAGTAGCTCAGGAAAATCTGACAACAGAGTATGATGCGCTACTCCTCGTTGGCGGTAGCGGCCCGATCATCGATATGGTTAATAACCAGCGCGTTCACGACATTATTCTGGCTTTTTACAAGAAAGATATGCCAATCGGGGCTATCTGCTACGGGGTTGCTCCGCTGGTTTTTGCCCGTGATTTTAACGAGCGTAGATCAATTATTCGGGGTAAGCACGTTACGGGGCACTGCATTGAGTACGATTACCACGATGGTACTGGATTCCTGCATACGGATCTAAACATGGGACCTCCGCCATATGTACTGGAGTATATTCTCACCGATGCTGTCGGACCAGAAGGCCAGTATCATGGCAATTTTGGGAAAGAAACATCCGTCATTGTCGATTATCCGTTCATCACTGCCCGCTCGCTGCAATGCTCGTTTGAGTTTGGCGATCAGTTCGTTAACGTTCTCGATAATGGATTGAAGCGATATGGCTGGTAAGACTGGGAATCAGAAGATTATCGAACAGTTTCTGGCCGATGGTATGAATCACATGTTCGGTAATCCCGGCACGGTTGAACAGGGTTTCCTGGATGCCGTTGCCGACTATCCGGACATGAAATACATCCTGACGCTTCAGGAGAGTGTGGCCGTAATGATGGCCGATGGGTATGCCCGCACAACACAGAAACCAACACTGGTACAGCTACACAGTTCGCCCGGTATCGGTAATGCGGTTGGAGCCCTTTATCAGGCTAAGCGAGGTCATGCACCACTGGTCGTAATTGGAGCCGATGCCGGTTTGCAGTATATGAACATGGACGCCCAAATGGCCAACGACCTCGTCGCCATGATGGCCCCCGTGACCAAGTATTCGACCCTGGTTCTCAGCCCGAAATCGCTGCTACGCACAATACGCCGGGCTATTAAGATTGCGGCAACGCCCCCAATGGGTCCTGTCTACGTCTGTTTACCAATGGATGTACTGGACGCCATAAACGACGAACCTGTTGTTCCAACCAGTTTCCCATCGACGCGAGTAGCACCTACTCCTGAGCAAATCGACGAGGCTGCCAGCATGCTATTAGCAGCCGAGAAGCCTGTCATTTTTGCAGGCGATGGTGTTGCCTATTCCGGAGCCAACGACGATCTGGTTCGGGTAGCTGAGTTACTGGGTGCCGATGTTTATGGGGTCGATTTCGGGGATGTCTTTATCGATACGACCCATCCGCTCTATCAGGGAACAACGGGGCACATGTTCGGCGAGTATAGCCACCCAATGACCAGTAAAGGCGATGCCAATCTGATTGTTGGTACGTATATGGTTCCGGAAGTATTTCCCCGACTGGAAGACATCTATCAGCCTGACGCGAAAGTCATTCACTTTGACCTGAATGCGTACGAAATAGCCAAGAATCACCATGTCGATCTAGGCGTTGTCAGCGATCCTAAACTATCTCTGCAGGCACTGGCAAAAGCCATAGAAAGTAAGCAGAGCGACTCGCAGAGATCTGCCGCCGATAGCCGGTTACAGGCTGCCCGCGACGCTAAAAAACCAGCTCCGAGCCCTGTTGTGACGGAACCCGAATCGGCAGAAGTCAAACCACTCAAAATGGCGCAGTTTACCGAGGTACTGGCTCAAAAAGTACCCGACGATGTCGTTATTTTCGACGAAGCGCTGACAAACTCTCCTGCTGTTCAACAGGCTATTCCACCCCGTAAACCAGGTTCGTATTTTACGACACGCGGTGGTTCGCTCGGCGTAGGATTTCCGGGAGCGATTGGCGTCAAACTGGCCCATCCCGAAAAAACAGTGATCGGGTTCTCAGGCGACGGTGGTAGCATGTATACGATTCAGGCGTTGTGGTCGGCAGTGCGACACAATACCGGGGCTAAGTTTGTAGTCTGCAACAATGGTTCATACAAACTGCTGCAACTCAACATTGACGTATACTGGCAGGAACGCAGTATTGCCAGTCGTGAACATCCGCTCTCATTCGATCTTTCATTTCCGCCAATCCGGTTCGATGTTCTGGCCCAATCAATGGGTGTCGATTCCGTTCGGGTGGAGCGCGTGGAAGAAATTGGCCCCGCTATCGACCGGATGCTGGCCGATGATAAGCCGTTCCTGATCGATCTGGTGCTGGAAGGCAACCACCATAGTGATTGGGTAAAGACAAATTGCTCGCAATAGATTAAACAGCAGGCAGTCCGCAGTGTACAGTCTTCAGTAAGTAGTAAGCATTTTCGAACAGGAAAATGAGTTCTGTACTGACGATTGCATCCTGAAGGCTGCCTGCTGAAGACCCTTAATATCCTACCTCTTTTTTAACCGTACTCATGAAATCACATTGTCACTACGCCATTATTGGAGCGGGTGCATCTGGGAGTGTTATCGCCAATCGGCTCAGCGCAAACCCTGATTGTCAGGTTGTATTGCTCGAAGCTGGTGAGTGGGATAAAGGCGCCAATGTGGCAGATCCGGGAGGGTTTGTTCAACTCTGGGGATCACCTATCGATTGGGCAATTCCAACGACTCCACAGGATGGTTTAGCCGGTCGGGAATTGACGATTAATCAGGGCAAAGTAGTTGGCGGTAGTACATCAATTAACGCTATGATGTACGTTCGCGGCAATTCGGCCAATTACAACCAGTGGAAAGCCCAGGGGGCCGACGGCTGGGGTTACGACGATGTGTTGCCCTACTTCAAAAAGATCGAATCCTACGAAGGTGGAACATCAGCGTACCATAATTCCGATGGCGAACTATCGGTACGGGATTGCCCGGATGACGTAATGCGTTCACCAGAATTTCTGGAAGGTGCCGTTGAACTGGGTTACGATGGACCGAATTGGGATTATAACGGTGCCCGGCAGGAAAACGGTGCCGGTCTGTTGCAGTTCCACATCACCCCCGATGGGCATCGTGCCAGTAGTGCTACAGCTTTTCTTCAACCCGTTCTGGACCGTCCGAATCTGACCCTGATTACGGGCGCGCAGGTAACCCGCATTCTGATTCGCGAAGGCCGGGCCGTTGGTGTTGACTATCAGCTGAACGGCGAAACACACCAGTTGCTGGCCGAAAAAGAAGTGATACTCAGCGCAGGAGCACTTAACTCACCCAAGATTCTGATGTTGTCAGGAATTGGCCCAACCGAGCATCTGCATGAATTTGACATTCCGGTTCATGTTAACTTACCTGGTGTTGGGCAAAACCTACAGGATCATGTTCAGTTACCCGTTATTTTCCGGGCGAAAATCGATCGACCCCACACCACGCTGTTAACGGGTAACGTGCTATTTGTCAAGACAAATGACGAAGCACCCGCCCCCGATCTGCAACTGAATTTTACACCCAGTATTCCCGCACCGCTGGCTCCATTCTTACCCGATTTTGGGGGTAATGTCTGCATTTTTCTACCGATTCTGGTACAGCCTAAAAGTGTAGGTACGGTTAAACTTCGTTCGGCCGATCCACTCGACAAGCCAGTCATTAACCCTAACTATTTGCAGGAAGAAGCTGATGTTGAGGTGTTTCGAAAGGCGCTGGGTATTATCAGAAAGCTGAGTGAAACGGAAGCGTTTTCGCCACTCAATGGTGGTGAGCTGGCTCCGGGTCCGGGTGATCCTGATGGCTTTATTCGTACGCAAAGTTCTACACTCTGGCATCCAGCCGGAACCTGTAGGATGGGTAGCGATGCGCTTGCCGTAGTCGATTCTAAGCTACGGGTTCATGGCATATCTGGCCTTCGTGTGGCCGATGCCTCGGTGATGCCTGTCGTCACGAGTGGAAATACCGTTGCAGCCTGCTTCATGATCGGCGAGAAACTCGCCGATATGATTCTGTCTGATGCCTAGCGTTCATTCGTTACGACATCCGTCAACTAATTCTGTAGACCAAAACCATTAACCAAAAATCTCCCCCTTCCAATGGCACAAGGCAATTCAAACAAGGCCGTTTCCCGGCGCTATTTTCACGAAATCATGAATCAGGCCAATGCAGATACGGCCTTTGAAATTTTGTCTCCTGACTTTGTCTTTACCCTTCCAACGCACCCCGAACCATTTCATGGCCCCGAGGGCTTCATCGGTCTTGTACAGATGCTGCACAGTGCTTTCCCTGACTTTTACATCGATCCACAGGATATGGTTGCCGATGGCGACTGGGTTGCTACACGCTGGTTAGGTGGTGGTACGCACACCGGCGGACCATTGCTAACGGTAAAAGGCAACGTTGAAGCAACGGGAAATTTTTTCCAGATCGATGGCATGACCTGGCATACCATTAAAGACGGCAAGATTGTGGAATCAATCGGTCACGAAGATACGCTTGGCCTGATGCTGCAACTTGGCGTATTACCTCCGCAGGAAAGTGCTCCAGCACCAACCACACCGGCCGAAAACGAAGCACTGGTAGCCCGGTATTTTGGCGACATCATGAGCGAGGGCAAACTGGAAGTAATCGAAGAAATTCTTGATCCGTTGTTTGCTTTTATCATCCCGACACAACCAGAGCCAATCACTGGCTATGATGCATTCCGTGGCTTTGTTCTCTACCTCCGCAATGCCTTCCCCGACATCAAATTTACGGTGTTACGCCAAATGGCCGAAGGAAATAAGGTCGCCAGCCGCTGGCAGATCGAAGGAACGCACAATGGCGAGTTTCTGGGTGCACCAGCAACGGGCAATCACATTAAAGACTTTGGTATCGACATTTTCACAATTCGCCACGGCAAGATCGTTTCGGTGCACGTCAACGAAAACGATTTCGGACTCATGCAGCAATTGGGTGTTATTCCAGCTTAAATGAAACTCATTTTTCACGCTAAGTAAGTAAACTATGTCAGTGGAAGCCAATAAAGCAGTGGTCACCCGGTATTGGGAGGACTTCTGGAACCAAAAGCAGGGTGATCTTATCAGTGAAATTACGACTGAAGACCTCCAACTACATTTCCCACCAGGACAGGCCCATCAGCCGCCTTCGCTTAAACGATGGTTTGAAACCGCCCAGTCGGCGTTTCCGGATGTGCACTTCACGATGCACGATCTCATTGCCGAAGGCGACATAGTCGTGTGCCGGTGGTCGTATGTAGCCACCAACACGGGTGGATTTCTGGGCCATGAAGCAACAAACCTGCGAGTTACCGACCAGGGTATCAATATGTTTCGTGTTGAAAATGGCAAAATAGCTGAACTGTGGATGTCTGGCGATAGCCTGGGATTACTCCACCAGCTTGGCGTACTTCCATCGTAATTGCAACCTGAACAGATAACTCATTTGTACCATGCAGCCAGTTCACCAATCTGTTGAAACAAGTGCTTCTGAAGCAGAAGCACTACAGGCTACCCAAGTCGCTTTTCTTCAGAAGGGCGATATTGATGGCATGGTAAAGGCGTGCTATACCGATGATGCCCGCATGCACGGATTCACGTTCCGGGCACAGGGACATGAGGCCATCAAAGAGCTGGTCAATCTATATCTGGAACGGCTGAGTGTCCTGGGCGACCGGTCAATGGATAAGTTCGAGACGGGTAAAAATTATATCTGGATGGAAATGACCATTCAGAACCCGCAGGGCGATCCGATAAAGGTCTATGAACTAAAGTTTCTGCGGTCAGGCAAGATTTACCTCCAGTTATACGGTCTTCGTCAGGGGACCGTATGGCAGGAAGGTGACTTCAGCGACTTTACGCCACCGAACAGCTCAAACGCCAGAACATTTCATAACCGCTATCTCGACTTCCACAGCCGGGGTGATGCGGATGGGCTGGCCGACGATTTTTTTACTGAAGACGCCCAGTTGATTACCGCTCGCGTAGACATCGCTGGTCGGGAACCAATCCGGCAAATGTTTCAGAACCTGTTCGCCAAAGAGTCTGGATTTACGCCACTATCGGTCGAAAATATTACGAGTGATCCGGATTATGTCTGGTTTGAAGCAACCGTTACGAGTTCGCTGGGCAAACGACGTGTTTACGACATCATGCTCATCCGTGATGGCAGGGTTCACTTGCAGTTAGTAGGGCAGTTGATGGGTGTTTTGCCCACCGAAGCGGCCTTTGGCAGTGAATAAGTCAGCAGGAGAAATAGTCAGTCTAAAAGTGCCTTTACGTTAAACTGAGTCTATCTAAACGCTTATATGAAACCTTATTTACTGGTTATATTCGTAGCGATAACGATAACGGCCCGTGCTAACCATGTCAGTTTTGCCGACAGTACCCGGTCTCCACCAGCACCAAGCATGAAAGCGCATGCCCATTATGACGGCATTCTGTCAATGGCTACCGATGGGCATTATGCGTTTTTCTGCCTGGGAGGTCCATCGGTAGGCATTAGTCAGGGAAATTGGCGCGTGGCGATCAATATGTATCCATCCCTGCGCATCGGTCGTCCCGAGGGCAGCCCATCGCCACTTATTACGCCAACACTAGGAACCGGCATCTACGTTGCCTATAAACGTGTTTTGCTCCTTGTGCCCCTGCATTATATCAGTGAAGAACGCAAATGGACGGTTGCCGTCGGGTTAGGCTGGCGCGTAACCAAATAACAACCATCCATCAAAGACACCATACGTTTACCTTCCCTTTTTCAATTAATTACTCAATCAAATCAAATAACCCTTTTTTACCTGTCAATTATGGCACTCTCACCCGAAGAAAATAACGCCCTTTGCCTTGAATTTTTTGAAACAGCCTGGAATACTGGCGTTGTACGCGAAGACCTGCTGACAGCAGATGCACTCGATCACTCGTTTGTGGGTGGTAAATCCAAAACCGAACCAGGTTCAGGAAGCTTTAAGCAAATCATTGGCATGTTCCGTCACGCCATGCCAGACATTCATCTGACGCTGCTCGATCAGATTTATGTAGCCGATAAAGTTGTTCACCGCTGGAGCCTGACCGGCACCGATACGGGTGGTGTAATGGGCATGCCACCTAGCGGCAAGACGTTAACCTTTACCGGAACGACGACCGTTCGGATGTCTGATGGAAAAATCGCTGAACGTTGGGCGAATGTCGATGAACTGGGCTTGCTCCAACAGTTGGGTGTTGTTCCTCCACCGCCAGGTGCTTAATAATACGACCTCGTGGCTGGCCTACGCAGTCATAATATCATTCTATCTACCATTATTATTCCAGTGCTAAACCCCTGTCATTATGACTCGTATTGAAGAGAACACGAAAACAGTACGCGAGTTTATGGAACTCGTCTGGTCGCAAGGTGATGTTGAAGTAGCCGAACGAATCGTTGATCCTAACTTCCAGTTCATTCTGGCTTTTGCACACTTAGATGGACGCGACGCATTTCTGGGATTAGTTCAACGGAATCGGGGCATTTTCGAGAATCTGACGTATTCAGTAGCGCCGGACGACATTGTTGCCGAAGAACTGAAAGGAGCTGCTTTCTGGCAAATGGATTCCAAACATATTGGCACCTGGCGTAATGTGCCAGCCAGCAATAAGCAGGTTTCGATCAGCGGAATGACTTTTTTCCGCTTCAGCGAAGACGGTAAGATTATCGAAGCCCGCGTTCAGAATGATGTCATGAGTCTGATGAATCAGATTGGTGGTATCAAAAAACTATATGACTTCTAGGCCTCTTTTGCCTATTTATCCATTAACTCTCAAGTAAAAACAACAACTCATCATGTCAGTCGAAGAAAATAAGGAACTTGTCCGCGGATACGTTAATGCGATCCTCGTCAATCGTGATTTTAGTAAGTTCAGCGATTTCACCGCTCCCGGCTTTTACATTGATCGTTCGGCCGTTCCACAGGCAATTGCCGGGGCTGATGCCCTGCATAACCAGATGGATATGCTGTATGGTGCCTTCCCGGACCTGGATCTCCAAATCGTTGATATGGTAGCCGAGGGCGACAAAGTAGTGGTTCGGTTTGCTGCACCTGGCACGCACCAGAACACCTTTGCCGGTATCGAAGGAACAGGCCGCAAAGCAACCTGGAAAGGGCTCGTTATGTACCACGTTGTTGATGATAAGATTACCGAAGCCTGGGCAAACTGGGATGACTGGGGGCTGATCGAGCAACTTCGCTAAGCTATAATTCACGCTTCACTAACCCCATCATCATGGAACCCACCGCCTTATCGAAGGTACTAGTACGGCTACCGAACCTGATCACGTTGTTTTTTTCGCTGACTCTGGTAACTGGCTTTCGTTTGCTGAACGACCGGTTTCACTGGAACACATCGCCAACGTTTGACATCACTGTCTGGAACGACGTGCTGGTACTCGTTTCGTTTTTAACAACGCTGCTCTTCATCGTGACCGCCTGGTTAGGATTTAGTGTGCTCATTGAGCGCGTACCGTATCAGGGTTCTTTCAACCGTTTTTTATTCGATACGGCGCGGTTCTCTGCCTTGTTCCCCTTGTTGATGTGGTCTTTTCTAGCCGAATCACCTTCCCATTTTCAGGTATTTGTCTGGGGTTTGGCCACCTGGCATTTGGTCATGGCGATCTGGTATCTGTGGCCCGTAATCATTAAGAATACGAGCCGGACCGGGCATTCGTCAGATATGCTAAGCCATGTCATAATCAGCGGGATATACTATGCCTTAGGGCTCGCCTATTACCTGCTGATTGCTACGAAATGGGATACGGCTCCTAATCAGAGCCTCCGTATTGGGCTGGTATTAGTAACAATGGCTGTTATTGCTTTCTGGTCAGTTAACCGACTCCGGAATTTAGAAAAACGGCTTGTTAACGAATCCGCCCCTAAACAATTAACGACTTAACTGTTCACTTTTTTGTCATGACAAACGTACCCGACAGCCCGCTGGGCCAGATGTACCGGGAGCATATTCAGCATATTCTCGACAAAAACATTGAGGCTCTGCTAGACCAGTACACCGACGACGCGCTGCTCATCAGCAGCTTCAGCAAGAAGCCGATCATTTATAAGGGTCGCGAGCAGATTCGTGAGCATATGCAGGGCATTCTGGGCATCGATGGTCTGGAAACTGACATTATTTTCTGGGCAGAAACCGAAGATCCGCAAACGCTGATGATTACGGAGCAGATCACGATGAAAACCAAAGATGGCGATGCCAACATGCGCTTTGCCGACAGTTGGGTTCTTCGCGACGGCCAGATCGCAATTCACTTTGCGGGAATGGTACAACACCCCGACGGTTCGCTGGCGTAGATCTGGTATTCGGTTTTAGGGATTCGGTATTTACAGGGCCTCCTGAAGAATCCCGAATCTCTAAAACCGAATGCTTAAAACTGTAAACCAAAAACTACTTAACGAAAAACACAATGTTGACTCAAGAATCTATACAGGCGTTTGTTGCCGACTGGTACAAAAAATTAGACGTTCACGCACCGATGGTAGAAGTGCTGCCTTTGCTGGCAGATGCTGAACTGGAATGTGTATTCCCTGAGGTAACCGTTTATGGCTATGCCGGTTTTGAAAGCTGGTACCAGCGTGTTATTCGTACATTCTTCGATGAAGTGCATACCGTAACGAAGGCGGAGGCTGATATTCAGGGCGATACGGCTACCGTGGATGTTGTCGTACAGTGGGAAGCAAGCGTCTGGAGCGCACCCGATGCAAGCAGCAAGCGCATTAATGCCGACGCCTATCAGACGTGGAGCTTAAAAGCTGGCCCAGACGGTTCGCCCATCCTCACCAAGTATGTAGTTGATGATTTCGTACCCCGCGAAGGGTCGGCCACTCTATAAAGCTGATTTACGGTAGTTGGTTGACCGGTGCGCCGAAGCTGTCACGCGAATACCTAAACCCGTAAATCATCCCGAAAAATACTAAACCAAAAACTCATGAAACTGAGCGGCAAGAAAATCGGAGTTCTTCTGGAAAGCGACTACTTCGAAAATGAAATCTTCTACTACAAGTTCCGCTTCCCCGAAGAAGGTGCTGACCTGCACTTCCTGACGCGGCTGTGGGGGAATGAACGCATCACCTTCCACGGGCACGAATACAGAGCACCGATGGATTGCTGGGAGAGTTTCGAGAACATGAGCGACGAGGAATTGCGGAGTTATTCAGCCATCATTGTGCCTTCGGGCATGGTGTCAGACCGGCTTCGCTACACCGAAGACGTTGAAAAAATTCCGCCCGCAACGGAGTTTCTGAAACGGGCCTTCGCCGAGAAATCGATCCTCAAAGGAATTATCTGTCATGGTCTTTGGCTGACAGCTCCTGCTACTGAGCTGATAAAAGGGCGGCCATTGGTTTGCCATAACAACCTCATTGGCGACGCCAAAGCATACGGGGCCATCTATACCAACGAAGACGTTGTGGTCGATGGTGATCTGGTAACGGGTCGGTCGGGTGGACACGCCCATCTGTTCGCAAAAAAAATCATTGAGCTTCTATCCACACCTTAACTATGTACATGGCACACGAAGCCAATTCAGGTACTGACTGGCCATTTGCCACTTACCTCGATTCGCCGACTTTCCATTGTACCAATTAATCTATGGCAGACATGGTTTTTTCACACATCGCGCTGTCCTGCGCAGATCCGGCCCAAACCGAACAGTTTTATAGTGAACATTTTGGATTTCGCCGGGGACGGGTAATTCCACTGGGTGGTGATAATGAGATCGTTTTCCTGAAAAACGATCAATCCGTTTATCTGGAGTTGTTCCGGGCCGATGCCGAGAATCCGGGCGTGCCTGTAGCAACGAACGACGGGCCGCATTATGTGGGTATCCGGCACCTTGCCTTTCAGGTTTCCGACGTCGACGCCACCGTGAAAGCCATGGGAAGCGCGGCCGAGATTACCCTGGGGCCACTGGATTTCAGTGACTTTATACCCGGCTGGAAAACCGTCTGGCTCAAAGATCCAGATGGCAATATCGTTGAAATCAGCCAGGGCTATACCGATCAGACAGACTAGTGGCACTCCAGCCAGTATGATTTTTTCAACCTCAAACCTCCAATCAAGCATTTATGGAAACTGACATCACAAACATTTCTCCGGGTGCCGATGGGCAATCCTCCGCTACGCGAACTGCCAACATGCGGATCGACTTCACGTTTTCGGATACAATTTCGGGCTATGTCGTCGAATTTATTCCGACCGAAAAGGCCTTTATTCTGGAAACGTCTGATGGTCGTCAATTCAAGCTGTATCTGATTGCGTCTACCTACGCCCGGTCAGTGCGCAACCTGGATGAGCCGTATCAGGACGCTACGGGAGTCATGTTCGAGATGCTTTCTCAGAAAGGCCAGTTCGTTCATGCCTATGGTACCTTCTATCCGGGTGTTGACGAAGGCGAACCCGTATTTGAAGTGCAGTGGCTGATCTTTCCGGGTCATCACCCAATGGAGTATCGGCATGAAAGCCAGGATTGGTGGATTCACCAGATCAGCTCCATAGCAACAAGCTACCTCAAATGGCAATTCAACTACCCCGAGGAGCCAATTGACTACAGCCGCTATCGGACAATGCTGCACCTGGCCGGAGCCAAAAAAGGAGATTATCTGCAGGAAACCGACACCATCTCCCGCATGATTTACGGATTTGCTTCGGCTTACATGCTAACCGGTAACGATTCGTTTCTGGAAGGTGCCGAAAAAGGAACCGAGTATCTGCGCGAACACATGCGTTTCTTCGATCAGGATGCCGACCTCATTTACTGGTATCACGGCCTGAAACTAGATGGCGCAAAAGAAACAAAACTGCTTACCTCAGAATTCGGCGACGATTACTACTCGATTCCGATGTATGAGCAGATTTATGCGCTTGCCGGACCAACGCAAACCTTCCGCATCACTGGCGATAAAAACATTTTGTTCGACATCGAAAAGACAATTGACCTCTTTGAGATGTATTACAAAGACAAAGAGCAGGAAGGCTATTTCTCCCACATCGACCCAATCGGACTCGATCCTCGCGATGAGTCGCTGGCTCACAACCGCGCCCGTAAGAACTGGAATTCCGTTGGTGACCACGCTCCTGCCTATCTGATTAATTTATACCTGGCTACTGGCGAAAAGAAATACGCCGACTTCCTGGAGTATACCTTCGATACGATCACCAAGTATTTCCCTGACTACGAAAACAGTCCGTTTGTTCAGGAGAAGTTCATGGAAGACTGGAGCAAAGACCAGACCTGGGGCTGGCAGCAAAACCGGGCGGTAGTAGGTCACAACCTCAAAATTGCCTGGAACCTGATGCGTATGCAGTCGCTCACACCGAAGCAGGAATACCTCGACTTTGCCAAGAAGATTGCCGAACTCATGCCCAAAGCGGGTTCTGATCAGCAGCGGGGTGGCTGGTACGATGTTGTCGAACGTCAGGTGAAGCCAAACACAAAGCGCCATCAGTTTGTCTGGCATGACCGCAAAGCGTGGTGGCAGCAGGAGCAGGCGATTCTGGCCTATATGATCCTGTACGGGATTCTGGACGATAAAGAATACGAAAAGCAAGCTCGCGAAGCGGCTGCCTTCTATAATGCCTTCTTCCTGGATACCGACGATGGTGGCGTTTATTTCAACGTTTTCTCCAACGGGATGCCTTATTTGTTGGGTAACGAACGTTTCAAAGGTAGCCACTCGATGAGCGCCTATCACAGCACCGAGTTGTGCTACCTCTCAACGGTATACACCAACCTGCTGATTACCAAACAACCAACGTATTTCTACTTCAAGCCGTATCCAGATTCATTTAAGGATAACATCCTGTATGTATCGCCGGACATTCTGCCTAAAGGAAGCATCTACATCAGTGAATGTTTTATTAACGATGAACCCTACACAAACTTCAACGCCGAAGAACTGACCGTAAAACTGCCAGACTCCAGCGAACAGGTGCGTGTAAAGGTTTTGATTACACCGGTTTAACAGTCGGTCGGTTGGTGAGTTGGTCAATCGGTAAAAATCAAGTTTACCGATTGACCCTTCCTGGCTGACCAACTGACCAAGTCACTGACCAACTAAACACAAACAGGCATGAACGTAACGTCAAGTACGGTTGAGGCCATCACCGTCATCGAAGCATCTGGTAGTATCGACAGCAAAACAGCACCCGAATTCGAACGGACAGCTATCGCGGCTATTCAGGGACAAAAAGAAGTCATCATCGACCTGACCAATGTCGAGTTTTTATCCAGTGCCGGTTTACGGGTACTACTGATGATTTACCGACAGGTAAAAACCCAAAGCGGCAAAGTGGTGCTGGTGGGCACATCCGAAGAAATTCAGGACATCATGGCCAACACCGGGTTTCTATCCTTCTTTATCACGGTCGATACGCTCGACGAAGGCATCAAAACCCTTAAAGCCTCGTAACCATGACCGATAATCGGATTGATTATTACCCAACCCACGAGCATGAGGGCATCAAGTTTCGGCGCGGCCATACACTACCATTCGGAGCAACAATGGTGGCTAATGGTGTCAATTTCAGCATTTACTCCAGCGCTTCGACTTCGTGTACGCTCGTGCTTTTTGAGCGGGGCGAAGCCGAACCATTCGCCGAAATTCCGTTCCCCGATGAATTTCGGATCGGGAATGTGTATTCCATGATCGTTTTTGAGCTCAATTACGAACGGCTCGAATACGGTTATCGGATGGATGGGCCTTATAATCCAGCCGCCGGTCTACGCTTCAATAAGTCGCTCATTCTGAGTGATCCTTATGCAAAAGTTATTGGTGGACGAGATACCTGGCTGAACAAACCCAATTGGGACAATGTGTACCAGTATCGCTCACGGCTGGCTTTCGAAGACTTTGACTGGGAGCACGATCACCCGCTCGAAACACCCATCGAAGATCTGGTGATCTATGAAATGCACGTTCGGGGTTTTACGAAACACGAATCGTCGGGGGTTAAAAATCCGGGCACATTCAGCGCCATCCGCTCCAAGGTGGCCTACCTGAAAGAGCTGGGTATCAATTGCGTCGAGCTACTACCCATCTACGAGTTCGATGAGTGGGAAAATAGTCGCGAAAGCCCCACAACGGGCGAAGTTCTGGTTAATTACTGGGGCTATAGCACCGTTAACTTTTTCGCCCCCAAAGCTGGGTATGCCGCTACGGGTAAGTTTGGGATGCAGGTCGATGAGGTAAAAACGCTCATTAAGGAACTGCACAAAAGCGGCATCGAGGTCATGCTCGATGTGGTTTTCAACCACACTGCCGAAGGCGATCATCGGGGCCCAACGATTTCGTTTCGGGGAATCGACAACAAGACCTATTACATGCTGACGCCGGAAGGCTATTATTTCAACTTCTCCGGCACCGGTAATACGTTGAATTGTAATAATCCGGTGGTTCGTAACATGGTGCTCGATTGCCTGCGTTACTGGGCATCGGAATACCACATCGATGGTTTCCGCTTCGACCTGGCCGCCATTCTTGGGCGTGCTCAGGATGGTCGGCCGCTGAGTAATCCACCCCTGCTGGAGTCGCTGGCTTTTGACCCTATTCTGGCCAAGTGTAAACTGATTGCCGAAGCCTGGGATGCGGGTGGCCTGTATCAGGTTGGCTCCTTCCCAGCCTACGGCCGCTGGGCCGAATGGAACGGTAAATACCGTGATAGCGTCCGCAAGTTTCTGAAGAGCGACCCCGGTGAGGTTGGTGGCATGATTCAGCGGGTTATGGGTTCGCCGGATTTATACAGTCTGCGCGGTCCAACGGCCAGTATCAACTTCATTACCTGCCACGATGGTTTTTCGCTGTACGACATGTTTGCGTATAACGAAAAACACAACGAAGCGAACGGCGAGAACAATAATGACGGAGCGAATGACAATAACTCCTGGAACTGTGGCTGGGAAGGTGAAACCAGTGACCCGGCCATTAACTTCCTGCGTCACAAGCAAGTTAAAAATGCGCTCGCTATTCTGCTGGTAAGCCAGGGCGTACCGATGGTGTTGATGGGCGACGAAGTGGGCCGGACCCAGAAAGGCAATAATAATACCTATTGCCAGGACAATGACCTCAACTGGTTCGATTGGACGCAGCAAGAAACAAACGCCGATCTGTACAATTTTGCCCGGGGCATGATCAATTTCCGGCGCGTACACCCCGTGTTGCGAAGCCCAACTCATTTTCAGTACTGGGACTACGTTGGCAGTGGCTATCCGGACATCAGCTTCCACGGAACCAAAGCCTGGAACTGCGATCGGTCGGCATCAAGTCGGTCCTTTGCCTTCCTGCTCTGTGGTGATCATGCCAAGCAGGGTATTGTGAAAGACGATATGGTGTACGTTGCCATGAATATGTACTGGGGAGGGCTTCATTTCGAGCTGCCTGCGCTGCCCCCCGAAAAAAAATGGTATCTATTCGCCAATACCGATATGCCATCTCCAGTCGACATCTACGAAAACGGACAGGAATCATTACTGGCCAATCAGTCTGATTTTCTGGTTGGTAGCCGTAGCGTAGTTATCCTGATCGGCAAGTAGACAGATTTGTGGTATACGATAGTTGGTGTAAAAGGCAGGTACCAGAACAGATGCTTTACTGCATAATACATCGTATATCATACATCCTAAAACGCATCTTTTTCACCTTAAATCAAGCATTATCATGAGTTTTACAATACTCGCAGAAGCTAAAAAAATTGCCAAGATTACACTGACGGGCGAAATTGATTCGCTTTCGGCAAGAGAGTTCCAGAAAGAGATTGAGAAGATGGCGGCAGAGTCGCCGGATGAGCTGGTACTCTTTGTTGAGAACCTCACGTTCATCTCTTCAGCCGGTTTACGGGTACTGATTTTTGCCAAGCAAAAAATGGGTTCCGGCCTGGCGATCTATATCGTGAAGCCTCAGGAGTCGGTTATTGAAACGCTGGAAAAAACCGGCCTTCAACACAGCGTCAACATCGTGGATCAGTACCTCTAAGGTCGAACCCGAACGGTTCGGCCCGGTGGGAGCGTATTCGCCTGACTGTGGCCCGGTTAAAGGTTGGTACAGATCTGCATAAATAGTTGGGTGAATAGTCTTCCATTGGCCGTTTACAGTGAGTAATCAGTGATCTATTCAGTAACTGACACTGTCCACGGTCAACGGAAGGCTATAAAACTCCCTTCAGACAAGCCACAGTTAAGCGAATGAACTCCCACTGCCCCTGTCCGGGCGTATATCACTTTTCAATCCTATACCGATGGAACGTATAACGTTTCCGGGTACCCTCGATTCGCTTGAGGGTATCCGGCAGATAGTAAAAGAAGAATCCCAGCGGGCCGGATTGTCCAAGAAAGCCGCTTATAATCTCATCCTGGCCATCGATGAGATTGCTACCAATATCATCGTTCATGGCTACGAAGAAACGGGTAATGAAGGACCGGTAGATGTATTAACCGAGAATTCTGACGGCAAACTTACGGTCATTCTCGAAGATGATGCCCCACCGTTCGATCCGCTGAAACGGGAGTTACCCAATGAAGAATTTTTCAATAAGCCTCTCGAAGAGCGGCCCATTGGAGGGATGGGTATACACCTGACGATCAACGCAGTTGATGAATTCAAGTATGAACTGGCCGACAATCGAAACCGCAATATTTTTATCGTAAAAACCGGCGACAACTAAACAAGTAGCGACTTTGGAAATCAGAGATGGTAGAGATTTACAATAAAATCGACTATACAAATCCTTTCCCTGGGTTAAGGAGTTTCGACCACGAAGACTCCTACTTGTTTTTTGGCCGTGATCAACACATCCGCGAACTCAGGACGATGTTGCATACGGCTCCCCTGTTAGCCATTGTCGGCAATTCAGGGAGTGGCAAATCATCACTTATTAAAGCTGGTCTGATTCCTGCCCTACAACGCGAAAGCACAAATTGGTCGGTTATCACCCTAACCCTGGGTGGCAATCCATTTCAAAGTCTTACTGCGGCACTTCAGCAATATTTTACTGATCAGAAAATCGATATCAGCAATCTGGATATCGACCACCTGCTTCGTCACGATCCGGATACGTTAACCAGGCTTCTTCCTAACCAGCAAAAACAATCTACTCTGCTGTTTATTGACCAGTTTGAGGAAATTTTCCGGTATCGACTTGACGACTCAGAGGCAGCTACCCAACAAGACGACGTCACCCTTTTTATTCAGCTGCTTTTGGTGGCCATCCAACAGCGCGATAATCCAATCTTTATCGTGTTGACCATGCGTTCTGACTTTCTGGATTATTGTACACTCTACGAAGGGCTTACTGAGGCCATCAACACAGGGTCGTATCTGCTGCCCAAAATGAATAAGGCCGAAATTCAGGAAGTAATCACTAAACCCATAGAAACATTAGGTGCCCAGATTACACCATCTCTAACCGAAAGACTGCTTCTCGACACAGGCCAGAATGCGCATCAGTTGCCCGTTTTGCAACATGCACTGATGCGCATCTGGAAATGCTGGAAAGAAACGGCCACACCCGATGAGGCAATTGATATTGGGCATTACGAAGCCATCGGCACAATGGCCAATGCCATTTCGATCCACGCCGAAGAATTGTACGCCAGCCTGTCATCGGATAAAAGCAGGCAGGCTGCTGAAAAAATTTTTAAGTCGTTAATTACACTGGGAATCGACGACAGAAGTGTAATTAATTCACTCAGTATCAATAATATAAAAGCAGTAACCGGCTTGCCGGAGTATTTAATTTTCGACATAGTAGATCGTTTTCGGGCGCGCGAAGCGTCTTTTCTGATGCCTTTTGCCGGTACATCGGTTGGCCAGGATACGATTATCAGCATTTCACGGGGCCGGATCGTTCAACTGTGGGAGCGTCTGCTGGTCTGGAGTCAGGAAGAAACTGAATCGGCCAAACTCTACAAAGAAATTGCCAAATCATCGGCACAGTATCAGGAAGGAAAAACAGGTTTGCTGGTTCCTCCTGAACTCCATATTGCGCTCAAGTGGCAGAAAGAAAATAAGCCAACATTAGCCTGGGCTCAACGCTATGACATCTTCTTTGAGCGAGCCATAACCTACCTGGAATATAGCAAAGACCAGTATGAGTTTGAAGTTCAAAGCCGGGAAAAACGCCAGAAACAAGACATCCGCCGAACGCGGATACTGGCCGTTACTGGCATCACATTAGCCGTTCTTGCCATCATAACGGCTATTTATTTTACCCTACTGGCGGGCGAAGCCAAACAGGCACGAAAAGACGCTGAAAGCAATGCGCAAAATGCCCGTCGAGAGCAGCAAAACGCCGAGAACCAGACTAAAGAAGCGGTTTCACAGAGCAAAATTGCCAAGCAGTTGCAGGAAATTGCCGAGCAGCAACGCTTATTAACTGAAGAACAGCAGAAAATCGCCGAATCGCAGCGACAATACGCCCAGGAACAACAAAAACTTGCGATCAGTCAGCAGATCAGGGCCGACAAAGAACGGGGCATTGCCGTTCAGCAGAAAACCCTGGCCGATATTGCAACGGGTATTGCCTCGGCTGCCGAAAAACGAGCCAAAGCCGCCAGTATAATTTCGGATAGTTTGAAAGTGCTGGCCGAAAAGACCAGCGAGCGGGAGAAACAAAATGCGAAAGAAGCGAGTCGGCTGAGTATGCTGGCCATTGCCCAATCCATTGCCATCAAGTCACTTCAGCTTCCCGAAAAAAACAAAGATTCACTACCCAAACTGTTATCGGTAGTCGCGTATCAACTCAATATCGCCAGTGGCGGGCAGCCCAATTCGCCCGCTATTTTTTCTGCCCTATCGAAAGCGGGTGATAAAAAGGCTATTTTTGAGGGACACCGCGACAATGTCAGAGCGGTGGCGATAAAACCCGGCGGAAACTTCATTGCCTCATCGAGCGACGATGGCACGGTTCGGGTCTGGCAACTGGACAACAATCAGGCTGTTACCGTTTTTACACCCACCCGCCGATCGACGGGTGGATTTCGGTCAGTGGCCTTTTCTGGCGATGGTAAACAGTTATTTGCTGGGAATACCGACGGTCGGATCCATGTCTGGGATATCGCCCAGCCGAAAAAAGGAATCTATTATTCGACTACACCCTCGCCAATTTTTGACTTATTACCCTACAAAGATGGCTCACAACTGGTTTCGGTGAGCACATCGGGGAATGTCAGAATCTGGAAAATTACCGACAAAGGGCTCGACTCGCTGGCGCATATCTCGACAGGCTATAAACTCTACGCGGCCCAATTATCTCCCGATGGCACTCATCTGGTTTGTGGATCTGACAACGGACGGCTGGTAGCCATCAATCTGGCCGACAGAACCAAAGCACCCGTGGTTACGAGTCGACCCGAACTCAGAGGAAATCGCGTATCTGCCCTTGCATTTAGTTCAGATGGCAAATCACTGGTCACGGGTAGTTTATCGGGCGAGGTGCTTCTCTGGAATTTTAGCAATAACCGAATTAGTGGTCTGGTATCGTTCCTGCCAGGCGCTCATGTTGCCAGTGTAACCGGTGCGCTTATTTCGCCCAATGGCGAATACATTCTGACGAGTAGTCTGGATGGGTCGGTTCGCATCTGGACTCATGCCGACATTCGGCAGGCCCCAATCATGATCAGCGATTACCGGACCTGGATTATGAATATTACCCTTAGTACGGATGGCAACCGGCTGTTCTATTACGGGGCCGATCAGACAATTCGATCGATGAGCATCAATACAAAGATGCTCTATACGAATGTCCTCAAAGCCGCCAAAGGTAACTTATCTGATCAGGAATGGAATAAACTAATGGCTGGCTACCTGGCACAACCAGGGATCTTACTCAACACAAACTAGCTGAATAATAATATGAAACCAATGATTTACCTGGCGTTTTTAGCTGTGTTTCTGGGCGTTATTGCTTCAGTAACGCCGGCTATTGCCCAAGGTGGATGTGGCGATTATAAAATCAAAGACGCGCAGGATAATTATGACCGGGCCAATTTCAACGAGGTCTTTGAGTTGCTCATACCCTGTCTGAACAATGGATTTGACACAAAGCAAAAGATACTGGCGTATAAGCTGCTTTCATTGACGTATCTGGCTCTCGACTCGACTCAGCAGGCAAATGAGGCCATTGCCCAAATGCTGGTCTACAATCCGGGCTATGAACCGGAGGCCGACTTGCTGCTGCCCTATCGCTTTGTTAACATGGTCAATGTGATCAAGCAGACGCAAACACAGGTTATTCGGGTCACATCGGTCTCTAAAAAACCTGAAGATCTCTATAAGGCTCCGGCCACCGTTATGGTCATCAGCGATGAAGATATTCGTCAGCGTGGCTATACGGATCTGGAAATTCTATTCAGTGATTTACCCGGTTTCGATGTATCCCGGACTTACGGTCTGACGTATTCCAACATCTACCAGCGCGGATACCGCTCCGATAATACAGAACGAACGCTGTTTATGATTGACGGTATTGAAGAGAATGACCTATGGAGCAACATCGTTTACTGGTCTACCCAAATCCCAATTTCGAATGTAAAGCGGGTTGAAATTGTGTATGGGCCAGCTTCCACAATTTACGGAGCAAATGCCTTTCTGGGGGTTGTCAATGTCATTACCAAAACACCAAAGGAGCTATTAGGGAACAAGAAAGCGGCTGTAATCGCCGATTTAGGGTATGGCTCCTACAACACACGCTACGCCGATGTTACGGCGGCAAGTCGCCTGGGAAACATGTCGGTCAGTGTTACAGGCAGGGGCTATTTTTCGAACCTGGCCGATTTGTCAAAATACCAGGAATATGACTTCAATCCGGATGATTATAACAAGGTAAACTACAGGAAGTCACTGAGTTTCAAGGGGGCCAGTAACGCCCAAAAATATGGAATTGGAGGCCCTTATTTTACAACAGTTGGCGATTCAGTTTTGCTGACGGCTGCTGGCATCACCGCTGCCCAGAATCTCGATAAGCAGGCATTACAGCAAACGCCGAATGGTAATCCAGTTGCTTATTCAAATGAATTGAAGGCCTATTATCTGAAAGCAAAACTTGCCTTCAATGATATTACTCTTGGTTTTCAGACCTGGAATCTGAGTGAAGGAACGCTCAATTCTGCCAACGACAATTCGCGGGCTGGGTCAAAAAATGGCAATATCTGGCGGCCAATGCAAAGTCTGGTTTTTGCGGTTTATAACAACGAAATCATCAAAGATAAACTGTCTATCATCAATACAATCCAATATAGAGTGGCAGAAGTTGGTGATCAATCGCGCTCCGTTACATTGCGTAATTATAGTAATCTGGGGCTGACTGCGCTCTCCAGGACGGCCAATGCTCCAATTGCAAGCGACCCTTCCAGCGTTCGATTGGCTTATAACTTAAGTCAAAATACGGTACCTTACTGGGAAACACAGTATTTCTATCAACATTCAAACCAGTTCAGAAACGAGTTGCGCCTGCTGGCTACGCCCAATGACCGGCTGGATCTGGTTGGTGGACTTGAGTTTCGTAGCAGTAGTATTCAGGGTGATTACAAGACAATCACAATAAGCAAGACATTGACCACCCCTATTGATACAAGTGCTAAAGATTATGGCAGAAGCACGCTGGACAATACGGCAGGTGGTAATCTATTTGAATTCTTCAACTTAGGCGCTTTTTTTCAGGGCACTTATGCCGTTAATAGCCTCTTTACGATGACGCTCGGTGGTCGATACGATTACGCCCAAATTCGTAAAACAGGCGGTTATGGATCCGAATTCAACCCAAGAATTGCCTTGATCTTTACTCCTGGCCGGCTGGCTTTCAAAGCCATCTATGCAAAAGCATTTCAGGATGCGTCCAGCCGTGACCGGTACGCCATCAGTTCGACTCGTTTACTATCGAACCCAACGCTTCAACCCGACCGTATCGACAATTTTGAGCTTGCCGTTACGTATGCACAGAGCAGCCGAACACAGATAGGCGCAACTGCCTATTATTCAGCCTTTTCTGACATTGTCGAGGAAAGTTCTGTCAGCTTTGGCACAGGTCGAACCCAGCAAAAGCAAAATACGGGCAAGGCCAATGTGTTTGGCGTACAGGCAACAGCCGACTTGCAGTTAAGCAGTCGCTTTAAGGTATATGCTAATTATACATACACCAACGGAACACGGGAAGATACTCTGAAAAAAAATGAAACGCAGCGAACATCACTTACTATCGGCGATATTGCCAGGCATCATTTTAATGCTGGCATCAATGGTCGATTTCTCAAGAATCGGCTAAACGGCAATCTGAGAGTAAATTATGTTGGCGACAGGCCGGTAGGGCCGGGTACATCGGTGCCGACGAACACGTTGCAACCCGGCGGTGTATTCCCGGCTTATATACTTGTGAATGGAGCAGTCACTTACCAGCTAAATAGAGTGGCTCAGATTCAGCTCATTGGCAACAACCTTCTTAACCTAGAGTATTTTGACCCCGGAACTCGCTCAGCCAACGGAACTAGTCAGTCCTATCGGATGCCCCAAAAGGGAATAAATGGTACGGTTCGCCTGATGATTTCCTTGTAGAACTAGTTGAAAGCAGATCCTGAGGGCCCCAGAAAAAAATGACACGATCACCCATTGTTTCAATTACACCAAGCCGTTGCAGGAAAAGCTTTTCAGCTTCAGGAGCTTTATCAAGATTTACCTGTTCGAAATCACTATAACGCTGCGGTAGGGAAGTCGTAAACTTAAACGGGTGAGCATCTTCAAAAACGGTAATGCCTAACTCTTTTTTAAGTCGGGTAACTAGTTGAGACCCCTGTACTGAAAAAGAGCCATCCGAGAAAGGCTCCATGTATTCGCAAACATTTCGGTAAGCTCGTAATGCATAAGGATTTGATGTAATGGCATAGAGTAAAAGCTGCGTATTTGTTTGCTCAATCCGGCGATTAAATTCGGCAGTAGCGAACGCAATAAGTTTCTGAATAATTCGCTGGTTTCGATAACGAAGGTCCGTAACGGCATAACCGTTATAAATAGCAGAAAAACGTTGATTTTCTAAAACAACCGTACAACGATTTCGATAATTAAAAAGCAGAATGCCAACAATTTCAGTACCTATTTTAGCAACAAAAGCAATGTCATTTACCGAATAAACACGTTCGATAAGATCAGCTGGATTCATATAACTTTGACCAACCAAAAGAACAAGTCGATTTTTAAAATATTTATCTTCCTTGAAGGCATCATCTTCAAGCACATCATAAGTTAATAAGAAATTATCCATAGGTTAAAAAAGCAAAACAAAAAAAATGGCACTAAACAAAAATACTAATTTATTGAATAAATATCTAAATTAAAAGTTAAAAAAAGTCATGTATAGAACAGGCAGTCATGAAATTACTTGTAGAAATTATGTTCAAAATTATATAACTTTACAGTAGAGCAGACAACCGGTAAAAATAGTAAAAAGAGTGCAAATTAATTTGAAATGACAAGAAGTGACGCTATAGCAAATTTTTTAACTATCAGGCAGGAAGAAAAACCAATGGTTTTGCTCCTGTTTGGTTACTCTTTTTGCATTAGCCTGGGATTATATATATATTATACCGCTGCGACAACATTATTTCTAACAAAGTTCGATGGAGCGATGCTACCAGTTGCCTACATAGCTGGCGGGCTTTTTCTTTTTATCATTGCCAAAAGTAATTCATTCATTCAGAAGTATATTAAATTTTCGTCACTAGCGATTGGCCTCGTTTTATCTCTTACTCTGTCGTTAGTAATACTTCTGCTTTGTTATGAAATTACTGAAAATAAATGGATAATTTTCTTACTTTACCTTTGGATTAGAGCTAATCTATTCGTTTTTAGTTTCACTTTTTGGGTATCGGCCTCCAGAGTCTTTGATTTAGGTCAGGCAAAACGATTATATAGTTTGATTGGCACAGGAGAAGTTTTAGCTTCAATAGCTGCAAACTTTCTTGTAAAAACATTAATAAGTGAAAAAATAGTTCAGGTTGAAGAACTACTCTACATAGCACTCACATTCATTGCCTGCTCTTTATTTTTCATTAGTAGAATCACAACTAAAAATAGAGAAAGGCTATCATTCAAAAGAAGTGCGCGGACAGCAACCGATGCTACAATAAGTTCTGTCAGTAAAAAATATTCAGTATTGATGTATTTATTAGGACTAATACCACTGGCTTGTCTTTACATTATTGAGTTCAGTTTTTCAGTAGATAGCAAAGCTTACTTTCCAGACAAAGAGCAACTCGCAATATTTTTAGGGCAGTTTTTATTCATCTGCTCCATAATTGAGTTTTTAGTAAAAGGAGTTCTATTCCGCTTCGTCACAGCCACTTATGGAATCATGTCAGGATTGATACTGATGCCAGTTTCATTAATAATAGTTACAATTTTATTGTTTTTCATGACGACTATTAACGTAAAGGTATTTTTCCTTATCCTAATCAGTCGCTTTTTAATTACGTCTGTCCGTCGGTCATTCAGTGATACATCGTATCAACTATTATATCAACCAATTCCTGGCAAAGAAAGCATAAAACTACAAAATCAGGTCGAAACTTATGCAAAACCATTAGGCTACGTTATTGCAGGCCTTTCGCTGATTATTTTATTAAAATTCAATTTATCAAATACAATTTACGTTTATTCTTTTTTGTTGGTTTTTCTGATAATATGGGCAGTTCTTGCCTTCATGATGCAGAAAGAATATAAATCTACTTTATTAAATATCCTTTCGCTGACAGAATTACCTAAAAATAATTTATCAAAAATCGCAACACCAGTTTCAGAAGGCCAAGAGCTAATTAATAAGGTCAATCTAGAGTTTGATGCTATTATCGGTTTATCTGAATCAACAAATAGCGAAGAAAGAAAACAATCTGCCTGTTTATTAACTAGTTCAGGTCGGTATTCTTCATTCAAATACCTTATAAAACTACTGGAGGACAAAGACATTAGCGTACGCCTTGCAGCTATTACGGCCGCATCACAAATGAATCGTCCAGAAATTGTCCCCTATTTATTACCGTGTATTCTCCAGCCTGAACTTAAGCTGGCAACGCAAACTAGTTTGCACAAGCTTGGTGAATCGGCAATAGATTATTTCACTAGCTATGTCAATAAAAACAATAACAATATAGACGTATTGATCAGTTTAATTGACACCGCAAAAATAATTGGTGGTCCAAAAGCATCTCGCTTCCTGCGGTCAAAATTAGTACATCAATCAAATGAGGTGGTCGATAAAGCTACTGAGTCGCTCATTGAAATAGGATATATTGTAAATACGAGTGAAGAATCTCAGCTTATTGCGCAACTTGATTTAAAAGTAGATACCTATTTATGGATTGTTTCCGCTGAAATTGATCTAAAAAAGTCAGAAGCATGCAACACATTGGTTAAAGCCTTAAGTAAGGAACGCAAAAGCGTTATGTTAAAAATATTGAAAATATTATCGCTATTGCGTGGCGACAAAAAGTTCGAGAAAATAGTAGAATTGATGTTCAATCCCGAATCTAAAGCAAAGAGTTATTTAGCAGATTTGGTCAGTTTCTTAATTGAATTAGAAGAAGTTAAAATGAGAGTATTAACACTCTTTGAAAATATATCCGATTATGAAATTTTACTAAAATACCAGGACCGATATCCACAACAGAACTTATCACCTGAGCAACGGCTATTATCAATAATAAATAAAGACAATCTGAGTATTTGGACAAAGGCGCTTGCCCTAAAGCAGCTTCTAAACTATACTGACGAAAAAGCAATAAATGCTCTGGCGGCCAATACTACTGCTGAAAGTATTGTGCTTGCAGAAACAGCATTTTTTGGATTATTGAAACTAAATCCGGTGCGATTTATTGAACTGTCAAGCTATTTTAAAGCCAAAGATGATCGCAAATATGCTGCTCTTTGCGCGAAGGTCCAATCCTATAACGACAAATATGACCTAGTCATTAGCAAAGCTGAAGCATTGGTTTTCTCCAGGGTAACAAGGAACTGGAATCTAGATTACCTGCAAACTATAAGCGGCTCGCTTACAGTCGTTTCATTGCAGGACGATCAATTAGTAGAGCCTGCTTTTTGGGATTCTCAAGCTAGCACGATTACAGGCTTTATTGTCATAGAAGGGTCAATACAAATAACTAATGAAGACTACACTGAGACGATTTTAGCGACTTTTGATTGTCAATCACTTCCAGATTCGGTAAAGTCTATACGCGCTATTGGTAACAGTAGCCTCTATGTAACAGAGTATCCCTTAACGGTCGAAAAACCTGCTGATCAACGCTTAGTAACAACAGCCTAAAAACCTGAAGCTAAGTATAGCATTTATGAATAGAATCGGAAAAATAGCATCCTACTCTCTATCATCAACCTACCTGTTGGTTAGTTTCCTATTGACTGTATTGTCGAATCTGGTACTGGCTCAATCACATGAAACTGTTAGTGAAAACGGAGCGCTATTTATCAAATTATTTTCTGCAGATGAGTACAAAAATCATGATGAAAATTTCGCCATAGCTCAGGATAAACGAGGGGTCATGTATTTTGGCAATTTCGGCGGAATTCTGGAATACGATGGCGTAAACTGGCGCACAATTGTAACAACAACCCAAACAAAGGTATCTTCGCTTTACTATAGCCGTTCAGGCACTATGTTTGTTGGTGCCCGTGACGAATTTGGTTATTTATATCCTGATAAATCCGGAAAATTACTTTTCAAATCGCTTAGTAACGCAATCACTTCAGCAATCGGAGAAATAAGCAGGATTACTGAATATGAAAATCAAATCTATTTTATTTCCAACAAAAAGATATTCATCTTAAAAAACAACAAAATAAAGTCAACATCACTTAGCGAACAAACTCAATCAGTCTATTCTCTAGACGATAAAATAGTATTAGTTCAAAAAAACAATACTATTGTCTTTATGGATAAATTATCGCTAAAATTTACTGGGCAAATAAGCACTGGATTAAAAGACATTGTTGATATCATACCCCTAAACTCAACAACTAATTTATTATTTACTCAGGAGAGTGGAATTTACAAGCTTTCGGGAAACTCTGTTAGCCTATTCAATTGTGCTTCTACTACTTTATTAACTAACGGCGCTGTAACTAGTGTTTACCCCTATAACAAAAATACAATAGCCGTATGGTCGGCAAAAAAAGGATTATTATTAATGAATTATGATGGGTCAATAAACAGATTAAGCAATAATAAAGAAAAAATAGAAAATAGTCGGGTCAATTCTATTTTTAAAGATAAAGATTCAAATTTATGGCTGGCTCTTGATAACGGGCTAGCTCAATTAAGCATTAATTCGCCTATATCGCAGTTTTTGGCTTCGACTAATAATTTTGGGAGCATCAATGGCATTATTCGCTATAAAGGAAAATTATGTTTAGCGACTAACAAAGGGTTATTTTATCTGGAAAACTCCAGGTTCATACCTATAAATGGGATTAATATAGGTTGTTGGGGCCTGCTACAGGTAAACGGAAATCTATTAGTAGCCAGTAGCAATGGGGTATATCTTTTAAGCTCTTTAGTATCTGTTCCGCAACGTGTAAATAAAGAATACAGTTTTTGTCTTGTACAGGATAAAAGAAATGCAAACAAAGTATACGTTGGAAATAGAGATGGGTTAGCGCTCATAACCTTTACCAGCAATACAACTTCCTACCAACAGCTTGAAAAATATGATGATAATATCACTACTATTGTTTGCGACGATGCTGGTGATATCTGGATGGAAAGTATTTCAAGAGGTATCTTCCGTTATTCGCCTACAAGTGGAGAAACTAATAACTATCTTTATACCTCACCTAATGGCGAATTAACCAGAGTTGGCAACCATATTTTACAATCAGATCAGGGAATTATATTATATAATGCAAAAGGAGTTTTTCAGTACAATCAACCAGTTAATGCATTCCTCCCTTCGCCTTTTCTGAATGAAAAAAATACTAAAACCAACTTCAGCAACAAAAATTGGTATGGCTTAATTGCCAAAGATGGTTATAACAACTATTGGGTAACGAGAGGTGACGACAAAAATATTGCTTACTATAAACGGACAGGTACTTTATTTAAGAAAGATACCATCCGCTTTTTACCACTTTCCGACGTATCTATTCGTGCTATTCACACAGATACAAATCGCATCGTATGGTTTGGTGGCTCAGAAGAGCTTATTCGATTCAATTTAGCTTTTAAAGAAAAAAATACAGGCCCCTATCAGGCTTTTATCCGTAAAATTACCAGTGGCGATAGTGTATTATTTAATGGATTTAGCGTAAGCGGGAGCCTGGTCGATAAATCATTGGATCCGGATGGGGATGTAGTATTTAACTCCCAGATAAACGACTTAAAATTCGACTTCTCGGCGGCTAGCTATGCGCCAAATGATAAACTACAGTTTCAGTATTATTTAAGTGGTTTTGATAGCGATTGGTCTGACTGGACAATTCAGTCTACTAAAGAATATACAAATTTGTCGCCAGGGAGCTATACATTTTATGTAAAGGCAAAAAATATATATGGCCTTGAAAGCACAGATTCATCCTTTACATTCACCGTAAAAACACCTCTTTATGAGCGCTGGTGGGCTATTATTTTCTATATATTTCTGGGAGGATTTTTACTTATTAGCCTGATACGGTGGCGTTTGGAAAAATCAAATAGAGAGCGGCAACAGCTCGAAAGTTTAATTAAGGAACGGACGGAAGAGATTGTCGATCAAAAGTTAGAACTAGAGCATCAGTCTGAAGAGCTGGCTGCAAAAAATGACCAGTTAGAAAAAATTGATTTAATTGTCCAGTCCATAAACGCCGAGGTTGATTTTTCTAATTTATTCCAGACAATTCTCGCCAAATTTAGTGTTATTCGTAACATGGATAACGGTAGTTTTCTGACTTACGATAAAACGTCCGATACATTCAAATTTAAGGCTTTACGCGGCATTCAGGATTTAAGCGCCTTTGAATCGATTGAGTTAACATTAGCACAAGCAAAAGAACGATACCTGGCGCAATCAGAGGAAGTATACGAAGATATTTTCTACAAGAATAATTTTCAGTTCACCCCACTAAATAACCCAATCGATAACCTAAACACACCTAAATCATTATTAACAATAACGATAAAAAATGAGGGTGTAATTGAGGCATTCATTCTGCTTGAAAACATATCCAGATCATATGCGTTCGATCAGCGTGATATAAGCATGTTGCGTAACCTGAAAGAGCATTTAATTGCGGCCTACATTAAGACCCGGCTGCTCGAAAACCTTGAAAATACGCTCAACGATCTTAAAAACACACAGGGTGAACTTATTCGCCAGGAGAAATTAGCTTCGGTTGGGCAATTGACCAAAGGAATTGTTGACCGTATTTTAAATCCACTAAATTATGTCAATAATTTCTCTCAATCATCCGATGATTTAATTGATGAAATAATTGAGATTCTTGAAAAACAGAAAGGCCTCCTTCCTGCTGACACATGTGATGATCTGGTTGTAGAGTTAACGATGCTGAAAAACAACCAGGAAAAAATTCAGGAACATAGTAATAGTACAACGCGTATCTTAAAAGATATGCAGAAATTATTGCGGGAAAAATCCAAAGATTTTCTGGAGACAGACCTCAATAGTTTTATTGAAAGTAAAGCACGAACGGCTTTGCAGGAATCTAAAGTTAATTACAAAGATTTTGCCGTTAATCTAACGTTAAACCTGGAACGTAATCCAATCCGAACGAAGCTTTTACCCTATGAATTTGGGCAGGTCGTGCAAAACCTGGTCAGCAACGCCTGTTATACACTTTTTGAAAAGAGTAAGCACGCAACCGGCTTCACACCTGAGGTGCTTATCGAGACAAAAACGGTTAAAGATCAGGTCTTAGTACGGTTTCGTGACAATGGCAAGGGGATTCCTCAACAGGAAATCGAAAAAATATTCAGTCCATTCTTTACCACAAAGCCAACCTCAAAAGGTACTGGTTTGGGCTTGTTTATGGTCAAAGACATCATTGAAACGCATAAAGGCAAAGTTGAAATTAGATCCAGGGAGGGGGAATTCACGGAGCTTTTGGTGACACTACCTACAATTAAAACCTTATGATTTTTACCACTACTACCTCGTAAACCCTGCGTATGGAAGACTCTAAACAAGTAACAAACCCAGGAAGCCCGTCAGATTCTTCACCGACAGGTGATCCGGAACTGGCCTTGCTCCGGGAACGCGTAGCAGAACTGGATCGGCTGGCATCAATTGGTCAGCTCACAGCAGGCATTCTGCACGAGATTAAGAACCCGCTCAATTTTATCACCAACTATGCCCGCCTATCTTTCGACCTGATTGATGAGATTGAAAGCATTACGGTGAAGTTTGAGGATCACCCAGAATATCCTGACCTGATTGACGTACTGGGGATGCTTAAAAGCAATGTTACCCGCATTCGGGAAAATGGCGAACGCGCCGAACGGGTCATTCTGGGCATGCTGGCGCAAACACATTCAGGTTCGTCGAATTTTGAATTAACGGAATTGAATACAATGCTGGAAGAGTTTACCAAACTGGCTTATCAGGGTGTGCGATCAGGCGACAAAGATTTCGTGGTATCGCTTGTATTTCAGTTAGATCCAACCGTCGGAAAGGTACTGCTGGCACCTTATGAGTTTAACCGTGTCATCCTGAATTTAGTGCTTAACGCCTGCTATGCCGTGAATGAGCGCCGAAAAAAACAGGTCGATGGCTATAAGCCAACCATTACAGTGGCGTCGCAGCGGTCAGACGATCATATTGACGTCAAAATTCGTGACAACGGCGATGGTATCCCTGATGAGGTCAAGCAAAAATTGTTTACTCCTTTTTTTACGACAAAACCCGTTGGAAAAGGAACAGGCCTTGGCCTGTCATTGAGCCTCCAGATAGTCAATGAATTGCACAAAGGAAGCTTAAGCGTGGAGTCGGAGCCCGGAAATTTTACTGAATTCACCATCAACCTGCCGCTTAACTAAGCGAGTGCAGAAACGTTCTATAACTCTTTAATAATCAAAACAATGGCAATTAAAATTCTTAGTGTAGATGATGAAGCGGATATGGAGATGCTGATAACTCAGCGATTCAGAAGGCAAATCCGCGACAAAAATTTTGAGTTTATTTTCGCATCCAATGGTTCAGAAGCGCTCGAAAAGCTGGAGGAAAACAAAGATGTTCGTCTGGTTTTATCGGACATCAATATGCCCGAGATGGATGGCCTGACTTTTCTGTCAAAACTGAACGATCAGAACAATCCGTACCTCAAAGCGGTGATGGTTTCGGCGTTTAACGATATGGACAACATTCGGACGGCGATGAACCGGGGAGCGTTCGATTTCGTGACGAAGCCAATCAATTTCGATGATCTGGAAATCACGATCAATAAAACGATCCGGCACGTCGAGATGCTGGTAAACTCGCAAAAAGAGCACGATCAGTTAATAGCCATTCAGAATGACATCAACATTGCGCAGGAAATTCAGCAGGCCATGCTGCCTAAAACATTTCCACCGTTTCCTCACCGAACCGATTTTGATCTTCATGCTTTCCTGAAGGCGGCCAAACTAGTGGGGGGCGATTTGTTTGATTACTTCCTGATGGACGAAAATCGGTTGTTTTTCCTGATTGGCGATGTTTCTGATAAAGGTATACCCGCATCGCTGTTCATGGCCATTACCAAAGCGATTTTCAAGAGCCATTTTTCCAATAAAAACTGTGAAGAAATTGCCGAAGAAGTCTATCGGATCAATTCATTTCTCAGTGCCGATAACCAGTCGATGATGTTCGTTACGGCATTCGTTGCTATTCTCGATCTAACAACCGGCGTAGTTGAATATGTAGACGCTGGTCATGAACCACCCCTCATTATTCGGCACAACAATGAGATTGAAGTGCTCAAAAAGATGGGAGGTATGGCGTTGTGCATTGATGGCGAATACCCCTATGTATCGAGCACTTTTGTACTGAAACCGGGCGATACACTCTTTACCTATACAGATGGCGTACCTGATGCCAACAACCGTACTGGTGAACGCTTCGGTATAGAACGGGTAAAGAAAATATTGGCTGAAGAAACTGTTTCGGCTGCTCCCCGGCACATTAATGAAACTGTGCTCAAAGAGATTCAGGCATTTATCGGCGACAATGCTCAGTTCGACGACATTACGGCGCTGACACTGCACTATGCAGGCTGAGGCACTTCATCCCTCTTAAACTTGTGCTCAAATCATGTATACAGCTAAACGTATTCCTTTTCGCATAATAGCCCCATTTGCCTGGCGTGCCGTCCTTTTTTTTGCCGTATACTCGTTCATTATCTGTGCGTTATATGTGTGGGCTGGCTGGACATTTCTGGCCGTACCGTTCGTGCCAATTGCTACAATTGGCACCGCCGTTGCCTTTTATATCGGCTTCAAAAGTCATTCTTCTTATGAGCGTTTGTGGGAAGCCCGACGTATCTGGGGTAGTCTGGTCAATGCCAGCCGATCGTGGGGGATTTTAGTAATGGATTACGTTAGTACGCTCAATACGCCGGTTTGCTATCCACCCGCCGAATTGTATCGTATGCAGCAATTGCTCATTTATCGGCACATCGCCTATCTGAACGCGCTCCGAATCCAGTTGCGCAGTCGGCCCATCTGGCAGGAAGACGTCAACATTGGTACCAATATCGTTGAAAAACAACAGGCTTTTAATCAGGGGCAGTTGGATAAGGAATTGAGCCTGTTTCTGCATGACGACGAGGTCGAATATTTCGTTAATCGACAGAATCCTGCTACGCAAATTATCAAGTGCCAGTCGAAACAATTGCGGGAGCTTCGCGCAGCCGGATTGATTTCAGAATACTATCACACCGACATGCAGCGAATGCTGACTGAGTTCTATTCGCAACAGGGAGCTTGTGAACGCATCAAATCGTTTCCGTTTCCCAGGCAATACGCTTTCTTCAGTTACTTATTTGTGATGATGTTCGTCGGTATCCTCCCTTTCGGACTACTCACCGAAATGAGTAAAGTAAGCCCCGCACATCTATGGTTAACGGTGCCCTTTTATACGATAATTGCCTGGGTATTCTATACAATGGAAGTTGTAGGCGATACCAGCGAGAATCCATTTGAAAACAGCATCAACGACATTCCCATGACAGCCATTTGCCGTAACATTGAAATTGACCTACGCGAAATGCTCGGTGAGACTGAACTTCCCCAGCGGGTTCAGGCCGTCGACAACATACTAATGTAAAGAACCTAACCTTCCCGAAACGCCAGTTAAACGTTCGGGAAGGTGGTTGTCAGACCCGTTACAGGATGTTTTTTCGCTCATACTCCACAAAATCAAAAGCCACCGCATGTCGTTCATCGGCGGGGTGCGGTCGACGGCTAACTTCCTGCCAGTTTTCTTTGTTGAAGGCCGGGAAATACGCATCGCCCTCAAAAGTCTGATAAAGCTCGGTCAAATATAATGTTGTAGCAATGGGTAAAGCCATTGCATAAATCTCGGCACCCCCAATTACAAAAATTTCATCAGGTTGATAGGCCGATGCCTGCTCGATCGCTTTCGTTGCTTCAGCAATAGCATCGTCGAGGGTATGAACAATGAGTACACCACTGGCCGAAAAATTCAGATTTCGGGTAATAACAATGTTTGTACGATTAGGTAGTGGTTTCCCCAGCGATTCAAGCGATTTACGCCCCATAATAATTGGGTGATGGCTGGTTTTTCGCTTAAAAAACGCAAAATCATCGGGTAAATGCCAGGGTAAGTCATTATCACGACCAATTACCCCATTCTGCGCAACCGCAGCGATTAAGCTAATTTTCATAATGAATAATTGAGTAGACGAGCGACTGCCTACCAGGCAGCATTCACTCATTTACATTTTTTTGCGCCTTTCCAATAGTTCGCGCCAGGTTGTAACAATGATACCTTCTTTCTCGACAAATGCCTTCAGCGCCGGGTCCATCATGGCCAGCATATCACCGTTTCGGGTTTGACCCGAACCGCTGATCTGGTCAAATGTTGGTGTTGGCGCCGTGCAGTGCATGATAATGTAAGTCAGACCCGGTTGAGCCGATTTCAGTAATTCAATGAACTTCTGGGTCTTGTATTTCTGTACGTTTTCATCGGTTACAGGCGTACCCGCGGGCAAAGTCCAGCCATAGCTCGTACCATCCAGATCATCCAGAACCGGGAGCCCCGCATCCCAAAGTTGCTGACCAACCTGGTGAATCAGCTTCTGCAAGTCAGCAGGCACATTGTTAGCCTTAATAATTAACGACGCATGACCACCGGGAAAGAGGATCGGAATTTTTTCCTCCATCGCCAGCTTTGCGTAGCTCATCACAAACTTCGGCTGGAAGAGCGTACCCATGTGTGAATCCATATGCGTAGGCTGAAACCCAAACGACCGATAACGAGCCAGTTGCGCCCTGATTTCAGCATCTACCTCCTCCACCGATGCGTGTTCTACGACCTGCGCCACCGAATGCCAGAACGCACCCTGTTCATCATACAAACCGGGGGCTTTGTCGCGCCCAACCAGTGGCGACCATCGGTAGTTATCCCATTCTGAAGTCAGGGTAAGGTGAACACCCGCATCCACATTTGGATTCTTTTTGAGGTATTTGAAGAATTGCGGAACCCATCCACAGGGCATCATAATACTCGTCGAATTAGCAATGCCTTTATCGATGGCGTTAATCGTTCCGACGTTCGATTCATAACTCATTCCGGCATCGTCTACGTGAAAAATGACTACTTTTTTCCCTTTCGGGAAGCCTAATTTTTCAGCATAGGTTGCCGTTTGAGCTTGTGCTACACCAGTTGTAATCAGAAGACAGAAAGCGATAAATAATTTCATATGTGAACGGTTTTAGGAGGAATAACAGCAAACAGAGTCCGGTTAATCACAAAATTAGCCGGTTAGACAAAGTGATCAAAGGCGGTTCCCCCGCAAAAACTCCTCAGCAGTCATCCGCCGTTTTCCTTCGGCCTGAATCGAATCGAGGCTTAACCAGCCGTCGGCCGCCCGAACCAGAATCGTCTTTTTGTTATCGGTATAAGCCTCCCCTACTTCGGCCGCAAAAGGCGAGTCATTAACTACTGTAACCGCATAGACTTTAAAGAATTTTCCGTTTATCATCGTCCAGGCCGTTGGATAAGGTGACAAACCGCGAACGAAATTCCGGATGGTATGTACTGATTGGCTCCAATCGATCTCGGTGGTTTCACGGCTTAGTTTCGGAGCCGGTTTCATCTCATCAGCCGTAGGTTGAGGTGTTCGTGGATACTCGCCCGCTTCGATAGCCCGAACGGTTTTCAGGACCAGCGCAGCGCCACGCTCCATGAGCCGATCATGCACCGTTCCGGCGTTGTCGTCGGGATAAATGGGTTCGTAATCCTGAAAAATCATCTGCCCCGTGTCAATTTCTTTTTCAATGAAAAAAGTAGTGACGCCTGTTTGTGTTTCGCCGTTCATGATGGCCCAGTTGATGGGAGCCGCTCCCCGATACTGGGGCAACAATGATCCATGCAGGTTAAACGTTCCAATAGTGGGCATTGCCCAGACAACCTCGGGCAACATCCGAAACGCTACGACCACCTGCAAGTCGGCCTCATAACTCGCCAATTGTTCCAGAAACGCTGGATCACGAAGTTTTTCAGGTTGCAGTACTGGAAGGTTGGCCTCTTGAGCCGCTTTCTTTACAGCAGAGGGCGTAAGCTGCAAACCGCGCCCCGATGGTCGGTCAGGAGCGGTGACAACAGCAACGACATTGCAGCCACCGCCCAGTAGTCGCTGCAGGCTGGCAACGGCAAAATCGGGCGTGCCCATAAATACAATGCGAAGTGGTTTATTCATGAATCCTTAACTCAGTTTTTGTACCAGCAGATCAGTCAACTGTTGATATAGCCGGGAAGTATTTCTATTTTTGTATCAACGATGCGTTGCTCCAAACGTGTCTCGTCAGAAGTGATCGACCGGCAAATGGTTATGCCCATGCGACGAACAGACTATCATATCCCTAAACCGCTCGCTTCGGTCTCCCGACGGCGACGCTGACACGGCTGCAAAGAAAACCAATTTGGTTGCAGAACGGTCGGTGTACCGTTCTTTTTGTTTTAGGAGCAACCCAAAACCCAATGTGAAAAAACGAGTAAGTAAGTTACGTACGTATTATGGCAAAAATTTCTTATTATACCGAAGAAGGACTCAACCGGCTCAAGGCAGAGCTGAATGACCTGAAAACTAAAGGCCGGACTGAAATTGCCCGCCAGATTGCTGAAGCCCGCGATAAAGGTGACCTTAGCGAAAATGCCGAATATGATGCTGCAAAAGATGCTCAGGGCCTTCATGAGTTGAAAATATCGAAACTCGAAGAAGTGTTGTCGAACGCCCGTATTCTGGATGAATCCACGATTGATGCCTCTCAAGTATCTGTTTTGTCGAAGGTAAAAATCAAGAACAAGAAAAACGGAGCGGAAATGCTCTATACGCTCGTTTCGGAGGAAGAAGCTGATTTAAAATCAGGCCGGATTTCGGTGGGTTCTCCAATCGGCAAAGGGCTCCTGGGCAAGCGCGTTGGCGATACCGCCGAAATTAAAGTGCCCGCAGGAATTATGGAATTTGAAGTCGTTGAAATTGCCCGGTAAACGAATGGATAATGACTAATGAGAACTGGATAATGAGTAGTGGCTCCTATCTTGCATCAGTCATTATCCAGTTCACATTAGTCATTTTTTATGCCCTCTATCTTCTCCCGCATCGTCGCTGGTGAAATTCCAGCTCATAAAATCGCGGAAACCGACGATTATCTGGCCTTTCTGGATGTAATGCCAACCGCTACAGGTCATACGCTGGTTATTCCCAAAAAAGAGGTTGATTATATTTTTGATCTGGACGACGATCTGTACGCCGGATTGATGGCTTTTGCTAAAAAAGTGGCGCCTGCTATCGAAAAAGCAATTCCCTGCAAGCGCATTGGCGTAGCGGTTGTTGGTCTGGAAGTGCCTCATGCACACATTCACCTGATTCCACTCAACTCAATAGCCGACATGAATTTTTATAATAAATTAAAGCCAAGCCAGCAGGAATTGGCGCAGACAGCAGCCCTTATCCGACAGCATTTATAACAACAATCACAACGAACAAAAACGCCAGCTAATTCGAATTAGCTGGCGTTTTTGTTTGGTATAGATACCGATTAATAACATCGATAACCCACCTTATCTATAATCTTAGATTTTGTAGTTGGTTGCGACTTTATTAGAACCACACCATATACATGAAGAACCTCTCCGTAGTAGTACTACTCGGTTGTCTGACCCTATTTACTCTAAAAACGCTGGCCCAGACAACGCTTACATGTGGAGTCGATGATCGTCATCTGCCTGATAGTACGGTCCGACTTATGGGGCAACTGCCCCGACTGATGGCCGATCAACGCGCCCGAAAAGCAGCTGGTGAACGGAATACATGCCGAATCGCTATTGAAATTGACTCGGATACGTACCTGGAATTCGATAAAGACACGAATCGCATTCGCAGTTTTTTTCTGAACCGCATTCAACAGACATCCAAAATTTTTGAGCGCGACATTAACACACAACTGGTTGTCGTTTATTTCCATATTTGGAAAGATACCGAACCTGATCCTTATCGGGGCGAACTGGATATCTATAAGCTTCACACTATTTTCAGCAATAACTGGACGGGCAAATTCAACCAGATCCCTTATGATAAACGGATCTATTTCCCAACAAAACCCGTAGTAGGTGCCGGAGGACTTGGTGGAGGTGTTCAGGCAACGTGCGCGAACCTGGCCGACCTGAACACCATTGCCCATGAGCTTGGCCATTGTTTTGGCTCACCTCATACGCATAATTGCACCTGGCCTGGCGGACCTATCGATTTTTGTTCAACTGCCGAAGGCGATTGCTACACAGGCTCCCTGCAAAGTATTAAGGGCTCCATCATGAGTTATTGCAGCAGCGACCTAACCTTCCATCCGCTTTGCAAAGCGTTGATCACTGACTTCGCCGTCAAAAATTTAGCGACATTAAGCCTGCCCAATAAAGCACCCGTCCTTCCGGCTCAGGTAGCTCTTTCAGGAACACCATTTTTGTATTGGCCCGGCCAGCCACTGGCCGAACGGTATGACATTCAGATCGCAAATGACGCTGGATTTACCCAGACAGTCAGCAGCGATACGACCATCATCAATGGGTATGACATGAGTAAATTAATAGTCGGACAGACGTATTTTGCGCGGGTCAGGGCAGTCAATAAATTCGGCGTATCGGCCTGGTCCGGCGTTTGCCAGCTTCAGCGGGCTTCGGCTCTGGGCATTGCAGCGCCGACGCTATTAGTACCGAATCAGGATCAGCGGTTTATACCCTATAATCAGGGCGTCTGTCAGTTCGCCATACAGCCCGTTGATGGCGCAACGAAGTATGAAATTCAAACGACGGGTGCGTTCGATGCGTTTTTCAAGAATCCTTCGGTAAAAATAACACAACCCACGGCTTCCTTCACAGCCACAATCAACACGACAGGTACCATACGGTGGCGGGCCAGAGCCATTGTTAACGATAAAGCAGGCCCCTGGTCGGCAGCCGGGAGGTTTGTTGTTAATCCGGAGCCGTATTATATCAGTTTGCCGTTTTACAGCTCGGACGCATCGGCGTTGACATTTCCGTATGCGTATTACCAAACCTGCGCCCAATCGACAGTGCAGATGGTTCTCGCTACCGATTCAACATTTACAAATCCCGTTTACATAAGAACCGCTCCTAATAGTCAGAATAGTAACGTTCTGACTGGCATCGCAGACAAGCTTCTGCCGAATACGAAGTATTACATTAAAGTAGAAGAAAGTAATCCGCAGCTCGCGGAATATCCAGCGGGTATACTGACCCGAATTGTTCAATCATTCAAAACGGGTACGGGTGTTTTGCCAGATCGCTGGTCACTTCTAAACAACAGCACAAATGCGAATTGGCCCCAGGGCGGAGCCTTTGGAACACTGGCTGTTGCTACTAATGCGGTTTGGTTTAACACCATAAACGGACCAACCCGCATCAGTCAGGATAGCCTGGCCTTGCGCGTGTTTAATCGAGAAACAACCAGCGGGGAAATTGGGAATGTATCATCTGCCATCAGTAGTGATGCTTCAGGTACGATCTGGGCAACGTACCGAACATCGATCAACATTTTCAAGAATAGCTTTGCCGTTCCTTACTATCAGGTGGGAAAAATTTCGGAAGCAACAAATGACTTAACGGATAAAGTCAGCTACAACACCAATAACTATTTTTCGAGCTTTACGGCCAGCCCACGCTTATTCTATGCATATAATGGCATTTATGAACAGAAAGCCGATACCCTGGCTAGTTTCTATTCGCTGCCTGCCAACCGCTCAATTAATCGAACCCTTACCCGGCCGGGTGTTGTCTGGATGATTCAATACAATTCAGCAAGTACTACGGCTCCCTATGAACTGGTACAGGTAAACACGATAACGCGTGCTACCCAGATTTTCAACGCCGATAACACGCCACAGCTGGGAAAATACCTGAGTAGCCTGGCAACCGATGGACTAGGAAACCTGTGGGTATCGCAGTCAAGCTCAACGTTTCCGTTTCCGCCTTTGGCTAAATTCAATGGCCAGACCTGGACATCAATCGACAAAAGTTCGACAATGCCCGTTTCGTATGCAATTAGTATGGCCAATGACCCGATGGGGAATTTATACGTCGTAGACAATGCATCGCCCCATGTTCTCTACCGATATGATGGCACTACCTGGAAAAAATTAGCAGAAATGCCGTTATATACCAATATGGGCGATATGACGGCTGATATTCAGGGAAATGTCTGGTTCAATGGGGGTCTTCAATTAATTCGTTACGCAGCCTGTGCCAATGCGCCAACCCCAACACTGACGGCCAGCAAACAGACTATTGACATTGGAGAAAGTACAACCCTACAGGCGGCTGGCTGTTCGGACGTACTATGGTCCTGGACCAGCGAAACCGAAACGATCACGAACCGGTTGGTGCGGGGTACCAATCAATTAGTGGTCAAGCCAGAAGCGAATACTATTTATAAAAGTCGCTGTTACACCAGCGGATGTTCAGGCGATGAAGTAAGCCTGACTTTAACCGTATTACCGAAGATAACCTTACTTAAGATCAATAAAGCGGCCTATTGCCTGGGCGATTCACTAACGGCTAACTACGGGTTGCAGGGAAAACTGGCAGCTGGCAATCAATTCTCGTTTGTCTTTAAATCGGGCAATCAACAGACGGCCTTACCGGCTTCTGTGCGCGGAGCAGGTCTATCGTTACTCCTCCCCGCTACACTAGCCCCCGGCCGCTACGTGCTTTATCTGGAAACAACCCAGCCCGTCGTACGCGCCCGCGATTCGGTGCAGGTAACCGTATCAGCCCTACCAACGGCTGAATTAAGCAGCAATAAACTGACGTTCCCACTCGGCGACAGTGCCCGCGTTTCGGTGGCGTTGACGGGGCTGGCTCCCTGGAAATTTACCCGATGGGACGGGCAGGTAATCCAGACAAGCAACTCGCCCTATCTGTTCCTGTTACGGGCTACCCAACCTACCAATTATAGCCTGTCGTTGAGCGGCCTTAGCGACACCAATTGCGCGGCAGGTACAATCAAAAATTCAATCGTAGTTAGCGCACTGGCCTTAGCTAATGAACCGACGGCGGCTGACGGCATTTTGGTTTATCCAAATCCTGTCACGTCTCGGCTGACTATAGAGGTAAGCCCAGCCAGAGCCCCGCTTGCTGCGCTTCGACTACACGATAATCAGGGTCGGGAAGTAGGCCATAAACAACCGGCTCTGCGCACACGACGGGATGAATGGGATATCAGCACGTTACCAACCGGACAATACATCCTTTTTATTGAGACCAGCGACGGCCAGCACGCCAGTTGGCGGGTAATAAAGCAATAGCCAGCAGGCAAGACTAACCGATTTTCTAAAAACCGGTTAGTCTTGTTTCTCAATAATTGACGTAGGTGTTTTCTACCGAACCATCATCGTATAAATCCACGATCGCATACCCGGCAGCCGTATGATGATACCTACCAAACCACCATGCTCCACTAACGGCTCCATTACAGAAATAGGAAATACCGTTATAATCGACCCGGTCGACAAGATGAATGTGGCCACTCAGGGCTGATTTCACGTTTGGGTGACGCTGAAACAGGTTGGTCAATCGAATCGTATCGCTGTGCATCCAGCGGGCGGGTATATTCCAGTTTTCACCGGCAAAACGCTGACCATCAAAAAAGACACAGGCGGCCAGAATTGGAACGTGTGAGATCACCAGAATCGGCGTTTCGGCAGGAGTTGCCCTTAAATCAGCTTCAAGCCAATGGTATTGTTCATCGTCGATATGAGCCGTATACCAGCTTCCATCCGCTTTAGGCTGAACGCTGTCGAGAACAATAATATGCCAGCCATTGCGGTCGAGGCTGTAATACCGGCTCGGCATCTGCAACTCATCCATTGCCCACTTACGACCTGCTTCAAAACAGGCCGTGGTTTCCTGCTTACACCAGATATCGTGATTGCCAATACAGTTCAGAATGGGTAATGCGTTCTCATTCTGCAGAACATCCTGATAAAGCCGCCACTGCCGACGAACGCTATCCTGCCCACGGCCATGTGCTTCCATAACTGCATCGCCCCCGTTGATAATCAGATCAGGTTTGTCTGGCAGCCCCTGTGCATGGTGGAGACACTTTTCAAAGCCTTTTGCGGCCCCCACCAACGGTTGAATATGTACATCCGTTAAATGCGCGATTCGGAGCGCCCGTTGTTTTGATGCTGCTACCAGAGGAGCAGCGGTCAACTTAGTAGTAGAAAGAGCCGCAAGGCCCGTACCCATTCGCCTAACTACGTCCCGACGATTCATGCATACATTGGTTTGCGCAAAGTACGGACTCGCCTGTGAACTGCTGATTAAACGCGTTTTATGTTTCTGTTAGTTAATTGCGGACTTCAACCGGATTTGTTCACAGAAAATCAACATGTTATACTCATCTGGCGGAACTTTAGCAGGATAGATCATGAATATTGATGACCACTTTTCGTCAATACCTGGACGATTCCGGTACGAATACAATGCGGCTGAAAAGCAGTATGCGATCAGGCTGGAAAATCTGCAAAGCCGTCAATAAACTCGTTCCAGCTTTACGCGAGGCCACCGAATCGATTCGGTGGCTCGGATGCGTATTCAGACAACATAATTTACGGGGTTACTGATCTGTCATATAGGCATATAAGGCCTGATCTAATACCTCGCCATCCTTGATGGCGCTCCGGCGCATAATACCTTCCAGCTGATAGCCAACCTTCTCCAATACTTTTATGGAAGCCGTATTTCGGACAAAAGGGACAGCATAGATACGGGTTAACTCAAACTGGTTAAAGCCATATTCGGTTACGGCTTTTAAGGCCGCCGTCACGATCCCCTTTCCCCAATAATGCTCGCCCAGCCAGTAACCCACTTCGGCCGAACAACGCTCAATATCCTGATGCAACTCTAAACCAATGGCTCCCACGGCTTCACCGGCAACATCAATGGCAAAGCTAATCTCTGGCTTTTGGTCAATTACATGCTTAATCCATGCCTGTGCATCCGTTTGGGTGTAGGGATGTGGGAATCGATCCCGCAGGTTAAGCCAGATTGCTTTGTTATTGGCATGGATGTGAAGACGTTTTTCATCGCCATGCTGCCAGGAGCGGATAACACAAGGGCCACAGTCGATACGCATACTGATGTGTTTACGTCAAAGGAAATACAGTTTCTGATCAGAATATAGCGAAAGTATTACCAGTCCGAATACATTCGGACATACATAGGCTACTAAAACAACTAACCGTGGCTTGAAATCATGAATTGGAGACTGGCGACTTTCAATGGTCTTATTAATTTCGGTACTGCTCAAAAAAAGGTTGCCTAATGAACCTCCCCAAACATGAAACGTTCAGGAAGCTCATTAGGCAAACCGTTCATTACTCATAAGCCAGAGCTTCGCGTGTGGTGAGCTTGTTAGCCCGGCGCGCTGGAAATAGGGTTGCCAGATAGGAACCAGCCACAATAATTCCGACCCAGATGCTACAGGCAAGCGGTGAAATTATGAGTCCCAATTGCGTACGGAAAGCCAAATTGCCAATAAAACGCCCAAGATAGATTGACAGAAGCAGAGAGAATCCAAAGGCGAGTACAATACTCAAGGCCCCAATTGCCAGCCCCTCCCACACAATCAGGTTTCTGATTTTCCGGGGTGTTGCGCCAATGGCCCGCATCACACCGATTTCGCGCGTTCGCTCCATAACATTCATACTCATCGTAGATAACAACCCAAGCGTACCGACCAATGCCATAAGTATGGCCATCGCCAGCAGTGAATTTATTAAGATCTTCATGTGGCCCGCAATGGCATTATGCAACAGCCAGACCGGTACGCTCGAACGAACGGGGATATTCTCCCGCTCAAGTACCTTTTCAACTTCACGGGTTTTGTTGGTTGCATACGCTTTATTCCGATCCATAAACGCAATACGCAACGAGGTTGAGCGGCCGTCAGTAGCCATGTACCTGGCAAAGGCATCTGAAGAAACATAAGCGGTTGCCGGAGAACCAACATCTTCCGTAAATCCGATCACGTTCCAGGTTGTTGCTTTTCCGTCGACGGATAGGGTTATGGTGTCACCCAATTTGATACCCGGCGATACGGCGCGGGCTAACTGATTCAATACCACATCGGTTGCGCTACGCTTACTTAACCAGCTCCCTTCCAGTAAGGTAGGTTTTAATAATCGGGTTGGAATCGGAATCGCCTGTATCGTAAAACTGCCATGGCCCTTATCTGGATATGTATGCGTAATGGTATAAGGGCCATCCTTCAGGAATGAAGCAGGGGCATAAGTACCCATTTCCACGATCTTCACCCCAGGTATATTCTTCAGTTTTGCCGCCAGCGTTTCGGCTTGAATAGGCTCGTTTAGTCGTATTTCAAGATCATATAACCGTTGCGTATAAATTCGGCGCAGGTTATTAGTCCAGGCTTCCGAGACATTCATCGCCGTCATAAACATAGCTCCACCAGCGGCCAGCAAACCGAGTGTCATACCTAATCGTGAGCGTTGCCGAAAAGCGTTCCGCAGAGAAAGCTTAAGGGTATCGCCTAAAAATCGGGCCTGAGTTAGCCAGGTAACCCAGCTCGAATGAGCCGAACTCGTTTGTGATAATCCATAATGGTCCATAGCGCTCCGTACCGACAGCCTGCTTCCCCGGATAACGGGAACCGAAACGGCCAGAACAGGAATGACGATACCAGTAGCCATCTGTACCAGAAACACCCAATTCGGTATCGAGCGATCGGTCAGGTCGATATTGAGCAGTACGGCAATTTTTGTGTAGAAGATCGAGGCAGCCACCCAACTGAGTGGTATGCCGATACTTAAGGCTGCCAGGCAAAGCAGAAGCATCATAAACAGATAAAGTCTGGCGATCTGCCCCGAGTTCGCACCAATTGTTTTCATGACTCCAATCTGGCGAATCTGTTTCACCATCAGCGTAGCCATTGATGTAGCAACCAGAATGGATGCCAGAATCAGAATCAGAAAACTGAATACGATAAAAATGGACATCACGGCATTCATTTGACCCTGGTGAGGGTGCCGATTCGGTGGTGGAACCTGAATTTCGTGGATCGCATAACCTCTCTTCGATAGCCAGGCCGAAACCGCTTTTGCCTGCTGGGTAATGTGCTGCCGGGAGTTTTCATTCGTGCTCACCTTTATTTTGAGCTGATCAAAATTTTGGCTTTCTCCTAGCCAGTGCAGCGTAGCCAGCGTAATGTACCCATAACCAGCCTGTTCCTGCCAGGCCGGAGCCAGTCCCGGATCATGGACAGTGCCCGTTATTCGAATTAGCTTTGGTGAACCGTTTTGGGTTTTTATCGTAATTTCTGCCCCTTCTCCGGCATCCATCATGCCCAACGCTGTTCGTTCGGCAAGCATCGCTCCCAGCGAAGGTTCGGTATCGCCAGACACATGATTGAATTTACTGATGTGTAACTTCCTGAAATCGTCAATAACAAAAAGCAGCAAGGGATACCACTTATCGTGGATTTTCATTCGGGCTTGTAACGTAGCGCGCCGGTCGGCTTCCTGAATACCGGGCAGCGTTTTTACACGATCGACTAGTTCGCGCGAAATACCTTCTTCCAGCTCAATAGTGGCCGAGGCTGGTTGGGTGCCCAGGTAGTTCACTGCCATTTCCCGCTTCACGACCGCATAACCGCCCAGGATGCTACCAATGCCAAATACGCCAATGGCAATCGCGAGGACTAGCATCATGTTTTTCGGATAATCCGATGTCAGGTCCCGCAGGACTTTCAGGTATCTGATTTTCATGAGTTCAGGTCGTAGTTAGGCTGCTACCGTGAAGGTATTGGTAATAACCCCATCCGAAATAGCGATCGTATTCTCAAAAAAGGCCGAGAATTCTTTTTCGTGGGTAACAACAATGACGGTCTTACCTGCCTGAGCCAGCGAAGCGAACAAGAGGAAAATGGAGGATGCCGTTTGAGAATCCAGGTTGCCGGTTGGTTCATCGGCAACGACAATGGGAGGGTCATTTGCCAAAGCCCTTGCAATGGCCGCCCGTTGCTGCTGACCACCCGATAAGGTCGAGGGAAACTTATCGGCCTGGTCAAGAATACCTACCCGATCTAACTGCTGGAGGGCTCGTTCTTTCCTGTTCTTCTTCGGGTACGTATCGCAGAAATCCATTGGCAGCATTACATTCTCCAGAATTGTCAGCGTAGGAAGTAGCTGAAAAAACTGGAACACTACCCCAATAGTTCGGCCCCGCCAGGAAGCCAGCGCGCTCTCCGAAAGTTTGTCAATGTGAACTCCATTGACCGAAACACTTCCTTCGGATGGCTTATCTATACCGGTAATGAGGTTGAGCAATGTGGATTTCCCACTACCCGATTTCCCGGTTACGGCCACTAGTTGTCCCGCTGGAATACGAAGGGTAACATTTTTTAAGGCCTGAAATGAGCCGGAAGCCAGCGTAAATGATTTCGTGACGCTGGTGAGTTCGATTGCGTTTTTGTGTTGCACCTTGTTCGTTTGTTTTTAGGCAATGTTCGGGAACAAGAGCACGCTGATCGTCTGGTAAAATCCTGTTGGACGTCTTATTTCGGAACCGTTTTCATATACTCGGTTGGGGTCAGGCCGGTGAAGCGTTTAAAGATAAGATTGAAGGTCGATTTCGATTTAAACCCGGCTTCCAGGGCTACCCCCAGCAGACTAAAGTGCTTCATTTTAGGATCATTCATAAACTCCTTTACCTGCTCGACACGGTATTTATTCACGAAATCGTAAAAGTTATCGCCCACACCCTCATTGATCAGGTGTGACAAAACACTCCGGCTAAGATTAAGCTGTTTGGCCAGACTGCTAAGGGTTAATTCCGGATCGAGATAGGGCTTTTCGTCTTCCATGAACAGGCGTAAACGATCGATCAGTTGCTGGTCGGGTTTCTTAACCACTGTTTCCGGCGAAGGTGAACTCGCCGGAATTTCGGCATCATCAAACTGAAAAACCTCTTTCTGAAGTATCCCTTTGTAGCCTAAAGCGAATATAGACAGTGAGAAAATTACCGCAATGGTCCGATTTATCCAGGCCATATTACCATGATGAATCAGGTTAATCAGAACAAGCAGAAAAAAGAGAGTGATTCCCAGAAAGATCCCCATAAAAAAGCGCACCCAGGCAATGCTAACATTCTCGGTATTGGAGACCTCCTGTTCAATGAATCGCTGATACGACAGCCATCGTTTATTGATAAAGAACAGATACACAGAAAATTGAACGACCACGAAAACCCAGAACAGAATAGCCAGCCAATGTGAATGGCCATTTAAATGGACTATCACAGGGTCGTCGGAAGGTATTTTTTTTAGAATAAGTGAGGAGAAAATCAGTACCAGGAACGGAATAAAATGAACGGTTAACCGAAACGATTGTTTGGCTTTGTGCCCCGTAAGTTCCTGAGTATAAAACCATAACAAAGGAGCAATAAGAAAAAAAGTAGGATCGCCGAGCCGGAAGGCTTTGATGGAAAAGTGCGTCATTATCCGTCCGGCATATAAAATGTGCAGAACACTGAACGACATGGCCAGGAGCAAAATGGAGAGAAACAGATTCGCCCGGCTTTCCCGAACGCTCTTGCTGTTCAGGAGCAACGTAACAAAAATCCCCTGTACAATGCCTGCATAGGTTAAAATCAGAGAAAGCTGTTCGAAAAATACCGACAAGGTGCTGAATGGCTCTGGAATGAAAAAACACGTTTTACGGGCGTAAAAGTACGAATTGACGCCATGGCACTCGTCCAGCTGGATTCTGATGGACACGTTATTGTCAACAAACCATCGCTTTATTCCCAACGCCGTTTCCATATGATGGCCAGCTCACCGGTTGTACTCAACTAGAGCTGATGTTACGGTGAAAGCCCTCAATACGCTTTTGTCAGAGCCCCTCTTTCGCCAGCATGTCGTCGGCTTCCGTGTCTTTATAAGCAAGTGTTTGTTTCTTGAGCTCCTTTTTTAGCTGGCTGATTATAGCTTGATTTTTGGGATTGGCGTAATCATTTTTCAGCTCATTTGGGTCGGTTTTCAAATCAAAAAACTCCCAGAATTCGCCGTTTCCGTAAAAGTATATCAGTTTATAGCGATCTGTCCGAACACCGAAATGTGGCAACACCCGGTGATCGGCCGGATATTCGTAGTAATGGTAATAAACAGCTTTGCGGGCCTCGCTCGGTTTTGGTAGCGGCAAAAACGACTTTCCCTGCATATCAGCCGGGATTGGCAGGCCCGCCATTTGCAGAATGGTTGGCGCAAAATCGGTGTTGACAAACAGTTGATTCGTAACAGTGCCCGCTTTGAGCCTGGGCGGATACCGAACCAGCAATGGCATATGCATCGACTCTTCATACATAAACCGTTTGTCGAACCAACCGTGTTCACCCAGGTAAAATCCCTGATCTGACGAATACATTATCAGGGTATTGTCGCGCATTCCCTGTTTATCCAGATAATCGAGCACACGTCCTACATTCCGGTCAACTGACAAAACACAAGCCAGATAATCGTGCATATACCGTTGGTACTTCCAGTTATCCAGCGCTTTACCCGTCAGATTCCGGGATTTAAAGTCTTGATTGAGTGGATCATAGTAGGCTTTCCAGGCACGGAGTTGAGCTGGATTCATGCGCTTAATGATTGGCATCGTATCAATATCGACTTTCAGGTCGAGGCCCAATCGCATGGTGGTTGTGATCTGCATATCCTGATGCTGGGCCGCTTTTCTGCCTTCATAGGTGTCATAAAACGTAGCGGGTAACGGAAATGTCTGGCCATCAAACGCGTGCAGGTCGGTGGTGTCGGGTTGCCATTCGCGATGGGGGGCTTTATGACCAATTACCAGACAAAACGGCTTCGATGTATCCCGATTATTTTGCAGCCAGTTCAGCGCATCATTGGTAATCAGGTTTGTCACATAGCCTTCCTTCCGAACAGTCTTACCATCCATCTGAATGATATTAGGATTATAATACAATCCCTGGCCTGGCAGCACTTCCCAGAAATCAAAGTACTGAGGATTCGCTTTAAGATGCCATTTACCAATCCAGGCTGTTTGATAACCAGCCTGTTGCAGGTACTTCGGAAACATCGGCTGGCTGGCATCGAAGGTAGTGTAGTTGTCGCGGTGGCCGTTACTATGGCTGTATTTCCCCGTCAGCAATGTTGCCCGGCTAGGTGCACAAATCGAATTCGTGCAGAACATGTTCTGAAACACAGCCCCTTCGCGCCCAATCCGATCAATATTTGGGGTTCGAATGTAAGGACTACCATAAGCGCTGATGGCTTGCAGGGCGTGGTCGTCGGAAAAGATAATGATGATGTTTGGCCGGGGAGTAGCCATTTTCGTTACCGGAAACCAACGAAAAGCGGCAAGGCCAAGCAGTGTAATCAAGCCTAAAAAAGCGTTCGTAAACCAGGTCATTGTTTTTTCGAATAAGGATAGGGCTTTCGTTCAGAAGCACGGTTCGCCGTTGCTGTGCCACGGTTTTGAACGAAACCACGAAGTGACCAAATTACATCAATTAATTGTTATTCATCTCAACACTACCTCACCTGTCGTTACATTCAACAGCAGGTTTGTTCCCTGTTTTAACGAAAAACTAACCGACTTTCCATTTTTTAGCCGAATCGTTCGTAAACCACCTTCTTTAGTATGCAACAGGAGCAAGCCCGAATTAGCGTAGGTAAAGTCATTTTGTTCGTTGTAAATATGGCAACCAGCTTGCCGAAATACCTCCCGGAAGCCGTCTGTGCCATTCAGCGGTAAAGCACAGAAAACCGATGTGTATTCTTCACCTTGTTTGCGGGCGATAATGGCCTGCCCGGTGTCATCTAACTCGGCCAGCGTCTGCGTAGTTTTATCATTCACAATCAGCAAAGGCTCCACAATTCCGCTAAATTTATAGGTATAGCTGGGCTTTAAAAATTTCACTATCGGGATCTGGTTACCATGGGCTCGTTCCAGGTTCATACCCGTCAGCGATTTCACAAAATTCAGGTCTAGTCGATTGCCATTGGTATAACCCGTCAGGTAGTTCCAGACGATGGTACGGCCATTTTTTGCTACCTTTTCCATGATAAATTTCCGCTGGGTATCCGTCAATTTATAGACGTTCATGAACACAACGGCTTTGTATTGATCCAGATTAAGCCGGTCGAGGTCAAAATCATAGACCTGATCACCAACCGTACCTGACCGTAAAGCCTGTTCAATGGATTGGTCAAGAACATTAACCGTAATGGGTAATGGGGCCGATTTCAAATAATAAAACACATCCTGGCTCCAGACATACAATACATCGGCTTCGGAATGATAGGGAATAGACAGTCGTTTTTCGAAAAACTGTTTCTCCTCCTTCATACTGGCCAGATATTTCGGATTATCCCACCAGCCGAAACCCTTCTGTGGACCAAAGTCATAGAACCAGTAGCCAATACCCCGCATCAGTGGCAGTAAGGCACACCGCCGAATGATGTTGGCGTAGGTCGAGTCGTACCGTTCCGTGTAACGGATGTTCTCAAAATCGTTTTTAGCATGCAGATAGCCGTTATCAATCTCATCGAGCCATAGTTTACCATGTAACAAAGTCGATTCAATAATGCCCCGCGAGTTACCCGACCCGCCCGCTTTTCGGCTGTCGGGCCAATAGGTTTGTGGAGCCGATAAGTAGTCGATGTAGGGACTATCCAGAATCTGCCTGATGAATAAATGCCCGCCCACCGTCTGACGGTTGAAGGTCATGTGCAGATAGCCGTAGAAAATACCCGTAACAATGGGACGAGGCCAGGTTTCTTTCACTAACCTGCAGAAGTAAATCGCATCGTCGGCCACCACTTGTTGCTGAGCGTTGAAGTAATCAATCGTACGCTGCTCCTGAACGGGATCTTTGAAAAAACCATCCTGGGTCCTGAGCCGCTCGACGGTAGTGGGCACCGTTGCATTGTCGAGGGTAAAGCCCTTTGTTTGCCAGCTTTTTTGCAGGTTTTTAGTGGTTTTATATTTCGCTCTGAGCCAGTTACGAAAATAACTCGTCATGGCCGGACCCGTATCAGGATCATGCTCTATGAAGCCCCAATAATGCCATTCACCGTAAATACCACCGGCTACATGCATGCCAATGACGGCATTTCCTTCGGGAGTTTTCGCTAGTTTCCGGCACAGTTCGGCCAGCTTTTCCCCTGATTCCTGCTTCCATTTAGCCGACGCCAGACTCGCCCGCAGGGCTGCGTGAATATCGTGTTCTTCATTATGATACGGCGGCCCCGCTTTCAGGGTTGTATCGACCGGAGCATCGGCAAATTGTGTGCACTCGTCCGGATTAGCTTTGTTCCACCAAAAGGGCGCGTTGACGTGAATGCGTATTACAACGCTGGCATCGGCGCATTGATCGAGCACTCCCCGCACCTGCCGCTGTGCCTTACGGATATCGAGTGTGTCGCTGTTTTTAGCCCAGATATCTTCAAGCCACAAATCAACCTGAAACAACCGAAAGCCGATCTGGCAGAAATTATTCAGATTTCGGGCAGGCACCTCCTCCCACGACCATCGTCCGCCATACGCATGCGTAAGGGCATAAAAGGTGGGCGTTTGGGCAACTCCGTTGACAAATAGTGTGGGACGACCGTTATCGGGCCTAATCACGGCCGATTTAGGCGACTGAGCGTGGAGAGCCTTACCAACGCAAACCAGAAACAGGTAAAAAATAAGCTTCATCGAGTAGGTCGAGATGGATTGTACTTCCTTTTCACTAGTGGTTTCGTCGCTAGCGTTGCCAGTATCCTATTTACCCTAAATCAATAATTTCTCTGTCCTACTCTATCAGGCCTTTCTCCTGGTTGCTTCCTTTCTTCATTAGCGATGCTTTATTTACATTCACTCATAAAAAAACGGCTATTCTTCAGTCTGTTTCGTCAAGCATAAAGATATGCTCTACGGGCTTACCGAAAACCTGCGCCAGTTTTAGCGCCAGAATCGTTGACGGAACATACCGCCCTGTTTCAATAGAATTGATGGTCTGCCGACTGACTCCAATACGGTCTGCCAGCTCATTTTGTGAGAGATCATGCTCGGCCCGCTCAACTTTCAGTCGATTTTTCATAGCGTGCGTGAATGATCGTTGTCCCGAAAATAAGCCAGCGAAACCGGGCGATGAAGACCAGCAGAACCGTAAACATGTTGTAGATCAGAACGGTAAAAAACGCCATGTCATAAACCGTCAAAATGGCAATTGCCAGCACCAGATAATTGGCATACACACTCCATTGCAAGGCTTCGAGCCGAAGTTGCCCGATCATTTCGTCTTCTACCTTCTCGCGCGAAAAAGCAATAAGCAATAGACCAGTAATGAGCCCAATACCAGCCAATTCGTCGGTCAAGTTTTGTGGAACGGTGTCACCCGGTATTTTCCAGCTACCGAACGGAACTGCCAGAAAAGGCAAATTAAATTCAGCATATAGGTTTGCGAATCCCAGCACAACTGATGGAATGAAAATCAGCCAGCCAATCAGGCGGTACGAATGCGGAAATAACCATTTCGTTTTCATGTAATCTGTTCGTTTATACCAAAGAAACGTAAAGTTAATTTTCCTTATTGTAAAGTATTCTTTACATTTTTATCAAAAAAACTGCCGGGCATCATAGACCCGGCAGCTAATCAAATAGCCTGATCATAGTCACATCTTAAATAGCGGATCCATCAGCAGCCACTTTTCTCCCGGTTTTGCCATCGGCAAGGTCTGCTGGTAGGTCGACATCAGCGCTTCCCATTCCTGCACTTTCGGGTTGGCGGCATCGGCAGCCGATTTGGCCTCAAACGAAAACGTTTCGTCAGTTTCCATAATCATGAATAGTCGATTACCGATTCGGTAAATCTCCATCTCCGTTATACCCGACTCCCGGATGCTGGCTTCAATTTCGGGCCGGATTTTTTTATGATATCCCTCATACTCAGCAATTAGAGCTGGGTCGTCTTTTAGGTCGAGAGCAAGACAGTAACGCATAGTTAAGGAGCGATTTCGGGTGCGATGTTAGGATTATGTAGATCACTGGTATTGGTCCGATAGCCGTTCAGCGCAAAATAAACGATGAATGCGAAGCAAATTAGCGGCACCAGCAAGGCATAAACTGCACCCTTAGCGAACAAAGCGCCAGCTACTAAGGGCATCAGAGCCCCGCCTACAATGCTCATAATCACCAGCGACGATGCAATTTTCGACTCGGCGCCCAATCCTTTAGTAGCCAGCGCGAAGATGGTCGGGAACTGAATTGACTGGAAGAAATACGTAAAACTCAATGCAATCACTGCCGTGAGTCCGCCAGCCAGCATAGCGATAACGACCATCGCTACCGCACCAATGGCATAAATGGCCAGAACGACATTCGGCCTGACACGTGTCATTAGCGACGTACCAACGAATCGCCCCAGCATAAACAGGACCAGTGCGAACGAAGCGTGGAATCCTGCAATTTGCGTCGCCGACAGATCTGTTGGTGAGCCGGTTATCGCATTAATAGCATTCATATAGGTTTCCGCCAGTGCCCAGTGTCCATCCCGTGAGAAATCAAGCTTAAGATCAACAAAATAGCCCCACAGAGTTGCCTGAGCGCCCACATTAGCAAACTGTGCAACAACCCCCAACGCCAGATGCCGATGTCGCAATACACCCCAGATGGATGTTTTGCCCGCAGCCTGTTCTTCCTCAGCGCCCACTTCGGGCATTTTTGTTACGGCAAACAAGACGGTTACAAAGGCAATGATCGATCCGATGACCAGATACGGACCCTGAACAGAGAGCGCTTCCTCGATTCGGATCGTTTCTGCCTGGGCAGGAGCCATGGCGGTGAGCATTTCGGGCGTGTACTCCGTTTTGGAGAAGATAAACAACGCCCCGATAATTGGCCCAAGAATGATACTGATGCCGTTGAATGACTGTGAAAAGTTCAGTCGCCACTCCGACTTAGCCGGATCACCAAGCACCGTAACGTACAGATTAGCAGCCGTTTCTAAAAAAGCAATTCCGCAAGCCATCGTGAATAATGCCAGCAGGAAAAAGCTATAGACCCGGACTTCGGCAGCCGGATAAAACAGGAATGCTCCTCCGCCATAGAGCAGTAAGCCAAACAGAATTCCGCGTTTATAGCCAAATTTCCGCATGACATATCCGGCGGGCAAAGCCATGAAAAAGTAGCCCAGATAGAATGCAAAATCGACGATGCCAGCCTGAAAACGGTTCAGGTCAAGTGCAATCTGAAACTGCTTAATGAGTGAGCCGTTGAGACTATTAGCCAAACCCCACAGAAAAAACAGACTGGTAACGAGTGCAAATGCAAGACCGTAACTGCCGCTATCGCCCGACTTAATTTTGGGCGGAGTCGTTGGTGTTGGTAAAGCCATTCTTTTAGGTTTAGGTGTTTGTTTGGGTAAGTAGTGAACAGCGGCCAGTACAGTACGTGCCGTTCCTATGCATCAATCAGTACACGGTAGAGCCAGCGGCTCGCAACTGTTCACTTTTGTTTAATCAATCCGTAATCGACCGATCAAGATGTGTATAACCACCATCAACATGAATTAATTGGCCAGTTGTATGGCTGGATTTATCTGATAACAGGAATGCAACCGCATTCGCAAGCTCTTCGGTCGTTGTCATGCGGTGCTCGAGCGGAATTTTCGAGACGATCTGCTGAAGTTTTTTCTCCGGATTGGGCAAGGTTTTAATCCAGTTGGCGTATAAAGGCGTCCAGCTTTCGGCCACAATCACACAGTTGACCCGAATACTATAGGGTAACAGTTCGACCGCCCATTCGCGGGTCAGCGCATTACGCCCACCATTGGCAGCGGCATAAGCTGACGTGTTCCCCTGCCCTGTTTCGGCCACTTTCGAGCCAATATTGACAATGGCTCCCTTCGACTCTTTGAGGGCTGGCAAGGCATGGTGCGCCATCAGGTAATAATGGACCAGATTTCGATGAAGCGATGCCATAAAATCCTCATAACTACCATTTTCCAGCCCTACACCGTCATTAACCCCCGCATTATTGACGAGTCCGTCAATGCGGCCAAACTGAGCCAGGGTTTGCTCAACGGCACGCTTACAGTCTTCGGGTTTGGTTAATTCGGCGGAAAACTGATGCGCCTGCCCACCCGTTGCCCGAATGGCGTTAACTGTCCGAAGGTTATCGTCTTCGTTGCGGCCAACAATAACCGGGATGGCCCCTTCTGCCGCCAGGACCGTCGAAATCCCTTCGCCGATGCCTTTTGCCCCGCCTGTAACGAGGATGATTTTATTGGTCAGGTTTAGATTCATTGTTGGCTGGGCCAAGCTCCAGCTTGGCCTGTCGAGCTTTATATTAAAAGGCCAAACTGGAGTTTGGCCCAGCCATTACAGGCTATAAAAAGTCACGGCATTGGCTCCCATCACTTTCGCCTGAACCTCATCACCCCAGGGAATAAGGTATTCTTCGATGAGATTTTTAACCTGAGTGTAATTGGCCGCTACCTGACATACGGGCCAGTCGGAGCCAAATAGCAGCCGGTCGGGACCAAATTGTTCAAAGGCCACATCGAGGTATGGGAAAAAATCTTTCTTACTCCAGTTTTGCCAGTCGGCCTCGGTTACCATGCCCGACAGCTTGCACGAAACATTCCGGTGCCTAGCGATTTCAGTCATAAAATTCGACCATCGGCTAATCTCCTGCTTTTTGATATACGGCTTCGCCAGGTGATCGATCACAAAATTAACTTCCGGAACCTCGCGCACCAGATGCAAAGCCGCTTTAAGCTGGCTGGGATAAATCAGGATGTCGTAGGTAAGACCAAACTCGGCTAGTTGACGGATGCCCTGAATAACGGCAGGTCGCATCAGAAAATCGTCGGGTTCAGCCTGAGCTACATGCCGAAACCCTTTAATTTCCTTATACGTTGAGAACGCCTGTAGTCGGTCGTGCAGGGCAGGTGATTGCAGATCGACCCACCCGACAACGCCTTTAACAATGTCGTAGCTCTGTGCCATGCTGAGTAGAAACATTGTCTCTTCTTCTGACTGCGAAGCCTGAACGGCAACACAGCCATCAACTCCGTTTTCAGTCAGAACAGGCTCCAGATCGGCGGGCAGGAAATCGCGCCGGATTACGGCCATATCCTCAGTAATCCAGCTATCACGAACGGGATCGTAGTGCCAGAAATGTTGGTGAGCGTCAATAATCATATGGTTACTTCAACACATACGGTAGCATGGATAATGAGCAAGTCTTACCCGATCATCATCCATGCTACCGTATTCATTTTCCATTAAACGAAACTGCCGTCTGTTTCTGCTCACCCAGCCCTTCAATCCCCAGTTCGACCACATCGCCGGGTTTCAGGAATCGCTGTGGCTTCAACCCCATACCGACACCAGCTGGTGTTCCGGTTGAGATGACATCACCCGGAAGCAGGGTCATAAACTGACTGATGTAGCTAACGAGCGTCGGCACGTTGAAAATCATATCGTCGGTATTGGAATCCTGCAACGGCTCTCCGTTGACATTCAGCCAAAGACGAAGGGCATTCGGATTCTCAATCTCGTCTCTTGTGACCAGATACGGCCCCAGTGGAGCGTATGTGTCGGCACTCTTGCCCTTCACCCACTGACCACCGCGCTCCAGTTGCCAGGCGCGTTCGCTGTAGTCATTATGCAGCGCGTAGCCAGCCACGTAGTCCATCGCCTGATCCAGTTCTACATAACTGGCTTTCTTACCAATAATAATGGCCAGTTCAACCTCCCAGTCTGTTTTTTCAGACCGCTTTGGAATCACAACATTGTCGTTTGGACCCATAATAGCGGTTGTTGCCTTAAAGAACAGGATTGGTTCGGCCGGAACAGGTGCATTGGTTTCGGCTGCGTGTTTGGCGTAGTTCAAACCAACGCATACAATTTTAGATGGGCGTTTGATACAAGGCCCGAAGCGTTCATCAGCCGGAACTTCGGGACAGTTCTGGGCATGAGAAGTGAGCCAATGTGTCAATCGTTCAGGGCCATTGCTGGCGAAAAATGATTCGTCGAAATCTTCGCCAAAATGGGTTACGTCAATGTGCTGGCCGGAAGGCAATAATACACCAGGATGCTCGTGATCGGGCTGGCCGAAGCGGAATAGTTTCATGCAGAAAAAAGATACGTTAACTGGTAAAGCAGACTAGGCTACAAGTTTAACCATTCTTCGGGAAACCTGACTCTCTGGAGATTTATGATTTTAGACAAGGAAACCTGTATTTGATTACTTATAATTTACAGGATCAGTATATTTCCTACCTATTTCGCCTTCAATTTTAACTATCCCTTACTTATGAAAATTTATACAGCACTCTTTTTAGGTCTCTTTTTTTCAAATTTGTTGACCTTAGCTCAGTCACCAGCGCCTTTGGCCACCAATGGGCGGCTTAAAGTTGTGAACCGGCAGTTGACCAATGAAGCCGGGAAAGCGATCCAGCTCCGGGGTATGAGTACCCACGGCCTGCATTGGTTTGGCCAGTGTTATACGCAGGCATCCGTACAGGCACTAGCCGGTAGTTGGGGCGCTGATGTCTTAAGAGCCGCTATGTATGTAGATGAAGGCGGCTATCTCAATGATAAGGTTGGCATACGCACAAAAGTCAACCAAATCGTCGACTGGTCGGAGCAGAACGGTATGTACTGTGTTATCGACTGGCACATCCTGAATCCTGGCGATCCCAACGTTCATACCGCCGATGCCAAAGAGTTTTTTCAACTGATGGCTCAGCGTAATGCGGGTAAGAAAAACGTTATCTACGAGATCTGTAACGAACCGAACGGAGTAAGCTGGGGCCAGATTAAAAGCTATGCAGAGCAGATTATACCCGTCATCCGCCAATATGATCCCGAAGCGATTATTCTGGTAGGAACACCCAACTGGTGCCAGCGTCCACAGGATGTACTCAGTGATCCGCTAACCGGAGCCAATGGGTATAATATTATGTATACCTTTCATTTCTACGCAGCATCGCACTTTTTCCAGAGCGATATTCAGTCGGTCGTCAATTCGCTTCCCCTGTTTTGTAGTGAATGGGGAACCTCTACCTATTCGGGTGGTGGCAGCCTGGATTTTAACAATGCTCAGGCATGGCTAAATCTGATGGCCGGTCAAAATTCGGCTGGTCAGAAAATCAGCTGGTGCAACTGGACGTTTAGCCAGGCATCAGAAAGCTCGGCCGCCCTGAACGCCAATGCCTGCGATAATCAGCAGTGGAACAATACGAGCCCTTCGGGCACCTGGGTAAAAGATCATATTCTGAGCCCAGTCGATGATTTTGGCCCTGCAACGCCCTCTGTTTCACTCACAAGCCCGGCCAATAACACGACCATAACCATTGGTCGTTCGGTAACACTTACAGCTGCCGTTAGCAATACCACGGCAACTACCGTTGAATTTTACGAGGGAACAACTAAGCTTGGTGAAGATGCAACGACACCCTATTCGTGGATTATCCCGACGATTCAAGCGGGGAGTTATTCGTTCACGGCTAAAGCGGTGCTTCCCAGTGGAGGTTCCTTAACCTCATCAGCCGTGCAGGTTACGGCAGCTCCGGCACCCAACCAGCTACCAACCGTGAGCCTGACATCACCCGCCAACAATGCTGCGTTCCCGATTCCGGCAACGATTACGATTGCCGCCACTGCCGCTGATACTGACGGCAGTATCTCGAAAGTTGAGTTCTACAACGGAAGTACAAAGCTCGGCGAAGACACATCGATTCCGTATGCGTTCACCTGGACGGATATAGCCTCTGGTACGTATACCCTTACGGCCAGGGCCACTGATAATCAGGAGGCCGTTACGACCTCCGGCGCAATTACCGTATTTGTCTACAACCAGGGCGATCCGGACCCCACGGCTGATCTGATCGGGCCAAACTGTGTTTTCCAGAATGCCGTACAGCTTTTTGGCGTCAATTCGAGCAAACTACCCAACGCAACCAGTTTTTCGTGGTGGTGCACCGGCTCTACGAAGAGCATTACAGTTAGTCAACCCGGCAAAGCCAGCATTGACTTCGGCCCAGGCTTTACGGGAGGGCAGGTATGTGTCGGTATCAATTATTCCGTAGCACCCTGGTATAGCCAATACTGTAAAAGCGTTACGATTTGCCCCGGAACACCCCCAACAACGAATCAGGCTCCGGTGGTAACGCTAACCACACCAGCCAATAATGCGACCTTTACGGCTCCAGCCACCATTGCCCTGACAGCATCGGCCAGCGATCAGGATGGCAGTGTTGCGAAAGTTGAATTCTACAACGGCACGTTCAAACTGGGAGAAAGCACGAGTTCGCCCTATCAGTTTAACTGGACGGGTGTCGGCGCAGGCAGCTATTCGTTAACGGCCAAAGCGACCGATAACGCCGGAGCCACCACCACATCAGGTGTAGCTACTATTCAGGTAAGTAATCCTGTGCCAACGAATCAGGCGCCAAGTGTAGCGTTAACCAGCCCAGCCAATAACGCTATATTCACCTCACCTGCCACCATTGGTTTAACAGCATCGGCCAGTGACCTCGACGGAAACATAGTAAAAGTGGAATTCTACAATGGTACGAGCAAACTGGGCGAGGCTACCACTTCTCCTTATCAGTTTAGTTGGGCAGGTGTGAATGCGGGGAGCTATACACTAATGGCTAAAGCTACCGATAATCTGGGAGCTACCACAACATCGTCGACAATCACGATTAGCGTTGTGGCCCCACCTAATCAGGCTCCCTCTGTAACCTTATCTTCGCCAGCCAATAGCGCTACCTTTACGGCTCCGGCAACGGTAGTATTATCAGCAAACGCCAGCGATCAGGATGGCAGCGTTACAAAAGTCGAGTACTTTAATGGATCAACCAAGTTGGGCGAAAGCGCTGGCACGCCTTATCAGGTTAGCTGGAGTAACGTAAGTGCCGGTACTTACATGCTAACGGCCAAAGCCACTGATAATCTGGGTGCAACAACCTCGTCGGCAATTGTTACGATCCAGGTAAATAATCCAGTATCGACAACGGCGAACACCGATGCCGATCTGATCGGCCCTGATTGTGTGCGTGTCAATGAGGTCAAGAGCTACGAAGTGAATGCGCGAAATTTGCCCAATGCAACCCAGTTTTCGTGGTGGTGTACTGGCTCTACACAAAGCATAACGCCAACTCAGGCAGGCAAAGCGACCTATAACTTTGGGCCGTGGTTTACGGGAGGGCAGGTTTGCGTGGGCATAAATTATTCAGCGTCGCCGTGGTATAAATCATTTTGCAAAACGATAACGGTCTGTCCGGCCAATGCCCGAGTCGGTGCCGACGAAGTAGCCGATAATCTCGTATTTCCAAACCCAACCAACAACCGATTTACGTTTATAGCAGAACGGAATATCCAGTCGATGCGTGTTACCGACCAAACCGGCCGCGAACGATTTCAACTCGGTGCTGCTCGATCTGGTGAAACGGTAACGTTTGGCGAACAACTTTCGGCCGGTATTTACCTGTTACATATTCGCTACGAGAATCAAACCCCACGCGTAATCAAGTTACTAAAAGTGGGGAATTAAACTTATAAACCTATAAGGTCTGTGAGACCTTATAGGTTTTGGCTTAAATAGCTTAATTATTCAATCGAATAAAGCCGCCATCCAATGGATAATCGGTGCCTGTAATAAAGCCCGCTTCATCAGAGCAGAGGTAGAGTGCTAGAGCTCCTACTTCTTTAGGTTCAGCCATGCGGCCAATGGGTTGAGTTTTCGAGAGTTTCTCAAACATTTCGGCCTCCTGACCGGGGTAGCTTTTTGCCAGGAATCCATCAACGAATGGTGTATGCACCCGCGCTGGCGAAATGCAGTTACAGCGAATATTGTCTTTCAGATAATCTTTCGCCACAGAAAGGGTCATTGTCAGCACGGCGCCTTTGCTCATCGAATAGGCAAAGCGATCCGGAATACCAACTGATGCAGCCACCGAAGCCATATTCAGAATCACTCCTCCGCCATTGGCTTTAAAATGGGGAATAATGGCATACAGGCAGTTGTAAACCCCTTTGACATTGATCCGGAAAATTCGATCAAAATCAGCTTCTGCGGTTGTATCGGCCTTGCCGACATGCGCAACACCTGCGTTGTTGACCAGAATATGGATCGGGCCCTGTGCCGCAATCTGGCCAACCAACTCAACGACCTGTGCCTGATTCGACACATCGATAGCGTGCGCTTCGGCACGGCCACCCGATGCGTTTATATCATCGGCTACCTGGCGCGCCAGAGCTTCGTTGATTTCCAGTATGTGAACCGTTGCGCCAGCTTCCGCAAAAGTTTGAGAAATGGCCAGCCCAATACCACTGGCACCGCCCGTAACAAGGGCTGTTTTGTTGTTAAGAGAGAACATTATTTAGCGAGCGAAAGAATGAACGAGCGAACGAGTGATGACCGGGCAGACTGGCTAATGCGTTAGTTGCACAGATTCATTCGTTCGCTCGTTCACAATTTAAAGAGAAACACCCCGCTTCCAGGGAATAAAGTCGTCCTGACCAAGCCGCTCGGCCTGGGTAATTTCTTCACCGGAAGCCAGATGAATAATGTATTCCAGCAAGGCGTCGGCGTTTTGCTCGATGCTCTGCTCACCGTCGACAATTGGGCCGCTATCGAAATCAATGACATCGGGCATCCGGTTTTTGAGCGTCGTATTGGTCGAAATTTTAACGACCGGACTAACGGGATTGCCAGTCGGTGTCCCTAAACCAGTGGTGAACAGGATCACATTCGTGCCAGAACCAGCCATACCTGTCGTTGCTTCAACGTCGTTGCCAGGTGTGCAAAGTAAGTTCAGTCCAGGCGTAGTAACGGGTTCGGCATAATCCAGTACATCAGCAACGGGTGCTGTACCGCCCTTTTTAGCCGCCCCTGCCGATTTAATGGCATCGGTAATGAGGCCGTCCTTAATATTACCCGGCGATGGATTCATATCGAAACCCGACCCAACCGCTTCGGCCTGCGCCGAATAGTTGCCCATCAGGTCAATAAACTTCTGAGCCTTTGCCGTATCGGCGGTGCGGTTAATAAGCTCCTGCTCTACACCATTTAGTTCGGGGAATTCGGCCAGTACGGTCTTACCGCCCAATCCTACAATAATATCTGACAGATGCCCAATGGCGGGGTTTGCCGAAATACCCGAAAAACCATCGGACCCACCGCATTTTAAGCCAACCGTCAACGCGCTCAATGGAGCAGGCTTTCGTTCAATCTTGTTCGCTTCAATCAACCCGAGAAACGTTTCCTTAACCGCCTGCGACATCAACGCATATTCAGTTCCGGCCTGCTGCTCGAACAACAGCAATGGTTTATCGAACTTAGGATTTTGTCGTCGAATTTCGGTACCAATCATGTCGGCCTGCAAGTGCTGACAGCCCAGACTTAGAACGGTTGCCCCGGCAACGTTTGGGTTATTGATAAAACCCGCGAGTAGCGAACATAAATAAGCGGAATCCTGCCGCGTACCACCACAACCCATCTCGTGCGTCAGGAATTTGATGCCGTCGATATTTTTGAACGGCCGATTTACCTGGTGACGTGTATGATTAAGCGTTTGATTTTGTGACTCATCGACAAAGGGCTCCATCTTTTTGATGATATTCATATCACCAGCCCGGTAGAGACTCAAAAGCTCATGAACCTGCTCGCGGTAGGTTTCGGGTTGTGAATAGCCTAGTTCACGCTCGAAGGCATCTTTCAGAATCAGAACATTTCGGTTCTCACAGAACACCAGTGGCACGACCAGCCAGTAGTTGCGCGTTCCGACACTACCATCGGCACGATGATAGCCCAGAAACGTACGCCCTTCCCATTCCGACACGTCAGGAGCCTGCCAGGAGTAAGGTTGTTTTTTGTCGAGACCATAGCGGTCAGCATCATGCTTCAGATTAAACGTCGTAATGGGTTCTCCCCGACGAATGAGCTGAGTAGCCTTCCCAACCAGTACACCATACATGGTGATCGGATCGCCGGGTTGCCGGTCTTCCGTTACAAATTTATGTTTAGCACCAACAGCATACGGAAGGTCATAAACAGCATTATCAAACTCTATTCGTTCACCAGCCGATAGATTACGCAAAGCGACAATCACATTATCGGCAGGATGAACTTTTAGCACACGGGCAGACATTAGGAAGCTATTTTTACGGTAAGAAACGCATTGGTCCGAAATATACACTCTTTCTTAAAAAACTTTACACAACACTATTGCTAATGTGGGCAGCAATCCCAAGTTTTGGTCTCGGATTTCCTTCCTTACCTATGCCTCCTTCCTTTAGTACTAATCAAACCGGTTTACCGGCGGGCCGCCTGATGTCTATGGATGCCTACCGGGGCTTCGTCATGACGCTGATGGCCGCCGAGTTGCTGAGCTTCCATCGTCTGCACGAAGCCTTTCCGGATAGTTCGTTCTGGGCGTTTCTGGCCCACCATCAGGATCATGTGTCCTGGGCAGGCTGTTCACTGCACGACCTCATTCAGCCATCCTTTTCCTTTTTAGTTGGCGTGGCTCTCCCCTATTCGGTCGCCAGTCGGGCGGCACAGGGTCAACCGTTTCGCCTTCAGTTTGCCCATGCGCTTCGGCGATCGCTGATTTTAATTTTGCTTGGTATTTTTCTTCGCTCCACTCATTCAGATCAAACGTACTTTACATTCGAAGATACGCTCACACAAATCGGCCTCGGCTACCCTTTCCTGTTTCTGCTTGGCAAGACGAATTCCCGAACCGTTTGGCTTGCTCTGGGGCTGATTTTATTCGCTTACTGGCTGGCGTTTGTGCTGTACACGCCAGGCACGTCTTTTGATTATAGTAAGGTCGGTGTTCCGGCAAACTGGCCGGAGCATTATTCAGGTCTAATGGCGCATTTTAATAAGAACAGTAACCTGGCCTGGGCTTTCGACCGCTGGTTTCTTAATCTTTTCCCGCGTAAAAGTCCGTTTGAGTTTAATGGAGGAGGATATGCAACGCTTAGCTTTATACCAACGCTGGGCACCATGCTGCTGGGATTACAGGCTGGCCGGTGGCTTCGGTCCGGCTTATCGCCTGCTGACCTTCTGAAACGATTTCTTATTGCCGGAGCGGTTGGCCTGGCAGGAGGAGTTCTGCTCCATGTTGCCGGTATATGCCCAATTGTCAAGCGAATCTGGACACCCGCCTGGGTATTGTTCAGTGGTGGCTGGTGTTTTTGGCTACTGGCCTTTTTCTATTACGTTATCGATGTATCGGAACGGCGCAGTTGGGCGTTTCCATTGGTTGTAGTGGGTATGAATTCGATTGCTATTTATTGCCTGGTTCATCTGATCGACCGATTTATTATTACCTCTCTTTACACGCATTTAGGCCATAGTCCATTTCAGCTATTTGGCCCTGCTTATGAACAATTACTGGTTGGAGCTGCCACGTTAGGCATTTTTTACCTTATTCTCTGGTGGATGTACCGCCGAAAACTCTTTATCCGAATTTAAATTATGCCCACGGCCAACATTCTGAATCTCTTCGACCAAACGATCTTTTATGGCGCTCTAACCGTCGACAATGGTCGTATTGCCCGTATCGAACGACTCGGCCCTGAGCAGACTGGCGAACCGTATATATTACCGGGTTTCGTCGATGCCCATGTTCACGTCGAAAGCTCGCTGCTCACTCCTCCCCAGTTTGCCAGGCTGGCCGTGGTTCATGGTACGGTTGCCACTGTATCAGACCCGCACGAGATCGGAAACGTGTTAGGCGTTGCCGGTGTCGAATACATGCTTCGCGAAGCCGCGAAAGTACCCTTTAAGTTTATGTTCGGTGCTCCGTCATGCGTTCCGGCTACTAGTTTCGAAACGGCTGGGGCAGCCATCAGTGTTCGCGATGTACGGTATCTGCTTGGCCTTAAAGAGATTGGTTATCTGGCCGAGATGATGAATTTTCCGGGTGTTCTGCACGAAGACCCGGATGTTATGTCCAAGATTGCACTCGCCAATGCCTTTAACAAACCCATCGACGGCCACGCCCCCGGTCTGACCGGCGATGATGCGCAACGCTACATCGACGCGGGTATCAGTACTGATCACGAGTGTTTTACCTACGAAGAAGGGCTCGACAAGGCCCAGCGCGGTATGTGTATTCTGATTCGTGAAGGAAGTGCGGCCCGAAACTTCGAGGCTCTTATTCCCCTACTGGCCGAATTCCCGGAACAGATTATGTTCTGCTCCGACGACAAACACCCGGATACACTCGCGGAAGGGCACATTAACCAGTTGGTTTTGCGGGCGTTAGCCAAAGGCCACTCGCTCTGGAATGTCCTGCGGGCCGCCTGTCTGAATCCGGTTCTACATTATCGCTTACCTGTTGGTCTGCTGCGCGAAGGTGACCCCGCCGATTATCTTATCGTTGATAATCTGCAAAACTTCCAGATACAGCAAACCGTCATCAATGGTGAGATCGTTGCCCAGAATGGTACGTCTATGATTCCTGATTTACGGAGCGAACACCTCAATCAATTCAACTGCGCGCCAAAAACAGCAGATGAGTTTGCCGTTCATGCCGATTCTGAATCAGCCCTAATTCGCGTTATTGAAGCCCTTGATGGCCAGCTCATCACCAACGAACTCCATCTTGAACCCAAAATAGAGCATACGAAGATCGTACCCGATCGGGAGCGTGACATACTCAAACTGGTTGTTGTCAATCGGTACATGAATGTTCCGCCAGCCATTGCCTTCATTAAAAACGTTGGGCTAAAACATGGGGCCATTGCATCGTCGGTAGGGCACGACTCGCATAACATCACGGCGGTAGGCTGCGATGACGAGTCTATCTGCCGGGCCATTAATCTGGTTATCGACGCCAAAGGCGGGCTATCGGCGGTATCAGGATCACATCCGCACGAGCACGATGCAGAACTAATGAGCCGACGTGAATTTTTGCACATCACAACAACACCCGAAACACAGTTGCTTCCATTGCCTGTTGCCGGACTCATGACTGACGTAGATGGTTATGAGGTAGCCACTCAATATGCCACTCTGGATCAGTTCGCCAAACAAGTGTTAGGCAGTACATTAAAAGCCCCATTTATGACATTGTCGTTCATGGCCTTATTGGTAATTCCGGCGCTGAAGTTAAGTGACAAGGGGTTGTTCGATGGTAAAACGTTCTCTTTCACCCCTCTTCAAATTGTTAAATAAGGCCACAAAAAAATTTTATTTGCCATACCATTTTAAATTCAATTTATTATCAATATGTTTACAGACTTCTTTCGCGTTCCTCAACCTATACCTACCTGCTCATGCCTCGTTCCCGTACGCAAACCGGACCTGACGACGAAACTCTTTGGAACCAGTTTCGCAGTGGCGATGAAACTGCATTCGCCCGCCTGTATCAAAACTATGTTCAAACGCTCTACCATTATTGCGCCCATTTTGCAACCGACCGAGCGTTGATCAAAGATTGCATCCATGATCTGTTTGTTGAGCTCTGGAAACACCGAACAACCATCGGTCCAACAACATCAGTAAGGTTTTATCTGATGGCCTCGATTAAACGTAAATTAGTTCGTCACTTAACCGCAGAACAGAAACTAGTAAGCCAGGATGAAATAAGCAACGGTCGGCGAGTGGGTGATACCCTTCCCGGCGCAGACCCTTCTCACGAAAACCTGCTAATTGCCTTTGAAGAAGACTCTTACATGAATGACTGCCTGCATCAGGCGCTCGAAAAACTTCCCCGCCGTCAGCGTGAAGCCGTTCATCTTCGCTACTTTCAAAACATGAGTAATGAAGAAATTTCAAGCCTGATGCAAATCAATATCCAGTCTGTTTACAATCTGATTTTTGGCGCCATGAGCAATCTAAAGCGCTATATCACACCCGAAAACGTATCCCTATAACCCTGACTATTCTTAACCCCTGATTATTCCTAAACCTTTTCTGAACCCGGTAGCTACGCAAGTGGCTACCGTTTTTTGTATGTAACTTCGCCAGATGAATACGGACTCAACGCCACTACCCGAGCGGGTTCGCCCCCGCACCATCAACGAAGTTATTGGTCAACGTAAACTTATAGGCCCATCAGGCGCCCTGCGTCGGGCGGTCGATGCCGGACGATTGCCATCCATGATTTTATGGGGACCACCCGGCGTCGGAAAAACTACCCTGGCTCTATTGCTGGCCGAAGCCGTTAAACGACCATTTATCGCCCTGAGTGCCATCAATTCGGGCGTCAAAGAAATCCGGGATGTGCTGAGCCGCCCGTCGGGCATGTTTCCTCCGGTGGTCTTCATCGACGAGATTCACCGGTTCAACAAGAGTCAGCAGGATGCATTGCTGGGAGCCGTTGAGAAAGGTCAGATTACGCTCATTGGGGCAACCACCGAAAACCCATCCTTCGAAGTAAATAGTGCTTTATTATCGCGCTGTCAGGTTTACATTCTGGAGGTCCTTAGCCGCGACGAATTGATTCAGGTCGTGGATCGGGCTATTGAGCAGGATGCATTTTTGAAGTCGAAACAAATAACGGTCGAATCCTATGACGCCCTGCTTCGTTTGTCGGGTGGCGACGGGCGTAAACTGCTGAACCTTCTGGAACTGGTTGCTTCGGCCCACATTTCAACCGATCCGCTGGTTATTACTGACGAGGGTGTAACAACCGTTGCCCAGCAGAACATTGCCCGATACGACAAATCAGGCGAGCAGCATTACGATATCATTTCAGCTTTTATCAAGTCGCTGCGTGGTTCAGACCCCAATGCAGCTCTTTACTGGATGGCCCGGATGATTATAGCCGGTGAAGATCCGATTTTCATTGCCCGACGCATGCTGATTCTGGCGTCGGAAGATATTGGAAATGCGAACCCTACAGCCATGATCATGGCGTCGGAAGCGGTGCAGGCGATTCGAGCGATTGGCATGCCCGAAGGCCGGATTATTCTGTCGCAGGTAGCCGTATATCTGGCGACCTCGCCCAAAAGCAATGCTAGTTACGTAGCGATTGACGACGCCATCGCCCTGGCCGAACAGACTGCCCATCTGCCTGTGCCTCTCCATTTGCGGAATGCACCTACAAAACTGATGAAGCAAATCGGTTATGGCAAAGATTATCAGTATTCACACAATCACGAAGGTAATTTTGCCCAGCAGAACTTTTTGCCTGATGATTTGAAAGGCCATAAACTCTACGAACCCGGCCAGAATGCCCGCGAGGCCGAAATCCGCCGGAGTTTACAGAAATGGTGGGGAGAGTGGTATGGCTATTGAGTGACCAATAGTTGTTTTATTACATTTGTCCCATGCTCCTACCTTTTGCCGAAAAGGCCTATATTGACGACCAAAAGTTAGTTGATTACTGCTTATCCGAGACCCATATCACGGGAAAACATAAGGCCCGCGTTTTTAAATCAGTTCTGGGACTTACTGCAACCGATTACCTCTTACTTAAGGAGACGATTTTAACGGAAATACTGTTGAACGAGGTGCAAGCGGCTGGCCCAAATCAGCAAGGTGATTTATATACGGTAGATTTTACAATGACTCACCAGGAACGAACAGCTACAATTAGAACAGCATGGATTATTATATTTAATGAATCGTTTCCCCGATTAGTCAGTTGTTATATAAACGATTAGCGCAATAAATTATGGATTCGCCCACTTTATTAGATGTCGTTGTACTGCTCACCGATATTCCAGCCGAAAAATTGCGAAAAGGCAGTTTGGGAACTATTGTAGAGACGTTTGATAATGGAAATTTTCTTGTTGAATTTGCTGATCTAAACGGTGCTACCTACGCTATGCCTGTTTTGCCAGCTACTCAGCTATTGAAAGTATATCAGAAGCCCATTGCCGCTTAAATTATAACACCCGCGAGGCCGAAATCCGCCGGAGTTTACAGAAATGGGGGGGAGAGTGGTATGGCTATTGAGGAGCGAGATCAATTTGCCAAACTTAGCATTAAGCCCTGCAAATCCTGGTTTATTGACCGGACTGACGACTGGAGTTGATTCAGCATATTAGCCCGTGTATGCAGGTCGTCGGCCTGATAATTTCCGCCCGATCCAAAATATAACTCCTGTTGATCTTTAGCTGTTCCAGTCAGTACAAAACCCTGCCAGCGTTGGCGTGTATTGTGGCTGATAGATGTCTGACCGCCATTGCTGAATGATTTTTCGTTGAGTACATACCAGATGAGCGGTGGATAAACCGACGATTGTTTAGGCTGGTACCAAAGATCGGCCAGCAGATTCCGTTTATGCGCAAAGTAAACGGTCTTGTTAGACGAAAACGCGGCAAGTCCACCGGCTGTAGCACTGACCAGACCACCCGATATGCCCACAATCTTAGACGCGTTATCGGCCTCAATTAGTGCAGTCGCTACCGTTGTGATCGCACCGACAACGACCGAAAAAATTGTTAGTCGGCGAATGCGTCGGGTATCTTTCTGGTCCAGATAAGTAGCCAATTGATCGGCGCGTTCGCCTTCACAATCCAGTTCGGCCGCAAAGCTCGACAGCTCCGTCGATGCCAGCGATAAGCGTTGCTGGATTTGCTGTCGTTTTATAACCTGCTCTAAGCGTACATCCGTTGTAGGCACCCGTTTCACTAACTGATTCAGTTCCTGCAATAAAGGCAAAACGCCCGTGGCATTAGCCATGAGCAAATCATGTCGTGTATACCGGTTGGTCAGACTGGTATCAATCAGCAGAATAGAATCAATGTCGGGGCGGGGCAGGTAGGCCGGGTTGTAGGTATACTGCAAAACGGGAGCGCAGTAATCGCTCCCGAATTTTGTTTGCGGATAAAGTTCTTTCGTTGAACGACAGGCCACTAATAAACCAATCAAAGTGGCTACCAATGAAGCCTTTCCAAGCAAGGATTGCATACAAGTTGAACCAGAGGTGAGCTGGTAATTCTACTTGTTTTTGCGCTAAAATGCTACGGATTTCAAGCGTAGCCCCGTATCTTCGGGTAAGCCAAACACCAGATTCAGATTCTGAACAGCCTGACCAGCAGCCCCTTTGGTTAGGTTGTCAATGACACTTGTGATCAACAATTGCCCGTCATGGAGTTCGAGATGCAGAAAGCATTTGTTCGTATTCACCACCTGCTTTACATCTACGGCCGTATCGCTTACGTGCGTGAACGGGTGATTGGCATAATAAGTCTTGTACAAGGCTTTAGCTTCATCCAGCGTACCCGCAAACGGCGTATAGACGTTTGCCATGATACCGCGCGTAAAGTCCCCCCGGTAGGGTATGAAATTGATCGCGTGAGTAAAAGCCGGGTCGAGTGTTGTTAGACTCTGGCGGATTTCGGTCAGGTGCTGATGCGTAAATGCTTTATAAATCGAAATGTTATTATTGCGCCACGTAAAGCCCGTGGTTGGTACGAGAGCCTGCCCTGCACCGGTGCTGCCCGTAATGGCACTAACCTGAATGTCATTCAGCAAAAGGCTCGCTTTGGCCAAGGGCAGCAGGGCTAGTTGAATACTGGTTGCGAAACAACCCGGATTCGCAATTCGCGTGGCTTCCTGAATCCGTTCACGCTGAAGTTCGGGCATGCCATAAACGAAATCGTCGTGCTCATCGCGAAAATCGGTGCTAAGATCAATGACGGTAATGTCGTCCGAAATTTCATTTTCGGCCATGAACGTAGCGGATGCGCCATGCCCAGAGCATAGAAAAACAGCATCCAGCCCTTCCTGAGCCAATAAAACTGCCGGTTCTTCTCCCGAAAACGTCAGGTCCGTGTCACCCAGCAGATCGGTGTGGGTTACCCAAACGGGTTTTCCCGCCTGGCTTTTGCTATGCACAAAAGCTACGTTAACAAATGGGTGATTAATTAGAATTCGAAGCAATTCGCCACCCGTGTAGCCAGCTCCACCAATGATACCAACATTCAGTTCCATACTATCTTGCAGGGCCAGTTAATGCGTCTTCTAACCCGTAGTTCAATTGTTTTCCTGATTCTTCTCTTGAGCCTCGAGTCATACGCCACTGAAAAGAGATATCGTTTCCCCGACTAAACCATTAGCCAAGGATTCGTTTGTATAAGACAACGTGTTCTGCGGTGAATTTGTCCCATGAAAACAAGGTTGCCTGTTTTAACCCTTTTGCCGTCAATTCAGCCTGGATCGACGGTGACTTTACCACTGTAGTTATAGCCTGGCAAAGCGCATCGGTATCGGTTGGCGAAACGCGAATGGCGGCATCGCCCACAACTTCCGTAATGGCCGGTATATCAGACGTAATCACCGGCAGCCCGCATTGCATAGCTTCTAACGGTGGCAGGCCAAATCCTTCGTATAAAGAAGGATAAACGAATGCCGTTGCTCCACCATAGAGTGGAGCCAGCTCTTCGTCCTGCACGAAACCCGTAAAAATTAGCCGTGATGCTAACGCCGGGTTTTTACTGGCCTCTGCCATTATCTCGTCAAATTTCCAGCCTTTGGTACCGACCAATACCAGTCTCACATCAGCGGGCAGTTCTCCTCCATCGACCAGCTGACCAAAACAGCGAATGAGATGAGCAATATTCTTGCGTGGCTCCAGCGTAGCCAGACTCAGCAGATAGGGTTCATCGCCAATGCCTAACTTTTGCCGCACGGCCCGTTTTCGATCTTCATCGACGGCGGGATAAAACAGCGCTGGTGAAGCCGCCAGCAAAATCGGAACGACCCGCTTAGAATCGAAACCCGTATGCTCGCAGAAGTCGTCTTTTGTTGCCTGAGAAATGGTCGTTACCCAGGCATCGGCCGGAAGCGTCGCCAACACCTGCTTCACGGTTTGTTCGCCGGAAGTAAACCACTCCGGGTGTAAAATCGGAATCATGTCATAGACACTCTGCACGACTGGAATACGCTGATTTTTGCGCAGCACTTCAGGAGCTGGAAAAAAGGTAGCGTGGTATACGGAATTATCTGGCAACTGAGCTACCTCAAAACGCGACACCTCCCGCCCAAAGGCACGACGCGTCCGATAAGCCATTTCCCGAATAGCTTTAGACGGTTTACCATCTGGAGACAAAGGGCTCAGCAGGCTGTTTTCAAACCGTGCCAGCGACTGTTCGCCAGAGGCATTTGCAAACGACGGGACCCGGTTTCCAAACGCGGTTTGCGCATAGCGCATCGTTTCGGCCAGGTGTGTCGGTGCGGCTAATAGCAGATTAACGCCATCAGCCTGTTGCAGACCAGCAACTAACTGTTCAACAACGCGGCTGATGCCGGTTCGAGCCTGCCGGTGATAAAACCCAATACCCAGCGGGCTGGCGTCAAGAATTATGTTCACGGATTTTCTCGTAAATCATGACCTGATTCGAAGCTACCTTCGAGAAGCCCCGCACGTCGTCGCCCGTCCAGGCATTGTTCATTTCACCGTAACTACCAAAAACCGACGACATGAGGTCATAATCCGATTCGATACCCAGTACCTGAAAACGGTAAGGTGCCAGCTGCACATGAACTTTACCCGATACGTGGCCCTGAGTATCGCTCAGGAAGGTTTCGATGTTCCGCATAACGGGGTCCATAAACTGCCCCTCATGAAGCATCGTGCCATACCAGTTGGCGAGTTGCTCTTTCCAGTACATCTGCCATTTACCCAGCACGTGTTTTTCGAGCGTGTGATGCGCCTTGATCAAGATCAGCGGAGCCGGTGCTTCGAAACCAACACGACCTTTGATGCCGATGATGGTGTCGCCAACGTGAATATCGCGGCCAATACCAAAAGGCCCTGCCAGTGCGGTCAGTTTACGGATCGCATCAACCGGATTGGCAAACGTTTCGTCGTCGAACGTCGACCCGGCGATCGCCTTAATTTCACCATGCTGAAAAGTCAGCGTAATGGTTTCGGGTTCTGTTTTTGTGACCTGCGTAGGCCAGGCTGATTCGGGCAGGAATTGATCCGATGTGAGCGTTTCTTTGCCGCCAACCGATGTACCCCATAATCCTTTGTTGATCGAGTAAGCCGCTTTATGCCATTCCTGAACAACACCTTTCGCTTTCAGATACTCAATTTCGGCTTCGCGCGATAGGCGCAGGTCACGGATGGGCGTGATGATTTCGGCATCGGGAATAATGATCCGGAAGGCCATATCAAATCGCACCTGATCATTACCTGCTCCGGTCGAACCATGGGCAATGGCTGTTGCACCAATTTCCCGAGCGTACTCAGCAGCCGCAATAGCCTGAAAGATCCGTTCGGCACTTACGCTTAGTGGGTAGGTATTGTTCTTCAACACGTTACCAAATACCAGAAACTTCAGACATTGCTGATAGTAGTCATCTGTTTTTGATATAGTCGCGTGAGATTTTACACCTAACGAGTAGGCACGCTCTTCGATAGCCTTGATTTCGGCATCCGAAAAGCCGCCCGTATCGACCAGTACAGAGTGAACTTCCATGTCCCGGTCTTCGGACAAATATTTAACGCAAAAGGAGGTATCGAGGCCTCCGCTGAAGGCAAGAACTACTTTTTTCTGAGACATTTAGACATTGGACACCGGACACTGAACCGCTTTGGGTTTGCCTGTCCGCCATCAGGATAGTTTTGGAGGGGCAAATATCGGGCTTTCAGCGTTATGTTGCGCCAATGAATTTGTTATCGTTTTTAATTGGCGGTCAGATTAGCTGTTTTTAATTGCTTACGCATCAACTTTAATGTTTCGAAGTTCGATTCGCTGGGGAGTTGAATCGAAACGCCACTGTTCGCCATAGATCGATTTATACCCTATTTTTATGGGAATTTCCCCGCTTCCAATCGCTTCCGTAACGACTAGTTTACGGCTTGGTCTGGGCATAGAATATAATCATAACAGCACCAATAAACTCCCTGGTACTATTCGAACCTCGGCCTTCCCGTCGGGCAATGTCAACGGTTCGCCATCGGCATGAATGAGCAACGGTCCTTCGGCCTGAACAATAGCTTTCGTAATGGATCGGCCGCGCCAATAGGCTGATTGATCGATTGTTTTATTAAAAAGTCGCCAGGTTAATATACCGGTAGCCTGCGCCGGGAAAGGGCGTATTTCACATTGTTCCAGCCGCCCATCGGCAATATTGGCTTTAGGTGCCATCCAGGCATTGTTACCAAACTGACCGGCATTGGCAAACGTAAGCGAAAACAGTTCTTTTTCCTGACCATCGAGTAAAAATCGCGTCGGTTTATAAGCCCAGAATGCCCGAAATGCGGTTCGCATATAGGTAGGCAGACCACGAACGGCCTGCTGCGCAAACGCATGGGCAACATGAGCCTCGAAGCCCAATCCGGCGGTGCAGAAAAATGGATGCTCGTTGATTTCGGCGCTATCAATCACTACGGGTCTGCCGTTCAGGGCTCGTTCAACGGCTTTCATCGGATTGAGTGGAACGCCCAGATGCCGGGCCAGTCCATTTCCCGAACCGATCGGCACAATTCCCAGCGCGGTGGCCGATCGACGTAATGCCTGCGCCGTTTCATTAATTGTACCATCTCCGCCAATGGCTAATACCCGGCTAAAACCCCGCTGAACAGCGTCGGCTGCCAGTTCAGTTGCATGACCGGCATGGGCGGTCATGGCAACTTCGGGAGCATAACCGAGTGCCTCGGCCTTACGCAGAAACGCATCACGCAGCAAGGCTTTCTGCTCGGCAGTCGTTGTGCCCGACAGCGGGTTGATGATGGCCAGAACGGACGATAAAGTGGCCACTCAGGAAAAGAAAATAAAAAGTATGAGAATAAAAACGACAATAAAAACGTAGTACCAGCCATCCGAAAAAATATATGGCTTGTACTCCCTGTAGAATTTTCTGATTCGGTTCATAGAGGCATAATGCTGAATCCTTCTGTAAAGGTAATCAGTTTGTCGTATTCGGTCTTACAGGGCTTGTCCACCATTAACGGCCAGAACATGCCCATTCACAAATGAAGCTTCGTCTGATGCCAGATACAAATAAGCATAGGCAATATCCTGTGGTTCGCCGATACGCCGAACAGGAATAGTGGACACCGCCTGTTTTTTAACCTCTTCGGGCATAGCGTCGGTCATCGGTGTTCGGATGTAGCCCGGCGCGACTGCATTAGCCGTAATGCCTTTCGGACCGAGTTCTTTCGCCCACGACCGAACCATGCCAATGATTCCGGCTTTGGCAGCCGCATAGTTCGTTTGGCCAAAAGCCCCATGAACGCCGTTGATAGACGAGGTGCAGATGATCCGACCGTATTGCTGCTCGACCATATAGGGCGCAATGACTTTCGTACAATTGAATACACCCGTCAGATTCACATCAATAACCTGTTGCCATTCAGCAAATGACATTTTGAGCAGGGTTTTGTCGCGCGTAATACCGGCATTATTGATTAGAATGTCAATACGGCCGTATCGGTCAAATACCTCACGGGCAGCCGCTTCAATGCCGGGTACATCGGTCGTACTGACTTTCATAAAATCAGCGCGAAAACCCTGATTCCGCATCGATTGGGCTGTTGCCTCGCCTTCGTCAAGCAAATCCCAGATAATGACGGTGGCTCCTTCACGGCAGAATAAGTCGACAGCTCCCTGGCCAATACCCCGAGCCCCGCCGGTAATAATAGCAACTTTGTCCTGTAATCGCATGGCTTAGAAATAAACAATAAACTAAGTGTACGGTATTATGATTGAATAAATTCTATCAACGATCAATTATGCTAAATCTTGGTCTTTCTATTTATGTCTCTCCTGCTCAGATCTTGCGAAAAATGCAGTCAACGATAAAGCAATTCTTCATTCTTACCTTACTCAGTTTAGTTACGTTCCCCGCTTTCAGTCAACAGGCTACCGACCGGAGGGCGATTCTACTGGCTCTTAAGCAACAGACCAACGACTGGAACGCCGGACGAGTTGATCGGTTTATGAGTACCTACTGGCCTTCCGACTCGCTTACTTTTGTCAGCCAAACAGGCATCACTTATGGCTATATGGCTACACTGGCCAATTACAAAAAACGCTATCCAGACCGGGACTCGATGGGAACGCTTAAGTTCGACATCCTGCAAATGGATTTTCCGGCGCCCAACGTTGCTTACGTCATTGGCCGCTGGCACCTAAACCGGCCTAAGATCGGCGACAAGGGCGGTCATTTTACATTGCTCTGGCGTAAAATCAAAAAACGCTGGATTATTGTCAGCGATCATACGAGCTAAAAAACCGAACGAGCTAACTCACTCATTTACCCGTTCTCCTTTCCGCTCAGTCAGCAAAGTCGGTTCTTTCTTCGATATCCGGTCGCGTAGTTCGGTGACAGGTTTTTCAAAATACTTGAACAACAGCGTCGATAATCCCACTACCAGCACCCAGAAAATCGCCACTTTCAACCAGCCGACAGTAAGTGACGTTGTCGGAAAATGCTCAATAACTGTCATCATAATGGGCGTCAGATTGAGCAGGTACATGGAATACGAAATCAGGCTAATGTGCGTAATGGCGCGTGCGATACCAAAACGCGCCCAGCCACCACCAGCCATCCGCCATCCATCCATATACGGCATTACCAGAGCCATACTCAGCCCAATAAATGGGAAATAAAACGTTCGCTTGTAGAAAACGTAGGCAGGGTAAATGCCCGAGACCACATAGAACCGCAGAATATAGATAGACGCTGAAAAAGCAGCCAGTACCGTTAGAATAATGCCGACGGTAAGCAATCGTTGCCGGACTTGCTGACTAGTCCACTGAGTTGGAAAATACTGCTTGGCATAAGCGGCCAGTACACCGTATGAGATCGCATCCAGCCGGGCCAGAACGATGCCCCGATAGCCCAGTTCACCCGCCGAAATAGGCACTTGCAATGCCGTAATGAAGCGATACAGATTTGTTCCGATTATGACAAACAGGATCGTTACCAGCACAATGCGCTGACGTGGCCAACGGGCAGGTAACACCAGGTGCATGATCCATAATACCAGCGGCAGGGTAATGTATGACCACTCTTCAATCGCCAGGCTCCATGTTTCCGGGAAAAAATCAGGAACGAAACTGGCAAAATTTTGAAGGAAGAAAAAATACTTGATCAGTATCCCTTTGGCGGGCAATGTATGGTGTAGTCCACTGCGCCACGCGCGCAGCAGCGTAATAGCAATTAACCCACCCAGAACCAGGTAGTAATTGGGTAACGTGCGAAACCACCGGCGCGTCCAGAAATTAAGGAGCAAATCGCCATCGAAACGACCTTTTTTTTCGTACGATCGAATCAGGATACCGCCGATTAAAAAGCCGCTTAACACAAAGAAAAGCTCTACGCCATCGGGGATAAGCTGATGCCAGAATGCGCCACTATAGTAGTCACCCAGAGCAACTCGTGCATGGGCGTCGACTACAACCAGGATCGCGATTGCCCGCATGACATCTAACCCAAACACGCGCTTCGTCTGGGACGTGTTGAGGGAAAACAGGTTTTTAAGCATAATTATCCGCGAAGGTACGGGAGAATAATGAATGATAAATGGCGAATGATTTAGAGGTACGTCCCGAATTTTACCGACTTTTGTTTCATTATTCCAGGGCTTTGGCTAGGAGCCGTGCCACGGTTTGTTTACGCATCACTAGCAACCGTGGCACGGCTCCTAGCCAAAGTAAGTCCTATATTCATTACTCATTATGATTCCAGAATTCGCACTAAACGCCGTTCATCAGTATGCTTTCCGGTTTTCGCAAGCCGAGGTAGCCGATTTTGCCCGAGTTACGGGCGATAATAATCCGCTTCACCTCGACGCTGACTTTGCCGCGACAACGCCTTTCAAACGGCCCATTATTCATGGTATGCTCGGAGCAAGTGTATTCACCAAAGTACTCGGCACCGAATTTCCGGGCTACGGATCGGTTTATCTGAGCCAGACCCTGGAGTTTCTGCGTCCTATGTTCGTTGATACCGACTATGAAGCCACATTTACGGTACAGTCGATTGATGCAGCTAAACATACAGCCCAGATTTTAGGCGAGATTCGCGATGTTCAGACCAAAAAAGTGACGACCCGCGGAATCGCGACCCTGATGCACCGCGAAAAAATCGTATAGTAATCGATCAAATAAAACTCCCTCGCCAGATCCATGCCTGACGAGGGAGTTTTATGTTCGCAAAGAGACCCGACTATGCTTTTTCAGCATTGTTCTTGGTGTCCTGAACTTCCGAACGAATGGCTTGCGCCAGCGTCTTCAAATCCTGCATCCCTTTCCGAACACGAGTACCGGCAGCCTGGTTATTCTTCTCGTAGAACTTTTCAAAATCGCCTTCCAGCGACATAACCAGATTTTTTACTTCATCGAAGCGAGCCATATCGATATGTATGGGTTTAAGTGTGAAAAATGCCCAAATTCCGCTAAAAACGCGGTTTTCGGCTGAAATTTAGTCATTCTCCCATACAGCGCAATAGGTTAGCCAAAAAAATAACAAAAAAATGCAACTTTTTGACAAAAACCCTACTCAGTGGCTGCTTCAGCCGATACTTCCAGGGTTTCTGGAGCGATTTGGGTCGTTTTTTGCTGGTACTCGCCTTTAGCCAGCTTTTCAGCTACTGCCGAGAATGCTTCGAGTGTATAGTGTACATCGTCGAGCGTATGGGCAGCCGTTGGGATGATTCGCAGCATAACGATCTCTTTCGGCACTACCGGATAAACAACAATTGAGCAGAAGATCCCATGATTCTCCCGCAAGTCACGGATCAGAGCGGTAATTTCCGGAATACCCCCCTTCACATTCTGTAGCAACACGGGCGTTACCGGCGATTGGGTATCACCAATGTCGAACCCACGTTCGCGCAGACCGTTTTGCAACGCCCGCACGTTCGTCCAGAGCTTTTCGCGAAACTCGTCGGAGTTCCGGATCATTTCGAGCCGTTTCAGGCCACCCACCACATAAGGCATCGGTAAGGCTTTGGCGTACGTCTGCGACCGCATGTTGTACTTGAGGTACATGATGATGTCGTGGTCGCCGGCGATGAACGCGCCAATAGCTGCCATCGATTTGGCGAACGTCGAAAAATACAGATCGATACCATCCTGGCAGTCGAGCATTTCGCCAACGCCCGCGCCGGTTGCACCCATCGTACCGAAGCCGTGCGCATCGTCGACCAGCAAACGGAAATTATACGTTTTTTTGAGTGCTACAATCTTGTCAAGGCTACCCACTTTACCCGACATACCGAACACACCTTCCGTAATGACCAGAATACTGCCGCCTTTCTCAGCCGCTTTTTTTGTAGCCCGCTGGAGATTTTTCTCCAGGCTAGCCATGTCATTATGGTTAAACTTGTAGTACTCGCCCATCTTGGCTTTGTGAAGCCGGATACCATCAATGAGGCAAGCATGGCACTCGGCGTCGTAAACGATCACGTCGCGGTGATCAACAACAGCCTCAATGGCCGACATAACGCCCTGATAACCGTAGTTAAGCAGGAACGCATCTTCTTTTCCAACAAATTGAGCTAGTTCTTTTTCGAACTGTTCGTGGAGATCGCTGTTACCCGACATCATCCGGGCACCCATCGGGTAAGCCAACCCCCATTTCTCAGTTGCTTCCGCATCGGCCTTACGAACCTCGGGGTGGTTAGCCAGCCCCAGGTAATTGTTCAGGCTCCAGTTGAGCATATCCTTGCCCTGGAAGCGCATATGGGGACCAAGTTCGCCTTCAAGTTTGGGGAACGCGAAATAATGGTGGCCGTTGAACTCGCGGGATGGCGAGCCGATTGGGCCTAGATTGGTGCGCAGTTTCTCAAATAAATCCACTTTTTTTTATTGTTTAATGGGCTAATCCCTTCTTTTTTACGCGGTAAGTGCAAAAATACGCTTAACTTTTGGGAGTACAAATTCATCCCCGAAAATTCAGTTTTATAATCGTTTTGTTACAATTGCTTTAATTTGGGAAGATCTTGGACAATAGACTCTGGATTGTAGCCAACCAATTACAGCCAAAAATCCAGCGTCCAGACTCTATTACCCTACATCCTTTATGCCTACCATCCAGAAAATTCTAGTGGCCAACCGGGGTGAAATTGCCCTCCGAATCATGCGTACAGCCCGGGAAATGGGCATTCAAACGGTAGCCATTTACTCCGAAGCCGACAGAAATGCCTTGCATGTCCGCTATGCCGATGAAGCAGTTTGTGTAGGCCCGGCCCCCTCATCCGAATCCTACCTGAAGGCGGATACGATTATTGAGGTTTGCCGAAAACTAAACGTAGATGCCATTCACCCTGGCTACGGTTTCTTATCCGAAAATGCGAATTTTTCACGGATAGTCCGCGATGCAGGTCTACTTTTTATTGGGCCTTCACCCGAAAGTATTGAAGTTATGGGTAGTAAACTGGCAGCCAAAGCCGCTGTGGCCCATTATAATATTCCAATGGTTCCGGGAACCCCGTCGGCCATTACTGACCGCGATGAGGCCAAAGTGATCTCCGCTCAAATTGGCTATCCGGTACTTATTAAAGCCAGTGCAGGCGGGGGCGGTAAAGGCATGCGTGTGGTCGAAAGCGAGGCCGACTTCGATGAGCAGATGGACCGGGCGGTTAGTGAAGCCCTGTCGGCCTTTGGCGATGGATCGGTATTCATTGAGAAATACGTCACCTCGCCCCGGCACGTCGAAATTCAGGTATTGGGCGATCAGCATGGGAATATTATTCACCTCTTCGAGCGGGAATGTTCGGTGCAGCGCCGTCATCAGAAAGTGGTAGAAGAAGCGCCGTCGGCTATTCTAACGCCCGAAATCCGTAACGCAATGGGCCAGGCCGCTGTCGACGTAGCCCGTGCCTGTGGCTATTACGGAGCCGGAACCGTCGAATTCATTGTGAATGATACGCTCGATTTCTATTTTCTGGAAATGAACACGCGCCTTCAGGTGGAGCATCCTGTTACGGAACTCATCACAGGCGTCGATCTGGTGAAGCAGATGATTTATATCGCTGAGGGCAAACCGCTGACCATCCGCCAGGAAGACCTACAGATTAAAGGCCATGCGGTCGAAGTACGCGTTTATGCCGAAGACCCGGCCAATAACTTCCTGCCTGATGTTGGTACACTCGATACGTACATTCGGCCACAGGGCAATGGTGTGCGGGTTGACGATGGTTTCGAACAGGGTATGGCCATTCCGATTTATTACGACCCGATGATTGCCAAACTCATTACCTACGGCGACTCGCGCGACGAAGCCATCCGGAAAATGATCCGGGCCATCGATGAATACCAGATTTCGGGCGTTCAGACGACGCTGCCTTTCGGTCGGTTTGTGATGGAACACGAAGCGTTCCGATCCGGCCAGTTCGATACGGGTTTTGTGAGTAAGTATTTCACACCGGAGAAACTTGCGACACCGGCCAATACAACCGAATCCGCATTGGCAGCTGTTCTTGCCGCCTACCTACTGGAAAATACGAAGCCCAAAGCAACTCAGTCAATGTCGAACGGCACGGCAAGTGGCACGAAAAAAAGCCAGTGGAAAGCAAATCGATTGGGGTAATTTTCAGGTATTGTAGTCAATCAAAATGCCGTCAGTTCCATCTCGCTTTTGAGTTCAACATCAAAAGCAGGAACAGGCCATATAACAAACACGGCACCGCTGGTAGTAACAGAATAATCTTGGCCAGAACTCCATATTGATGGGCCTGTAGCCAATAGCTGGCAATCAGAAGCGATGCGAAACCGCTTAGAATCAGAACCCAGGTCCCTGCATTAGATGATGAAATCGTACTGTCAGCCAGGCCAATAAAGAAGAAGTAGACAAAAACCAGAGAGATTATCGCATCGATACTCCATAAAATCCAAAAGAGATACATGGTTTAGCCTTGATTAAATAGCCAGGAGGCAGGCCATTGTTTTGGCAGGCAAATTGGCCGATATACTACTGACAATCAAGCCGAAGTTCATAACTGGTAGCGATCGACGAATAACTAACGGAAGAACTATTTCAGGAGACTTCTGGGTATACTTGTAAGCCGCGATCGAGTACAGTAAATGCTCGATCACGGCTTACAAGTATACGAATTATTGAATTTAGCTAATCGGCAGAGTGGCCGAAAAGCACGATCAGAATTTTAATGTCAATTCAGCAACGTATGGCTGATGCGGTGGCGATTCAGTCAGTCTGCTTAATAAAATATTGGTCAACGCTTCCCGACCTGTCTCCCAGCGGCAGTGGACATTAACCTCCCGAACAACCTCCTGCTCTTTAGGCTGGTTTGCTGCTGCATAATAGTCAGACATTCGGGCCGTCATTTGGCTTACCACAACCTCGATAGGTCTTTCTAAAATTACATCTGGCTTAGATTGGGCGATCTGAATTAGTGCACGAACCATTGAGGTCGTATAAAAGGCACAATCAATGTCCTGGTGTCGTACGGGCACACCATCATGAAGTCGCTGAAGTTTAACGCCACCATCTTCCAGAATCGCCGAAACCGGGGAGATTCCGTCTGGCTGTGGGAAAACCGCATCTACTTTTCGCTTGAACGAATTCCACCAGGGAGGAATCCCCGACGGATTCAGTGTATCGCAGAAGATAATGCGCTGTGGCCTGCCAGGCTGTTGAGGCTGCATGATCAGCAGTGCAGCCCCCAGGTGCCGGTCGTCTGCTGCATGACGTCGTTGGATAACGAAGCAGTGCGGTTCAGCTACTTCGTCTTCCTGTAGGCGCTCGGTCATTTTTTTGACCATACGAAGCGAATCTTCCATGTACCCTTCCGTAATGACATGAACCGGCAACGATGAAGCCGGGGAAACGGCGCTACGAAGCTGTCGAGCCAGAATGGTCAGCGCTGTCTGATCGGAACGCCGGGTTCCGAAATAGACCCCAATATCTTCTCTCCTGTGATCTGGATGCATCTCCGCAAGTCCGATCGTGTCGCCGTAAACGCCATGCCGGCTTGGAGGGCTATACCGAAATGGTATTTCAGCTTGCTCGCGCTGTAGGGCCAGATTGTAGATTCGCTGCTCAAATTTGGCAAATAAAGGCTCATAAGCATCCCCCTGAAAGTAGACTTCAGTAACGGGCCGGAGTAAATGGTGGGCAATAGCTGGCTGTTCCAGCAAACACTCCAATGCCTTATTCGTGTGTTTAAAGAAGTTATAAAGGGCACCGTTCTCAATGAACTCCTCAAGACTAGTCTCGTTGTTCAGATTTTGGGCAGCTGATAAACCTGAATTATCTTCTATCCAATCGCGCAGAAACTGCTTTACTGACTCATCAAAGGCAAAGTTGGCATCAATCGCCAGCTCTTTGGCACACCCTATTTTATTAAGCGTTTTGCAAACCACCGGATCTGTGACCCGAACAATTTTTTCCATAGATGAAACTACGTGATACTATAAGTGCGCCAGGCTGCTTTTCGTAAGCAGTCAAAATAAGAAATTCAGGATTTGTTGGGGGGCAAACTAAACAGCTTTTCAACGTGCCTTGCGGAGCGTTTCCAGCCTTATAAATCGTTTTCATCAGGGCGATTTATAAGGGCACAAGTTACTTAATTTTTGCGGTAAAAAGTAAACATTTACCTGATCAAATTTTGCTTAACCAGTAGGGCAATAATTTTCATATATTGAGCAGACTGCCACAGCTCAAAAACATCACTGAATACACGAATCGGTGGCTCTAGCTGGACACACTAGCGTATAAAAAAACACGACCCGCCAGAGCGGGCCGTGTACAAAACAGGTTGTAATGTCCTTTTTTAAACAGATTGTAGTTACATTCCCTGGGTAGAGAATTGTACTTTATCTACGGCAAACAACGATTTCTGTTTAGCATCAGGGTTTACAAAAATCAGGTACAATTTGTGAACGCCCTGAACCGGTTGACGGAATGGCAAACTCACGGGCCCCATTGTTCCCTGTTTTACATCGGCTTCTCCCAATAACGTGCCAGTAGGAGAATCCAGCCGTGCTTCCAGTTTTCCACCGACAACTTGCTCATTCGAAGCAAATACGGTTGGGGTAAGTCCCTGAATACCGGTCAAATCAACATCGTTAAACGCCAGAAAGCTTCCCGATTGCGTACCGATGGCAGCTGGGCCTATCTTTGGAATGTCGTACTCAAAGATATTCTGTTTTACATCGGCCGAAACCGCTTTCACCAGGGGCGACCGCAGAGCCAGTGTTGTTGAACCCGTGTTTGGACCAATGTCGCCATTGCCCCGGTCGGTATAGCTGGCCGTAAGTACGTAGGAGCCATCTTTTTTCTGCTGAGCAGGCACGTAATCGCCCGCGAGTGGCTGCCGGTTAGCAGGCTTCTCATTTGCCAGCGACAGAATATAACGAACCATATCGGTGGCTTCGCTTTCTTTCAACTGTGGGTGCGCGCTCATTGATTGCTCACCCCACACACCGCCACCGCCACTGATGATTTTGCGGGCCAGTTTTCCTTCGACCTGAAAACCACCTTTGTATTTTTTGGCAACGTCGATATACGCAGGTCCGATTGATTTTTTATCGATCGAATGGCAGGCTTTACAATCGCTCAGTTCAAGTAAACGCTTTCCGGTAGCTGAACCCGTGTTGGCCTGATGCCCCTGAGCCAGCATTGTTTTATCAAAGCCTTCGAGGTAATCGATCGTTACCGTAACGTCTTCAGGGCTGATTCCCTTCTGAAGGGAACCATCTTCCTTGTCAACAACCTTTACCGCGTATTTGACGGGTTTATTTGGGAAATAGAAGGTTCTGTTCCCAGCAACAGCGACCTCAACTTTGGGTTCATCGTTGCCCACTTTAATATCCATTGCTTTTGTAGCCGAGTTTCCGGCAGCATCAGTAACCTTCAACATGGCGGTATAAGTGCCGGGCTTACTGAAGGTCACGGTCGGGTTCGCGGTTGCCTGCCTGGGCAATCCATTCCCAAACGACCATTCGTATTTGAGCGCATCATTGTCGTAATCCATCGACCCTTTCGAATCGAACTTCACAACCAGCGGAGCCGCCCCAACCAGTTTGTTCGCACTGGCCATAGCAACTGGTTTGCGATTACCAGCATTATAGGTAATGCGTGATAAGCGTGCATCAGCATTGGCGGCAAACCACTGCTGACCGTATTCGAGCGTGTAAAGCGATCCATCGTTAGCAAACTGCATATCGATCACATGCGAGAATTTCGTGCTGGGCAAAAAACGCTCCATCTGCACAAAATCGCCGTTTTCTTTCATCGTGACGGGGTGAATCCAGTCTCGCATCCAGTCGTAGGCAAAGAATTTTCCGTTATAGGCACGCGGAAATTTAACGGGTGTTTCCGGATAGTCGTCGTAATAGTAGACAGGGCCACCCATAGCGTTACGGCCACCCTTCCCGACGATCTCACCAAATTCCGGCGAATCAGCATAGGGGTAGTAGATAAATGCTTTTTGAGCCGGCGGCAACTCGCGCAGACCAGTGTTGTTGGGCGAATCGTTTATGGGCTTCTGTGGATCGAAAAGAGGCCCTACGGTGCTGTCGGCAAAGGTACGTGTGTGGTAAGGGCGGTTGTCGGCAACAAATAAAGGCCAGCCGAAGTACCCCGCCTTTCGGGCCTGATTGATTTCGTCGTGACCACGAGGACCGTACTTTTCGCTGTTGTTACCAGCATCTGGGCCAACTTCACCCCAGTACAGAAAACCCGTCCGCTGATCGACCGAAATACGGTACGGGTTGCGGTTGCCCATGACGTAGATTTCGGGGCGAGCCTTGGGGTTTCCTTTCGGGAATAAGTTACCTTCAGGAATGGTGTAAGTGCCATCTGCTTCGGGGTGTATCCGCATGATTTTACCCCGCAGATCATTGGTATTACTCGACGTCAGACGAGCATCCCAACCGCTACGACCTGGCCGTTCATCAATGGGAGCGTATCCGTCGGAGTTAAAAGGGTTCGTGTCGTCTCCCGCCGACAGATAGAGGTTACCCTTCCGGTCCCAGGCAATCGAGCCACCCGTATGGCAGCAGCCGTCGCGTTTTACCGGAATGGTCAGTAATACTTTCTCCGTATTCAGCAGTAGTGTGTCTTTAACATCATCGTAAACAAAGCGCGACAGGTGCTGGGCCGTATCGGCAACCGAATTTCCGGTCAACGGAGAATAGTAAGCATATACCCACTTGTTCTGTTTGTAATTCGGATCGATGTTTAAACCCATCAAGCCGTATTCGAACTTGGTAAATACCGGAAAGTTGGCAACTACTTTAACCGATTTTTTCTGAGGGTCCCAGAGTTTAAGAGCGCCTTTGCGTTCGGCAAAAAGCACCTTACCGTTGTCAAGCACGACCAGCTCAGTTGGTTCATCGAGATTGGCCGTCAGTACCTGCCGTTCGAAACGGTTTTCTTCGGGATAAGGCTGTGTTTTTGCCTGACCGAATTTGAGGCTGGTGGCCATTACCGATTTGATACCACCCAGAATGTGCTGCAAAAATAGCGGATCACTATAGGATTCATCCGTATGCCCACCACCCGTGTAGAACGCTTTACCGCCGTCGAAATCGTGGTGCCAGATAAATGGGTGATTATCGCCATTTTTACCGCCTTCGTAGGTTTTTTCATCCAGCTTACCCAGTACTTTCAAATCAGGCTGAATATTCTTGTAGCTATACCACTCATCCCACCGTTTCCAGCGGTCGGGTAGCATTTTCGTTGATGGGTGATTTTTGTCTATAATCTCAATTTCGGCGTTTTGCTGTTTAGGATGGCTCAGGAAATAAGCCCCAGCCAACTGATTATACCACGGCCAGTCGTATTCTGTATCGGCGGCTGCGTGAATACCGACGTACCCTCCGCCTGCCTGAATGTATCGCTGAAAGGCCGCCTGTTGGGCATCATCGAGTACGTTACCCGTCGTGCTAAGCCAAATGACGGCACTGTATTGCTTCAGATTCGCTTCATTGATTTTGCTGGCGTCTTCGGTCGTGTCGACAGCAAATCCGTTTTCCTGACCAAGTTTCATAATAGCTACCTTACCGACCGGAATCGATGCGTGACGGTAGCCTTTTGTTTTCGAGAAAACCAGCACCCGGTTAAGGGCAACAGGTGCCTGAGCCGAAGTCGTTGCTGGTTTGGTGGCTATGTTGCGCTTAGCTGTCGTTTGCGCCATACCAGGCACAGAAGCAGCCAGCACGCCCGCCAGCAACATCGCGCGGGAGGGGAGCCGGAAGTTTTTCATAGAGATTCGGGATTTTTGCAGATTGGTTAGGTAAAAACAGCCTGAAAGAAAATCAAAGGTTAACTTATTCGATTATTCGATTGTCTTTTAGTAAGAAGCAAAAGTAACGAAAAACCTAACGCTATAGTAGATATCTCCGCTCGAATTAACCGATCAGTGAACCGTTAATCAACCTTTTTAAATACGGCTATTGGCTTGCCCTGTTGTAGTAAAATCAGCTTCCCTTCACCAACCTGATACGCCAAGGGGAGCAACAGACTGGTCAGGAGTTTTGCCTCGATCGTATTCACGTCACCAGCACAGGCCATTTTGGTTGTTGCCAACGGCCCGAACCGAATCAGCCGACTATCGGCCCGTACGCTCCCATTCAGCCGATTGCAGCCCGTTGTGCCCGTTACGCACCCTTCGGTGAGCGAAATTTCCAGGCGGGGAGCCTCGCTTTTCGAGCTATTCGTTGTAATGCGTTGACCCTGCAAGTCCGTCAGCACCCAAATGTCCTGTAGGAGTGCGACTCGACGCAGGGAAACACCACACCCCAAATAATTTTTACCCCGTAGATCGACTTCAACGCGATAATCGAACCGTTGACCCGATAGTTTATCGACACAGCTATCGAGCGCGAATAGTACTTTAAGGCGCCCTGACTCAACGGGCGCATCAAAACGAAAGGAACCATCTGAATCAGCCTGGCGCTCCGGTACTGGTATGTTCAGGCTATCGCCAGCCATCGATTTAAACCGCAGCGTATTTTTCGAGGAGTTAATGGTCAATGACCAGGAAGGCTCGTTGCCTACGGCCAGAAGTTCGTCGCCTGCCTTCAGGTGCGTGGTATAATCAGCTATTTCGGACTGATTCGTTGGCGTAAACATAGCGGCCAACTGTTTGGAAGGACGGCGGCAGGATGCGAAAAGGAGTAAAACGCTGAGCAGAATGAGTCGCATGGCAAATGGGTATAAGAGCCTTATCAGCAGAACAATCTTAAGAGCAGATTCCTTTTAAACCCTGGCTTTTCCAATCGAATGGCCACATGAAATCAGTCGGCCAAACTCAAGCTCAACCCAGCTATACTGGTTACTCTGATCGGGTATTTAAAAATTCATTCGTGAAGTGTTCTTTATGCCTGGGTTTTGCAAATTTTCCGGCGTTATAAGTACTCGAATTACCCCTTGGAATCGATAAGGATGTCCAGTTATCGTCACAAACCATTTTACCAATAAAAACGATCTGGCCAATGTGATACGGATAATGAGCCAGTTGTCTATTAATGGCTTCCGTTACGGTATGGCCCATATTCCGAATATAGATTTCCTTTTCCAGATCCTCATTTGTTAGGGAACCAATCGCATTCAGCAGGCAGTCCCAGCCCTGATTCCACTTGGTCAGCAGTTCTTCTCTCGTCGCAATATCGTTATCAAACTCGGCCTCCCGGTCCCGCCACTCTTTCTCGCCATCCGTTGTCAGAAAATCGGTCCACCGGGAGAGCATATTGCCCCAAAGGTGTTTGACAATGGTAGCAATGCTATTGCTGGCCTCGTTATATTGCCAGAACAGCTGTTCGTCCGAAACCTGAGAAAATGTCTTTTCGCCGAGCAGTTTATAATACTCAAACTGTTTTCGTGCACTTTCAAGATAGTCCGAAGTCATTGTTTTGCTATTTGTTTAAGACATTAGGACTTTCGCTTCGAGCTGTGCCACCGCACGGCGGACCGTGGTTACTACTGATGGATAAACTAACCGTGGCACGGCTCGAAGCGAAAGTCCTAGAGATATATAACAACAAACTTTCAAAAACGGGATGTCTGCTGTAGCCTGATCGGAGCAGTGTCCAGGCCCGACTCCAGCAAACATCCCGTTCCGGTTAGTTTTTCACACTGCTCAGGTAAGTCTTGTTACCGTTCTTATTAATGTAGTATTTGCCTCCTCTTGGGCCAATGTAAACTGTTGACCCGTCTGGCCCTTTCGTGGCTTTGTCGACGGGAGCTTTGTAGTCGGCAGGAGTCGCTTTTTCTTCTTTTGGCAACTTTGCGACCTTTTCATCGGCATTTTTCTTCGCCGACTTGCTCATTTTATCGTCTTTCAGTCCAGCAACCTCATCGGCCTTTTTCGATGCTTTAGCCGTTGCGTTATCAGTTGTAGCGGCTCCATCCGCAGCGACCTTTTTAGCGGCTTTGGCTGCTCTGGCTTTTGCCATCCGATCCTCTACAGCTGCTTGTTTAGTGGCATCAGTCGATGCTGATTTCTTTTCCTCTTTAGCCGCTTTCTTCTCGGCTTTCTTTGCTTTTTTAGCCGCTTTATCAGCGTCGGTCATGGTAGCCTCTTTAGCGGCTTTCTTTTCTGCTTTTGCCGCTTTTTTTGCTGCCTTTTCATCGTCGGTCATGGTTGCTTCCTTGGCTGCTTTCTTCTCAGCTTTGGCAGCTTTCTTAGCCGCTTTATCAGCGTCATTTAGCTCTTTCTTAGCCTTATTTTTACCCGGCTTTTCGTCCTGAGCCACACCGTTAAAAGCGACTAAAAGGCTGAGTACAAGGCTCAGCATAACGAACGTCTTTTTCATAATGACTAATTAGAATTTGTTAGAAAAACACTGGATTAAGGGTATTGCGACGGAAAGATGAGCATAAAATCACCATTCTGGTTACGCAAACCACTTAAATTTTTCTTAAATTTGACAGAAAGACTAAAGCCTGTTAGCCATTGGATAATAGCGCTTTGTATTTACTGTTGAACGTCGTTTTATCCGACGAACTACGTATAGAATTCATTCCATGACCAGTGAAGCTCCAATCCGCTCTCAGAATCCTGCTGACTACCTAAAACGATACTATGGTTATGATGTGTTCCGGCCTATGCAGGAGGACATCATCCAATCCATTCTGGGTGGGCGGGATACGGTCGTTCTGATGCCAACGGGGGGTGGCAAATCGGTTTGCTTTCAGATTCCGGCATTGATGCTTCCCGGCATTACCATAGTCGTTTCACCGCTGATAGCGCTCATGAAAGATCAGGTGGGTGCACTGCATATGAACGGCATCCCGGCCGCTTATATCAACAGTACTCAACATGGCCGTGAGCAACGGGACATTGAAGAGGATGCACTCAGTGGCAAGCTCAAACTGCTGTACGTTTCACCCGAAAAACTGCTGACCGAATCGTTTCTCCATTTCCTGAAACGCATCAAAATTTCGCTTTTCGCTATTGACGAAGCACACTGTATTTCTTCCTGGGGTCATGATTTCCGGCCTGAATACACACAATTGAATATTCTGAAGGAGCAGTTCCCGGATACACCAACCATTGCCCTGACTGCTACCGCCGATAAACTCACCCGGCAGGATATTTCGCAACGGCTTGGCATGAATGATCCTGCCGTATTTGTGGCCTCATTTAACCGGACGAATCTGAGCTTGCAGGTATTGCCGGGTCAGAACCGTATCCAGCAGATTTTTAAACTTTTACAGCAGAAACCCGACACATCCGGCATTATTTACTGCCTGAGCCGAAAGTCCACGGAATCGCTGGCGGCTAAGTTGCAGGAAAAAGGCTTCAATGCGGCCTTTTATCACGCGGGCATGGACCCCGCCGACCGCTCCCGTACGCAGGAGGCATTCCTCCGCGATGATGTTCGAATTATGTGTGCAACGATTGCCTTTGGTATGGGGATCGATAAATCGAACGTAAGGTGGGTGATTCATTACAACATGCCAAAAAACATTGAGGGCTTTTATCAGGAAATCGGGCGGGCCGGTCGGGATGGAGCCGCAGCCCAAACAGTACTGTTCTATAGCTTCGCCGATGTAGCAACGTATAAGGAAATGCTGGCCGAAAACAGTCCGGCCAATCTGGGTCTTCAACTGGCCAAACTGGAGCGCATGCAGCAATATGCCGATGCGCATACCTGTCGCCGTCAGATACTCCTCTCCTATTTTTCGGAGGAACTGTCTGAGCCCTGCGGCAACTGCGATGTCTGCCGTGATCCACGCGTAACCTTCGATGGTACGATTCTCGCCCAAAAAGCGCTGTCGGCTATCGTTCGCACACACGAACGCGTACCAATGAACCTGCTGATCGATATTCTTCGCGGCTCCCGCAGCCAGCAAGTGTTGCAGGGTGGATATGATCAAATTAAAACCTATGGTGCCGGTCGTGATCTTCGCTTTGAGGACTGGCGTAACTACCTGCACCAGCTTATCAACATTGGCGTTATTGAAGTTGCTTACGATCAGCATTATGCCCTGCGCCGGGGTATTCTGGCCGATCAGGTTCTTTATGGTAACCGCAGGATCGATCTTGTGCGGCCCGATGATGCACCCAAAGCAGTGGTCGAAAAAACAAAGACCAAAACTGAAACCAATCGTGACGAACTCTTCGAGCGATTACGGGCACTTCGCAAACAACTCGCCGACGAGCAGAACGTTCCACCATACGTTATCTTTACGGATACCACTCTGGAAGATATGGCCCGGCAGCGCCCTATTACTCCAGATGCTTTGCGTAATGTCAGCGGGGTTGGTGAGCGGAAGCTGCAATTGTTCGGCAAACGATTCCTCGACGAAATTATCGGTTATGTTCGCGGACGGGTACAGGCCGGTGAAAAGCCGAAAGGTTCAACTCAATTAATGACCCTCGATTTCTACAACAACGGCATGACAATTGAGCAGATCGCTGCCGAACGGAAACTCACAACAGGCTCTATTGCGGGTCACTTAGTACAACTCTCAAAGGCGGGTTACGCTATTGATCTGGAGTCATTAATCAGCCCTGCCGAACGACGCGAAATAGAAAAAGCAATCACAATGGTTGGCCTTGACGAAGGGCGCTTAAAGCCCGTTTTCGATCATTTAGGAGGCCGATACGACTATAGTAAATTGACCATTGTAGTAGGCCTTATGGACAAATAAAATCCTATTTTCTGCCTGACCGCTGGATAATTCTTAGATCAATCATTTGGTATATACCAGACTATCAGTTATATTCGTATAATGTTCTTGGACGGACCCGCTACTTCGGTACGGGTTTTTTCGTCTTATGTCTCACAGCAAATACCGTTATCTTGATTAAAGAAGTAAGTTTTTCACTGCTCATGGCCGCGATAAAACCGAGCGTTGCTACGCCGGTTGTCGCCCCACCCAAATGGGGGGCCGATACGAGCCGATCGCTTCCGTCGTCAAACGGCCTGAACAACCCCGCGTTACTGGTTGTCGACTCCTCCAGACGCGTTTTCCCCATCTATTTTTGCGGAGAAGAAGTTCCGGTTCACGAACCCCGCGTATCACGCCGGTGGCTGCAAACCCTACGCACATACGGCGCTCAGGAAGAATGCCTTTTCGATCTCCGCAGTCGGGCTTCGACCTTTTTTCCGATCATCGATCCGATCCTTCGGAAGTACAAAATTCCGCGTGATTTTCGGTTTATGCCACTTGCCGAAAGTGCGCTGGTCAATGACTGCGTATCGCCTAAAGGCGCATCGGGCTATTGGCAACTAATGCCCGAAACCGCCCGGGAATTGGGGCTTACAGTGAGCAAGAAACTTGACGAACGATATGACCTTGAAAAAGCGACCATAGCTGTTTGTCGGTACCTCCACCAGTTGTATGGTCAATTAGGTTCCTGGACGCTTGTTGCCGCTGCCTATAATGGTGGTATTACGCATATCCAGAACAAAATGGAGCAGCAGGGCCACTCAAATTATTATAAGTTACGGCTACACCGCGAAACGAGCCACTATCTGTTCCGCATTCTGGCTTATAAAGAATTATTGAGTAACCCCCGTCAGTATGCCTTGCTGCTTCGCACGTCCACGATTGAGCAATTGATGAAGCCATTGCCAAGCTGGCACAAACCACTGGCGCTTCCGAAGAAAATTAAAGACGCCCCAACCGTTGAACTCGTCGACGCCGACTACACTGATCCTACCTGGGGACCACGTCCTAATACGGCACTGACAAAAGCCCCTTCCGATACGGAACAATTTATTGCCATGGCAACGTCGGCAAAAAAGCTATCGGATATGCCAAATGCGGATCTGGAAAAGCAAAATTCAGGCTTACCCATCAAAAAATTGATGATGGGTCTGATGGTCCTGCGATTCCGTCGGCCGCGTATCCTGCAATGGAAAAAAGGGGAAGGTGAAGGCATTCGCCCCCTCCACTTCTGGGATTGGCTCTAAGTTATTTTATAATCAATAGTCAGCTTGCCACGCTTATTGGCTAGCTATTAATAAGTAAGTCCAGAGAAGATTCTAAAGCCGAAGGGTACTTTATTCGCTGCGAATAAAGTACCCTTCGGCTTTACTTTGAGGATGTTGGGAAGGCTACGAATCTGACATAAGTTTATGTTTAGAATTCGCAACACATAGCCTGAGTTGGTATAAGCAAATTGTAATCCAATTGTAGCTTCTTATCTATTCTAAATTAGCTTTCAGTCAAGCCAGGTGATCGTTTCATAAAGGTAAAAAGCATTTTCATACCTTTTTCTGGGCTTACATAAGTCAAAAAAATATAGTACTTTTTTTTCCAAGCCAAAGGCATACATCTTGATTAATACCCTTAGTGGACAGAATTTAATCTATATGTATGAACATCTCTACTCACAGTTCGTTTTTTCTCCCCTGCTTGCCAATTCCCGACCAACCCCTGGCATTTAATCGATTAGCCCGTTCCTCGGTTGGCAATTCCCGGTTATGTCAATGGCAGCCTGACGACTTCTACGGGGCGACCTTATTCGCCATTGTACAGTTTGTCAATGACCAAAATAGGGTCTCCATAACCAAACAGAAAATTTCACCCGTTTCAGAGATTAGTATCGTTTGGGGTGCAGGCTACCCCCACGATTTCTTTTCAGCCGCTCAAAAATGGCGCTTCGCGTTAGGATCACCACCCATCAAGTATACTGGATTGACGGGACGGCCTATTTCGTTGGGGGTGAAAAATACCCATACTATAGTGTAACTGTAGACAAAAAGTAAAGTCTGAATAGTATAACCTATAGATGAAAGTACTCACAGTCCTGATGCATTTCTTAGTTTCGTTATCGCTGGCGACAGGATTACTAGCGTTAACTGGTCAATCGTACGCGTTCAATTTGTCGGTACCGACTAGTTCACAAGTTGCTGTCACCGCTTCCACATTTGGCATCTCTTTTGAACCCAATTTGAAACCACTGCTTCCCCCCGTTTATTTCTGTGGAGAGTCAGTGCCACTTCATGAGGAAACGGTTGCCCGAAGGCTGGTATCGGCTTTAGTAGTCAATACAAATCAAAACCAGGCTTTATACCGTATCCGGCAACGAGCTGCTTCGTTTTTTCCTATTATTGAACCGATACTGGCTCGTCATCGCATACCGTCGGATTTTAAGTACCTTCCTTTGGTTGAAAGTGCCTTAACTGGCTTTGCCGTTTCGCCCAAGGGAGCGGTTGGTTACTGGCAGTTTATGCCGGCTACTGCCCGCGAATTAGGCTTATCGATTCGACCTGGCTATGATGAACGCCGAAATCTGGTAAAATCGACCGAAGCGGCCTGCCGGTATCTAAACTACCTGTATAATCGGCTTGGCTCCTGGACCCTGGCCGCTGCCGCCTATAACAATGGTATTGGTGCTTTATTGGGAAATATTCGTCGGCAACAGCAGCGTGATTATTATTATCTGCGACTAAATGCGGAGACGGGAAAATACCTTTATCGGATTCTGGCCTTCAAAGAGTTATTTTCCAATTACCGGTGTTACGAGAGCCTACTTTCCGATCAGATGATAGCCTACCTGAGTCAGCCTCTTTCCCCAGATTCAGATGAGGCCGGTGATGAAGTCTTACTCTCAGAAATTGTAATGGATGAAGCCACGCAATCAGCGGTGAATACGCCTGTTCAGGGATCGCAGATAGTAGCAAACGGTCGTACTGACGATATTCCATTACCTAACGCGGCCGATGTATTTCTGGGTGGGATAAAGGCGCGGTTATCAGAATCGTCAAGTTTGCAACGTGGTCAGGTTTGGGTCTTTCACCTCACCCGCGACGGCATTGCCGGAGGGAAGGATGTGGATGAAGGAGACGTTCTTTATGCTGTTGTGGAAGACATTGACACGAAGACAGGAAAATTATTCCTTCGGGCCGACAGACTGTACTCAGCCAATGAAAAACATACCTATAATCTTGCGCTCGCAGCGGTAGATGCGTCAACAGGGCGCATTGGCATTAAACTGCCCGATATGGATCAGGTCAAATCGGGCTGGATTCTGACCTGGAAGGCCTTATAGGTCTGTGTTTTTTGCTATCTGGAAAACTCTCTGGTGAGTTTTGGGGATCGGCTTGCCGAATATAACCCCAACGTAACCTAATTGCCTGAACTAAACCTTTCATTGGTTTTGTTGTCTACGGGCTGAACCATCAACCAACTATTTTGACTTCTGCCATACGATTCGCTTCTATATTGATTCTCATCGGTTTACTAGGTAAATCCGCTGTGTTTGCTCAGAAAAAAAGTGCAATTCGTCCGGCGATGCCAAAACCACGGCCCACCGTTGGTTTAACCAGGCTTCATTTTTGTGGGGAAACCGTTCCGACCGAACAGGGCGACGTGTCTACAAAACTAGCATTCGCCCTGGCTGGTAGTTCTGGTTACAGCAGTCACGTAAATGGCCTAAAAGCCCGATCGGCTCCCTATTTCGCCGTTATTGAACCCATCCTGAGCAAACACGGTGTACCCAACGATTTTAAATATTTACCACTCATCGAAAGTGCATGGCAGTCTAATGCTGTTTCGTCGGCGGGTGCCGTTGGTTACTGGCAATTCATGGACGATACTGCCCAGGATATGGGACTTTCGATTGCCCCTGGCAATGACGAACGAACAGACCTTCGAAAATCGACCGAAGCAGCCTGCCGTTATCTCCAGTTTCTTTATCGGAAGTTAGGCTCCTGGACACTCGTTGCGGCAGCTTACAACGGTGGCGTCGGTATGGTACAACGTAAAATAACACGCGTTGGCCATCGCGATTATTATGCTATGAGTATGAATGCCGAAACAGGCTATTATCTGTATCGGATTCTGGCCATGAAAGAGCTTTTCACAAATCCTACCTATGGGATGAGTACGACCATGCTCATTGCATCAGGGAATGCTTACGAACGGGAACGGGCTCAGGCCCGACGGATGGGCTGGCTTCAGGATGAAGAGCCGGAGCCCGTTGGTATACCGATTGAGTCGCTGCCTAAGGCCGCTGGCGTTAGCGCCCGAGCTGAGGCTATTGCCATGGATAGTGTTCTGAATGAGTTGCTTAAAAGCAAGTCAGTTTCATCGCCTGTTTTCCTGGGTGATTTGTCCGCGAAATTAATCCGGGCGGGCCAGCTTAAAGTAGGCCAAAGCTGGACATTTTCTTTAACTGAAGATGTTCAGATTGGCGAAGATGCGCTAAAAACAGGCGACGCATTATATGCCGTCGTAGATGAAATCGATGCTCAGGGTAATCTGTTCTTCCGGGCTACCAAACTTATTTCCTCTGAAACCAAAAGCGTGATTCCTCTTACGCTAATCGCCATGAATCCGGCCACCGGTTTCGCCGGAATTCCACGGCCCAAAACAATCAGGCCGGGTTGGGTAGTCCAGTGGAAGTTGTAGCCTAAATGGCTAGGTTATTTGAACACGAAGTTATACGATAGAGACGCAATAGGAGCCGCGAAAATCTGCAGTTTGTAAGCATTGGTTTTTCCATCTTCGGCTTTAAAGAAAATGGAGTAAGCATTTTTGTGGGCGTATAGATTATAAATCGTAAATGCCCAGCGCCCCTCCCAACGCCGGTTACGCATGCCGGGGTTGTAGATATTCCAGGTAAAATCCAGTCGGTGATAGGCTGGCAGTCGTTCGTTATTCCTGACACCATAGTACGGATATTGCGCCCCATCAATTGTTACATAACCCGTTGGTGCAGAATACGGTCGGCCTGTGCTGAAAGCGAATGTAAACCCAAAACTGTTATGGCGATCTACATCGATGGTCATGTTCGCATTGACCGTATGAGGCCGGTCATAATTCGCCCGATACCAATCACCGCCGTTTACATTCTGCTCCACAGTTGGCCCTTCATAAACCTGGTTAAGTGTCCGGGCATAGGTATAATTAAGCCAACCCGTTAACTCTCCTTTTTTCTTCGAAATCATTGTCTCAATCCCGTAAGCGCGGCTTTTCCCCTGCAATAGCTGTGTTTCTGGGTAAGGTTGTAGCAGAAAATCGGCTCCTGGCCGGTAGTCGATAATGTTTTTTGTAGCACGCCAGTAGCCTTCGACGGTCAGTTCATAAATATTTTCTTTAAACGTCAGGAAATAACCCGCCGTCAGCAATTGACTGATTTGTGGCCGAATGTTGGGGTCTGATGTTTTCCAGCGTGATGTCGGTAATGGTGTTGTTGTATTGGTAACAACCTGCAGGTATTGTCGCATTAGATTATAGCCAAACTTCAGGGACGAGTTGGTTCCTAAAGTGTAACGAATACCCAACCGAGGCTCAAAGCCACCATATCCTTTCGCAATCTTCCCCGCACCGTAGCGGGTGGAATCGATTACCGAAAATTCATCGCGGGTTTCATTTACGGCATACTGTCTCACCAGCGATGGACCCAGCGACAGAAAATGCGAGTAACGAAGTCCAGCTGAAATAGCTAGTTTTTCACCTACACTTCGTTCATAATCGGCATTAATGGCCAGTTCGAGTGCATTTTCGGTAGGCGTAGTTACATAATTGACACTTTCGCTCCTGCCAGGCAGCAAGGTTCCCGGTTCTACCCGGTAATGCGTTCCGCTGATGCCTACTTCGATTTTCTGGTTTGTAAGCTGATAGTTCAGATTTGACTTTATCTGCCGTTGCAAAACCGACGACCGCAGTGTAACAATATTCCCATTTAATTCGGGCGATAGAATACGCGGAACATAGTGTACGTAAATGCCCGAGGTCTGCATGTTTAGCCGGGGCGAAATTGCCCTAAACCAGCGGGCCATCAGATTAACCGTTTGATGATCGTATCGGGAAGCCGTTCCATTCACATTGGGTAGATTAGCTAACAAATCTGTCTGAAATAAATCCTTGCTCGCATAACCCGTAAAGGTTAGCGTATTTCGATCATCCATTCGCCAGAAAGCCTTCAGCACTCCATCACCAAATTTAGCTCGAATATTGGCCAGCTTATCGCTCACCAGAGGCAGCAGAAAATCATTGAAGGCTCCGCGCCCCGAAACCAGAATGCCAAACTTACCCTTCACAATAGGAATATCCGCCGTGATCTTATTTGAAACCACACTTATTCCACCCGACAGACTAAATTTATCCAGGTTAGGGTTTCGCAGTGTTACATCAAGCACAGAGGCCGCCCGGCCACCAAAACGAGCGGGTACATTCCCTTTATAGAGATCAACGGTGCTGATGGCATCGGTAGGGAATACAGAAAACAACCCAAACATATGTGTTGGGTTAAAAATCGGCGTATCATCAAGTAGAATCAGATTTTGATCAGTCGTGCCTCCCCGAATATTGACACCGTTAGACGCTTCTCCAACGCTCGATACACCAGGAAGCATCTGTAACCCTCTCAACAAATCGACCTCGCCCAGTGCTGCCGGAAGTTTTTTTAACGCACTAATATTCAACTGATTAACACCTAGCATAGGCTGACGTATGGTTTGATCAAAGCCTTTAGTAGTGACGACTACCTCTTCCAGTTGACTCACAACAGAGGCCATATTCACGTTTACAACAACAGGACCTGATCCGACCCTAAAAACCTTACGGACTGGCGTATAACCGACCAGCCGGGCTACCAAAATGTGTTCACCGGCAGGCAGATTGATAGCGTAATACCCTTCCGTATTGGTATGCGTTCCGGTAAGATTTTTACGATAGTCAATAACAATAGCGGCCCCGGCGAGTGGGCTTCCTGTAGTCGAATCATGGACAACTCCACTCACCTTTACCATAAGTTGAGCGTGTACGGCCAGACTAAGCAATTGACTTACAAGAAGTAACTGTATAAATCGGATCATTGGAACGTAGAAAAAGCATAGAACTTTCATTTAATCATTCCAACCGGGCGGAAGTTGATCGGTTCGGCTTTGGCTAGGAATACACAAGGAAGAAGATGAACTTGTACCAAATGGATTGTTACTGCCTGGCAAATCAGCTTCCGTTCGAGGTACCCGACCATTGATGGCAAAGAACAGGCCTTGAAACATCCCCGAAGCTACATCCTGACGGTTAATCTTATGCCGATTGACGGCCACTGATGCCGCAGAAAAATAACCAACGACATTCTCCGTCGGGTTGGCCAAATTATGTACATTACCCGCAAGGGGAGCCGGTGGTGAATCAGCCAGGGTGCCCGTGTTCTGGGTTTGGTCGGCAAAGAGTTTATAATAGCGATAGGCGTTGGGAGAAAGCGATAATAGCTCAACCACGATCAGCGCCGGGTCGCGCTGATAAATAGGTATGCTGGCAACCTTATGCCCAATTTGTGTTTGCCCGTTCGTATACACATCCGATGAAATATCGATAGTCGTGTTGTAGAAAATATCCCAGCATAAACCCCGACACGGGTAATCGAATAAATTGAATGTGCTCAGTGTCGTATCCCGAACACAACCGATCACATTTAAAGGACCTGCCCCAATGGGACCGATATCTGAGACCACATATCGCCCCTGTTGACAGGTAGCACACCAGGCTTGCTGTTCATAAAGCCTCCAGCGCCATAAATAAAAATTACGCTCATTGACGGGATCCTGAAAATCGACATAAACATCATTGGCAGGGATCGGCAACCCGTTCGCAGTTTTTTTAGGGCCCTCAGGATTAAACTGATCGTAGGTTTTTAAAATAGGTGGTACTGATACCATTGTTTCTACAGACGACTCATACGTTTTGCCTTCGAGCGTCTGGAAACGAAGCTGATAGCTATTACTGAGCTTTCCCCGAAAACCAGCCGGAAAGCTGTACGTGCCGGGTTGGGTCTCTAGTAGTGAAATCGGTGTTGTACCATTCACCACTATAGTAACGGTGGCTCCCTGAATAGGCATACTGACATTGGCACTATCAGCAGAAGACAAAGACCGGCTTAAGCTGATTGTTTGCTGTTCGTCAAGATCCGTTACGATGCCACTCACCACAACTAAATTAGCATTTAGTGCCACATTTGGGTCGTAAGCCTCAATGCAGCTCTGCATGACAGCCAGTAAACCAAAAACAATACCCCAACAAATGAGTAGACGCATTCTGAACAGCTATTAATAACTATAAGACCACATGCTTAGCACCAGCAGGTAGTGGATTGATTCATGATATCGTTCACTTACCTCCTCCACTTATTGTTGGATAGGTACCCGCTACTACGCTCTTTTGGGCAACGACCGGACTGGCAATAACAATCCCCTCCGTTCGAAATGCCCAACGCTGCCTGCCCGTAATGCGATCAATTGCATAAAGATTAAAGTCGTTACTTCCCACATAGACAACTCCATTGGCGACCATAGGAGTAGAATAAATATCAAAATTGGTACTAAATGCCCACCGCAGTTGCCCGGTAGCAGCATTGACGGCATAAAGCTTATGGTCCCGACTGCCAATATAAACGACTCCGTTTGCGACAACCGGGCTTGAATAGATGACTCCACCTGTATTGTAGACCCATCGCTGGCTACCCGTTGCGGCATCTAACGCGTAAAGTTTCTGGTCAGCGCTCCCTATATAGACAACACCATCAGCAACAACCGGGCTGGAATCGACTGCGCTGCCGGTTGTAAATGCCCAGCGTAGTCGTCCAGTGGCGGCATCAAGGGCATAAAGTTTGTGATCCTGACTACCAATATAGACGAGTCCATTGGCAACCACTGGGCTCGATAAAATGAAGTATTGTGCTTTAAATCGCCACTTCAACACGCCTGTATTGACGTCCAGGGCATATACCTGGTTATCCTGCGCGCCAATATATACCATGCCATTAGCCACTGCGGGGCTGGAGTAGAGCCCTAATGGCGCCGTAAATACCCAATGAAGGTTTCCAATTGTGGCGTCAATAGCATATAATTTACCATCCTGACTTCCGACATAAACTACCCCATCGGCAACCACCGGGCTTGAGTAAATCATAGCACCCGTTTTAAATTGCCAGCGCTTCTGGCCGGTTGTGCCATCAATGGCATATAAATTATAATCATTACTCCCAACATAAACCATCCCGTAGGCAACTGTGGGGCTGGATTGGATGGATGTATCAGCCCGAAATACCCAGCGTTGTGCACCCGTTGTGGTGTCGAGTGCATAGAGGTTATTATCAAAGCTGGCTACGTAGAGTAAAGGGGCTATTATCGATACGGATGGTGGTTTAGTAACGGTAGCCGATGTTGGTATGGTGACAACTGGCGTTACACTCGATCTGGATGTCTCTTCACATCCTGTTAGCCCACTCAAGAGCAGTACTCCCAAAACACTACCTCCTATAAAACGAAGCAAGGATAAAAAAGGTAGCATATGATTGATAGACGATTGAGTAAACTATTCATAGATGGGCAATTTATGACAAAATCATGAAATAATTTATCAAAACCTCGCGTCAATGTATAGCGGCTGGCGACTTCCATTGATTTAAGTTTAGCCAGAATGCTTTTTCATAATGACCTGCTCTTCAATCTTTTGTCAATCCTTTCTTATACGTATCAATTGCCCGTTGCCGCGCCATAGCATGCTCAACGATAGGTTGTGGATAATTCAGACTATTCAATTCAGGAATCCAGTGGCGAATGTATTCACCTTTGGGGTCAAATTTCTGAGCCTGTAGTGTTGGATTGAAAACCCGGAAATACGGAGCGGCATCTGTTCCAGAACCAGCCGCCCACTGCCAGCCACCATTATTGGCCGAAAGATCATAATCCCGCAGTTTTTTACCGAAATACGCTTCGCCCCACCGCCAGTCAATGAGGAGGTGCTTGCACAGAAAACTAGCCGTAATCATCCGGACGCGGTTGTGCATCCAGCCAATAGTGTTCAACTGGCGCATACCAGCATCTACCAGTGGATAACCCGTTTCGCCCCGACACCAGGCCTCAAATTCGTTTTCCTTATTGCGCCATCTGATGTGATCATAGTCGCGCCGGAACGAGTGTTTCTCAACGTGTGGAAAATGGTCGAGAACCTGAAAGTAAAAGTCCCGCCAGCAGAGCTCATTCAGAAAAGTCCTGTCGTCGGCTTTCTTTGCCTGCCTCGCCAGCTCACGAATGCTGATTGTGCCAAATCGCAGGTGAATGCTCAATTGGCTCGTACTGTGCGGCAAAGCCGGGAAGTCGCGTGTTTCGTCATACTTGCTTAGTAGCTTATCGGCAACCGTCCGTGCCGGAAAAGGCTCCCCTACTGGTCGAAAATTCATTTCATCTAACGTTGGTACGCTCAATGCGCCAGTTTTGTAGAATTGCCTGAAGTACTGCTTCGTCGGGTATGATTTCAAATAAAATGCATTTAGCTTCCCGTGCCAGTTTCGGCTGTAAGGCGTAAATACAGTGTAAGGCGATTTACTGCCGCTCAGTACCTCATCGCGCTCAAAAATCGCCTGATCTTTACTGGTATGAAAGCCAATTCCTCGTTCGGCCAATAGCTCGCCGACTGCTTTGTCGCGGTCTTTTGCATAAACCTCATAGTCGTGATTCGTAAACACATCGCCAATGTTGTATTGCTCCGCAAGTTCTTTCCAGACATCAATCGGTTTGCCATAACGGACAATAAGCGCAGTGCCCATTTGAGCCAGCTCATCGCGCAGACGGTTGATCTCCTGAACGATAAACTCAACACGACGATCGTGCCGATCTTCCAGGTCATCGAGAATAATACGGTCGAAAATAAATAGGGGAAGAACAGGACGGCCACTTCTGAGCGCATGGTATAAAGCCGCATTATCGTGCAAACGTAAATCGCGTCTGAGCCAGACCAGCGATAGGGTTTCAGACATAGAACGAGTGGTTAATTGAGGGCTAACTGCTCGTTTATCCGAATTGTTCGGGCATAAAAAAGCCCTTCGTCCAACGATTGACGAAAGGCCTTTTTGTAATCGATAAACTATTCAGGCTGGAACCGAAGCCGAACCGTATGTAGTTCGCTGGCATCGCTGCCATAACCAGCCAGTTTTTTGCCTGTCAGTTGCCGAAGCAGTGCATTATTGATTTGCTCATTCTTGCTAAATACTTCTAACTGGCACAATTCACTATCGGAATTGACACGAAATTGAATCACAACGACGCCCGCCCGCTGGGTCGGTCTAAGCGCATCGGGATAGGATATATACTTTGCTAACTGTTGCTCCAGATTAGCTCTAGGGGCTTTAGTTTTGCGAATTTTTGTCGGCGTAGCGTAGGCTTGCGTCGCCAGGAAGCCTACCAGCGTAAGAAGAAAAAGTGACTTTTTCATGACTTCATGTTTGTTAAAAATAGTACAATGCCCACTCGCCCGAATCCCTCTCGCGAGTCGTAAGGACTAATGTTATCGTAATATTACTTAAATATTACGCAAATGTTAACTGAATCGAAAAACTTAATATTGGAAAGCTCTCCAGCCCATATTGCCAGAAAACAAAATTTTACATAACATACTAATTATCAGAACTATACAAACAAAAAAGGCCACTTTATAGCGACCTCTCCTAATTTCCAACATTATGTCAATGTTAACAAACCATTATTTTACAAGACTATTCAGTTCAATTTCTGAGGGATGATTCCTGTCATAATACAGGCGCATGGTGGCTTTTTGAAAGTCAGCAGTATCGGCTTTTGCAATATTCATAAACTTTTGCGGGTTGCGGTCAACAATCGGGAACCACGAATGCTGCACCTGTACCATCAGCCGGTGGCCCTTTTTGAACGTGTGCATAACATCGGGTAACTGGATAGTAACTGTTGCTATTTCGCCCGGTTTAAATGGTTCTGGCGTTGTGAAGCTGTTTCTGAATTTCCCGCGCAATACGTCAGCCCGTACCAAACGCTGGTAATTACCTTTCGGATCGGGACTCGCCGATGAATCAGGTAACACATCAATGACTTTAACGATAAAATCGGCATCCGTGCCTGTTGTCGATACAAATAGTTTGGCATTGATCGGGCCTGCCACCGTCAGGTCTTCGGTCAGTGGTTCGCCCTCAAAGACGACAACATCAGGCCGATCGGCAACAAATCGCTGGTCTTCAATGACATACTGATTGTTTCGCCGGGTCTGTACACCGCTTGTATAAGGCACAGGTATGGCCGGATCACTGATATACTCCTTAAATAAATCATTCCCGGTTGATTTATCGGTTGTTAGTTTCCGATTCGGTGCCAGATAAAAATGCCGTGACTGAACGGTTTTAGGTGGCCAGGTATCGAACGATTTCCATTCGTTTGTACCCGTATCGAAGACCATTGCTTCAGCGGCATTGAAGTCTCCTTTATTTTTTAGGTGAAACGCAAAAAATTTCGATTCCAGATTATCACGGTAGTATTTAGCCGTATTCTGGCCGAACGAAAGTGGTCCAAACTGGCTCCAGTCGTCGCGCGCCCATGCCCCGTGTGTCCAGGGCCCCATAACGAGCGTATTCCGATTTCCGCTGGACTGTTTTTCAATCGCTTCATAGGTCCGTAAAGCGCCAAACAGGTCTTCGGCGTCAAACCAGCCGCCAACCACCAGCGTAGCGGGCTTAACATTCTTTAAGTGTGGCCGAATATTGCGCGTTTGCCAGTAATCATCATAGGTGTCATGTTCCAGATACTCGTTCCAGATCTTGGCGCGATTATTAAAATAATTTGGTCCATTGGCATTCCTGATCGGGCCTAGATCGAGAAAAAACTGGTACGCATCCGTTGGCTTCCACGTAAATAAGGATTCATAGTCCTCCACCGGCCCTTTGCGCGGGGCATCGAAGTAGTTCATGAACGAGAAGTTATCGAGCAGAAAAAACGCACCATTATGACGGGCATCATCACCAATAAATTCGTCGGTAACGGGAGCCTGTGGCGAAACCGCTTTCAGGGCCGGATGGGCATTTGGCAGGGCTGCCGATGCATAGAAACCGGGATAAGAAATGCCAGTAAGGCCAACACGACCGTTGTTATTCGGAATATTTTTGAGTAACCACTCAATGGTGTCATACGTATCGGTGCTTTCATCCGTCGCCAAAACGGGCGGGCTGCTTTTTTTGGCACCTCCGGCTGACGATGGCTGTTTGGCATTTACCCCCTTCTGACCCGATGTGGTTATGGCGGGCGTCATCTCTTCGAAATTGCCCTCGCTCATATAGCGTCCCCGAACATCCTGATTAACAAAAATGTACTTTTCCTGCGACAGGTCTTTGTTCGGGCCAGGGCCAGCCGAAGGGTATTTACTTTCTCCATAGGGACCAGCCGAATAAGGCGTCCGTTCCATCAGAATTGGGTAGCGATTGGCCAGACTGGCATCGTTCGGTACGTATATGACGGTATAAAGTCTGGTGCCGTCGCGCATTGAGATTTTCCGGTCAAGCTTCGTATAGTTCTGCCGGACGAACAACGAATCAGATGTGGTCGATTGAGCATAGCTAAGTGAAAAACCACCTAGCAGTATGATGATGAGTAGTTGTATACGAATCATGAATTAGTTTTCTTTTGGTTTAGCAGCAAAGAATACGAATTAGGTGCAAAGGACTCTAAGAAACAACTTTGTGTTTCCCTACGCGCGGTTCTTTGCCAGATAAAACACGCAAACCAATTACTCCTTGGCCTTTGGCATGGAGCCGTGCCACGGTTTGATTTATTCTGATAGGTAACCGTGGCACGGCTCCATGCCAAAGGCCTAACTCCATAAAACATCGGAAGGCCAAACTCAGTTGTGAGTTTGGCCTTCCCGAAGCATTCTGAATACAGATTTATTAAAGCCTTGCCGACCGTAGTCGAAGACTGTTACTAACGACAGACACGGAACTAAGGGCCATTGCTGCCCCGGCAATCATTGGGTTGAGCAGAAAACCGAACGCCGGATAGAGCACTCCTGCTGCAATAGGAATACCAATCAGGTTATAGATAAATGCCCAGAATAGATTCTGCCGGATGGTGAGAACGGTTTTTCGCGACAGTTGTAGCGCCTTCGGAACACTACTCAGGTCGGAGGTAATGAGTGTCATTTTGGCTACATCCATCGCTATATCGGAGCCTTTGCCCATTGCAATGCTTACATCGGCCTGCGCCAGTGCCTGCGAGTCATTGATGCCGTCGCCAACCATCGCTACGACCTTGCCCTGCGCCTGTAATTCCTGAATGAATAACGATTTATCTGCCGGCAATACACCAGCCCGATAGTGGCTTATACCAACCTGGCTGGCTACAGCCGCTGCGGTTTGCGCATTGTCGCCGGTGAGCATATAAACCGCAATACCCCGACGCTGTAAGGTCTCAACCGCCTGTCGGGATGTCGCTTTGACGGGATCGGCAATGGCAATTATGGCCAGAACCTGTTTCTGGTTTGCAAAAAATACGACTGTCTTCGCCGTTGTATAGAATGAATTGGCTCGTTGCTCAACCAATTCGTCCAGTGAAATGCCCTGGTTTTCAATCAACTGCCGATTTCCAATTACATACGTATTTTCCAGATAATCAGCCTTTACGCCATGCCCTGTTATGCTATCAAAACGGCTCACCGTAACGCCCGAAACACCAGTCCGTTTCAAATAGTCAGTCACGGCTTCAGCCAGTGGATGTTCCGACTGTGCTTCCAGTGCATATAAAACGGGTGCCAATTGGACCTGCTCATCGGCTGGTATTAACCAATGCAAATCCGTTACGGTTGGTTTGCCTTCGGTCAGAGTGCCCGTTTTGTCCAGAACCACAGCGTTGACGCGGTAACCCAATTCCAGGCTCTCCGCATCTTTAATCAGAATGTTATTCTCCGCACCTTTTCCTACGCCAACCATGATTGCCGTCGGTGTAGCAAGCCCCAACGCGCAGGGACAGGCGATAATAAGCACCGTTACAGAAGTCAGGAGGGCCGTTGTTAGTGAATTATCACCCCCGGCTACCATCCAGACCACAAATGTCAGGATGGCAATGACCAGTACAACCGGCACAAAAATACCCGCGATTTTATCCACTAATCGCTGGACGGGGGCTTTACTTCCCTGGGCTTCCTGCACCGTGCGAATTATCCGGGCCAGCACGGTATCGGAACCGACTTTATCGGCACGAAACCGAAAACTGCCCTTTTGGTTGATCGTTCCGGCAAACACAGTGGCTCCAGCGGTTTTCTCAACCGGCACCGGCTCTCCGCTAATCATGCTTTCGTCGACGAACGACGCCCCTGTTTGCACCTCTCCATCCACCGGAATACGTTCGCCGGGGCGAACCAGCAGCAAGTTTCCAGCCTGTACCTGAGTAATAGGTATGTCGCGCTCTACTTCACCGTCAACGAGTCGTACCGTGTCGGGTTGAAGCCCCATCAGTTTTTTTATGGCCGACGATGTAGTCGATTTAGCCCGCTCCTCCAGCAATTTACCCAACGAAATAAAGGCGATAATGACCGCAGCCGCTTCAAAATAAACGTGCGGGTGTTGGCCACGATTCATCCAGAATTGGGGATTTACCGTTGAAAAGGCACTAAATAAAAAGGCAATACCCGTGCTGAGGGCAACGAGCGTATCCATATTGGCTTTCCCATGACGGGCCTGCTTCCAGGCGTTCACAAAATAAGATCGACCTAGTCCAAACACCACTGGAGCAGCCAGCACCATCATCGTGTAGTTTCCGAACGATACCGAAACCATACTGCTTTCCATGAAAAACATGCCGATCAGCACAATAGGCACCGATAAGACTATGGACCAGATCGTCCGTTTTTTCAGCGCTTCATAATGCCGTTGCTGGGCTTCCTGCTGTACCCGTTGTGGATCTTCGGTGTCAATAACTAGATCATAACCGATCGAACGCAGCGCCGTTTGTAAACCTTCGGGGCTAACAATGGCTGGATTAAACTGCACCAGGGCGCTCTGATTAGCGTAGTTAACACTCACATCGCTTACACCCGGTGTATGTTTCAGCATCGACTCCACGCTCACAGCACAGGCTGCGCAGGTCATCTCCAGCACCGGAAACGTTTTCTTTATGTCCGAAGCCGACGGTTTTGCCTTCGGTTCGTTAAGAAGTGTGTTCATTCGTTTTTGTGGTTCGATCTTCAGTTTATGTCTATAAACTGAAGATCCTAAACCCGTTTAATTCAGTGGTTCGGCCTTGTAGCCCGCTTTTTCAATGGCCTGCTTAATCTGGGTCGCAGAAGCCGATGTGGTGTCGGCCGTCAATACCTTGTTTGGGTCCTGAATGTCGACTTGCCAATGGCCTTCGCCAACCGCTTCGTTCAGATAAGGGGTGACTGTGGCAATGCAGCCACCGCATTTGATATTGGTTTTGAACCGGACACTGTTTTGTTTTATCGTTTCCATAAGCGTATTTTTTTATGCTTACTGATGTCAGACTTATCGATGATCAGCTTCATTACCTGATTGATTTTCTGATCAGATTGGCGTTACAAAGGTCGTATCGACCAGATCAATTTATGTTATAGAATTCCTTCTGAGCTTTATAAAATAACCTAAAACAGGCTGAATGAGTTGCGTTGCTTATCACGACACCACCAAAATACAATTATCTAATAAACAGCCCATTAATTAATTTTTGGCATTTGTTTACGCATACTTCGGGGAGTAAGCTAGTTTGGTATGAGCTTTGTTGGCAGGACAACTACGAGCTAGCACAAAAGCCCTCAGCTCTGCGGCATATGAGAACCATTTAATTAATAACTAAAACAAAATAATCGATCAGTCCGTTTTGCATAACGTGACTTTCCCAAAAGTCAGTACCGTAACTCAGCAAAATAGTCATGAAAAGTCTACCAATGGCACCTACCGACAACCCGGTTCTGCTCCGGGCCGCACTGAATTTATCTGGCAACGGTGTTATGTTATTTGACTGTCTGCGTACAGCAACGGGGGCTATTCATGATTTTCGACTCATACTGGCGAATCGCCCCGCCGAAGAAATTATTGGAAAGAGCGAAGAGGAAAGCCTTGGTCAGTCAATGACTGATCTGTTTCCTGAAAAGACCGAAATCAATCAGAACGCCGAACGGGTCATTGACACAGGAGATCCATATAAAACGGAACTCAGCTGCCAACCCAGTAACCACTCTTCGGGAAGTTGGTATTCGGTGCTCCTTCAGAAACACGGCGATGGTTTAGCGGTTTCGTTTTCTGATATTACCAGCTTAAAACAGGAGGCTAATCTGATAGAAAGCGTTCTGAACGGGTCCATAAACGGCATGATCGCTTATGAAGCCATCCGTGATGAAACCGGACAGATACAGGACCTCCGTATTCGGCTGGCTAACGATGCAGCAGCCCGCATAACCGGGGTTCCAGTCGAACAAATGGTCAATGATACAATGGCGAATCAGTATCCGACCGTATATGCATCAGGACTCTTTGATCGTTACCGCAAAACAATAGAAACGGGGGAAGCGCAGCGTTTTGAGAGCCTATATACGTTCGACGGTTTAAATGCCTGGTTCGACCTGTCAGTCAGTAAACTTGGCGATGGCATGCTGTTAACGTTTATGGATATTTCAGCGTCAAAACGTTATGAGCAGGAACTACAGAAGCTTATCAATAACCTGAAACAGTCGAATGAAAACCTGGAGCGGTTTGCCTACATAACCAGTCATGATCTACAGGAGCCGCTGCGAAAGATCCTGTCATTTGGCGATATGCTTCGCAATCAGCCATCGGGCGCTCTTGATGAATACAACCTCAACCTGATTACCCGGATGCAGTCGGCTGCCACACGCATGAATACACTCATTCATGACCTGCTGACCTTTTCAAGGCTCTCTTCCGAAAAACGTACGCTCCAACAGGTTAACCTTCAGGACGTTCTGGATGATGTTTTGATTGACCTCGAAACCTCTATTCGCGATAAGCAAGCCCTCATTGATATAACGACTTTACCAGCTGTGCAGGGCGACGCGCTTCAGCTTCGTCAGTTGTTTCAAAATCTACTGAGCAATTCGATAAAGTTCGTTCCACCGGGAACTGTACCGCGTATTCGTGTAGACTGTGAGCAATTGACAGGCCGTGAAATTGTTCCGTTGCCAAACCAGAAAGTAGCCGAAATAGATCTGGATCAGCCTTTTTTTGCCGTAAGTATTGTCGATAATGGGATTGGCTTCGATGAGAAATATCTAGACCGGATTTTCACGGTTTTCCAACGGCTCCATACCCGCCGGGAATACCAGGGCACTGGCATTGGTTTAACTATTGTACAGAAAGTTATTGAAAACCATACTGGCTATATTGGCGCACACAGCCAGCCGGGCAATGGCGCAACGTTTACGGTTTACCTGCCCGACCAGCGCAGCCTGGAAGACCAGATCCATCTATGAATTAAGCTCTTCCTACGTTTAGCGCTTGAATTTAAATAGGTAGTAGGCAGAGTAGGCAGCAAACATTCGATTGCCAACTGCCTACTGAAAACTGCTCCCCTGGTTAATACCGCTCGTTGCCTTCCTCCTCTTCTTCGGCGAGCTCGTCAATCTCATTATCCAGCTCCTCGTCCGAAATATCCTCCAGTAAATCCTCGGGAATATCGTCCATATCTTCATCGTTCGATACTTCATCAGTGGCATGACGCGCTGTAAGCGTATCGGTATAGAGCAACGTATCAGAAGCTTCCTCGTCGCCGGGATTCAGAATATCGGGATCGTTGTTAACGCCCAGACCGGCATAAACGACAGCGTCCTCTTCGTCGTTATTTTCGGGGATGTTGGTATTTTGGGGCGACATGCCCTCTAGTGGGCCACCCGAATTCTGGTCGACGCGTTGTTGATCGGAGTTGTTGGTATTTTCCATAGTGATTTAAATCAAGAGTCGGTAGAATGGGGTCGCTGGCGATAAGCCGTGCCACGGTTGTTATTAGCGAACCCATTCTAAACGTTAGTAACGACTGAGACCAGAAAGAGTTTTCACTACTTCCACACAACTACTTTTTGTACCATTGCCGGATGATTGTCAGCCGAAAGCCGCAACAAGTAGGTGCCGTCGGGCAAACTGCCCAGATCGATCACCGTTTCGACATCGACCCGAACGTCCTGAACAGGTAACATGGTTTGCCCCGACATCGACACCAGATCGAGACGGCCGGCAAAAACTGGCCGAACTGTCAGGAAGCGATCCGTTGGATTTGGGAAGGCCCAGGGGCCGGTTGGCTCCTCGGGTAAGCCAGTGACGACTATTTTCTGAGAGGTGTTTTTCAGATACCGCAACCCACCGGCTATGCTCCCCAGCATCAGGTCTGGCAACTGATCGCCGTCAAGATCCGCCATTGCGGCAATTAACCCCGTTCCCGGCAAACCTAAAGCAGGCAATGAATCGAGCACGATCAACGATTGATCCGGCTTATCGGGAAATTGGTAAATTCGCACCTTCCCGTTGTTCGATGCCGTAATTAGTTCGTCTTTCTTATCACCATTTATATCAGCAACGACCAATGACCGGGCACGGTCGTAGTACGAATTATCATTGGTGAATCCACCGAACGTCTGATTTTGCAATTGTAAAACCGGATTGGTAGCCGTTCCGGTATTGCGATAATACTGAACTGTTCCATCGCTTTTGCCAATCAACAGATCAGGCTTACCATCATGATCCACATCGGTCAGGGTAGGAAATTCACCGGGAATCATCTGTCCGCCCGGATTCGGCCAGAGAATCGCGCCAGTAGGCGTATACTGCGCGGGAGCGCCTTTGGACGCACTATTCAAAAATACCCGAATTTCGGACCCTTTACCCGTTCCGACCAGCACCAGATCAATGCTACCATTGGCATCTACATCGGCAAATGACGGAATTACATCACTCAATCCGAGTCCTTGCGTTAGCCCAAGGTAATCAGTCGTGATGAGCACAAAGGCCGGATTCTGAGTCGTTCCTTTATTCTCAAAATGCCATAAACCAGCGCGGTAGCTCGTTCCACTGCGGACACCACTATACCCGACCAGCAAATCTGCATCACCATCGCCATCGAGGTCAGCCAGAGCCGGAGCTGCCTTCTCGCCCAGATCAAGCATGTCACTTTGTAGAAAATCTTTCTGGATCAGTTTGAAATCCGGCTTTTGATTCGTGCCAGCGTTATGGTAAAGCCAACCCGACGCCCGAAAATCATACACATTGTTTTCGTTGAAGTCAGAATAGGTCGAAGCCAGCAAGTCTTTAATACCATCTCCGTCAACATCTTCCCAATACGTTGCCGCATAGGCTGGAAACGTAATTGGGTTTTGGGCCGGAAAGAGACTATCGAACGAGGTAAAATTCGCGTTTTCGTTATTTGATCCGGCATTGTGTAAAACAGCGATATTATCGCAGGAAACGAACCCGAACAGCATGTCTTTTTTGCCATCGCCGTTGGCATCCAGTATCGTGAGTGTATTGCCGGAGTGCAAGGGTCGGGCTCCGCTCGGTTTGGCAACGCCCACCACCGGATTGGCTTTGCCCATACCTACCGTACCGTCGCACGAGATGCCGAACGTAAAATCATTACAAAATTCTTTAATAAAATGCCCCCACACCTGGCAATCAGCCCGTTTAAAATCCAGTCCATCTTTTTTGCCTGTTCGCTCTACGCTCATGTTCTGTTGATACGTAATCAGGTTTCCCGATGAGTCGAAGGTCAGAATGTCGACATCGCCATCATCGTCGAAGTCGGTAATAGCTGGCGAATCCGTTGGCGATACATAAAGATTCTGTTTGCCGCCAAAGCCTACGGTTGTGAGCGAACTAACGGCCAATCCAAAGGCTACACGCCCGGTCTGCGAATCATTGTGATAAACATTTATATTGCCCGATGGGCCGGGAGAGAATAAATCTTTTCGCCCATCGGCGTCGTAGTCAATGAGCGCCATCCAGCCATTAATGGTTGGAAATGCAGGCTCGTAGGCGGGTGCATATTGCCACGCAATCCCGCTCCCGGTTGGGTTATCAATGGCAACGAACGTACTGACTTTACCGGTTGCCCTGTCGTACACGACGAGATCATCACGCGTGTCGTCGTTCAGGCGCATGGTTGCATATTGCGTTGCGTTCAGGCCACCCGCCCACGGATTAAGCAACGCACGACCATTCATGCTGACCGTAGGGCGCTGGTCGTACTGAAAGCTAAACGCCGGTGTTGCCGACTGGGCATAGTCGAATAGCGGAATAACGAAAAAACAAAGCGTAAACAGCTTTTTCATCTAATTTTGGGCAATTCTCTGTAAAATGGCGGCTTTGTGAACGCTGTAGACCCATTGTTCACAAAATGGGGTTAGCCCGAAACACCGACCGGATTCACAGAAAAGAACGAACTGCTACTTCATTTATGTCTACGAGTATGCTCTCAACGGCAGAACTTTATTCGAAATTTCAGGAATGCACTGGCGTTTCGACAGATACGCGCAAGATTACGGCCAACTGCCTGTTTGTTGCCCTCAAAGGAGACAACTTCAATGGGAATCAGTTTGCCCAACAGGCGCTGGCATCCGGAGCCCGTTATGCGCTTGTCGATGATCCGGCGGTAGCCAGTCAGGAGCTCCGCTGCCTGCTGGTGGCAGACAGTCTGCTGGCCCTTCAGGATCTGGCCCGCCACCACCGTCAGACATTGACGATTCCGGTAATTGGTCTTACGGGCACCAATGGCAAAACCACTACGAAAGAATTGATTGCCGCCGTACTGTCGAAAAATTACCGAACCTACGCCACGGTGGGTAATCTCAATAATCACATTGGTGTTCCGCTGACGGTGCTGTCGATCCGTAACGACGGACCGACAGCACCGTACGAAATGGCCGTTGTTGAGATGGGCGCTAATCATCAGAAAGAAATCGAGCTGCTCTGCTCGATTGCTCAGCCAACACACGGACTGATCACCAACGTTGGCAAAGCCCATCTGGAAGGTTTCGGCGGAGTGGAAGGCGTCCGGAAAGGAAAAGGTGAGCTATATGACTATCTGGCTCAGCATGGCCGAACGGTTTTTATCAATTCCCGCGACAAAGTATTAATGGCTATGTACCGCGAACGGCTGAAATCCTTACGTTCGGAAACCGTTTTTGCCGAAGCCATTTTTTATCCCGCCGTCGATTCGACCGAGCAGACGATTGAACTCATTCAGGAATCGCCGGTGGTCATTTATCGGGATGAGGCTGGCTATGAAGTCATTACGTACCTGCCTGGCCAGTATAATTTTGAAAATATGCTGTCGGCGCTGACTATCGGGCGCTATTTCGGTGTCTCAAGAGACGATGCCAACCGCGCTATCGCTGAGTACAACCCGACAAATAATCGCTCACAGGTTATTCATAAAGGCACCAACACCATTCTGCTCGATGCCTATAACGCCAATCCGAGTTCAATGGCCGCTGCGATACGTCAGTTTGCCGCTATGCCCGCCAGGCGTAAAGTGGTGATTCTGGGCGATATGTACGAACTCGGCCAGGAAAGCGAAGCCGAACACGCAGCGCTTGGCAAACTCGTTGCCGAAAGTCAGTTCGATCTGGTGATTTTAGCCGGGAAAGACATGAAATATGCGCTGGGCTGGTTACCCAAAGCCTATTACATTCCCGATAAGTTTTCGCTGCACAACTGGCTGATGGATCACCCCATGACCGATACACATATTCTGGTCAAAGGGTCAAGAGGTATGGGACTGGAATCGGTACTGCCGTTTTTATAAGAAGCAAGATTCGGATAAAACCAACGCGTATTTTTCAGTAGTTTTTACTGTTTGGAAACTTGTGGATGTGACGAGCTGATCATGCTCGAAGAAGTTAATCAGACAGGGAGCCTGATCAACTCGTTTAGATTCCGGATTGCATGACACGTATGAATCACGTACAAAAAGCATTCATTTTTTTCGGCCTGCTGTTACTAACATTCTGTACATCAGCGCAGACCCATCGTTTCGAGAACGAAATCCAGGCCTTTGAAACCCAGGATAAACAAAGCCCACCACCAGTGCAGCCTATTCTGTTTGTGGGTAGTTCGTCTATTCGGCTCTGGCCTGATCTGCAACAATATTTTCCGGATAAAGTGGTCTTGAACCGAGGGTTCGGCGGCTCGGAACTAAGTGATGTGCGCTATTTTGCTGACCGCGCCATTATAGCGTATAACCCCAAACAAATCGTACTTTACGCGGGTGAAAACGATATTGCGTCCAGCAAACTGACCGCCCAGCAGACCTACGACAACTTCGTTGATCTCTTCCAGTACGTCCGTCAAAAACTACCGGGCGTTCCCTTTGTCTATATTGCCATCAAGCACAGCCCGTCGCGTCGGCAGTTCTGGTCTGTGGTTAACGAGACGAACCAACGCATCAGTCAGTATCTGGCGAAGCAGACGGACGCAAAATTTGTCGATATCAGGCCATCGATGCTTGGCCCAAACAATCAACCTTTAGGCACTTTATTCAAATCGGACAGCCTGCACATGACCGATGCAGGTTATCAACGCTGGGCTCCGGTATTGAAACCTTACCTGAAGTGACGAATATGCTGCTTGCTATTTCAGGGCTTACAGGTTTATTTCCATACGAATATCAGCACGGGCGTAAGGTGTTGGCACGCGGGGCACTTCGCGGAAACCTACACTTGCATACATGGTCAGAGCAGGAGTCAGTACCCGATTCGATTCAAGCCAGACCGTTTTGACGCCTAGCTGCCGGGCATAATCGATGGCCGCTAAACACAGTAATTTACCAACACCCTTGCCGCGAGCATCGGGTGATACAGCCATTTTTGCCAGTTCGAAACTTGAATCACCCCGGTCTGTCGTTCCGGTATTGACCATAGCTACGCAACCAATAATTTGGTTATCAGCTTTTGCAAAGAAAATCTGGCCCTTATTCGGCAGAATATAGATTTCGGGATGATCCAGTTGCTCCAGATCGTGCTGTTCAACCCGAAAATACGTTTCAATCCATTCAATATTCAGTCGTTTAAAGTCAGACTGATATTCAGGCGAGTAAGGAACAATAGCAATGTTACTCATGGCCAGTTGCAGCGATTTATTGATGTTTAATTGATCCTGAATTCGATCAAAAAAGGTACGTTCGGCTAATTGTGCTTCCATTTCCTGAAGCGAAATCAGCATATTGTGCGTCTGCCTCGCCAGCATTTGCTGGTTGACAGTAATAAATGCATCCCAAAGTGGCTGAAGCTTAGGAAGCATGTCCTGCCCGGTTTGGCTCAGCGACAATAGTCGTTTACGCCCGTCCTGCTCCGACTTGGCCGATACGATCAGGCCATGTTTCTCGAGTTCATTAATAACCTGAATTACAGCCGGATGCGTAATACCTAACCGGTCGGCTATTTCCATAACAGCTACCGGTCCCTGTCGGGCAATCAGGACAAAAATGGTTGCCCAGCGAACATCGAAGTCAACCCCCGACTGCCGATAGGTGGCTGTTACACCCTGCCAGTACAGATCACTTAACCGCCGAAGCCGACTTGCAAGAGCCAGTTCGGCCATTTCGGCCATAAAATCCATAACTATGTAAGTACTTACGTAATTTCTTACATAGTTAATGAACGCTGCTTAGTTCGGCAAGGAAATCGGCAATTATTTTTTCAGACAGCGATTTATCGACTAACTGAATAGTTTTGTAAAAGCTAATCCTGAACCTTATGAACTCTTTTCGTCAACTACTTTTCTGGTTTTGTCTGCTGCTAAGTGCCCACAAGTTGGTTGCTCAAAAAATTCAGTATAGTAACCCGCCCGGACTGCCCGTTTCTAAAAACTACACGCAGATTGTTGTCACGCAGGCAAGCCGGGTCGCCTACATTTCCGGGCAGGTTTCGGCCAATAGCCAAGGAGAAATTGTTCATAAAGGCGATTTTCGGGGGCAGACCCGGCAGGTGCATGAAAACCTGAAAACAGCATTGGCCTCAATGGGCGCTACGTTTGTCGATGTAGCCAAACTAACGACCTATGTTGTCAATACCGATGAGGAGAAAATAGGGATTGTACGGGAAGTACGCAATCAATTTTACACAGGTCCCAATCCACCGGCCAGTACCTATGTTGGCGTTCAGGGGCTATATGATAAAGATGTATTGATTGAAATAGAAGCAATTGTCGTTCTGAAATAATAGCTCAGATGCGTGCCACGGTTACTACTGATGCGCAAACAAACCACGGTCCGCCGTGCGGTGGCACGCAGCGGTGGCACGCATCTGAGCGAAAGTCCTCTAATCGTCTGGTTCGTATGTTGCCAATACGATTATAAAATCATTCCATCGCCCATTGTCGAACGCGATGGTGTTATCTTTATTCCAACCGACGACGTAGTGCCCTCTGCTATTGATCGCCAAACCCGACCGGCAAACTAGGCACACAAGTTATCCAGTGCTACGACAATGCGGGTTTTACCCTAAAAAATCTGACGTGTCAGTCACCGCGATAGATGGTTAATTGGCCCGCTTACAACTTAGTAGTAACTGATTTCTGAGGGTTAAATACGCTATCACTCGTTGAACTACGCACGAATTCTCTGAAGTTACGAACGCCGGATGCTAAAGTATTCCGCTTCAGGTAGGGATTCTGGATGTTGGTCGTTATTTTTGTATTTTGCTAAGAATCCAAATCCGCGAAGGCTGTTTCTCACTATATCAGTACACGTTCTTCGTATTTCACTAAGCAGTATGCAAACTTCCACATACGTTCCTTATAAAGTTAAGGACATCGCGCTGGCCGAGTGGGGCCGTAAAGAAATCAAATTGGCCGAAGCCGAAATGCCTGGCCTAATGGCCCTTCGCGCAGAGTTCGGTCCGTCGAAGCCCCTCACAGGTGCCCGTGTTGCCGGTTGTCTGCACATGACGATTCAAACAGCAGTATTGATCGAAACGCTGGTTGAACTGGGTGCCGATGTAACCTGGTCTTCCTGTAATATTTTCTCGACTCAGGATCACGCAGCAGCCGCAATCGCAGCCGCCGGTATCCCTGTGTATGCCTGGAAAGGTATGAACGAGGAAGAGTTCAACTGGTGTATCGAACAAACATTATTCTTCGGTGAAGATCGCCAGCCGCTCAACATGATCCTTGACGATGGTGGCGATCTGACCAACATGGTTTTTGATGTTTATCCTGAACTGATTGAGGGCATCAAAGGCTTGTCGGAAGAAACCACGACCGGTGTTCACCGCTTGTATGACCGGATGAAAAACGGGACGCTTCACCTGCCATCTATCAACGTAAACGATTCCGTTACGAAGTCGAAATTCGACAATAAATACGGTTGCCGTGAGTCGCTGGTCGATGCGATTCGTCGGGCTACCGACCTTATGCTTGCCGGTAAAGTGGCGGTTGTAGCTGGCTACGGTGACGTAGGTAAAGGTTCAGCAGAGTCGTTACGTGGTGCTGGTTGCCGGGTTCTGGTCACTGAAATCGATCCAATCTGCGCGTTACAGGCTGCTATGGACGGCTACGAAGTCGTACCGATGGACGAAGCGGTATCTCGCGCCCAGCTTTTCGTAACCGCGACCGGTAACGTTCGTATTATTAAGGATCGGCATTTCAAGGCGATGAGAGACAAAGCGATTGTCTGCAACATCGGCCACTTCGATAACGAAATCGACATGGCATGGCTGAATGAAAACTACGGTCATACGAAAAGCCAGATCAAACCGCAGGTGGATATGTATGAAGTAGAAGGTAAAGAAATTATCGTTCTGGCAGAAGGCCGCCTGGTTAACCTCGGCTGCGCTATGGGCCACCCCAGCTTCGTGATGTCGTGTTCATTCTCAAACCAGACACTGGCTCAGCTAGAGTTGTGGGCTAACTCCGAGAAGTATGAGAACAAAGTTTATGTTCTACCCAAAAAACTTGATGAAAAAGTAGCCGCTTTACACCTGGCTCACGTCGGTGCGAGACTCGAACCACTAGAGCAGGAACAGGCTGATTATATTGGTGTTACATTAGACGGGCCTTTCAAATCTGAAATGTACCGGTATTAAGTTAATAAAACGGGTTAAAAATAGGCTACTATTTACACTTATTAGCTTATTTACATACTTACCCATTTGCCAAAAATGGCGCGACATCTGCAACGAGTCGCGCCATTTTTGCGTAAAATTTGTTAGTATTGAAACAAGGAATAGCTTGACTATCTTATCATAAGGCTCTTGTTATTACTTTTATGTCCCAGCGTTGCTCTATTGCCTATGAACCGTCTGCTCTACGTGCTACTTCTGTCCCCCTTGCTCGTTTCGGCGCAGGCGACGATTGACACGCTACACTGGAGCGCGACCCGACGATTACAGCTTTCTGACTTCCGTTCCCCGACACAACCGGGTCTGGGTGGTTCAGAATTTTATTATCAGCTCGGCTATGAGGTACGCCCAACATCACTCTGGAGCGAACCCGCCGTTGATGCCTACTGCCTGATGTTTCGGAACCTGTCGTGGGTTTCGGAAACGGCCAAAAATGAGCGTACACTGGCCTATAATCAGGTGCTGTTTGATCTGGTCGAAGTACATGCCCGGCAGATGAAGGCAAAACTGATTTCGCTGCGGGCCGATCGGCATTTTAAACAAAAGGCCAAACAAATCGAATACCTGACCAATTCGGAACTGGGCTCCGAAGTCAACCGCTTCAGGGGCGAAACCGGCGGGGGCGACGATCTGGAAGCCTTGCAACGCTGGCAACGTCAGGTTGTACAGCGACTCTATGATACGCCCGATCTGGTAACAACATTCCATTCGTCGAAAGTCGGCTTTGGCGTTTTCTTTGGTGTAAGCGGGGCCTTACCAACCGGCCCGCTGGCAGAAACAATCACTCCACCCGCTGGCCTGGCAATGGGTCTGGATATTGCCTTTCGGCGCACGATACTGCTGCTCCATCCGACCCAGTATAATTCGAAGCTGACCCAGGGATTTATGCACCAGAATCAGTCGTGGGAAGAGGGTATGCGTGTTCGGCCGTCCTTACTTGAAGTAGGCATCGGGCGTGTTGTGTATGATTCACCTCGTAGTCGGTTAATTCCGTATGTTGGTTATCGCCTGCTCGATCTATCGCCCCGCGACCGCAACGATGAGCGGTATAAGGGCTATTCGCTGACAAATCATGCCCCCACTGCAGGTCTTATTTTCGATTTTAAATTAGGCGATAATACCCAGAAACCCGATCGATCGGAAGATAGCTTCTGGTTCATACGGACCAAACTTTCCGTCAGTCCGGTTCAGGCGACAGCTCCATTTTCGGGCGGGTTGATCAATCTGCAAATCGGGCTGGGTGGTTTTGGCCGAATCCGTAAAGTCAGTTATAAGCCCGAACGGACCGCTATTCCGCTGCCAGGTAGTATACTTTAGTCTGTATTTTTCGCTAATTCTACGTCGGTACGTACTTATGAATCGATCTCGAAAAGCTGTTTTAAGACTGCTCTTCAGCTTATTCACCTTGTCGGGAATGGCTAAGGAAGCGACTGTCTCTCCGCAGCCATTTAGTCATGCCGACTCTCTACGCGGGAGCCTTCGTCCGGAGCGAACCTGCTACGATGTAACATTCTACGACCTGAGCTTGAGCGTCGATCCAACGACAAAACGCATTACGGGAACAAATACCATTCGTTACAAAGCCGTTCGCTCTTTCCGGCGAATGCAGATTGACCTCTTCGCGAATATGGCGATAAAGTCCATTCAGCAAAACGGGAAATCACTCGCCTACACCCGCGATGGAAACGCAATTTTTATTACCACGAACGATACACAACCCGCCGGACAAATTCGGGAACTGACCATTACATACTCAGGCAGTCCGAAGATTGCCCTAAACCCGCCCTGGGGTGGCGGATTTGTCTGGCGCACCGATACGACAACCGCTAAAAGTCCGGATTGGATAACCGTTGCCTGCGAAGGAACCGGAGCCAGCTTGTGGTGGCCCAACAAGGACCATCTCTCCGATGAGCCCGATTCCATGCGGATTCGCTGCCGGGTTCCGGCCGGATTGACCTGCGTTTCAAATGGAAAGCTAATCAGTCAGCAACCGACTCAGGATGGCCATCAAACTGAATGGACCTGGTTCGTGCATTACCCCATTAACAACTATAACGTTACGCTCAACATCACCGATTACGCCCATATTGCCGATACGTATACCGCCCGCGACGGACAGAAACTAGCGTTGGATTACTACGTATTGCCGGGTAATGTTCAGAAAGCCAAAATTCATTTCGAGCAAGTGAAAACAATGCTCGGCTGCTTCGAAAAATATTTCGGGAAATATCCTTTCTGGCGCGACGGGTATAAACTCGTCGAAACACCGTATTGGGGCATGGAACACCAGAGCGCCATTGCTTACGGCAATCATTATTACAACAATCCATTTGGCTTCGATTTCATCATCATCCACGAAAGCGGGCACGAGTACTTTGGCAATAGCCTGAGTTGCGCCGACCATGCTGAAATGTGGATTCACGAAGCGTTTACAACCTACGCAGAAGCTTTGTTTGTTGAGTATACACAAGGCAAAACAGAGGCCGTTGACTACCTGAATACCCAGCGAAAACTGATCCGGAATAAATTTCCCATGCTGGGTCCACTGGGTGTCAATTACGATCAGGAAGATACCGACATTTACTTCAAAGGAACGTGGATGCTTCACACGATCCGGAATGCGGTAGGTGACGACGCAAAATGGTTCGCAGCCCTCAAAGCGCTGACGACGGAAAAGCGATTATCGATCGTTTACACGGATGAAATCGTTGATTTCCTGAGCAAAAAAACAGAAGTCGATCTAAAACCGCTGTTTAATCAATACCTCCGCCATCCCAATCTGCCTTCGCTGGAGTATAAGATCAATGCGAAAAATACCAGCGAACTGATACTGAGCTACCGGTGGGTGGCCGACGCTGATGGCTTTAATCTGCCGGTAACGGTTCGGGTTGGGCAGGGTAAATGGCAAACAATTCGCCCTACCAGCGACTGGAAAACGACTACCGTCAACACAACCGGTACGGTGGCAATCAATGTGGACAATGGCCTGTTCACGACACGGTCAGTAACGGTGGAATAAAGCCAGTAACCGCGTCAGAGCTCACTAATGATGGCCTGTATTACCCCAAAGGCCGGGGTTTCTAACCATTTATTAACACACGATTGCCAAGACTTTCCGAACTTGCACTTATGATGAAGAAACACCTACTGTTACTGGCCTTTGTTGGTCTATCGGCCTGTAACCCTGGCGGCTATCACCTCACCAACCGAACGGCCAACCGCATAGGCGTAGACTCTGTTGCGGCCCCGGCAGATAGCAGCATTGCCAACTTCCTGAAACCCTACCGGCAGGGCCTCGACAAAGCCATGAACGAGGTGCTGGCCCGATCAACCGGGCGTATCGAAAAAGGGCAACCCGACGGTCCACTCAACGACCTGCTAACCGATGCACTGCTGAAACAGTCAAGCCAACGATATGGCAAGCCAATTGACTGCTCCCATCTCAATTTCGGCGGCATTCGCAATAACCTGCCTGAGGGCAACATCACGACTGGCTCAGTTTTTGAGGTTATGCCCTTTGATAATCAGCTTGTTGTTCTTACGCTTAAGGGCGATATGCTGCAACAGATGCTGAACCATTTTGCCGTTGGCAATAAATTGGTTGTGGGTGGTTTGCGGGCTAAAATTCACAATGGACAGGCCACTTCGGTAACATTCAACAACGGTCGAACACTTCAACCCAACGAGACCTATACCGTAGCCATGAGTGACTATGTGGCCGACGGGGGCGATGATGCTGGTTTCCTCAAGAATCCGGTCAAGCGCGAAAACATTAGCTATTTAATCCGTGATGCCCTGATCGACTATTTCCGCAATCAGGGCAAAACCGGTCAACCTATCAATCCTGTTTCTGATGGACGCATTAGCCTCGAATAGACGTCAGTTTTTGAAATTACTGGGCACAGCCGCCGTTGTCGGTTCGGTTGCTCCGAATGTGCTGGCAATGAGTAAAGCCAAAACGACATCACTCACCATCCTCCATACGAATGATGTACATAGTCGGCTCGACCCATTCCCGATGGATGGCAGCCGCAATGCGGGTAAAGGTGGTGTTGCTCGCCGGGCTACCCTGATCAGGCAAATCAGGCAGGAGCAAAAAAATGTGCTGCTGTTCGATGCAGGTGATGTATTTCAGGGAACTCCCTACTTCAATCTGTATAAAGGCGAACCGGAAGTGCTGGCCATGAACAAGCTCGGTTATGATGCCGGAACGATTGGAAACCACGACTTCGACGGTGGTATTGACAACATGGTTACGCAGTTTGGTAAAGCCAGCTTTCCCCTGTTAATCGCCAATTACGACTTCAAGAATACGGTGATGGATGGCCGTTCGATGCCGTATAAAATCTTTGACAAGGAAGGAGTTCGGGTCGGTGTTTTCGGACTGGGTATTCAGCCCGAAGGGCTCATTCCGAAAAATGCCTATAAAGAAACCAAATACCTCGATCCGATCGAAATTGGTAATGACATAGCAGCCCAGCTTCGTTCAGACAAGAAATGCGATTACGTGATCTGTCTGTCTCATCTGGGTTTTAAATACAATGAACCGACCGTTTCGGATAACGTTCTGGCGGCTAAAACCCGCAACATCGATCTCATCATCGGCGGTCATACGCACACCTTTCTCGATGCGCCAGTAGCCGTCAATAATCCGGATGGACAACCCGTATGGATCAATCAGGTTGGGTTTGCAGGTATCAATCTGGGACGGCTCGATCTGGCATTTGAGCAGGGCAAGGCCGTTTCCAGTACCGGAAAGTCTGTTGAAGTAAAGTAAAGTTCGTACCTTTGCTTATCTAAAGAGTGAACAAGTGAAAGCATAAAACGTGATGGCTCGGCATACCGGCTGACGCTTCTCTTTCACTCTTTCGTTTGTTCACTCTTTGCATTTTCACTCTTTCGCTCTTTCACCCCTATGAAATTTGGCGTTGTTGTTTTTCCCGGCTCTAACTGCGATCAGGACGCCGTCGATACGCTGGAACTAATGGACCAGGAGGTCGTTAAACTCTGGCACAAAGACCACGACCTGCAAGGTTGCGATTTTATAATCCTTCCGGGCGGCTTTTCATACGGCGACTACCTACGTACGGGCGCAGTGGCCCGGTTTTCGCCAATCATGAACGAAGTCATTGCCCATGCAAACCGGGGAGGCTATCTGATGGGTATCTGCAATGGTTTCCAGATTCTGGCCGAAGCCCGGCTCGTTCCGGGTGTGCTGTTGCGGAACTCCAATCAGCAGTACGTCTGCAAAAACGTTTACCTGACTCCTCAATCGCCCGATGCACTCTTAACAGTAGGGCTCGATCGTCCGGCTTATAAGATTCCAATGGCCCACGGCGAAGGACGCTATTTTGCCGATGCCGATACGCTCAAAGCCCTGAATGACAATGGGCAGGTTCTCTTCCGTTACTGCGACGAAACGGGTGCAATCGTCGAATCGGCCAATCCGAACGGTAGTCTGGAAAATATTGCGGGGGTTACCAATAAAGGCAAAAACGTATTTGGCATGATGCCCCACCCCGAACGTGCGGCTGATCCTCTGCTCGGCAATACGGATGGGCGACTGATTCTCGACCAAATACTGAAAGCGGTTTTGGTTTAATCACTAATCCATAAAGGCAAATGAGTGATTAGAAATCTGGTTGTTAGCCAGTTATCTAATCACTCATTTGCCTTTACGAACGAATCAACTTACTATCCATTCACCTCTACCAGAACAGGGTAATCGGTATAGCCTTTTTCGCCGGTTGTATAGAATGTTGAATAATCGAGCTCATTTAATTCAGCACCGCTTTGCAGGCGTTCAACAAAATCAGGATTAGCGATCAAGGGCCGCCCAAAAGCGATCAGATCACCAGGCCCATTCGTCAGATCATCTTCAGCCCGTTGTGCATCATAACCACCACTCAGGATCAGTGCCCCTTTGTAGGCGTCACGAATTGCGTTGACAACTGAATCGGGGATAACAGGCCCTCCCATCGACGAATGATTGACAAGGTGGATATAGACCAGGCCTAACTCATTCAATTTTTGAGCGATGTATTCATAGGTTTGATCGACATCGGCATAGGGTTTAATGTCGTTGAAGATATTATAAGGCGACAAACGAACGCCCACTTTATCGAACCCGATTGCGTGTCCGGCAGCTTCGGCAATTTCGAGTAGAAAACGACTGCGGTTTTCGCTGCTGCCACCGTATTCGTCAGTACGCTGGTTAGTATCGGGGCTGATAAACTGTTCGATCAGGTAGCCATTCGCTCCGTGTAGTTCCACGCCGTCGAAACCTGCTTCAATAGCGTTTTCAGAGGCTGTTACAAACTCCTGAATAGTCTGTTTAACTTCGTCGGTGGTTAGGGCACGAGGGGTTGGATGCGCCAGCATACCTGCTTCATCGGTGTAGATTTCGCCAGCCGCGGCCACCGCCGACGGGGCTATAACTTCAGCATTTTCGGCCAGGTGATTCGGATGCCCGATACGGCCAGTGTGCATCAGCTGAGCAAAAATTTTACTTCCTTTCGCATGAACAGCCTCTGTTATCTTTTTCCAGGCCTCGACCTGCGCTGCGCTATAAATACTCGGCATTCGGGCATATCCTTCACCATTGGGCGATGGGCCAACGCCCTCTGTAATAATTAGCCCAACCGATGCCCGCTGAGCGTAATACGTTGCCATAATGTCGGTTGGCAAGTGATTGGCCGTTGCCCGGTTCCGGGTCATAGGAGCCATTACGACATGGTTCTGGAGAGTCAGGTTGCCAAGTTTAGTTTCAGAGAAAAGCTTTTGTACCATAATTTATTAGCCGTAGTGAAACGGTTTTTAAGGTTTGTTTCCTGCATGGAACACAATCAAATATTTAAAAGTTTGAATGTATTGAAATAAAAAAACTCAGGTGAGCTTTTCGATGAAGCCCGATAACTGCTGAAGCGATTCTTTATTTAAGGTCAAATGTAGGTTTCTACCTTCTTTTTGCGCATTAACCAATCCACTGTCTGTCAGCAGCTTAACATGGTGGGATACACAAGGTTGCGATAATCCGGTTAGTTCCTGAATGTCGGAAGATGTCATGCTTCCTTTGTTAGACAGTTCCAATAAAATTGCCAGTCGGTATTTATCCGAAATAGCACCCGTAGCTTTTTCAACAAAACGATTCTCCATTGCGATGCGGCTTAACTCCGCTTTTCTGAACAAATCTAACAAAATCTGCGCCAACAAGGTGCCCAACAAATTCGCCCAAAAATATTTATATTTTTACATAAAAAAATTAAACACGAGGTAATTTTACCAGCTATGCGAACCTATTGTATATTTCCGGTTATTTTTCTGAGCCTAGTAGTTACATCAACTCTTGCCCAGACGCTTAGCTCTTCCAATCTACCCATTATACTGATCAATACCAACGGGCAAGCCATTCAGGATGAACCTAAGATCGTGGCTGAGTTGCGAATTATCGATAACGGAGCTGGTAAGCGAAATAATGTAACCGATAAACCTTCTTTCATCAGCAAAATAGGCATCGAAAAAAGAGGAGCTACTTCACAGCAATTTTTCCCTAAAAAACCATACGGCATCGAACTACGCGACACATCGGGGCTGAATTCGATCAATGCGTCTGTTTTGGGTATGCCATCGGAATCAGATTGGGTGCTTAATGCTACTTACAATGATAAAACACTTATCCGTGAAACGCTTACGTATGATCTTAACCGGCAACTGAGCAAGTATTATACACCCCGGTATCGCTATTGTGAGGTTATTTTAAACAACAGTTACGAAGGAATTTACATTTTGTTCGAAAAAATCAAGCGTGACAAAAATCGCGTCGATATTTCCAGTATCAAAAAAACCGACGTGTCAGGCGATGCCCTGACAGGCGGTTATATTTTTAAAGTCGATAAAACAGAAGGTTCACCCTCTCGCTCCTGGGTTTCGCCCTATACGGGTGCTCAGGGCCAACGTATTCCGATTCAGATTGATCGACCAAAACCCGAAGATTTAGCCGAAGAGCAGTTTCAATACACGAAAAAATTTATAACTGATTTCGAAAATGCCTTACGGGGAGATCAATACCAGGATTCGACGGCTGGTTACCGCAACTACATCAAGGATGACTCGTTTGTTGATTACCTGTTATTAACGGAGATCTGTAAGAATGTAGACGGTTATCGGCTCAGTAGTTTTTTTTATAAGGATCGCGACTCAAAAGGCGGCAAACTGGTTATGGGGCCTATCTGGGATTATAATCTGACCTACGGCAATGCGAACTATTGCGCGGGTGACTCGTATCAGGGCTGGGCTTATGATTTCAACCGTACTTGCCCGACTGATTCGTATCAGATGCCGTTCTGGTGGGATCGGTTACTGAGTGACCGGGCCTTTGCCAAAAAGGTGCGAGTAAACTATCAGGCTTTACGCAAAACGATCTTAACAACTGATCGCATAAACACGTATATCGATTCAGTAGCGACGGTGCTGACCGAGGCCCGCGTTCGAAATTTTCAGCGATGGCCAGTTATTGGCGTAGCCGTCTGGCCAAATAACTTCGTTGGCAAAACGTATGAGGAAGAAACCAGCTACCTGAAGTCATGGATAAGACAACGTTTAAGCTGGATGGACACGGCTATTTTACCGTTCGGCACCGACATTCTGGCAATAGAGCCAACGAATGCGTTTGATCTGCAAATCAATCCGAATCCGTCGGCGGGCGATATAACGGTACACTACCGGCTCGTCCACCGCTCCGATCTCCGGCTGACCATTACCGATGCAACCGGGCGAACGCTCCGAACTATCCTCTGGCCGGGTCAGGCTGCGGGCGAACACCAGCAAACCCTGCCAACGCAAAGTCTTCCAACGGCGCCAGGCACTTACCTGCTGCAACTAGATGCCGACGGACAACCCGTCAGCCGAAAAATCCTTAGGCTTTAAGCAACACAATCCCAGTTAATGAACCAGACAGATCCGGTAATGTGGTCTGCCTGGTTCACGATAACAGGTACTTACTGCCTGATAATCTTCACTGTACGCACTTGATGACTAGTAGCCGCTTTTAGTAACAACAACCCTGGGGCTTGCTGGTCTAGCCGAAATAGCTGCTCTTCATACACACCTGCCGACTCAATTTGCCGACTTTCCAGCAAGCGGCCAGTCAGGTCACTTAGCCATAGTTTCACCGGCTGTCCCTGTGCTCCTTCGATCAGTACGCGTACTTGTTTCTGGACTGGATTTCCCATCAGGGTCAGTGATAAATTAGCGCTCGTTTCCGGTACGCCAGCACGAGCCCGTCCACAGGTCGCTTTCAGATCCCAGGTATAGGTGACGGTCTGGCCACTCTGACGCGCCATCAAGGTAAAAGGTTGCACATCATTGGCTGTCCGGCTGTCTTTGTCCACAAATTGGGCGGGATTGGTTGTCCAATCGGTAATACCAACGGCTTTAAACTCAACCAGCGATCCATTCCCACCTGAGGTATTGAAGGTAATGGCCCCCGTAGTGCAGTCATAAGTGGGGGCCAGTAGCCATAGACCATTCCCCACAGGAGGCTGGGGATTGTTGCAATTGGAAGCCAGATAAGCGCTTAAATCAAATGTATAGCTCACGGTCTGGCCACTTTGGGTTGCCTGAATGGTAATAGGCTTTGGATCATTTCGTAATCCTTGTTCTACTATACCGAAGTTATCTGTAGCAGATGCCCGCGAAATACCGGGTGCACTATAGGTAATGGGTAATCCATTGCCACCGCTTGTGTTAAAGGTAATCGCCCCGGTAGCACAGTTATAGGTGGGAGCCAGCAGTGTTAACGAACTGCCTGATGGATTAATAATCGTAATTGTAAAGCTGGTTGTAAACGGAGGGTTATTTGGAACGCGTGGATTAATCGCCGTAACCGTCACTGGATAAGTCCCCGCGGTAGTCGGACTCCCGCCTATTCCCACATAGAAGGCCGTTCTTGACAGCAGGCCGCTCGATAAACTCATTCCAGGCGGTAAGCCCGTTGCGCTAATAGGCCAGGTCAAATAATTATACGGCTCTCCCTCCTGATAGAAACCACTGCCAATCTGGAAGTCAGGGTAAGCCGTTATCGTCTGGCCGACCGTAAATGTTCGATCAGGGATGGCTGACCAAACCGGCACGGGTAACAGTGGACTGGCACAATAGGCAGCAAAGTTGAAGATATAGGTAGCAGTATGTCCACTCTGGGTCGCCTGAATCGTAATAGGTTTCGGATCGTTTCGCAACCCCTGTTCAACGATACCAGAATTATCGGTCACCGACGCCCGCGTAATACCCGGAGCCGAATAAATAATGGTCGACCCATCACCATCGGCGGTGTTAAAAGTGATAGCCCCGGTCTGGCAGTTGTAGGAAGGTGCAGTCATTCTTAACGGGCCCTGGGCTACTACCGTAAAAGGCATGGCCAGAATCAAACTCAAAATCAGCATAACCAGCTCTCTACAGCTCGTTAGCGCTTCGTACTTGTTTTTCATAAAACAGATTTAGGGATAAACGTGAACTTCACTACCCGTTAATAGGCAGTCAGTGCAGAGCGTGAATGGATTTTAGAAAAAAAGTTTTGATGATGCTCTACGAAACGACAATTGGCTTTATCGGTTTGCTTTATCAATCAACTTTTGGTTTGACAGCTTTTGGCCAGATAACCCGATCTGAAAATCTCTGCCCAGCACGCTTACTAATTAATTGCAAGAAAATCAGGGTGATAGACTTAAATTTGACCAGCTGGTATCAATTCTCTAGTAGCCATCACTCGGTAGTCTCCAGCATCATTCTTCGCCCTTATTTTTATGCTAGACAACTACGCATCGACAACACTCCAGGCAATCGGCAATACGCCACTGGTCCGGTTAAATCAGGTCGTTCCGCCAAACAGCGCCGACGTTTTTGTCAAACTGGAATATTATAACCCAACCGGATCTTACAAAGACCGAATGGCACTGGCCATGATTGAAGAGGCCGAACGGAGTGGGGCTTTGAAACCAGGTATGACCGTTGTCGAATGTACGGGAGGTAGCACCGGAACGTCGCTCGCGTTCGTCTGCGCCGTAAAAGGTTACTCTTTTCAGGTTGTAACATCGGATGCATTCGCGAAGGAGAAACTGCAAACCATGCGGGCGTTTGGCGCTGATCTGATCATTGTAGCCAGCGAAGGCGGCAGGATTACACCCGATCTGATCCCATCCATGCGCGAAAAAGCCCGACAGTTATCGGAAACCGACGGAACCTATTTTACGGACCAGATCAATAATCCAAATTCAATGAAAGGGTATTCACGCATTGGCCAGGAGATTCTTCAGCAACTTGACCGACCCGTGGATGCTTTTTGCGGTGGCGTCGGCACGGCGGGTATGCTGATGGGCGTTTCCCGTGCTTTTCGTGAAGCGAACCAGACCACCCGAATTATTGCGCTGGAACCCGCTTCGGCCCCATTGCTATCGACAGGTACTCGCGGCACACATACCGTAGAAGGTATTGGCATTGGTATGGTTCCCCCATTGCTGTCGAAAGACTTTTACGATGAAGTCAGAACGGTAGATGAAATCCAAGCGCGGCAAATGGCCCGAATGCTAGCAAAAAAGGAAGGCATCTTTGCGGGAATATCCAGCGGTTTAAATATTACGGCGGCCCTCCAGTTAGCTCAGGAGCTGGGACCAGGGCATACGGTCGTTACGGTTGCCTGCGATTCAGGCATGAAATATTTATCAGGCAGTTTATACACAGACTAAAAATCTCAGTATTAGATTTAGGGCGTTGGCTTCGAACCGTGCCACCGCACGGCGGACCGTGGTTTATTAATCGTCATCAAGAACCGTGGCACGGCTCGAAGCCAAAGCCCTGGAATTATTCATCTATCCAATCAAGACGCTCCTTAAGAGGGGTCATCAGCCCTTGTTTAATGACGTTAAAGTACTTCAACAAATGGTCAGTAATCCTGATGAGTATCGTTAAAATAAACGAATCACCCGCTATAGTCTCCGAAACTGAACTACAGCGGGTGATTCGTTTATTGATCGAAATAGCCTACGCTGTTTCCATCAGATCTTCAATATCGATCAACACGGGCGAATCATATAGTTTACGCATCATGAAACCGTGTTCTTTCAAATACGACAGGTTGTATTTGCGCACCATTCCGTGAGTAGGAACCTCCTGACATTCCACATGATCAATGGCGTAGTTCGGGAAATAACTGGCTACCTCATCCGGCGAAATACTGAACGGTGGTGTTGCCAGCGTAGGTGCATATTCGAGCGTATTGAGGAAACTCAGCGTGCCAACTGGTGCCAGCCATTCGAGCGTTTGCAGGTAACGCATCCGCAACGGGCGTGGTAACGCGACCAGCGCGGCCCGGTCATAGACAACATCGAATGGTCCAATATCTTCGCGTTTCAGCGAGAAAAAATCACGGCAGAGAATGGTGATATTACCCGACACGAAACGGCTTCCGATCTGGCGGTAGGCCAACTGATTGTCCTCAAAAAACTGGTGGATTGCTTTCTCAACAATTTCTACCCCAATGACCCGCGTTGCAAACCGGCTGAAATACAGTAGATCCAGCGATTTACCACAGAGTGGTACAAATACGGTTTGTCCTTCCAGAGCGAAAGGAGGCAGGTATTTAATGGCGTAAGGGTGAATGTCTTTACGATGAAAGCTGGTATAATGTCCTTCCAATTCCCAGGAGTTGAACCAAAATGCTTTTTCCATGATAAAAGAGGATGCCGTTTCGGAATGCGTTTGATGTCACAAAGTTCCGAATCAGTTCCGCTTTGTTTTAGCGCGAATTCACGGCTTTTGTAAAATGCGTAATTACCCGTACTCAACAGCGGAAAATCACGGACAAATTCCGTTAAAGCAACTCGGCTGTTGGCAGAAGCTACTTTCTTCTGCCAACAGCCGAGTTGAAACTGACTTTGTTAACTAACTTATTCTCACACTTCCGAGCGCAAAACATCTAACGGTGGGCGTACCAATACCTCGCGACTGTTGAAAAGACCGATCAATACGGTCAGAATCGTTACGATAGAAGCGACAATGATCAACGGTACCGCATTGGGTCGATACGGCACCTCGAACACAAATTGGGCCAACGCCCAGGTACCGAGTATCGACAAAAGAATGCCCGACAGCGCGGCCAGCAGACCAAGCAGACCATATTCAAGCGCGGTAATGCGCAGAATCTGATTGCGGCTGGCCCCGAGCGTTCGAAGCAGGACACTTTCGCGCAATCGCTGGTATTTGCTGATAACCACCGAACTACCCAGTACCAGCAAACCAGTCAGGATACTAAAGAGGGCCATAAACTGAATGACGAATGAAATCTGATCCAGAATTTCGTCTACCGTTTTTAAGATTAACCCAAGATCAATAGCGGAAACATTCGGAAACTGACTGACCAGGCCGCGTTGTAGTATAGCCGAGGTCCGACTGTCGGGTACACGTGTCATCAGGACGTGAAACTGAGGAGCCTGTTCGAGCACGCCCGAAGGAAATACAACCAGAAAATTAGTCTGTACCCGATTCCATTCTACCTCCCGCGTTCCGCCAACAATGGCCGGTATCAGCATACCCTGCACATTGAAATTGAGCGTATCGCCGAGCTTCACGTGCAACCGATCCAGAAAATCTTTCTCGATGGAGACATAGATGTTGCCATTGGCCTGATAAGGTACTTTACCGGAAACCTGTTTCTCCGATGAAATCAATGAATCACGATACGTAACCCGATATTCGCGGGTGAATGCCCAGTTGGGTGTTTTTAGGGTAGTATCTTTTTTAGCGGATTCAGGCGTTTTTCCATTAACGTCCGTTAGGCGCATGGTCACGACAGGCACATCCTGCAAAACCGGCAATTTCTGCTGGTTAACCAGCGCACGCACGCCCGCGACCTGCTCCTTCTGAATATCGAACAGAACCATATTCGGTTGATTGCCGCTACCCGATAGTTCGACCCGGCCGAGTAGTAACCCCTGCGTCAGGTAGAGTGTTGCGATCAGGAAGGCACCCAGACCAATGGCCGTCACCAGAATTAACGTCTGGTTATTGGGTCGGTATAAATTGGCCAGACTCTGCCGCCAGACGTAACTCCACGAGGTTGGAAAAAACTTCCGAACGAGCCAGATCAATCCCAAACCAAGCACGGTCAGGATGCCAAACGCCACGGTTAGTCCACCGGTAAAACCAATAGCCAGCATCAGGTTTTTCGTCTGTAAATAGGCGAATCCAACGATGAATCCGATAACAAGCAGGTATACCAGCCATCGCCACGGATCACGACCACTCAAATCATCTTCATAAGACGTTCGGAGGGTTCGCAGGGGCGACACATTCCGAATCGCCAGCAAGGGCAGAAGAGCAAACAACACGGAAATAAGTAATCCTGTACCGATGCCACCCAGTATGGCCGGAGCCGATAACGTGGTATCGACAGCAACCGGCAAAAACCGGCCGAACACCTGCGGCAATACCAGCTGTACTGCCGAGCCAACCAGAGCCCCAACTGTTGCCCCAATCAACCCCATCAGGGCGGTCTGGAACAAATAAATCAGCAAGGCCTGTCGTCCGCTGGCCCCAAGTGTTCGCAGGATTGCTACCGATGTAATCTTTTCCTTAACATACAATTGCACTGCACTGGCAACCCCTACGCAACCAAGCAACAACGCCACAAACGCAACCAGACTCATGTATTTGGTCAGATCGGCAAACGAACGACCTGTCTGACGTTTACGATCAGCAACGGTGTCGATGTTGACGCCTTCCTTATCCAGTTTTGTTGCATATTTCTTGATGTATGCCGACACATCGGTGCCGGGCGCAAACTGGTAGTAGTATTTGTAGGCTACCCGGCTACCGCGCTCCAGCAACCCCGTACTGGCCAGAAACTGACTTGGAATAAATACCGTCGGCGCAACCGTAGCGGCAATGGCCGCCTGTCCCGGTGTTTTGGTAACCCGGCCCGCAATCAGAAACGATAGTTTACCAACCTTCACCGAATCGCCTGGCTGGGCACCAAGTTGAACCAGTAAGCCATCATCTACCAGAGCAATACGGCTTTGCGCCTGTCGGAATGTCTGAATAGCTGAAGCAGGTGCTACTTCCCAGGTTCCGTAGTACGGAAAATTACCTTGCAGACCTTTTATCTGGGCCAGTCGAACACCGCCCGTTTTAGGAATCGATACCAGTGACGCAAACGAAACTTCATAGGCCCGGTCGCGACCCATCGTTTTAACCAATTGCAGGGTTTTGGCCGAAGGCGGACGCGTCCAGGAGAGTGTCAGGTCAGCGCCGAGCAGTTCACGAGCCTGATCGTCGATACTACGGGCCAGATTATCGCCAAAGGAGTTGATAGCAACCAAAGCCGCAATACCCAGCACAATGGCCGACATAAACAGGAGCAACCGCTGCCGACTCCGGCGACTATCGCGCCAGGCCATTCGAAAAAGCCACGAGAAACCGGGCTTCGGATACAGCGTCGAATAAAATCGTGGTGAGTCCATTATTGAGGAGTAACTGAGAGAATAAAATAGAGGTCAGCAATTCACCTGATCACTCATTTACTAATTGGAGCGAATCAGAGACAACGGTGCCTCCTTTTATGCGAATAACCCGCTGGGTGCGGGCAGCTAACTCCAAATCGTGTGTGACTAGAACCAGTGTTGTGCCTGCTTCACGATTCAGCTTAAAGAGTAGATCGACAACCGTCGCGCTGGTGTCGGCGTCGAGGTTACCGGTGGGTTCATCGGCAAACAGCAGTTTAGGCCGATTCGCAAAGGCACGGGCGAGCGAAACCCGTTGTTGCTCACCACCTGAGAGTTGAGTGGGATAGTGATGCCCGCGCTGGCCCAAACCAACTCGTTCCAGAAGGGCCTGGGCGGTTTTCTGTGCTCCTTTTTCGCCCCTCAGCTCCAGCGGCACCATTACGTTTTCAAGGGCCGTAAGGGTAGGCAGAAGCTGAAAATTCTGGAAGATAAATCCGACGTACTGGTTCCTGATAGCCGCCCGCTGGTCTTCCGAGAGCGTATCCAACCGAATATCGTTCAGATAGACACTCCCCGACGAAGCACGGTCTAATCCCGCACAAAGCCCAAGTAAGGTGGTTTTGCCACTACCCGATGGGCCAACAATGGAAAACGTATCGCCCGGTTCGAGCGTAAAGTTGACGCCATGCAGAACCGTTAGTTCCCGGCCACCACTTTGATAGGTTTTTGTAAGATTTTCGACGTGTAGAATACTCATGGAACCAAAAAGGTTGTTCTAAACACAGAGATAACGGAGATTTACACAGAGCACATAAATCAGGAGTTCGTTACGCGGAATGTGGTATCACGGTTTATGGATGGACCGGCTTTACCGTGGTACCGCGTTCACTGAAACAAACTCCTATAGAAAATTTGGGATTATAGCCTGTAATCTTCTATTTGCTCCGTGTTTAAATCGTAACCACCATAAAACCAATGAAGTTCTTACACATTCGCCAAACGTCGTATTCTGTGATAAGCGGCCTGATGCTGCTCTTAACGGCGTGGGGATGCGGATCGTCTGACTCAAAAACTGAATCAGCATCGACCACCAGTGCCTCGAAATCCGCTGAAACCAAATCAGCGACAACCGCTAAAAAACCAATCGTATTGTTCTATGGCAATAGCCTGACCGCAGGCTACGGTGTTGAGCCATCGCAGGCATTCCCGGCATTGGTAGGCCAGAAAATAGACTCCGCCGGGCTGAACTACCAGGTTGTCAATGCCGGGCTCAGTGGCGAAACAACAGCGGGTGGCAAAAGTCGCATCAGTTGGGTTATGCGACAGCCCGTTGCCATATTTGTACTTGAACTGGGTGGCAATGACGGACTTAGAGGCATTCCGCTCAAATCGACCCGGCAAAATCTGCAAGCCATTATCGACACCGTTCGGCTGAAAAGCCCACAGGCAACCATCGTGCTGGCCGGTATGCAGATTCCACCCAATCTGGGCACCGATTATACGCGGGAATTCAGAGGTTTATTTAAAGAACTGGCGGATAAGAACAAACTGGTTCTGATCCCGTTCCTGCTCGAAGGAGTTGGCGGTATACCGAAACTTAATCAACCCGATGGCATCCACCCTACCCCAGCCGGTCATAAAATCGTGGCCGAAACGGTATGGAAGGTATTGCAGCCGGTATTGCAGTAAGGTTTCTCCCAGAATGACAGTTTTGTGTCTTCTCAGGACTTTTGTTCGGTATCGTACCAGGGTGCTGAATAAAAGTCCTGCCTTTGTAGGCACAAGCCTTTAGAACGGATAGCCCACGGCTATGTTAAAGACAATATTCTGCTTCCGCCATTCCGAATCCCGGAAATTGATCTGATTAATGACCCATTCACTTCCATCGGTTTTATACGGTTTTCGGAGCGGTGTGGCCAGATCGAAGCGAATCAGAAAATATGATAGATCAAGACGCAGACCGATACCGGTACCAATGGCGATTTGCCGGTAGAATTCCGGGCTGAATTTGGCCTGCGCTTCGGCCCCTAAAATATCGTTATTCGAGAATGTCCAGACGTTGCCAGCATCCACAAAAATGGCACCTTCAAGAAACTTAGTAAACTTGGCCCGAATTTCGGTATTGGCTTCCAGCTTGATGTCTCCACCACCATCCTGAAATAACTGTAGTTCCCGAAGCGTATCGCGCGTAAACAGGCCAGGGCCAATAGCCCGTGATCTGAAAGCCCGAATACTATTCGGACCACCCACAAAATACTGCTTGGTCAGCGGTAGCTGCATTCCCTTGGAATTGCCATAGGTAGCACCTAAACCAGCAAAAATGCGATTCGCCCAGGTCACATTCTTCGATAATTTCCGGTACAAACGGGCATCGACATCGACACGCACAAACTGAGCAAATGGAACACCAAAGATAATTTGATCACCATTGTCGTCCCGCTTATCAAACAACACATTAGCCAGATTTCCAGCGGGCTCTATATTAGCCGATAATCGGAAGGTTGTTGGCGACGCTGAACGCGGTGAAGAATTATAATTGAACGTATATAACGTACTCAGAATAAGCTGCTTTGAATTTTGTATGGCGTAATACTGCCGAAACACAAACGGGTTGTTTGCTGCTGAATCAATAAAGGCAGTGCTGATGTTCGACGGACGGACATAGGTAATATTAAATGGCTGGAAAACATGTTCAATCTGTTGGTTTTGCCGCCATACATACCCAAACGTTGTTTGAAACGAATTCAGGTCATAGAGCCCACCCCGCCTGATGAGCTGATAGCCCAACGTAACGTTTGTTTTGGGTAACGCCTGTCGTTGGTCATAGCGAAACCTTACTGGACTCACCAAACGCGGAAAGCTTAAGAGCGCATCAGCCCCAAAGCGATAATTCGTTATGCTCTGCGCTCCGCCCCCTACCTGAAATTCGATACCCGCATTCGCATTAAGGGTCAGTAGTTCAGCCCGCTTAAAATAGTTCCGATTTCGCCAGCTAAGTATAGCCTGCGTTCCGTTAAAATTATTGGAGCGTGAGGTGCCGTCAATTTCCAGCCGTACCGATTTTGTCGGGTAGGGCGTCAGGTAGTAATGAACATCCAGAACGGCCGAATCGCCCTGTTGAGCCGGGTCGAAACGGTTACGAACAAATTTAAACGCACCAACATTGATAAAGCGTGAAAGCGTTAAATCCTGAGCCCGGCTATTATAACGTCTTCCCGGCTGAACGGCCATAATATCCCGGAAAAGCCGTGGATCAAAGCGTCGGGTGGAGTCAACGATATGAAATTGTTCTTCAGACTGATAAGCCTGAAGTTTGTTCGTATCCTGACGGGCCGTAGACAGATTATAGTTCGGGTAAATAAATACGTTTCGGATGGAATACGGAACCCCCGCTGCGGCAGGTATCTCGGGCTTGATGGCAAAATAGAGCTTGGTGCGGTGAATACTTGAGTCGTTGTCGGCGATAACAGCCACGTAGTCGGGCAGGAAATAATAAAACCCCCGTTGTTTAAGCGCCTGGCTAATACGCTCCCGCTCCAGTTTAATGTTATCGAAGCTATACGGGCTGCCTTTTTTAATAACTGTCCGGCGAGCCGATGCCCACAGCGCTTTTCGAACCGGCGTCGAATCGACCAGAAAGGCAACCGAATCAATAGAATAACGCGGCTTCACATCGACCTCATAAACACCCCGCGCCTTGTAGCCACTTTCCTTTAATTCACCGGTTACCTCCGAGCCAAAGTATCCGTCATTTTGTAAGGTAGCTTTCCAGATGGGTATGTTGGATGTAATCGCTTTGGCGCTGGCCAAAACGGGTTCTTCGCCAAATTTCCGCCGAAACCAGGACCGGAACCCTTTCGGTTTTTTAGGCTCTCCAAACAGATAATAGAGACCAACTTTATACGGGAATCCGAATAGTTGCTTGTTTGGTTTTGGGCGAGCCAATCCGGCCAGCTGCTCCTGAATTGCCTTTTGATTATCTTTAGAAATGGTCGAATCTGCCTTTATGTTGATATCCGTTCCTGCATAAAGGCGTTCTTTGGCTGGCAAATGCTTTCCAATATTACAGGCATTGAGCAGGCACGTCATGGCGATCAGGATACCAACCGAAAAAAGCGATGAATGCCCTCTCTGTACCCGATGCCACGCCAGCCTTTTCCTATTGGCACTACGGGTCGGAAACCCGTTGAGCCGCCGGGCGGTGCCTGTTGCAGCAAGGATACGATTCCCAATAAACCCAATTATAATTTTGAACAAATACACCATAATAAATTAATTCAGCGACGGGCCAGGCGACCGGCGCAGGATGTCGGCCAGGGTATTGTAATCGACGGTAATGACAAACCCAACACCCGTTTCAATGATGTAGCCATCCAGCACGGCCTGATAGTCGTTTCGCCGATAGCCACGCAATACATATCGGCCATCGCGGGTAAGGTTATAGTTCAGCGACACATTGTCGAATACTTCATTCGGGTTACGGGTAGCACTATTTGCCGCATTTTCAAGCACAAAATTCCGACCAACCGCAACCGTAAGCCGCCCTTCCAGAAAACTCCGCGACAGGCCGACATTAAGATCAGTTCGTGCGCCATTGGTTGTTCCGCCGGTGTTGGCGCTTCCTGTTTGCGAGAGCAGGTTAAAGTCAACGTCAAACCCTTTCAGAATGCCCGAAGCCAGTCGGCCCAACTGATCCGAGATAAGCTTGCTAACACTGTTCCGGGCAATGCCCTCCGCCTGCGTATCCAGCCCGCCGTTGTTCGAACCGGAGAAGAAATCGGCGGTATTTTCGGGCAGGAATCGATTTAAAATCAACAAGGCAAAGACCTGTTTGTTCATCATCGATTGATCCTGGCGCAACGTTTTCAATTTATTTTCGATCGTTGTCCCAAAGGCGCTCGATGCGGCTGCACTATTGGCGTCTTCAACCTCTGGTAGCCGAATATCAAAATCCAGTTTCGGTGCCGCCAGATTATTACTCATGGTTAGGGCAACGTTGAATGGTAGCTTACGATTAGTTGCTGTCGTAGGGACCGTAGTCGATTCATTGCCAATCAAATCGGCAGGGGAGGTAGATACCTGATAGATCGCGGTAATGTTAATATCGGCTTTTAACGGATCGCCGGTAAACTGAATATAGCCCCCTTTCTGAATCTTGAACTGGCGTTTAAGCACTTCGTAAGTCATCGAGTATTCGCCCTCGGTCACGTCGTAGCGGCCCAGCACAGTCAGTTGTCCGGCCGCGTTGATGCCCACATTTAGCCGGGCATTTCCCCTTGCCCGCAGATAATCGCCATTCAGTTCATCGACCACGATGGTAAGCTCCGATTTTTCGTCGGCTTCGAGGTCAAGAGAAATCGTAGCGTTGCTAAGCTGATCAAACTCTAAACGGGGTGTTGCTACCGTATCGCGCTTGGGCTTGTAGAGGTATTTGGCAATTGCTAATGAATCGTTGTGATTGATGAAGGTAACGATCTTGCTCGATTCGCTCACATCCATCGATTCGTCGGGTAAAACCATTGAAATTTTACTGCCATCTTCCAGACGAACAGTACCGTTTATGGATGGACTGGAGCCCGTTCCCTTAATGCGCAGATCGGCGCTGACCGCAGCCTGACCATAGGCGTAATCATTATCTTTCCGGGCCGCGTTCAGAACCTGAAAATTGTTGGCTCGAACCCGCAGATTGTAAGCAGCATTCGGCAGGTTTTTCAGAACGACGGTTCCATCGGTCGTTAGGGTTCGGCCAAGTGTATCGCGCACGTTGAAATCCGTCAATGTGATCGTTTGGCCCGAGAACGCTAACTTTTCCTGATCGATGCGATACGTAGCATTGAGTTGTTTGATATTGAACGCCACCGAATCAAACGCGACGCTACCGCTTAGTTCCGGGTTATCCGTAGCTCCGGCTACGCTGAACGAACCCGTGAGTTTTCCCCGAGCCTGCCGCAATTCACCGAAACTAAATGCTTCAATGGTGCGAGCATCCAGCCGTTTCAGATTAATGGCCAGATCGAGCGCTTCCTTGGCGTTTGCCGGATTATAAAAGCCCGTAACGGTAGCGTCGTTGTAGGGGCCGGTCAGGGTTGTGTTTACGCTGATTCGGCCATCAGAGTTATTACTAAACCGGGCGGTAAGGTTACCAATAGGTTTTTGCATCACCTGTAGGCTATCGACATAAACGGAACCCAGGAATGACAGATTGCTATCCTGACCCATATAGTCCCGGACGATCACCGTGCCATTTAGCTGACCACTCGCCAGGGTTGTATCCTGATTGGCTAACCGAGCCAGGTTAGCGATTTCAATAGCCCGTGCCGTAACCCGAATCGGCGCATTTGCATATTGCTCCGTGCTGTTTATTTCAAGCGATTGCTGACCGGTTTCAATACGTACGTTATTGATCAGGACACCATCGTTCCCGTATTGAGCAAATCCACTGGTGTCGGTTTGCCAGCGCTGGTAGTTGGTGAGCAGCCCGTTCGGCGCAAACCGGAAGCGATAACTGGAATCAACAATGCTGAGTGTTCCCGCCAGTCCGTGCAGATCCTGATTGATTGAATCTTTATTGACAACCGAAAAACGGAACTGATTATTGGACGCTGTTCCCGCCAGATCCGTTTGCCGAATGTTCAGCCCATCATACAGAATACCATCGATGCGCCCGTTTACCAGTAGCTGATTACCTACCCCCCGCAGCGCGAAACGGCTTCCCTGTACGGTCGTTGTATCATAGACGAGTACACCCGTTCGAATCGTGGCCGAAAGTGTCGTGTCACGGTTCTGGTTGTCAAGATAGGCATCCAGACGAACTGTATCCAGTCGGGTCAAAGCCGGAACGAACGCCTGCAGGAGTGGATTCTGGTAGGCCTTCAGGTTCATCGTGAAAGCATGAGGGGGCGGAATGGTTTTATAGGTCAGAGCGGGCAAAGCAATGTACTTGCTGATTTCACCCACGACAATATCGTACAGCTGAGCATACTCAAATTGGCCGTTTAGCCTCATTTGCGCGCCCGGCAATCGGGCAACAACCCCTTTCTCGGTCCCATCGGCCGTTAATCGGGCATAGAGCGAGTCAATCGGGTAACTCTTTCCCTGTAAGGTAATCACCGCATCGTTTGCCGAAATCGTACCTACGGGTTTAGCGGGATTGGTAGATACCATATCCATCACGATGCGCCCTTTCAGGGAAAGTGGGTCTTTGTAGAGTTTTAGCTGTTGTAAGTTCAGCTCATTGATAACTGTTTCGCCGATAACACTCGGGAAATCGCCTTTCAGGCCCACTTTCGTGTCCAGGCTCAGGTTTGCGTTGGGGTCTTTAAGAGTCCCTGTAATGTCGAGATTACCATTGACCAGGTTACCCCTGGCATCAAAATTCTGATACCGATAGCCGTTCAAATCAGCCGATTGAACGGCCAGATCGAAACGGGTTGCCAGTGTATTTACGTCGATCCCTTTACCATCGACGGTTGCCCGCCCGGTTACTTTGCCGACCGTTCCCTCCTGTTTCAGCCACTTGCCCGCATTAAAATCATTGAGATTGAGGGTTCCTTTGTAGGTCTGGTTTTTACCTGTCACAAAACCGGCCAGCCGTCCATCAAACGCAGCAGTACCCCAGTCGGTATTGATTTTGGCATCCAGAATCAGGTCGTTCAATTGGCCTTTAACGAGCCCGGTTAACTTAATGGCAGGAGGCAATGCAATCGACGATGGAATCGAACCTTTGGGTGCCAGTTTAGTAATATCGGCCAACTGAGTCGTCGCTTCCTTAACGGCCACATTAACACCCAGATGTTCAGGATCGGTCACGTTCGTTAGCCGCCCGCTGGCTACGATTCGTGTACCCGACAGCATATCGAACTGAAGTTTGGGCAGATTTAGGACCGCCAGTGTACCAACGGCCTGTGCATCGGCCCGGAACACGCCCCCACGATTACCCGCAAAGGGTGGCGTATCGGCCAGGAAAGGGGCTAATTGCAACACATCGTCTACCGACAGACGGCTCTGGCGAAGATTCACCCGAACACCTACCCGTTTCGCAAAACGCGGATTACTTAACTGACCCAGCGAATCATAACGCAACACGACCTGATCGCGAATGACAGAGTTTGGTGTCTGAATGAACAGACGGGTCAGGGTTGTCGTCGTATCCGTATATAAAACGTCGCCGTTCAGGCTCTGGAGCACAAATCCGCTCGTGGCCCGAAAACGGCCATTCCGGAGTTGACCACTGATCCGCTGACCGCGTTTGCCCAGATCGGCATAGCTCAGAAACTTTCCATCGATACCCAGATTTTGCAGATCGAGATGCCCGTAATCGAGCCCTCGTTTCTGCCGGGGTGCGGTCTCGTCGTCGAAACGAATCCGGTTATTGGCAAACCGTACATTCGTTACTCTAGCCTGCCAGCCCGGAGCGCCGGAAGAGGCACTGGCGGTGGCCGTGGGTGTAGTTCGGGAAGCCGATTTGCTGGCGGGTTTTGTTAGAATGGCCGCAATGTCGGCATTCGCCAGGTCAAGCGATTTGATGCCGATTTTTTCACCTTCCAGATAAAAGTAATTCGATTCCATTGCCAATTTCCCAACGCTACCCTGCGTCCGGAAATCCGATGTTTCAACCCGAACATCCCATTTAGCCCGATTGATCTGCCATTTACCCAGCCCAATATCGAGCGTATCGCCCGGCTTGCCGGGCGGGCTGGGCGGTGTTGGCAAACCCTGATATAATCGCGTATTGGCATTTAAGCCATCAACCGTTACGCTCGCCAAATGATACCGCGACTTTGACACATCGGTCTCATCGAAGGTGGCTTTCAGGCTATCGACAAACGTATTTACATCGGCTCCGACCACATCATCCCGGTATTTGATGCGAACGTCCCGAAGCATAATTCCTTTCAGGTTGATTGCCATTGGTGTCGATACCGTATCCGCTGGCTCAGGCTCCGACGAACCCGTATCAAACGCATTGAGAATATACTGAAAATTAAATGCCGTATCGGGTAGCGTACGGCTGATATTCACCTGTGTTCGTTCCAGCTCAATCTGATTGATGGATACCCGGTTGTTGAGCAACCCCCACATATCGAGGTCTACGCGCATCCGGCCACCATTCAGGAGTGTATCCCCCTTGGGTGTCTTGAAATAAACATCTTCGAGTTCAATCCAGTCAGGAATGGTGTAAGTGATCCGTCCAATTCGAAAAGGGGACTGTAATCGTTGGGCCAGGTATGAATTGACCTGGTTTGTTACGAACTGCTGGCCCCAGGGCGTGGTAGCCACGAGCATAACAAAACCTGCCAACAGTAAGATGAGGGCAAGCAAACCAATCAGAACACGGACAAGCGTTTTTGACACAGACATTCGTCGTGGATATTGGGTTTTCCGGCAGACACGAAGCCAGTCTTCTTGTTGTTTACGGCAACAAAGTATGCCTTTATAACGAGTATGAAGGGAATATGTTACCAGACGGCCCCAAAGCTACTGAATGATCCGAAGAGATATTATCTCTTCAGCACAGAAATTGGCCCGGTCAGTAACCCCTTTTAAGACCTCTCAATAATTATACCGATTAAGTGGTCCACTTTTTTCTGACCACCTCTACGTTTCCCTATCGATCGCAAGCTGCGACTAATCTAGCGTCATACGATAAACACGGGAACGCTAAGCCCAAACTTACCGAATACTCAAGAGAACCGACCGAATGCTCAAATCAATGGCTAATTAACCAAAAATAGATGTTGATTTGTTTTCTCCGGCATGTTCTGTAAGCCGCAAAAGCTGAGTCATTTACTAATCAGAACTCAGTCGCACCTGTTGATTGATGACGTTGGTTTTTGATTGAAACACAAACTGATTATGCGTCACACTCTATATACGCCAATTTTGGTCGGTCTGTTGCTGGCAGGCTGTTCGAAATGGAATCTTGCGGATAAAACCATCAAGCCTACCGACCCTGGGCCTGGTACTGGAACACCGCCCAGCTCACTTGTCATTTTTGGTAGTAAAGACAAGAAAGTGTATGCGCTCAACGCCCTTACGGGAGCGAAACAATGGGAATTTATTACCAATGGTGGTACGGTAAACACCAGCGCTGCTTTTCTCAATGGAACTGTTTATGTAGGCGGGTTCGATGCCTATCTGTATGCGATCGATGCCGCAACAGGTGCCCGTAAATGGTCCAGACAAGCGGCTGCCGATAAGTTTGAAAGTAGTCCCGTCATTGATAATGGTGTTTTGTATATCGGGAACGACGATAAACGACTTTTTGCGATCGATGCGGCAACGGGCAACGAAAAATGGCGTTTTACAGCTGGTGATAAAATCATTCCCAGCCCGGCAGTTAGCGGTGGAATCATTTACGTTGGCTCAAGCGATGCTAAAGTCTATGCGCTCAAGTCAGACGGTACCACCTTATGGTCATTCCCGACGGGCGGTTATATTTTATCCAGCCCAACCGTAGTGAGTGGAACGGTGTACATCGGCAGCAGTGATAAAAAACTCTATGCCATTGATGCCACAACGGGCAAACAAAAATGGGCAGCCATACTGGGTGATAAAGTTAACTCCTGCCCGCTAGTCGTTGGCAGCACTATTTACGTTGGCACCGACGATTTTAAACTCTACGCCGTAGCCACAGCAACGGGTGCGATTTTATGGACAACGGCCAAAACAGGCAGCTTTGTAGGAGGTAGTCCTGCCTACAACAACGGGCTGGTCTATGTGGGTAGTGGCGATAACAAAGTGTACGCTTTCGACGCGACCAATGGCACCAAGCGGTGGGAATTTGCCACAAATAACGAAATATATGCGAGCCCGGTGGTGGCCAATGGTTTTGTTTACATTGGCAGTAACGACGGCAAGATGTACTGTCTGGATGCGACCAATGGGACAAAAAAATGGGAGTTTGCCACGGGTGATCAAATCTATGCTACTCCGCTGGTTCTGAACAGTGGTGCCGTTGCCGGTGACTATCCTACCATCAGTGGAATCGTCAATTAATTGCCTCAACCTCATGAAGCCTTTATACCAACTTCTCTTTACGCTCCTGATGCTTCTGACCAGCCAGCTAGTTCAGGCTCAGACGTCGGCCAGTAATATCCGCCTGCGCACCGATGCCACTGTACGTAAGGTTATCATTGAATATGAGCTGCCTCAGGTACTGCCTGACGACTCGATCTACATAGAACTTGAAACAGCATCAGGACTTATTATTCGCCCAGTTAGCGTGAATGGCGATGTTGGCAAAGCACTCAAACCGGGCAAGACTAAATTAATCGCCTGGGACGTTGTGCGCGATAATGTCCGCATCAATGAAGACGTAAAAGTGCTCCTGCGGGTAGCCCGGATGGTAACCGTAGCCAGTCCTGCCACCGTGGCAGCGGCCCCACCCACTGTCAAAACAACAACGCCAGTCACGGAAGCTCCCCGCCCAACTTCCGACCGGGTTGCCGAACCCGGTAGCGTGGTTCGTAAATCATCGCCCCTACCCCTCATCGGCTGGATTGCCACAGCGGGATTAACGGGCTATGCAACGGTACTGGCACTTGGCATTAATAAGGATGTAGATGAATACAACAGCAAGCCATTTGCAGATGATGCAGCCGATCTTCAGCGCTTCAATGACCTCAAAGAAAAGGTCAATAAGAATAAAAGCACCTTTACCATAGTTGCAGGAGCGGCCGCGGCTGTCGCCATCGCCAATGTGATTTATACATTCGTGGCAAAACCCAAACCAGCTCGTACATCACTCCTGATTCAGTCGGGCAATCGCATAACGAGTGTCGGTTTGAGTCGTACGTTTTAACGCTCCTGGCTGGCATTCAACGCTGAACCAGTTTCCAAAACCTTTAAGTCGCTTATCAATTCCCATGAAATCGTTTTTATTTTCTATCTGTGGTTTGTTGATAGCCGGTTCGTTATTGGCACAGTCTACCCCATCGGGGCCGAAGCCTGTCGCTACGTTCCAGAGCCCGACTACGCGGTTGAATACACTGCCTCTGTTCCCAAATGCTCCGACTCCAACTGTTGCATCGCGTATCGACTGGAAGAGCGACATGGAAGCCGACCAGACCGTTTCATCACCGACTTTTCTTGCAAAAGCCTGCGTCACTTCGGCCAAACCCGTTGTTCGCTATAGCCTGCTGATGAACGATAAAGTGCAGACACAGGCGCGCGATCTTAAAGTTGAACGCGACAAAGATTGTCCGCAGGCCTTCAATCAGACAGTTCAACTCATTGAAGGTGAGAATAAATTGCGCCTGGTCGCCTACATGACAGACGGAGCAGAAGTGGCTTCTAATCTGAACGTTACCTACAAAAAGCCGCCCGTGCTCGTCCTCGAAAAACGGCTAGCCCTTGTTATCGGCAATGCGAGTTACCTGGGAGCCAACAAATTGACTAACCCCGTTAATGACGCCAATGATATGGAAGTGGCTTTGAAGAAATTAGGATTCGAAGTGCTTCATTTTACCAATCTCGATAATAAAGGAATGAGGCAGGCCATTAACAATTTCGGCGAAAAGCTCCGCGATTACCAGGTTGGCTTGTTCTATTATGCGGGTCATGGAGTACAGAATAATGGAAACAACTACCTGGTTCCGATTGATGCCCAACCCGAAAGCAAAAACGAGATTGAGTATGAATGCATTGATGCGAATCGCATTCTGACTAAAATGGAAGATGCCCGCACGCGCACCAATATCGTTGTACTGGATGCCTGCCGAAACAATCCTCTGGATCGTAGCTGGAGCCGTGGTACTGACAAGGATAATACGGGCCTGGCCAGTATGAATGCCCCCATGGGTTCCGTGATTGCCTATGCTACCTCGCCGGGCCGTACAGCCGCCGATGGGAATGGACGTAACGGACTCTACACAGCCGCTTTACTAAAAGCGTTACAAGCCCCGAATCAAACCATCATTCAGCTTTTCCAGCAAGTCAGGTCTGAAGTACTTAAGCAATCGAACAATAAGCAGTTGCCCTGGGAGTCGACCTCCCTGACTGGTGATTTTTATTTCCAACGGAAATAAGCCTAGACTTTTCGTAAAGTAACCTTGGTTACGTTAGGCTATGCCAGTATCTCTACTACTCAGCGATTTTCTCCGCTGAGGCAACAAAAAGGGAACCTATATAAGCCTAAAATACACTCCGGGAATTTAAGGGAAACAAGTCCCGTATTTCTACCCTAAAAATACCGTGAAAGTGGTATTGTCATAGTTCAGGCAGTTAGCTATATTTGTTTCCAATTAATTGATATACAAGAAGTTAATACGATCATTCATCCATGCCTACTCTTTTACGAAAGCTCTTACTTCTATTGGCAGTCGGCGTGTTGCTGATCAATTGCTCTAAGTGGAAACTCGATCCGTATGATTTAATTCCGCAAGTTAAGACCGGAACTCCTCCTGCTGGTCCGGCTACTACTTCTGTGCAGGTCGATTGCGTCATCGAAGCCTTAGGTGCCAATACTCTTCAGGAGTTTGGCGTTGTCTATTCCACATCCAATCAACAACCCACAACCAGCGATACCAAAGTAGTTGCAACCGGAACCAGTGGCAGTGCACCGGTCGTTCTGAACGGGCTGCAACCCAACACGACGTATTATTACCGTACGTATGCCATCAATAATAAGGGGCTGATTGGCTATGGGGAAACGTTATCCTTCAAGACAGCGACGGTCATTGCCGAAGTTAAAACCCTTGATCTGGTAGGAACTCCGGGAGCAACGTCCTTTCAGGTACAGGTGCAGGTTACGAATACCGGCACGGTTACCCTTAAAGAATATGGTATCGTTTATTCGACAACGAATCAACAGCCCACTACAGCCGACACCAAAGTACTCGCTACGGGCACCACGGGTGCAACCACACCCGTATCGCTTACTAATCTACAGCCAAATACCACCTATTATTATCGGGCCTATGCCATCACCAGTACGGGCGATGTGAGCTATGGTGATACCAAGCAGATTAAAACGGGCGAGCCAGCTCCGGTAGTTCAAACCCAGGACCCAGTTGGTACACCGTCTTCGAGTTCGGCTGTACTGCAGGCTCAGGTGAGTAATGCCAGTCAGATTACGTTAAAAGAGTATGGAGTCGTGTATTCGCCTACCAGCCAAACACCAACTATCGCCGACAGCAAAGCCGTTGCGTCGGGAGTTACGGGTGCATCGGTTTCCCTGATCATCAGTAATCTGCAACCCAACACGACGTATTACTACCGTTCGTATGCCACCAATGGAGCTGGAACTACGACCTACGGCGATGTCAAGCAGCTCAAGACGGGAGCAGCGACACCAACTGTCAGTACCGTGGCATTACTCAATACCAAACCGCTACTATTAGGCAATATATCCGCCACGGTCAGTTTTACAGTAGACCCGGCCGCTGCGGTTACTGAATACGGCATGGTATTAACGCCTGATCCGAATCAAATAAGTGCATTGATGGCCGGGACTGCCGCACCCTTACGGCGATTTGTTACAGCTGCTCCAGCTAACGGCAAAATTGATTTTGAGATAAAAGACCTAACCGAAAATTCGCCTTACTATGCCGTAGCTTTTGCGAAAGATGCGACGGGTAAGACTGTCTTTTCGAAGGAATTTGCAGCTTTTCAGACTAAGTATGGACCACGTGGCAACTGGCGACAACTAGCCAATTTACCTACTCAACTGGCTGGCGTCTACAACACACTGTTTACAATAAACGGTAAAGTTTATGTAGGCGGGCAGGCTATTGGTAGCGGGGTAAATTACAGTTATTTCAAGCAGTTGTATGAGTACGACCCAGAAACCAACATGTGGACTAAAAAGAAAGACCTGCCGGGAACAGCCCGCATAGAGCCCACCGTGACGGTACTGAACAACAAAGCGTACGTTCTTTTTGGTATAGGACTCAATACCAGCCAGGTAACCTATACATCCGATGCCTGGGAGTATGACCCGGCTACGGATAACTGGCGCGGATTAAGCACTCCCCCAGCCACAAAGGTCGGCGGACAGGGTGTATATAATCTACAGGCTGGCGCCATTCCGTTTACGTATAACAACAAAGTGTATGCCCTATTTGGCAGAGGCCCCTACAACAACGATGTTAATCTGACCAATATTTATAATTCACTGTATGGACTTGATCCATCCGCCGGAAGCAATGGCTCCTGGGATGTCAGCTTCCCTCTGAATGACAAAGGGCTTGCCAACAACGTGATCTATTCAGCAGCACGCTCGGCAGCCTTTTATTTTCAGGATGGCAACATAGTCTATTTTGGGGGCGGTTTGATCGCCAGCGCCTATAATGCCGTAGGTGCCAATCTACCCTACAGCACCTATTTCAACAGCCGACAAATCTGGTCTTATAATGCCCAAACGAGTGAGTTGAAACAGGTGGCTCTGCTCCCTACCACCTTTAACGATTGCTCCAGCACAGGCCCAACCGGCGACACCGGCGGACGGATGCAATACACGGCATTTGTGGTTGGCACAAAAGCCTATATCGTCGATTGTAGTCACAAAACGTGGGTTTTCGATCTAACTACCAAGGCTATTCCCACACAAGTTGCTACACTTAACAACCCGACAGGAACCGTTGGTATCGGTGTTGGGGTCGGTACAAAAGCCTACTTCGGCCTTCGGAATGCTGACTGGTGGGAGTTCACACCCTAAAACCGCGCTATAACCATCTACGCCAACTCAATACTATGAATCGAGTTTTATATCATCGCCTGTTTCCCTTTCTGGTCATACTGCTCACCAGCCTGGCCGTTCATGCACAACAGGCACCATCTGAAGCAACCAACATCCGGATTTCGCCAGACGAGAAAACCAGGCGATTGGTTATCCAGTACGACTTGCTGAGTGTACAACCCGGCGATTCGCTCTACGTCGAGATAGAGACTGCTTCGGGGCGGCATTTACGGCCTATTTCCGTTAGTGGCAATGTTGGGAAAGCAATCACGGCTGGTCGAAATAAAACCATTTACTGGGACATTGTCCGCGACAAGATCCAGCTCGACGAAGAGGTGGAGGTAATTATCCGGCTCGTACGGGGCGTAAACGTTACCCGACCAGCCACGGCGGCCAAACCGAAACCACCCGTTCCGGCTCCCGTGGTTAGCGTACAGAAAAAATCACCGCTTCCCATTATTGGCTGGATCGCTACGGGTGGTCTGGCAGCCTATACGTTTGTGCTGGCTTCGGGTCTCAACAAAGATGTTGATGCCTACAACCAGAAAACAGTGGCCAATACCCTGGCAGAATGGAACACTGCCGAAGACAAGCGAAAAGACATCGATAGCCGCCGGGGAACGGTGACCATTGTAGCGGGGGCTACGGCCGCCCTGCTCATCGCCAATATTGTGTATACCGTCGTTCGTAAATCAAATCAGAATAGCAAACCGAACCAACTACGTACTGCCTGGCAGATCAGACCTGCCAGCCAATCGATGGGTGTTGGTCTGGTGCATACGTTTTAAGCCGCTCAATAGGATGAAACTAATTGGACTTTTCTTAGCCGGGCTTTTACTTGTGTTTACAGCTCAGGCGCAGGAATCGGGAGATGGTGTCTCGGTCTCTCGTAGTGTACGTCAGAAGATCAGTACCAAAAGCCTTTATGTTCCCGAGCCAGCAGCATCGTCGAAAAAACCGAAAGGGACAAATCCATCGGAGGAGAAAGCGGCCAATCCATTGCAAGCCATACAGTTTGTGCAGAGCCAGGCCGAATTCCTGCCCAGTTCCCAGCCGGCGCTCGAAGAGTTAGTAGCCTTTATGCGAAGTAAGCCAACTGTTGAAATCGAGTTGGCTGGTCATACCGATAATCAGGGCGATTTCGACCAGAATGTGCTGCTCTCGAAAAAACGCGTGGATTTAGTGAAGGATTATTTAGTAAAAAATGGCATTGCGTCCAGTCGCATTACGACACGTGGTTATGGTCCGACTCGCCCGATTGCCAGTAATAGCACCGAAACGACACGAAAGCTAAACCGGCGTGTAGAGATGTATGTATTGAAACAATAACAGTCAACTAGCTAGCAATAAAGGAACGGCCAACGAATCATAAACCAATGTTAGCCAGACCAATACACAATAACCCTCTTAATATCATGAAACTAAATATACTGTTCTTCATCGGATTTCTGGTCGTGCAGACAGCACAGGCACAGGAATCGGAACCTGGTATTTCAACCTCTCGAAGTAGTCGTCAAAAAATAAATACGCAAAGCTTCTACGCCCCCGAAACGGTCAATGTTCCGCAGATTACGTTTCAAATGGGCGATGGACAAAGCAGTACAGTTCAGACCGATGAAATTGTTGTAAAAGCATGCATCAAAACCAGCAAGCCCCTAACCCGCCTAAACCTGTTTGTGAACGATGCCTTACAACAGGCCAGTCGGGAACTGAAAGTACAATCCGACGGGGCTCAAAAGGAGTGCGATCAGGCCCTTTCACAAACCGTTCAGCTTCGGGAAGGCGACAACCGGCTTAAACTGGTAGCCCAAAACGAAGGAGGTATTACATCTGAATCGTTTCTGATCAGGTATGATAAACCCGCAGCAATTGTTGCCGAAAAACGGCTGGCTTTAGTGATTGGCAACGCCGATTATCCATCATCAAATCGCCTGACCAACCCGGCTAATGATGCCAATGATATGGCCGAAGCCCTTAAAAATGTGGGTTTTGAAGTGATGATTCACACGAATATGGACGTTCGATCCATGCGTCGGGCCATTGATGAATTCGGCAATAAACTTAAGGATTACCAGGTCGGATTGTTCTATTATGCGGGTCATGGTGTGCAGAGCAGAGGCCGCAACTTCCTGGTACCGATTGACGCAAAACCCGAAAGCGAAAACGAAATTGAGTATGACTGTTTTCTGGCCGACCGGATACTGACCAAAATGGAGGATGCCCGCACACGCACCAACATTGTGGTACTGGATGCCTGCCGCGACAATCCTTTCGAACGCAGTTGGAGCCGGGGAGGTAGTGAAAATACTGGACTTACAACAATGGATGCCCCTGTTGGATCGGTGATTGCCTATGCAACCTCACCGGGCCGAACGGCGGCCGACGGAAACGGTCGCAATGGCTTATATACAGCCGCCTTGTTAAAAGCACTACAAGTTCCTGATCAACCACTGACCCAGCTCTTTCAGCGGGTTCGGGCCGAAGTGCTTAAGCAATCGAACAACAAACAACTACCCTGGGAGTCAACATCACTAACTGGCGATTTCTATTTCCGGCGCAAGTGATGAGCTTCTCCTATTGTTCATTCCTTCATGAAAATTATATGCCTTCTGCTTGTAGCCAGCTTTGCCCTGGATTGCCTTGCGCAAACGGGTAATTCGGGGCAGGCCAATGAAAAGCGACTGGCGCTGGTTATTGGCAATGGCGACTACACCAATGGGGCATCGTTGCCCAAGGCGATCAATGATGCCAACGATATGGCTGTCGCTTTGCCACGGGCAGGATTCGAAGTCATGCTGTTTACAAATGTCGACAAGACATTTCTGAAACGGGCGATCAGCGAATTCAGCGCTAAACTAAAGGGCTATCAGGTAGGCATGATTTACTACGCGGGGAGCGGTATTCAGGCAGAAAATCAGGAGTATCTGGTACCAATAGACGCCGATTTCAGTAAAACGGACGCGATAAAGTCCATGTGTCTGCCCCTTAGTCAGCTCGTCGAGGAAGTGGCGGCTGCGAAAGTACCTGTCAATATCATTCTGATCGACGCCGACCGCACCAATCCTGTTGAATCAATGTACACTCGTAACTCACCCCGTTCGTTAGACACTCCATTAGGGTTTGTCGTGGCTTATTCAACCGCGCCAGGCAAAGCGCTGGTTGATAACCAAGGCCGAAACAGCCTCTATACCGAAGCATTGTTACAGGCAATGGCAATCCCTGATCAAACGCTGATTCAGATGTTTCAGACTGTTCGGGCACATGTGATTAAACAGTCAAACAACAAGCAGCTACCCTGGGAGTCGACCTCACTAACGAGCGATTTCTATTTCCGACGGAAGTAAATAGGCTGTTTGCCTGTAACGCAACGGTAACGTAAATGCATGAGAGAAGGCAATAATGCTGGCAATCAATAGCAAAAAAGTTTCTATGAAATTATCGCGTTATGAAAATCTTATTAGTAGTGATGCCAGGCTACAAATGGAGCCTGGAGCCTAAAGTAATCCCTACTGGCGGAAATCCTGATTATGGGATTTTTTCGAAAGGGCGGGTGGAAATTCCTATCTTAAAAGGCTATGATCTTGATGGAGGCAGTGTACTGGCCGATGGGTCGACACCAGCTGATTTTTACTGGAATGTTGAGCAGCTCACAAAAGTACCCAGAGGAGAACTGTATGCCCATAATGGAGCAAAATTTGCCACAACCATACTGGCTCAAACCGTCTTGCAACAGTCCCGATCAATGTTGTATTCAACACAAACGCAACAAACGTACTCAGATAATTCGATTGCTACCGATTCCAGCACACCGATAAAAGCAGGAATTGTCATTGCTTACCAGACAAGTGACGGACGGTATGGTGCCTTTAAGGTAGACAAACTCGGAACGGGAACTGCCTTGACCCTTTCCATAACCTAGGTTACGCTGACTAATTGACTATTTCTTGTTTTCCGTAACCGCAATTTGACCGACTAAGACAAAGTGTCTATAGACATAGTTGCCGTTTCCTGTATCAATGAGTAACAAATCTATTGATCGTTAGGCAATTGTGACCGTTCACTCAATCAAACCGCCATTCACTCAAACGACCACCGACCACGGGCAACAAATCGGTAAGTTGAATCCACGTTTGGGGCAAAATAAACCGTCCAGACCATGCTAACCCTTGCTTACACTGAAGAATTAAGACGCGCCGTCAGCATTGCTCAGGCCATTGCGCGAGAACACCAGCACCTGACGTTCTCACCGGGACATCTGCTAACTGGACTGCTTCATAACGACGTTGGGCTGGCTTCGCAGTTGACCGTCTGGGATGTCGATGTGCCCTATTTACGCGACTGGGCCGATATTCGTGTCGAAAGCTATCCGAAATCGGCCCGAACAACCCAGGAACCCGCCGGTGACACGCAGGTCAAGGCTCTGATGGAAGTGTCGGATGTGGTTCGGATGAAACTCGGTGAGCACGAACTCACCCCAATGGCTGTACTAACGGCCATGTGCAAACCCGATGTGGCTTTCACACGTGACCAGCTTAAATCCTTTCCACTAACCGAGAATCAACTGCTCGAAAAAGCCATGCAGGATGTTGGCTTTCAGCAGGCTATCAATGGCCAAACGGGAGGTGTAGCAGGCAACGGGAAGGTCAGTAACAGCTCTGTTTCAGCCGGGGCTGGTGATTCAGGCGCAACGGGTAAAACGCTCTTTAAATTCTGCACCGACCGAACAGCATCGGCCCGTGAAGGTAAACTAGATCCTATTGTTGGGCGCGATCGCGAAACCCGCCAGATGATCGAAATCCTTGGGCGCAGGCTCAAACCAAATGTCATTATTACGGGAGAACCCGGCGTTGGCAAAACCGCACTTGTTGAAGGTTTAGCCCAGCAGATTGTGGCTGGCAATGTTCCTCCGCATCTTAAAAATGCCCAGTTATTTCAACTGGATATGGGATCGCTCATTGCCGGAGCATCCTACAAAGGCGAAATCGAAGACCGGCTTAAAGGAATTCTGGCCGACCTGAAACAGTTTGACCGGGCTCTGCTCTTTATCGACGAAATTCATGTGCTGATGGACCCACACGGAGGAGCAGTTGGTACGGTAAACCTGCTTAAGCCCGAACTGGCGCGGGGTGAACTGACGCTTATTGGCGCAACGACCAACGACGAATACCGCAAATACCTCGAAAAAGACGAAGCCTTTGCCCGCCGATTTGAGGTGCTGGCCGTTGAAGAGCCCGACGAACAGACGGCTACCCGGATGGTGCAAACCATTCTCCCGTTATTCGAGAAACATCACCAGATCGGTGTAGCCGAAACAACCGTTGCCGAAACCGTTCGTCTTGCCAAACGATATCTGAAAGACCGACGATTGCCTGATGCTGCCATTGACCTCATCGACCGAACGATGGCTGCGATGAAAATGGCCGCAGAAACCACTCAGCCCGAAATCGATCGACTGAGGACCGAACTAGCCGATATACGCAAAAATGCAGACATAGCAGACCCTTTGACGTATATGCCTAACGTTAGGTGGTTTGAGCTTCAGATGAAGAACCGGCTTAGCCCTGTTCTACTCGGTCAGGTCGAAGAAGATCTGCATACCGATTCATTTGAAGTACCTGATGCCCTGGCCGACCATCTGGCCAATCTGCTTACGAAACTCGAAGCCCTAAGTGAACAGGTTCGGGATAAGGTCGAACCTGCCGAAGTGGCCGCTGTGGTTGCGAACCGTACCGGAATTCCGCTTGGCAAAATCCAGTCGAAAGAGCGCGATAAACTCCTGGCGCTGGATGAGCATCTGAAACAGCGCGTGGTTGGTCAGGATCATGCCGTGAAGATCATTGCCGATGCCATTCTGGAAAACCGATCGGGTCTTAGCCGACCGGGACAGCCAATTGGCTCGTTTTTCTTCTCCGGTCCAACCGGGACCGGTAAAACCGAACTGGCAAAATCAATGGCTGACTTTCTTTTCAACGACGAGCGCGCCCTGATCCGGTTCGATATGTCTGAATTTAAGGAAGAACACTCAGCGGCCCTGCTCTATGGCGCCCCTCCGGGCTATATAGGCTATGAAGAAGGGGGTTTGCTGGTAACCAAAATTCGGCAACAGCCCTTTGCGGTTGTCCTATTCGATGAGATCGAAAAAGCGCACCCATCGGTATTCGATATTTTCCTGCAAATTCTGGATGAAGGATTGCTTCACGACCGGCTTGGCCGGGAGGGTGATTTTTCGAACGCGATCATCCTGTTCACCTCCAACATTGGGAGTGATTATGTGGTGGAAAAAGCCGCTAAGGGTGAGATAGCCGCATCGAACGATCTGCTGGAAATAATGGGCCGTTTTTTCCGGCCGGAATTCCTGGGACGTCTGACGGAAATTATTCCCTTCCAGCCCATTTCAGAAGAAGCGATTGTGAGCATTTTCAATATTCAGTTGAAATCGCTCCTCAAAATGCTTGATAAACAAGGCATCACGGTCACTATCGACGATGCAGCCCGCAAGCAACTGGCGCTCGAAGGCTACACACCCAAATATGGTGCACGACCGTTGCGGGGTGTGATCCGGAATCGGCTCCGCCGACCGCTCTCACGCATGATTGTGTCGGGAGAGATCGGCAAAGGCTCTCACCTTAAGCTGGTAACGAATGAGTTAGGCGAATTGAGTTTTGAAACGGTACAGATGACCGTTTAACTAATTGGTGCAGTTTGCTTAAACGGAATTTTCACTTGACTAAAGTTGATAAAAAGCAACTTTGTTCCTAGAAAAAAACCAATAAGGCAATGGGTAAAAATAAATACAGTGAGGCTGATCGAATACAGGCTTCAACACTGGAGCGGGAAATGCAGCAGTTAAGTAATGATTTTTACCTAAAACAAGCTGAACTTAAACTTTTTAACGTTCGGGGACAATTATGCACCACTTACTTAAAATATAATTTTGTGCGGTTTAGTGAAATATATAGTCAAGCTTATGATTCTTATTCTGATGTAATGATGATAGTACGAATGAATGCCAAATTTGAGCAGGAAATTATAGAAATTTTAGCGGGGTTAGCAATTGGGGTAGCACTAGGTTTAGGAGGTGGCTTACTGACTGCAACGATTTCCGGAACAGCGGCATTAGCAATTGGGGTAGGTTCAGAAGTAATTGAAGCTTCGATAGGAGTTGCCAGTAAATCATTAACAGAAGTAAATGGGGCTGATTTACAACCAACGGGGCTTCATCCAGGTGTAATAGGATCAAGATTATGGAAAAATCTTGCTACTTCTTACGACAATTTTCAGAAAATTCAATATTTCTATCAAAATGTTGGACTGGCTTTTGGTATGGCCGAAAGGCTACAAGGCCAGTTTGCATTAATGAAAAACGGTCTGTCTACAGATTATACCCTACCAAAATTACTTGAAGCAAAAAATAAACTAATTAAGTATAGAGAAAAATTAAGCACCTACGACCTAAATAATTTAACCTCTGATATAGAAAAAACATACAACACAGCTCGAAAATTTCTTCTTCCATCAGCCAGGAAAATTGAACAGGATTTATGGCTATTCTGGATGGTCTCAATTAGGCATAATGGCCAGCTAGATTATCTCAATAGAAACGAAATAAAAGACCACCTTGATTACATTGGTGTCTTTGGTAGAAATGGAAGATTAAATGAATGGTCTAGATCAGGATATGAACTCGGATACCAGTATTTATTGAGACTTACAGAAAAGGCTGTTTGGGAAACTGCTAAAATAAGAGAATCCTATCGATTAATTAACCTATCAATTAATTAATAGTGAGCAAAATTCAAACCTTGAACGGCCCCAAAACTCATGAAAAATAAGCTTGACAGAATAAACTTCTAAATCTCATGTCGCCATAACATAAATAGCGCCTTGGCCTAGAGCCATCAATAAGTTCAAAATTGGTGTGGTAGCTAACTGAATTTACTGCATTAACGAAGATAATGGTCCTTAAACAACCAAAAAATGGGTGTCAATCAAGTAATCGTGCAGTACGCAGCCAATAAAGTTGGGCACCGCGATGGCGATGGACAGTGCTGGACATTGGCCGAAAAAGCCCTTAAAAATGCGCATGCCAAAACATCGAATGATATTATGGGTGCCGACGGGGTGAATTCTGACGCTGATTACGTCTGGGGCACCGAGACATCGCTGGCCAACCTTCAACCGGGCGACATTGTCCAATTCAATTACTACACCATGCACATCGACAACGCAGATGGAAGCTGGCGAGAAGAAGGTCGGGGTGAGCCAAGGCATACCGCCATTGTAGCTTCGGTAGGTGCTGGCGGGAAAGTAGTTGTTTATGAACAGAATATTCCGGATGGAGGGCCGGTCAAAAAATCAACCCTCTATTTTAAGAATACGGACAGTGTTACGCTGGGCGGGAGCTGGTGGTTTTACAGGCCAATACCCAAATAAAGCCAAACAAGACCGTTTACTCAGTTGGTAGTTTCTCGAATTACGTAAAAATGCGACCAACGAAATACGACGTTTCGCGTTCGGAAGTCCAATTATAACAACGTTACGGGTTAGAATCATGGCACATTTCTTTGATGCAACAACAACCGCTCCACTAGTCGACTGCCCTCTGCAGGTAGGTCAGAAAAAAACGGTTGGCCTTTTTGGTGGCGATTTCTTCGGAAATGATCTGGGGGTTATCATTGATCAGAGTCTGGTGAAAATGCAGGAAAAAAAGCCAGGAAAAAACTTCCGCTATTTTGAGTTAACCGGCTTAAAACCCGGCGATGCCATCCTCCATGCCTATGCGGGCCTGTTCGATTATGCCATCCCGATTGGGGTGAAGGTGACGAAAAAAATGTTCACTCCGCAGGGAAAATTAGTGCAACGGCAGGCCATTGTCAATGAAGCCCGTAGTCATGCCGGGAAGGCCCATTACCTGTGGGGAGCAGCGGGCAATTCGCCGGGAATGTCGGATGGTGCTAAATACCGCCCTTCCATCGTAAAAATGCAGGTCGATTCCTTTGATACGAAAAAACCATCCGTTCAGACGGCCTTCACCGACATTGGCGGACGGAATACTTGTGCTGGCTCGTCGAATACAGTGATTCAACTGACAACACAAGCCACTAATGATTATCTCGCGTTACGCAAACAGGTCGGTGATATGCCATTGCCACTGATTAACGTGACCCCCCGGCTTTATAAGTTCAATGGAGAGGTGAAGCCGATTGGCGTTAGCCACAACGGAATCGTGTGGGGCGGAGGGTGCGAGAATGTGAAACACTTCGACTGTATTGGCTTTGTTAATTATTGCTACAGTCTGTTTGTAGCCCAGAGCAAGTATCCCTTTGGGACTAGTATTGTGGAATTCATGACCCGACCAGCCAATTATGGTTTCGTTGTCGTAGCTGATTCCACCGATGTGCTCGATGCCGATATCATTGCTCAGTATAGCGAAAAGGGCGGCTGGCACCACATCGGTATGGTCTATATGGAAGGCAAAACGGCAAAAATCGTACAGGCCGCCGATTCGCCGATTGGCGTTACCGACACCGCTATTTATCACGCGGCTCAACCCGGCGCATGGACGAAACGAATCCGAATTATGGACAACATGCTTTAATCAAAAACTCTATTAAACCCCAGCATACATGGCAGTCAATAAACCCCAGATCGGGGGAGTCATTATCCCCGAAGAAACCAGCGAGGCTATCAAGTTCCTCCAGGAAAATAAAACGGCAATGGTTGGCAAATTTACGGCCGATTCCATGAGTCAGGCTCCTGTTGAAGGGGTACAGAAATTACAGGACGCATTCGATACGTTTCAGCCGGAGGTCGATGTAACACATGAGACCGAAGATGGCGAAGAAGTCAATGAAACCCTGTTTTTTCAGAATCTGACGGCTTTCAGCAAGCAGGGCATCATTGACCAGAGCGCGTTTTTACAAGCCCTTCAGTCGCAGGAAGACAATTACCAGAGCCTGATTAAACGGCTCATGTCGAACAAAGCCTTTCAAAAATTACTGGCCGATCCGCAGGCGAAACAGGCGTTTATCGACGCCCTGAATGTGATGGCCAATGAGCTAGACGACGCCGACGCAAATTAATTTCCAATCATCCCCACTCATCGCATAAAACGCATTGCAACGATGGCAAAAGAAGAACAGAATCCGGAGAATGCGCCCTTGCTCAGAGCGCGCGTAGTTGAACAACAAAAGCCTACGCGTTCACTCACCGAAAGCGTTCAGCAACTGACCAAATTTGGCGGATTTGAGTTCATTAAAACGGTCGTAGACGGTACCGAAAATATGGACCCGTCTAAAAAAGCACGTAAGTCGATCTTTCTGACGGAGGAGGACAACAAACAGGACCGAAAAAAACTCAAAAAACGGCTCAGGGATTTTGCCGATTTACTGGCCGCACACGACAATGTAGCCGACATGATTGCCGAAGCCGAACAAAAGGCTGCTTCGGCCAGCAATACGCTGAAAAAGAATCTGGCTACTGTGCTCACTCAAACCGAAGAGTTAGAGGCATCTTATCGGTCATTGTCGCTGTTTTTCGAGAACGCTGAGTCAGAAAAGGTCAAAAACCTTGTGTTGTTCGATGCGGGTAATGACATGACAACCGACGCCGATGGGTTCAGCAATCCGACGGGCATTTTCGAACAGGTTGCGAAAGAACTGCGTGATGGGTACGATAAATTAGATCTCTCCGAAAACTACTCGCTGCTGGTATTACCGGGCTGGCTCAAGAAAAATGTCATTGTCGACAAATGGGCTTCGCTGGCGTATCAGAACAAGGTGATGATGCTGACGGACTATCGTCACCTGGATGACCCGGATAGCGTTGAAGCGACTTTCGAGCGCGACAAACTAACCGGCGCAGATCCGCACAAAGCCAACGTGATGATGCCGTGTAACTGGATCGTAGGTCGCGAAGCCTACACCGAACTGGGTCAGGAAGAACACCTGTATGTGTCGCCTGCCATGGCCCTGGCCGGAATGCTCTGGGGAGGGCACATTGCCCAGCCATCGGCCGGTGTACAGCATGGTAAGCTCAAAATGGCCAGTGGTGTCCGATTCAGCATGCGTAAAGGTGAAATTGCCCAATTGGAAGACAAAGGTCTGATTCCAATGGTCTATGAATATGGTCGGGTAATTCCATTCTCGGCCAAAACGCTCTTCAACGGTGACAACGTAGGCCTGCAAACCTACAGCGTTGTACGGGTATTCGATTGGATCGGAAAAGTATTTCAGGATTTTCTGAATCGTCGGACATTCGAGAATATCGACAATAAGATGATCGAAGAAATCAAAGGACAGGTGGCCAGCTTTTTAGCCACCATCCGGGGACCTGGCAAGATCATCGAAGACTTCAGCAATCTTGACATCCGTCGGCATCCAACCATTCCGACCCACGTCATTGTGAATGTAAAACTCAAACCATTCTTCCCAGCTAAAGTATTTGAAATCAACCTGACCGGAACCAAAGGTCAATGGGATGCCGACTTAAAACAATAAACCAAACCAATTTTTAATCACGTAAAACTAATTACGACAATGGCTCACAAGTCAACCCTCAAAATCGACGGTAAAGAGTTTGAAGTACTCTCCCTTTCTTACAGTTTTCACCAACATGTCAATCCTAACACGAACGAAACAACTTCGGAAGTATTTGGTGGTAACATCGATGTATCGATTGAAACCCGCAACGCCGACGCCAAGATTATCGAACTGATGGTCCTTCCTCATAAAGATGATGTAAGCGGAAGCATCGAGTTGAAAAACCAGAAGGGCGAAGAATTGCGAACCATCAAGTTCGACCACTCGGCCATTATCAACTTCAGCGAGTCGTTCAGTTTGTCGGGCAGTGGCACAGGTACACAGAGTTTCACGATCTGTTCACGCGATCTGGATGTGAATGGCCAGAAGCTGAAGCTACTGCGCGAATAAAGCATCTAGTCCAGGAAAGCGAACTAAACCCAAAACCTATAAGGTCTTAGAGACCTTATAGGTTTATGCAAGTGCATGAAAACGTCAATACGCCAAAAAAAATATCGACCTCGATACACCCAGCGAATAAGCTCTGTTAGCTACTGGGTAGGTCTTTTCGCCGGACTGGCCTTGTTTTTGGCAAGTGCATATTCAGCCTGTGCGGCCAAACCACCGGCAACTATTTTCGGCGAGTATGTCGGCTTTACAGACAAAAGCAAATCGAGTGGTCAATATCTGCCGACTAAAAAAACGGATAAAATACAGATTTCCAGAAGCTCGACGGCCGATGCGAAGGTGACGATTTCGATGACATTTGATAAAGGCCAGAGTTGTGAACTGGAAGGCGATGCCGTTTGGAGCAACGGCCAGCTAACAGTAAAGGCCGATGGTCTCGATGAAGCCAAGCCCTGTCAACTTGTGCTCCGAATCAACGGCGCGATAATAACCTTGCAGGACTCGGGCATGTACTGCCGGGAGGTGTATTGTGGAGCGCGTGGTACATTCGATAAAGCCCGCTTTCAAAAGAAGCTCTAGCTATCGGTTTAAAGTCGGATCGGTCATCGATCAACTAATCAGTCCATTACAGCTATGCACACCAGCGTTAATCAGTCATTTAGAGCATTCAATGAGCCGTTCGAAGGCGTTGTTCGGTTCATGTACCTTGATATTCTAGGATTAGTTACGGTGGGAGTTGGCAATCTCATCGACCCAATAAGTGCAGCTTTAAGCCTACCCTTTCAATATAAAAACAAGCCTGGTATTAAAACACCGGGCGCACCTGCCGCTACGAACGTGATCGAAGCCGAGTGGAAACTTTTGAAAGGCAAACAGGAACTGGCAAAATTAGGCCATCGCGCCTGTGAGAAATTTACGAATCTTGAACTAAGTGACGATTCTATTAACAAACTGATTCAGAATCGGCTCCTACAAAATGAAAGCTTCCTTAAAAGACAGAAACCATTTAAGAATTTTGATAACTGGCCTGCCGATGCTCAAATGGCGATTTTAAGCATGGCATGGGCAATGGGGCCAGGCAATTTGCATAAGTGGACACTGTTTGCCGGAGCCTGCGAACGAATGGATTTTGATGTAGCCGCCGACAATTGCCGGATTCGGGAAGCGGGTAATCCTGGAGTGATTCCGCGCAACAAGGCAAACATTCATCTTTTTCAGAATGCAGCCGCTGTTTTAGCGGGCGAAGCCGATGGCTTTTACCAGATCAGCACATTATATTATCCAGTCTGGGCCATGAAACCGATGGTATTTTAACCCCGAAGTACCTGAATACTCAACCTAGTATAACCTGTTAATTACTACCCTTGATCGATTATGTCTTCCACCAATCAATATATTGCAGTAGCCGAAGTAACGATCAATGGCACTCCGTTGAAGCGGTTTAATAGCGTTCGGATCAGTCAGCGTTTTGACGGCCATCATGATTTTGAACTAAGCCTTTCGCCCGATATGCTCGATGGTGGAACGGCAACGGTTAAGCTGAAAGAATTAGGACAGAAATTTGTAGGCGAGTTAGCTACCATCAAGCTCAAACAGGGCGAAATGGACAAAGGAACGCTTAAATCTGAAAAACAAAATTTAACCTTTAAAGGCATTGTTACGGGCGTACAACTCTCCAAGGGTCAGTCTGCCACCCAATCCATTCTCATTAGCGGCAGCAGCCCCACACTCCTGCTAAATGCAGGCCGTACAACCCGCTCGTTCGATGAAATGACACCGAGTGCTATTGTCGAAAAGATCATTTCCTCGTTGGGGCTAAGCGTTACTGTTTCGGCCACCAGTAATCCCGTACTGCCTTACATTACGCAATACGAAGAAGACGACCTCCATTTTGTCCAGCGGCTGGCTGAAGCTTACGGTCAATGGTTCTTTTACGATGGTGAAAAGCTATACTATGGTAAAAAGTCGGCCGACACAGGCGTCACGCTTGTTCATGGCAGTAACTTCTTCGATATGGAGTATAGCCTGCGCGTGGCTCCAATGAAGATGAACGCGAAGTACTATGATTTCTCCACCGATCAATATTTATCAGCCGAAGTAACGAGCAATGATGTCGATGGTTTACAGGAATTTGCCAAACTGGTTCGTGACAAATCCAGTGCCTTATTCAAAGATAACCCCGTTGAACTGGGCTATCAGAACCACCAGAAAGACAATACACTGAAAGACGTTGCCAAACTCAAAATCAGTGAAATTTCCAACAAATTAGCGGTGCTACAAGGGCGAACCTCCGAAATGCAGTTGAAAATCGGCGGTACGGTCAAAGTCAAAGATGAGATTTATGGCGTCAGTGATGCCCGCCAGGGAGCTCAGTTGCAGGAAACCATTGACTATGGCACGTTTCTGATTACGCGCCTAAGCCATTATCTCGATTCAAGAGGTATTTATCAGGCTAATTTTGAGGCTATTCCGCAGGATATTGATTTTCCGCCCGTCGATTACAAGATCAGTTCGCCTAGTGCTCCCCCGCAGCCTGCCATTGTGAAGCGAGTAGACGACGAAGAAAGCCTGGGGCGCGTGAAGGTACAGTTTGCCTGGCAACAGGATAGTAGCCAGACAACTCCCTGGGTTCGCGTGGCCCAGTCCATGGCCTATAAAGACCAGGGTGTCTATTTTATTCCGGAAATTGACGAAGTTGTATTCGTTGATTTTGAGATGGGCAACCCCGATCTACCGTTTGTGCGGGGCAGTATGTTTCACGGCGATAAAACACCAGGCCCACTATTCGACAAAGACAACAACATCAAAGGAATCATTACCCGAAGTGGTAACCACATCCTGATCAATGACGAATCGGGCAAGGAGAGCATTAAAATTTACAACAAGGATCAGAAAAATACCATCGAACTGCTGCTCGACGGCGGAACGACTATCAACATAAAAAGCGAGGGAAATATCAACATCGAGGCCAAAGACACGATTACGATGAAGGCTAAAACGATTGATATGACTGCTGATCAGGAATGGAAAGTAAAAGCAGGCAAATCCGAAATTAACAACGATCAGGGCATGAAAATAAATGCAAATGCCAAGGTTGAAGTGGCGGGTCAGGCTGGCGTAAAAGTAGAAGGGGCAACGATTGATATAGAAGCCCAGGCAAAAGCGTCGATCAAAGCCAATGCCCAGCTGGCACTGGAAAGTAGTGGCCAGGCATCGTTGAAAGGAACAATTGTCATGATCAACTAATATGGCCGACTCCAGAACGACTGATAAGGAAACCGGAATGGTGACCGCAAATGAGGTACTGATGAAAGCGTATAAAAGCCGCTTCAATGAGGCCTTACCACCGAACAGTGAAAACTGCTCAGGCTTCCTCAAGTCGTTAGGCCAGGAAATGGGCTTTTATGTGCCTAATCTGCGAGCCGATGGTATTCTTGCGTATTTGGAAATGATGACGGTCAATAACAACTATGTTTCTTTATGGCAAAAGCTCGGCGTAGGTAAAGAAGGGTTAAGCAAAGCGATCAGTTATGCCCAGCAGGGACGGCTGATCATTGCGGCAACCAATAGCATCGACTACGGCCAGAGCGAAGGCCATGTTGCCGTTGTGTTGTCGAAACGGATCGGCCCGCACAATGCTCCCCTGATTTTCGGGGGAAGTACAATAGCCGGTCCACGATCGCCCGGTACGAAAACAATTCGTATGGTCTGGAATATGCGAAAGCTCCATGTCATACACTTTTTTATGCATCGAACGATCTATCTGGGAATTTACGAATAAAGCCAATGCCAGCCGACTACTACGCCATACCGCCCTCATTCGGTGCGCTGGTCAAACGCCAGTCACTCGACAAACTACCGCTCGACGAATCCGTGCGACAGAACATTGCACTCTACCTGTCGACCCGGCCCGGCGAGTATCACTTCGATTCGGCCTATGGTTGTATTATTCACAACTACGAATTTCAGGAACTCAACGAAACGCCCAGTAAAGACCAGATCAAACGCTCCATCGAAGACTACCTGCGTAAGTTCGATAAACGAATCGAGCCAGAGCGGGTAGCGATTGAAGTAGCTGACGTAGAAGAAAAAATAGATGGCCGTAATCCGCGTATCTGCCGCTATGTGCAGATCGTGGTTCGCTGCCGATTGACCCAAACCCGTGAAATGCTACCCGAAATGAAGTTTCGGGTAGTGCGTTATTCATAAAATCATACCTATGACTCCGCAACGCCAACGATCTCGCGAGGCCATTCGCAGCGAAATGATTCAGGAAGTAGCCAGGCTCTGGAGCTATGATGAGTCTGATATGGCCGTCGAGAGCTTCGACCCGTTGGTCGGCATGCTGCTGGGTGCGTTTGCCACCGGGATCGAAGGGCTACACCACGAATTGCAGAACTCGCGCAGTCGCATCGTGCAACGGCTGGCCACCCTACTCACGCCCGATGTGATGACCGGCCCGCAACCGGCTCATGCGATCATGCGGACGCACGTCATCGACCCTTCGTTTGAGGTACTGCCGACACATCCTTTTTCGTGTAGTGTAGGTGGTCGGGAGATCCATTTTTCGGCGGCTGGATCGTTCCCGCTCTTCAACGCAAAAATCAAAACCGTTGTCGTTCAGAACAAAATCAAGGAATACGGTCCATCGGCTAAAGAATCGTTCATGAACCAGATTCTGCCCGGCAACCAATGCTGGGTAGGGTTGACCGTTGACCCCGATCTTGATTCGTTCGAAAATCTGCTCCTATTTTTCGACTGGCGTAACGACCCCCTTCGTTCCGTACACCTCGATCAGGTAGCCGACATCCGGCTGTATCTGGGCCAGACGGAGATTAACGCGACTCCTGGCTTACCCGAGAGTTATCTGCTCAGTGACAATTCTCTTTCCAGTCAGCTTCACGAGCATACCCGCCGGTATTATGGCCGACATTTCCTGTCGATCAGCAGTGTCTCAAAAAAAACGGACCAGCCGCTTTCGTTGGCCGAAAATCGCCAGAAATGTCCCGCAGAATTAAGTCAGGGCCTGTCTGCCGAAGAATCCGCTAAATTTTTCTCGCAGGAGTTAGTCTGGCTAAAATTGCAATTTCCGGAAAGCCTCTCCGACGACGTTACCTACCGAACACAAATTGACGTCAATGCCTTTCCGGTCGTGAATCGCAAACTCTGCATCGATCCGCACGACCTGCGCCCGTTGTTCAACGTTTTTCCGGTTCGACTTGAAGCGCAGGAGTCATTTCTGGAAATGATCGATCTCGAAACGAATAACGGGCAGAAAATCAGTCAGGCGCAACAAATTACCCGCGATGCCCAGAATCAGTATGTGCTGCGTCAGGGTGGTATTACACGCTTCGACGAACGAGATGGGTACGATATTGTGTCGTACCTGATTACCCTGTTGCGCGATGAAAGTGCCATGTTTATGGCCTTAGGGCGGAGTGAACTGGAAAGTGAGGTCGAGGAGATCAGGAAACGGCTCGAAAAAATCAACACCGCCATTGGCGAAGGGAATGATCAGAATACCTTTCTGACCGTAAAAACGACCGAAAAAACCGGACGGCTAACCGTGAAATTCTGGAGTACGAAAGGCGATCTGGCCAACCGGATTCCCTTCGGAACCAAACTTAGCAAAGATCGCAGCCAGATCGTTTTTTCGGACGACGAAACCGTATTATTGACCACCTCAACCGGCGGCAAACAACGGCTGAAACCGGACGAAAACCTACCCGCCTTCCGGCAGGCTTTGCTCACCAGAGGACGGGTCGTAACGATCGAAGATATAAAAGCCGTTTGCTTTGCTGAGCTCGGCGACAAGCTAAGTGGTGTTCGGGTGACCAAAGGGCTTTCAACCGGGGCCATGAAAACACAGGGATTAACGCGAACTATTGATGTGATCTTAATGCCTAATCCGGCCAAACCAGTAACGGCAGAGCAATGGGAGGATTATTGTCATCGCCTAAAACATCTTATTGAACAACAGTCGTTTGCAGCGATGCCTTACCGGGTTATGCTGAAAAAGTAAATGGCACAAACAACCGATATCGAATCATTACTGAATCAGGCGGCTACCCGGCGGCTACGATTCGAGAATATTGTGAACGAATTGCTGGACGATGGACTGATTGCCAAAGATGAACTGGTGATTAGCCCCGAACGAACATCGGCCTATAATTTTGAACGCGACATTCAGGAAATCCGTGACCGATCGAATGATCAGCACGAAAAGCTTTGGCAAATCGGGATTCCGCGCGACGGATTCTATGATACATTGCCGGAGCGGCTGTTTCATCGGGCAAAAAAGCGTACCAAAGACGAAGACGAATGGGCCGAAATACGGCAACAGGAAGAGAAGCAGGAGCAGGAATCGCGGGAGTTTTTTTTACCTTTCGATAGCGAGTTCAATCATCAGCGAGCAGCCATTGCCCGGTTTGAAACCCGAACGCTGGCTGGCGACGATGAATTACTCGTTTCCGAATTACTGAAGCTGGTAGCCCCCGATGCCGAAACGTTTTCACTGACTAATCAGCAGAAACTGACCCTATTTCTGCTGATTAGTCAGGCGTATCAGGTTGTAGGCAACTGGGAGTTGACTGCCTATTATTTCAGTAGTTTTTTACAGGCACCCGTTCAGATTCGGTATGGTCGGCAAGTGGTTGCCGTAAACAGACCAGCAGGCTCGGCAAGCAGCTGGCAACCGAATCGGCTGGGCGACGGTCGACTTGGGTTAGACTGGGTGTTGCCTCAACCAGCCATGCTGGACGATGGAGGCCTTATCCGGTTAACCATTGGCCCATTGACAGACAGCCAATTACATGGTTTTTTGCCGGGTGGCCGGGGTTTAAAGCATGTTCAGTTGCTGGCCGGGTATTTATTCCCGGTCGATGCCGACTGGCGAATGGATATACTGACCGACGCGGTAAACGAAGCCTTTATGCTCTCGGCAAGTGGAACTGCCGGACGGCTGGGTTTAACCTCAACGCTGAGTTAACCGGCCATTCAATCAACGGTGGTTTGCAAAAATGAAGGGAGAAACGACTAACAAATTGACTCAAAGGAACCCACATTATCGATGAAAACAGACGTTATACTGACCGTTTCACTTTACGTCGTTATGGCGATCTTGTGCCTGATCGGCCTGTTCATGCGACATTCGGCGAAAGACGTGTTTACGAAAAAACTGCTGATGTATTCAGTAGGGGCACTTGCGATTGCTGCCGCTCTGGGCGCAGCTTTTGCCCGTTCAGAATCGCTCGTAACCGTATTCTACTGGCTCGAAGGTCTGGCCTTGATGCTGGGTATTGCTCATGTATTGATTTCCAGAAAGCTATTTCTGTTTCAGGCAACTGGTGGGTTCTGGTCAGAACTATTGTTTACGGGGGCCATCCTGTTTTTGATCGCAGGGGCATTTACCGGACTTTTTCAGGGCCTTCAACGATCTGACCGGTTTCTGCCCGCCCTGGCTTCGGGTCTGTTGCCGTTTTTGCTACCACTGCTATTTCTGTATGCTTACATGGCCTGGTTAGCCATTCCACCCAGAATTTATCGGAAGTGGTTCTATCCGATCGACCGGGCCGTACCGCTTATTGAGCTAAACGATACAGTTCGACTTAATTTCCGCGTAGCCAAAGCACCGGATGTTACAGAACTGGCCACTTACACCGTCAAAGCACCCATCGACCGAACACTCCATGATCTATTCCACTATATGATTTATTCGCACAACGCCGAAGAGAATCCGGAACAGCCCATTCTGTATTATGAGCAAAACCACGAAGGAAGCTTACTGGGATGGGTTTTTTATAAAGAGTCGTTTGGCGGTATTTCGAAACAGTTTCTGGATCCGGCACTAACGTTAACCCGTAATGGGATAAAAGCCAATGACGTTATTATCGCCCGGAGTTTTGTCAGTACTGAATAAAGTAATCAGGCAATTTAGTACCTTAAACCTGTCTGATCAATCATTTACCCAATTCTCAGAAAACCCAATCTATGTTACCTGAACTCTCACACTGGCCAGTCAACTGGGCCGATGGAATGAAAATAACCCGGTCGCATTTGCTGGGCAACGACAACGCCTTTCGCGATGCGGTTCGGGATGCGGGGGGCATGTTGCTAAGCCCGTTAACGTACGGTTTATTACCACCATCGCCCGGGAAAGACAGTCCACTGGCAATAATTTGCGATGGCCATGAGATGGTTTTGAGTGTTTGCCGGGCCGTAACACCCGGTGGGGCAAGGATTGAACTGGATGCATCTCAACCGCCCCTGCGTCTGGCCTTAAGCGCTGCTCGTGATGAGTGGATACGGTTAGGGCAGTCAACGGGTTATGCCGTTGTCGAAGTAAATCCGTTCGAGCCACAACCCTGGGGGCAGCCAGATCCTGAAGAAGTCCCGCTGCGCTATCCATTTACAACGCCCGGCTATCGGTTGGGGGCGGTTCCGCAATCGGCGCTTGCCAGCCCACTGTCGGCCGCTTTTCATATGCCGGTCGGTCGGTTACTGCTCGCCAATGGCGTATTTAGTCTGGCACCTGATTACCTGCCTCCGTGTCGGATGGTTGGTGTACTGCCAGCCATGCAGCAGCACTATCTGACGATTGGTAGCCGTATGGGTGAAATTGCGGGATTTGCGACGTCCATCATCGTACGCGTACGTACCAATGCCCGCTCAGGACAACAGAATTTACTGGCTACCACCATCGGTTATCTGGCAGAATCTACCGTACGAACCATCGCCGACAATCTGGATGCCTTCCAGTTACGGGGTACGTATGAGTCGCCGGTGTTCGTGGCAGAATTCGGGATGCGGTTTGCCCGCGCCATGACGCTGATGATCCGCAGCACGCCCGACCGAGAGAAAGAGGCTATGTTCAATTACTTCAAAAACTGGTGTGGTATTAGTCCTGTACAATTCGAATCAGCCATGCAGGAAGTGCTGGATATGGAGTATGCTCATGCCGATTGCCAACCGGTTCTGGCTTCCATCATTCGGCTATGCGACGTAGTGATTGCGCTTTATGGGAAGCTAAGTCAGTTGAATTACGTCGAAAAGGATAAAGATGAATTTTTTGTGGATCGGCAGGATACTCCTGCCAAACCCAGCCCTAAGCCTAGTTTTTGGGGTCGATAAACTAGTTTATAGTCACTGATTGAGTGCTTTGGTTTCTGAAGTATAGAAACCCAAAGCACTCAATTACTAAACAAAAGTCAAGTATGGGACAGCCAGCTGCCCGCGTGGGCGATTTGCACGTTTGCCCGATGGTTACACCGGGCGTTCCACCCATTCCGCACGTGGGGGGACCTATTTTACCTCCCGGTGCCATAACGGTTCTGATTGGTGGGCAACCAGCCGCCTGTGTGGGCGATATGTGTGTCTGCGTTGGCCCACCCGATAGCATTATCCTGGGTTCCATGACGGTCCTGATTGGCGGAAAGCCAGCCGCTCGAATGGGCGATACGACTGCTCACGGTGGCACGATTACGTTGGGGCTGCCAACGGTCATGATTGGCTGATACAGCGCTCCGTCAATTCGTCAAGGGTAATAGCTCCGGGCGAATTGACGGAGCACATCCAGCATCTTAAAAACCCAAAGTCCAGTATCCATAATAACCATGAATGCATCTTTTATAAAATTTCTGCTGGTAACACTTTTCCTGGGCGGAGGTATCGGAGCTATTTTTTATGCACTGAGCGGGCAGGGTCCGTCAGATGGTAAGGGTACTTCCGTAGAGCAGGAAGAGCATTTCCTGAGCGATGTCCGGCAAGCCGACAGCTTACACATAAAACTCAAAAAAACCGATCCTACCGAGCAGGCCAGTGAGTTTTCCTCCCTGCGCTTCAGGCAGGAAGAAGCAATTGGCCGCATGGAAACGGGTTATAAAGCCGATACCGTTTTTCGGTCGCTCTCGCAGGTAACGGGCCGGAATTACAGCAAGTTATTGGGTACAGTTGCGCTACAAGCCTCTGATCGCCAGTCGAAAGCCGAAACAAAAGATCAACTGGTGGATCAGGTCGCTACGTTAAAAACGGAGGTTCAAAGTCTGGAAACCCAATTAATGCTCAAACAATCGAGTCTGGAAAACCTGCGCACCATTAAAGCCACCCAACCGTAATTTCTATGTAGGAAGCAAACGAGAAGGTTAACGTAAAAGCAATCAGACAATAGTGATCGTAATGCCTGATTTCTTTATCCGTAATTCCTGTAAATACTTCCTGCCTTACACACTCTATGAAGCCACTTAATCAAGTTGAACGAACGAAACGGTGGGGCCAATTTCTCGGCCTATATGCCACTCTACTCCTACTAACGGCATTGAGCTGGTGGTTATCACTGGCCCTGATTCCGCAATTAACCAGCGTACAGCAAAATCAAACCATGCAGGAATTGATGGCTTATCGGAAACAACTCACCGGAACGGACAAGATGCTGACCGACATCGAACAGGGCGCTCCGCTGACCGATAACTGGCTTAGAACGTTCTACGCCAATGCCAGTGCTTTGGATCAGCAATTTCCGAAACCATTATTTATGGCTACCACCAACAGCTACCGACAGTTGGCTGGTGAGTATGAGAATGCCCGTAAGGTGGGTGACGAAGGCGTTCAACTGCTGAATTCGCAAAAAATTCAACTTGAAGCAAAAAAAGCCGCATTACTGGCCGCCATGGCGGCTACCGGTAAAGAATTGAAAGAAATAGCCGCAGCGCCGAAACCAGGCGGAGCTAAACCAGCGCCTGCCGCACCGGCAGGCCCGGTCATTAATCCAGGGCTGTATGGCCCATTCAAACCATTGCTCATTTCAGGAACTGGCGAATTTGGCAAAAACCAACCTGAGATCAACGCTTCCGTACAATTCATGATTGTTCGCGAACATCAGGTAGTACTGGCCGTATACTTTGAAACCGGCGGTGCCGAAGCCGGAACCCTGGCCAAAGTGACCGAACGAAAAGAGCTCTATACCGCTCCTCCTGGGTTTAAAATCGTCGGATTATCGGTTCCGGAGCGGACACCCTGGCGAATCAATTATATCGATAAAAACACAAAGGAAGATCAGTTTGCCATTGCTGAAGGGCTAATGACCCTAATGATAAATGGTAATACGACCGGGCTCGATATTGGAGCTACGGGTGGAAGTGCGCTGTCAATTCAACTAAAAAAACAGATTAAAGTCGAGTTAGAAAAAGAATGAGTTTAACGTAGCCAGCTTAGGCTAGTTACTTACCTTACTACTCCCATGAAAGAAAACACATCATTGAAACGATACGGGGTTGCCGTTTTCGTTCTGGCAGGACTGGCAACACTGACCGCTCAGGCACAGGATAAACCTGTACGTAAATATGCGGGAGGAATGCGCCTGAATCGAACGCGCTCGCTGACGGTCATGACCAAAGCTCCACTGGCAACGCGCAGTTTTGCAAACCTGCCCGCCCAGGTGTCTTACGAACAGTTCTGCCCGAGTGTTGGCGACCAGGGGAAACAGGAAACATCGGTTGCCTTTGCGACAGCCTATTACCTGCGGACAATCATGGAGGGAAAGGAAAAGAACCTCACCCAAAAGCCACAGATTGACGATGCCCGCTTTTCGCCGACCTTTGTTTACGATAAAATCCGGGACCCGAAAGACGTGAATTGCCAGGGAGGGGGTACCATCGAAGAAGCCCTGGACGTATTGAAAGTCGACGGTGTACCTAAGTTGCGCACGTTAACGTATCCGCTTTGTAATCAGGCCATTCCACCTACGGCGGCTAAAGAAGCCTCTCAATTCCGGATTGGTGATTATCAGCAGTTATTTACCGAACAGACCGAGTCGGCTCAGAAAGTACTGGCGGTAAAGAAAGCACTGGCCGAAGGCAATCCGGTTGTAGCCGGTATTGGTGCGCCTTTGTCGTTCGAAGAAGCCCGAACTGTTTGGGAACCAGCCCCCAACGAAAAAGCCACGGATATTCTGTATAACCAGGCTATCTGCGTAATCGGCTATAGTGATAAACAATATGGGGGTGCTTTCCGGATTGTCAATAGCTGGAATACCGGCTGGGGCGAAAAAGGGTTCTGCTGGATTCCCTATACGTACTTCGGGAAATTTGTGCTGAATGCGTTTCAGGTTTACGAAGCGGTTCAGGAAGCGGGTAATCGCCCTGGAACGGTAGTGCTGACGAGCACCAGCAAGGGGAATAAAGAAGCGGAAATCCGGCCGGGCGACGATCTGCGCCGAGGCTCCGCTGAGCTTAAGCTGAATGATGGTTCAGTTATGGAAGTAACCCGTCAGGCCACGCGCGACCTGAAAGTTGTCTCCGATGAGTCGGCTCCTACCGACATCCGACCCTATCGCATGGCTAAAGCCTACGATTCCGGAACCCGGTTCAAGTTCTATCTGAACAATTCTGAAAACGCCTATGTCTATGCCCTTACGACGCAAAAAGACGGTGAAATCGAAAAACTGTTTCCGGCTGACGAACTGACCAGCCCATTGCTGGGCCCCAACACAACCATCGCTTATCCGTCGGAAAACAGTTCGATCGTGATGGAAAAGCACAAGGGCAATAAGGCAGACTATCTCTTGATTCTGTTTGCCAAGCGCCCGCTAAATATGGACGGTTTCATCAAAACGCTTGATCGCAAAAAAGGTCCGCTCGATAAACGTGTGGCCGATGTGCTGGGCGACCAGCTGGTCAAACAGGACCAGATCCGCTATCGCGATAATCAGGTTGGGTTCGAGGTTAAGCCCGGCGTTACGGGCAATGTTGTTCCACTAATTATTGAATTACAATACAAGTAGTTAGGCGTAACGGGGTAATCAGGTTAGTACGGCATTACCCCGTTACGCTAATTTCCCGCTTACCAATCACCCCAATTTAGCACCTTTCGTACGGTTTGGCGTTCATTCCTGAACAAGATATTGCAGACACGGCTTGCAGCCGGTATTTTTGGGCTGTACTTTTGTTCAACCATGACCGATCTCTTCTCTGCCGAATCGATTGTCAGTTTACTGACCCTGACATTTCTGGAAATTGTCCTGGGAATCGATAACATCATTTTCATTTCTATTGCCGCCAACAAACTGGCTCGCCAGGATCAGGCTAAAGCGCGCAACATCGGATTAGCACTGGCAATGGCCTTCCGATTGATCTTACTGCTTGGCATTTCATTTGTGATCTCGCTCAGCAAGCCCTTTACCCACATTGATGCGGGTTGGTTCAAGGCTGCTTTCACGGGCCAGAGCCTGATTCTGTTTGCGGGTGGATTGTTTCTGTTGTATAAAGCGACTTCCGAAATTCACCACAAGCTGGAAGGGGGTGAGCACGAAGAAACCGAAGGGGGTGCCAAAGGGAAATCAACCGTGGCCAGTGTGGTCACTCAGATTGCCATTACCAATATTGTATTCTCGATCGATTCCATTCTGACAGCTATCGGTCTGACCCAAAATGTTGCGATCATGATGATTGCCGTGGTGCTTTCTATTCTGATCATGATGTTTTTTGCGGGGCCGGTCGGTAAGTTCGTCAACGACCATCCCACGATTCAGATGCTGGGGCTTGCATTCCTGATTATGATTGGCTTTATGCTCGTAGCTGAAGGTGCACACCTCTCCGAAGTCGTCATTTTCAAGCAGGAAGTTGGTACGGTGCCGAAAGGGTACCTCTATTTTGCGATCGCGTTCTCACTGCTAGTAGAATTCCTCAACATTCGTCTTCGGAAAAAGCAGGACCCTATTCAACTGCACGGCTACGAAGAAGAAGCGCATCGCGAGGGTATGATTTAATTTGAATCGATAGGCGTCAGTCAGGCGTTTCAGGCCAGAAAATCCTGCTGACTACTGACGCCTATCGATCAACAACTTTAGTTATTTTGTCTCTCACCGACCAGCTTAACGACATTCTGAGAAGTCTTGGCGGCTTCGGGCCTATGGCCTGGTTGTCGGCGGCTTTTTGTGGACTATTAATCACTGAACTTATTCTAATACGGTCAACGTCGCGGATTAAAACGCGATACTGGCTGGCTGGTCTAAGCATTACCTCGATCCTACTCGCTGGCGTATGGACGGTGCTATCGCCCACACGAGGTTTTTTGTTTATGCACCTGCTGTTTGTCGATAACCAGGCTATTTATTTCCAGGTAGTCATTGCCTTAGCGGGCGTATTTGTCCTACTGTATGAATTATTGACCACCCGGCCCCTACACCAGCCTAAAGAAGGTTTGCTCCCGGTAGAATGGTATTCGATTCTGGTGGCAATGACATTGGGGCTATTTCTAATGACCGTATCGGTAAACCTGCTCAGTATCTATCTGAGTATCGAACTGGTTTCCATTTGTTCCTACCTGCTCACTGCCCTCACCGCCGACCGGAAAGCGTCGGAGGGCGGCATTAAATACTTGCTATTCGGGGCTGTTAGCTCAGCTGTCATGCTATACGGTATGTCATTGCTTTATGGTATGACGGGAACCCTCGACCTTACGGCCGAAACGTTCGGTATCGAACTCGCCAGTCAGGATGCGGCCGTCGCTACCGTTGCCATCTTACTCACCCTGGCTGGCTTACTGTTTAAATTAGCTGGCGTTCCGTTTCACGTATGGACACCCGATGCTTATGAGGCAGCTCCCGTACCCGTAGCCGCGTTTTTCTCCGTTGCCCCCAAAGCAGCCGCTGTGCTGGTTCTAATGCGGATCGTAACGACCTTACCCGTTGGCTCATCGATAGCGCAAACACTGACCGGAACAACGATCATTTCTCTGCAAACACCACTGGCTGTGCTGGCGCTGGCCGGTATTCTGATCGGAAATCTATCGGCCCTTCGCCAGACAGATGCCAAGCGACTACTCGCCTATTCTACGATTGCCCATGCTGGCTTCCTGCTAGTAGGTGTTGTAGCCTTAACGGAAGCTGGATTTGAGGCCGTTCTGTTTTATGCCGGAACGTATCTGTTCATTTCACTGGCAGCTTTCTTTCTGATCGATTTGCTGGCTCGTGCCAATGGTACTGACCTAACCATTAGCCAGTTCGCGGGTCTTGGCCCGAAATTTCCGCTCTTGTCGGTTGCGCTGACGGTCGTTATGCTTGCGCTAACAGGATTGCCGCCAACCGTTGGCTTTACGGCAAAACTCCTGGCATTCTCGGCACTTTTCGATGCCTACCAGCATACCAGTGATAATTGGCTACTGGCACTTTTCGTACTGGGCTTGCTAAATGCGTTGATTTCGCTGGTTTATTACCTGAAAATCCCCTTTCTGCTCTTCTTCCGACCAGCCCTCGCTTCATCGGAGCAACCATCAGCCGAAAACGTAGCGAAACCGGCGGTCTGGCTGGCGGTGGGGCTGGTCGTGCCAATCATTGGGCTTTTCTTAAAGCCAGACTGGTTACTGCAATTTCTGACGGGATGGTAATGGATCAGACCAACTCATTTCCACTGCATGACGTCCAGAACATTCGGACAGAAATCATATTCATCTGGTTGATTGGAGCCAATGAGCAGAAGCTGGGGAGAATGATTGGCTGGTCCGGTAAGTTGTAATACCTGCTCTTTATACCAGGCTGCGCCCTGTCGATCCAGATTGGACGTTGGTTCATCGAGAATAACGACCGGCGATTCAGAGAAAAAAGCCAGACCGAGTTTAACCCGCTGTTTCATACCCGATGAAAAATACTTGATCTCTTTATGGCGGGCATGAGTCAGCATTAACCGTTCGGCAACCAGCTCGGGCGTAAGGCCGGCTTTAAAAGGCTTGAACGTCTGGTGAAAGGTCAATAACTCATCAAGCGAAAGTTCTTCAACCAGTTCGAGATAAGGAGCCGCAATACTCACCTGTCGGAACCAATCATCGGGGTCAATTATCTTATCCTGTCGGCTATACACCAGTTTCCCCTCCGTAGCGGGCAAGTTGCCAGCAAGTAGTTGTAATAGCGTTGATTTTCCACTGCCATTCGGCCCGACGAATGTGTAACTTGTTCCGGCAGTGAGGGTTAGGTCAACCCGGCGAAAGATCCACTCTTTCCGGTATTTTTTCCCTAACTGCTCAGCTCTGATTACCATAAACGAATTTTGTATAAATGGATAGTATAAATGGATACGGTAAAATGACGTTTCTCACCTTGTCATTTTACCGTATCCATTTATACTATCCATTAACCCTACTCCCGATCTCCGTTTGTTGAGGGGCCTTTCATGATACCTCGTTCCGAACTACGGATAAAATTCACAATTTCATCACGCTCGTCGGACGGTGGTAACTCCAGCTCAATCTGAGTTAAAGCCTCAGCATTATTCAGCCCACGCAGATAGATATAGCGGTAAATTTCCTGAATCTGATTAATCTTGTCGTTATCGAAACCACGACGACGGAGCCCAATCGAATTGATTCCCGTATAAGAGAGTGGCTCACGAGCTGCCTTTGTGAAAGGCGGGACATCTTTTCGAACCAGCGACCCGCCCGAAATCATGGCATGAGCGCCGATCTTAACCCACTGATGCACCGAGCTTGACCCGCCAATAATAGCCCAGTCGCCCATATGGACATGACCGGCCATCTGTACGTTGTTAATAATCAGGCAATGATTTCCGATACGGCAATCGTGCGCTACGTGTGCATAAGCCATGACGAGACAATTGGCACCGATTTCGGTTTTCCAGTGCTCTTCGGTACCCCGGCTGATGGTGGCATACTCCCGAATGGTTGTATTATCACCGATGAATGTCCGGGTGTATTCGTTATTGAATTTTAAATCCTGTGGTGTTGATGAAATAACAGCACCCGGATAAATCTTACAGTTACGACCAATACGTGCTCCCTCGTTAATAACGGCGTGCGAACCAATCCACGTTCCTTCGGCAATTTCAACGTCTTTGTGAATGATGGCAAACGGCTCAATCACCACGTTCTGCGCAATCTTCGCTTCAGGGTGAATATAGGCTAATGGTTGAATCATATTTTCAGTTCAAATAGCTTTCAATTTACAATTTACAGTTGCCTGGACTTAACTAGCAGCGCCGTCGGCTAACTGTAAACCGAAAACTGAAAACTGAAAACTATTTCTTTTTGACAAGACTGGCAATCATATCGGCTTCGCAAACGAGATTGGTGTTCACATAACCACGTCCTTGCATTTTTACGATTCCCCGCTTCATTGGTGACGTAAATTCACATCTAAAGATTACGGTATCCCCTGGCAAAACGTTGCGACGGAAACGGCAATTCTCAATACCGATCAGGTAAGGCCAGTAGTTTTCTGGATCAGGCACCGTGCTAAGAACCAGAATACCACCTGTTTGCGCCATTGCTTCGAGTTGCATTACACCCGGCATTACCGGATTGCCCGGAAAATGGCCAGGGAAGAATGGCTCATTCATTGTCACGTTCTTGATACCCACTACGCTATTTTCATCCAGCGCAATAATCTTATCGATCATCTGGAATGGGTAGCGGTGCGGCAATAACTGCGATATACGATTGATGTCCAGAACAGGTGGCTGCTTGGGATCGTAATGAGGTACCTGGTTAGCCGCGTTTTTCTGGATGAGTTTCTTGATTTTTTTGGCAAAAGCGACATTAGCCGCGTGTCCAGGGCGAGCCGCCAGAATCTGTGCTTTGATAGGCCGACCAATCAGAGCCAGATCACCAACCACGTCCAGCAGTTTATGGCGAGCCATTTCGTTCGGGTAATGCAACTGCGTATTATTCAGAATACCCTCCCGCCGATTCACGCTGACCTTGGGTTTGTGAAGCAGATCGGCCAGGTAGTCCAGTTCGCCATCTTCAACATCGCGGTCTACAATAACAATGGCATTGGTCAGGTCGCCCCCTTTAATCAGATTCTGTTTGAATAAGGCTTCCAGCTCATGCAGAAAGACAAATGTTCGGGAGCTGGCAATCTGTTCAGGAAACTGGCTAATGTCGTTCAGGTAAGCATGCTGGCTGCTGATCACCCGCGAATTATAATCAACCATCACCGTCAGTCGGTAATCATTGAGCGGAAGCGCAGCCAGTTCGATATCTTTTTCGGAGTTCTTATAATGAACATACTCATTGACTTCGAAGTAGTTACGTGTTGCGTTCTGCTCTTCGATTCCAGCTTCCTGAAGTGCATTGATAAATTGAATCGACGAACCATCCATAATTGGTGGCTCTGGCCCATCCAGTTGAATCAGCACATTGTCTAGCTGTAAACCGACCAATGCAGCCAGTGTATGTTCGACCGTATGAATGCGCGCTCCACTCTGTTCAATGGTCGTGCCGCGTGACAGGTCGACTACATTGTCGACATCGGCATCGACGATAGGCTGCCCAGGCAAGTCAATGCGTTGAAATTTATAGCCGTGATTAGTCGGAGCGGGAAGGAATGTCATCGTAGCCGAAACGCCCGTATGCAAGCCTACACCTGATACCGAAACGGCTTTTTGAATCGTCTGTTGTTTGGTATTCATTCTTATCCAGTTCTCAGCTTTCAGTTCTCAGTTTTCAGTTGACTGAGCGCCCCGGCAGACCGGAACGCTTTACTGAACCCTAAAAACTCCAAACCGCACCGGCGGCCCGGTGTAAACTATTTTTCTGTTTTCTTTTCCAAATAAGTCAGTCGTCGTTCCAGGTCTGGTAAGCGCCTGAAAACGGCCAGTGAACGCATGCTTTCTTTTAGTCCAAAAGCGGGAGAACTGTTGAGGGCCGTCCCTTCTTCATACACATTTTTACCGACGCCCGACTGTGCACCCACTTTAGTACCATTGGCAATAGTGAGGTGGCCGGCAAAGCCCACCTGACCGGCAATTGTACAATTTTCGCCGATTTTCGTCGAGCCAGAAATGCCAGTTTGCGCGGCTATTACCGTGTTTTTACCAATTTCAACATTGTGGCCAATCTGGATCAGGTTATCTAGTTTAACCCCTTGCCGGATAATGGTCGACCCCATTGTGGCACAGTCTATTGTGGTATTGGAGCCCACATTGACAAAGTCCTCCAGAATGACATTGCCAAGCTGCGGGATGGTTTTATACGTACCATCGGGCTGGGGTGCAAAGCCAAATCCTTCGCTGCCAATTACAGCGTTTGGATGAATAACGCAATACTGCCCGATAATGCAATTGTCCAGTATGCGAGCGCCAGTATGAATAATTGTATTATCGCCAATGCGGACATTATCGCCGATGTAGGCATGGGGATAAATCTTAACGTTGTGTCCAATGCGGCAGTTTCGCCCAACGTAAGAAAACGCTCCCCGGTAAACCTGTTCACCAAACTGGGCACCATCACCGGCAAATGCGGGCTGCTCTACGCCAACGCGCGCAAAGCTCATTCGCTGGTGATACTCTTCAAGGAGACGCGTGAAGGCCGAGTACGAATTTTCGACAAAGATAAGCGCTGCCTCAACGGGTTTTCGAGGCTGAAACGAACGATCAACAATCACCGCCGATGCCTGCGTTGTGTAGAGATGCGGTTCGTATTTGAGGTTCGACAAAAACGAAATATCACCGGGCCGGCCTTCCTCTATTTTAGCTAATTTAGTAATGGCCAGTGTATCATTCCCGGCTACCTCACCTCCCAGTAACGTGGCAATCTGCTTGACTGTAAACTCCATATGCGTATGACGACCATCGCAAAACAGTCGCTTATGCCGACTATTTTGGGCGCTAAGGTAGGTAACAAATTGCACTTTTCGGATAAAATCCCCGGAAATAGTGTTGTGTGGTTGGGTAATTGGTGGATTCGGCAAACTGGCGATAGCATGATCGGCCGTAAACTCCCCGGTTATCAGCTCATTTACCTACCCAGTTATCTATTTTCAGTTCTTTCGCCCAGCAAACATAATATCGGCGGACAATATTGGTTAGCACCCGAATATTTGACAGATCAGACGCATCGGCAATATCAATCACCTTCCCGGATTTAAGCTTTATGTTAATCCGGTCGCCGGAGGGCAGGTAAGCCGCATTCGTTGCCTGGCCCTCTACCAGAAAATACGATAGTTCTTCGTCTGGTAAACCCAATTGACGCAGTTGCTCTTCGAGTTCATTGAGCAATTCGCCCGCAAACGGTTCGGTTGAGAGCATAATTTTGAACAGACGCCGATCGAGCAGCATCTGACAAAGTGCCGACAATACAGAATCGTTGTGCAATGCCCATTGTTTAACGCATCCCCAGACATCGTAATCGTCTAATTGGGTAAAGGCTTCGATATAGGCCGGGCTTGCCAGAAAAGCATCGAGCGAAACGCTTTCGCGTAAGAACAACATGAACGTCTGGGGTGCAAAAACCGTCTCTCCCTGCCGGATAAGAAACCGGGCCCGACGCAGAATCTGAATCAGCATCGATTCGCAGCAAATGGACGTTTTGTGCAGATAAACCTGCCAGTACATCAACCGTCGGGCGTTCAGAAAATTTTCGACGCTCAAAATACCTTTAGCTTCTACTACAAGCTGGTCATCAACCAAATCGAGCATCTTAATAATCCGCTCGGCACCAATGGCTCCTTCGGCCACGCCCGTATAATAACCGTCGCGGTTGAGGTAGTCCATACGGTCCATATCCAGTTGACTCGAAATCAGTTGATGGAAAAATGGGCGTTCGTACGTTCCTTCAAACATGCTGATGGCCATTGTTAATCGGCCATTAAACTGCCGATTCAGTTCATGCATGAGCAGCAGCGAAATTTTTTCATGGTGTACGTCGTCGAGCAGACAACATTCCAGCACATGCGAAAACGGCCCATGGCCAATATCGTGAAGCAGAATAGCGATCTGTGCGGCCTCACATTCATCGTCGGACAAATAATGACCTTTCCCTTTGAGTGTCTGGGTAGCCTGCCCCATTAAGTGCATGGCACCCAGGGCATGGTGAAAACGGGTATGCAGTGCCCCCGGATACACATATTCCGACAATCCTAACTGTTTAATCCGGCGCAATCGCTGGAAAAATGGATGCTCTACCAAATCGAACAACAAGTCGGTCGGGATGCTAATGAATCCATAAACCGGATCATTGAGTATTTTCTTCTTGTTATGCGCTGACATTCAGCAAAGATAGGCAGATGAGCGAACAGGATTGACAGGATTTTTTCACCATAATTAGCAACATACTGCAATTCTGTCGAAAAAATCGTAAATTTGCACCGCTGAATCTGAGTAATCGATCAGCAATGGGCTTGTAACTCAGTCGGTTAGAGTGCCTGACTCATAATCAGTAAGTCGCAGGTTCGAGCCCTGCCTGGCCCACAACTCGAAATTATCAATCTCTTTCCGTCATCCCTAAAGCCCATTTCCAATTCGGATCATGGGCTTTTTTGCGTCTTATATCGCCGGTTTGTCCTTTACTAATCCGCAGTACACTCCTGAAGCTAACAGCTATTACTCACTCCTGCTCAATTTCCGGGAGCAGATTCGGGTCGATACCCGTTTCTTCCTTAATTGCCTCCAGGTTTTCTTTTAGCTCTTCAATATGCATGGGAATACCATCACTAGGGTCAGGATAATGCACCTGATCGGATTCTGGTGTGCCCGAATTATCCGTTCCTATCGGCTTAGCTAACTGCTCTTTATCGGTATCTACTTGCTTTTTCATAAGGATGATATCAGCGATTTAACTAATAAAGCAGAAAATTGAGTAGAAAGTTATGATCGTACAGCAAGTCGGTCAGTCTCTTGGAGTTATCCGTGCGGATTACCACACGTTAATGCTCACCCCGAATTTCGACATTGACAACTCCTGATTTATAAATATAGACCGAAGGTGCCAATTGTTCTTCCAGTCTACCCGTCAAGATATACTGAACCCGCAACATAGGATAGGCCTGCCATAGCGCCTTCAGGTGAACATCCTTCATCGATTCCACCCGGCCAATCATAATGTTATCGAGCGTGCCTTTGGCAATACCCGATGCCACGGCGACATCCTCGATGGAAACACCGATGCGTTTAAATTCTTTCCTCAGTCTGCTCCGAATTTCAGGATCACTTTTCATGCTCGCAACCGGTTGAGTCGGACTAGCTGTGTAGTCGTTGCCTAAGAATTACGCAAATCTAACAAAAAGAATTTGGTTTATTTGTTAGAATCGCGTAATTTTCGTCTATAATAATTGTTACAACTAACAATTATTTACTCTTTCATTCTAACTGGAGTCGGTTGATCGTATTAGTATCCTCAAAACAACAGCCCTATGCATCACTACGTGGAGCAATTTCATGCGATTAATGGACTGGTATCGGGCCGGATTGATGTTACCGAGTGCAGAGCCCCTATGCGGAAATCCATTACAAATCGGATTAAGACCGAAAGTTTGCCGGACTACAGGATCAGATTAGTCAAGGGAGTTGAGGCCAAGCGCTGCTTTCCCCCTATCCTTAAGCAGAGTTCCGGGACAACAAATCATCGGATGCCCTCTGCACGACATTCAACGAACCCAGGGTAGGCTACAACTGATCTAAGAAGGCTTATTCATCGATATGGATAAGCCTTCATTTTGGCCTATCTACATTATTTTCCTAAGTAGCCTGCCAATCACGACAACCGGAGGTATAAGCTGGTGTTTGTATAGGAATGTTAGGTACAGAGATGTGCCTTACGAAGCCGCGTGGCGCGGCAATATTCTGATGCTATTATTAGCTAGCCTATTCAATCCGTAGTAGCACACAGATAATGAATCTCTACTTTTCTTTTACGTTACTGTATTCCTTGTCAATTACTTTTTACAACCCGCCCACCTTTTTTATTATTGATGGCAATTGCTGTATGTGTAAGGTTACCCGTAGAGTGGCACCGTGCGATGAGTAGGGGTAACTGTATTAAACCCATTAGATCGAGATTACGAATTGGGTTTGTTTACACCCAGGTTTTCACGGGCATATTTTTCAGGATGATCAATAATATCGACGATCAGCGTTGCCAGGCTTTTCTGGGAAATGACCGAACCTTTCTCAGGTTCGCCTTTTCGGGTAGTTTCGTAATCCACTTCATCCGCACTGGTAAACCAGGTTGGGCGTAAAATCGTGTAGTCAAGGCCTGAAGCTTCAAACACATCGGCCCCTTTGCGGTAAGGTGTCAAAACGGGTCTTAAGGGCGTATCATAAATACCAATCGAGCTGATGAAGATGACTTTTTTGACCCATTCTTCATGCATGGCCTTTACTATGTTTTTGGTCATTGCTGCCAGATCGCCTGCCAGATTCACATACACGATATCCTGACCGGAAATAGCTTTTTTTAGCTGGTTATACTCCAGTACATTGCCTTCAATGACGCGATAGCTGGAAACATCCCTGCTCCCTAATCGGCGGGCATTTCGTAGAAACAATGTCAGGTTGATATCCTCTTTTTTTGCTAACAGATCAATAACCTGTTTCGCGATCGTACCACTCGCACCCAGAATAATTACGTTTTTCATTGTCAACTCGTTAATCTGTAAAATCAATAAAAGCTGCCTCACCGGGTGAAGCAGCTTTTATTGATTTTACAGCGACGCCATGTCGATCACAAACCGGTATCGGACGTCCCCTTTCAGCATACGGTCGTAAGCCGGGTGTATGTCTTCGATATTAATCAGTTCAATGTCGGATACGATATTGTTTTCAGCGCAGAAATCCAGCATTTCCTGTGTTTCTGCAATGCCACCAATACTTGATCCTGCGATGCTTTTTCGACCGGGAATCAGGCTGAATGCCAACAGGGCAGACGGGGTTGGAGGAGCGCCGACGCAAATGTGTACACCGTCGGTTTTCAGCAGAGCGAGATACTGATTGTAGTCGTGCTCAGCCGAAACACTATCCAGAATAAAATCGAAATAACCCGTTACAGATTCCAGTTGGGCCGGGTCGCTGGTAACGATAAAATTGTGAGCACCCAGCTTTCGGGCGTCTGCTTCTTTTTGGGGTGAGGTACTCAGAACGGTCACCTCCGCACCGAACGCCACACCGAATTTTATCCCCATATGTCCAAGGCCACCCAAGCCCAGAACGGCCAGTTTATGCCCTTTGCCTACCTTCCAGTGCCGGAGGGGAGAGTACGTCGTGATACCCGCACAAAGTAGTGGGGCCGCGGCCGCCAAATCCAGCGTTTCAGCAATGTGGAGTACGAAATCTTCGTGTACCACAATGGTATTCGAGTAGCCTCCGTAGGTAGGCGTTTTCTTATCCTGCTCCAGACTGTTGTAGGTGAGCGTATTACCGTTGGTGCAATACTGCTCCAATCCGTGCTGGCAATTAGCGCAGACACGGCATGAATCGACCATGCAGCCGGTACCTGCCAGATCGCCAACTTTAAATTTAGTCACCTGGTTGCCGACCGCTACTACCCGGCCTACAATCTCGTGTCCGGGAACCATCGGAAAAATGCCACCGCCCCACTCATCCCGTATCTGGTGAAGGTCAGAATGACAAACACCACAATGCGTAATATCAAATTGAACATCGTGTGCACCAACGTCACGTCGGTCTAAATTCCAGGGTGCCAATTGGGTATCTTTAGTTTGAGCGGCATAGCCTTTTGCAGCTATCATACTTGTCGGTTAGTTAGTTAATAAAAAACGTTAGGTAAG